>JAEZXX010000113.1 GCA_023419535.1 Pseudomonadota bacterium | reverse complement strand
CGCGAGCGCTTCGTGTCCGACGCGCTGCGTCCGGCCGAGACGACCGATCTGTGGGCGGAAAACCCAGCCGTCGATCCTGCCGCGCTCGATGGCCTCGCCCTCGTCGAGGCACCGGACGAGCGGACCGAGGCGCTCGCGATCGCGGTCGCGATGCGCGATGCGCTGAGCGACCCGAAGGCGCGGGTCGCTCTGACGACGCCCGACCGCAACCTCGCCCGCCGCGTCGTCGCCGAACTCGCGCGCTTCGGCATCGCGGCGAACGATTCCGCCGGCCGGCCGCTCTCGGCCACGGCGCCGGGAACGTTCGCGCGCCTCGTCCTCGAAGCCGCGTTCGCGCCGGGCGACCCCGTCACGCTTCTCTCGCTCCTGAAACACCCTCTGGCCCGCTTCGGCCGCAGCGCAGCCGACGCGCGGCGCGCCGCACGGACGATCGAGCTCCTGGCGCTCCGCGGCGGAACGGGCCGCGCGGGCGCCGTCTCGCTGGCCGAGCTCTACCGCACGCGCCGGGCCGCGCTGGAAACGGCCCGGCGCGTGCCCCGCGCCGTGCGCCTGATCTCGGAGGGGGACCGCGACCTCGGGCAGTCGGTCTGCCAGGCGCTCGGCGAGGCGCTTCGCCCGCTCCTCGCTCTGGCCGAGGGGCCGCCGGTCGAGATCGGCGCGTTCGCGACCGATCTGACGCGAAGCCTCGAAGCGATCGCGGCCGGCGACGACGGGACCGTCCGCGAACTCTACGCCGAGGAAGCGGGCGCCGCGCTGGCCGGGCTTCTGACCGACCTCGTGGCAGCCCCCGCGATCGGCTTTGCGGTGGAGGCGCGGGAGTGGCCGGACGTCTTCGCGGCCCTCAGCGCCGGCGTCTCGGTGCGCCCGCGCGCGGGCCTCTCCTCGCGCGCCTTCGTTTGGGGCGCGCTGGAGGCCCGCCTGCAGGACGTGGACGTGATGGTCCTCGGCGGCCTCAACGAGGGGACCTGGCCGCAGGGCGCGCGCTCGGACGCGTTCCTGTCGCGCGTGATGCGCGCCGAGATCCTGCTCGACCCGCCCGAGCGCCGGATCGGTCTCGCCGCCCACGACGTCTGGATGGCGCTCGGCCACGCGCGCGTCGTCCTCACCCGCTCCCTGCGCGCCGAGGGCGCACCGACCGTTCCCTCACGTTGGCTGCAGCGCCTGACGACGCTCGCCGGAGACGACGGCACCGCGCGCCTGCGTCGCGAGGGCGCGCCGTTCCTGGCGGGTGCCGCGCGCCTCGACGAGGTGGCGGAGGCGCCACGCGCGGCGCGGCCCGAGCCGCGGCCGCCCCTGTCCGCCCGCCCGCGCCGCTTCTCGGTGACCGAGGTCGAGACCCTGTTCCGCGACCCCTACGCGGTCCACGCCCGGCGCGTCCTGCATCTCCAGAAGCTCGAGCCGTTGCTTCGCGCGCCCGCCGCCGCCGAGCGCGGCACGCTCTATCACCGCATCCTCGCCCGCTTCGCCAAGGAGGTCGCCGACCCCGGCGGCGACGACGCGCGCCGGACCCTCTTGGGCATCGCGCGGGAGGAGTTCGGAGACGAAGCCCTGCCGCCCGAGATCGAGGCCATCTGGTGGCCCCGCATGGAGACCCTCGCCACTCACGTCGTCGACTGGGAGCGGCGGCGCGGCGGCTTCATCGTGAAGCGCCACGCGGAACTCAGGGGCGAGCTGCCGGTGCCCGATCTCGGCGTGACGCTGACCGGCGAGGCCGACAGGATCGACGAGACGGCGGACGGGGGCGTCGAGATCATCGACTTCAAGACGGGCACGAACCCGAGCGCGAAGCAGGCCCGCACGCTGCTCTCGCCTCAGCTTTCGCTGGAGGCGGCGATGGCGCGCGAGGGCGCGTTCGAGGCGCTGGGGCGCGTCGGCTCCGTCGCCGAGCTCACCTATGTGCGGCTGCGCGAGCGTGCCTTCGCCGAGGACCGCCTGTCGAAGGCCGCCTCGCCGACCCGCGAGGCGATCACCGCCGACGGGCTCGCCGAGGAGGCGCTGCAGCGCTTCCGCGCGCTGTCCGCCTTCGTCCTGACGGAGGGAAACGGCTTCCGGTCGCGTGCCCGGCCGATGCTGCAGGGCGACTTCTCCGGCGAGTACGACCATCTGGCACGCGCCCGCGAATGGGCGCTGGGCGAAGACGAGGATGCGGGTGAAGGGGATACGGCGTGACCGGGCTTTCCATCTCCGCGCAGACGCGCGCCGCGCAGGCCGACGCCTCGAACCCGGGATCCTCGGTCTTCGTCGCGGCCAATGCCGGCTCGGGCAAGACCTTCGTCCTCGCGCGGCGCGTCGTACGCCTTCTGGTCTCGGGCGCGGCGCCCTCCAAGATCCTGTGCCTCACCTATACCAAGGCCGCCGCGGCCGAGATGCAGGGGCGCATCTTCGCCATCCTGTCGGAGTGGACGCAGCTGTCCGACGACGCCCTGCGCGGGCGCCTCGCCGATCTCGGCGGCCCGGCGCCCTCCCCGGCCGAGATCGCGCGGGCCCGGCGCCTCTTCGCGACCGCCCTGGAAACGCCGGGCGGGCTGAAGGTGCAGACCATCCACGCCTTCTGCGAACAGCTCCTGCATCTTTTCCCGCTGGAGGCGGGCGTGCCGGGTCACTTCGAGGTGCTGGACGAGGCGCAGAGCGCACTGCTTCTCGCCGAGGCGCGGCGCCGGTTGATCGTCTCGGCCGCCGGCCGGGGCGGCGAGGCGAACGCCGCGCTCGCCGAAGCCTTCGCCGAAAGCCTGTCGCGGGGCGGCGAGTTCGGCCTCGACGGCCTCTTGGCCGAGATCGTCGCCAGGCGCGACGCGATCCGCGCCCATCTGAACTCGCAAGGCGGTCTCGACGGCGCGATCGTCCGTCTGGCCTCCGCCCTCGGCGTGCGGGACGGGGCGAGCGAGGAGATGCTTCTCGCCGAGGCCGTCGACCCGCCCGGCCTCGACGAGGATTTCCGCGAGCGCCTGGCCGAGTTGGCCGCCCGCTCGGCCAAGCCGACCGACGCCAAGCTCGCCGCCAAACTCCACCGCTTCGAAAGCGCAGAGACCGCCTCGGAGCGCTTCGACGCGCTCCGCGCGATCCTCTTCAAGACCGACGGCGGACGCTACAAGCCCTCAAGCCTTGCGACCAAGGCGGTGGGCGACGCGGTCCCCGACCTTTCCGCGCGTCTGGAGGAGGCCGCCGAATTCGCGGACGACCTCGGCGATCGGCTGGCGACGCTCCGCCTGTTCGGCGCCACGAAGGCCGCGCTCGTCATCGCCGAGCGCCTGGAGCGGGACTACCAGACGCTGAAGCGATCGCGCGCCCGACTCGACTTCGAAGACCTGATCGTGCGCGCGGCCGATCTCCTCTCGCGCGGCGAGGCGGCCGCCTGGGTGCACTACAAGCTCGACCGGGGCATCGACCACGTGCTCGTCGACGAGGCGCAGGACACGAGCCCGCGCCAGTGGCAGGTTGTCCGCCGGCTCGTCGAGGAGTTCTTCGAAGGATCCGACACGGCGTCCGGCGAGCGGGTGCGCACCCTCTTCGCGGTGGGCGACGAGAAGCAGTCCATCTACTCCTTCCAGGGCGCATCGCCGGCCATGTTCGCCCAGGAGCGGCTGTCGCTGGAGCGCCGCGCAGGCGAGGTCGGCGCACCCTTCCAACGCGTCTCGCTGCACCAGTCCTTCCGCTCCACCGCCGACATCCTCGAAGCCGTCGATCTCGCCTTCGCCTCGCAGGCCGACCGCGCCGGCCTTTCCTTCGAGAACGAGGCGCCGGTCCATTCCAGCGCACGCGGGCGGGTGCCCGGCCTCGTCGAGATCTGGCCGCCCTTCCAGAAGGAGACGGTGCCGCAGAGCGACGACTGGCTGACGCCGATCGACGAGGAACCCCGCTCCTCGCCGCTGGTCCGGCTCGCGGAGCGGATCGCCGGCCGGATCGAGGCCTGGATCGGGACGCCGATCGAGGCGAAGGGCCGGCTGCGCCCTATGGGCGCCGGCGACGTCATCGTCCTCGTCCGCAAGCGCTCGGCCTTCGTGGGTGCGATGAGCGCGGCGTTGCGCGAGCGCCGCATCCGCGTCGCGGGCACCGACCGGCTTCTGATCACCGACCACATCGCCGTCCTGGACCTGATGGCGCTCGGGCGCGCGATCGCCAATTCCGAGGACGAACTCTCGCTCGCCGCCGTCCTCAAGAGCCCGTTCTTCGGCTTCACGGACGACGAGCTCATGGCGCTCGCGCTCTCCCGCGACGCTTCCCGCCCGGGCAGTCTGTATCTCGCGCTGCGGCGCCTCGCCGACGAGGACGGGGTGGCGCGTCTGCCCGCCTTCGTCGCCGATCGGGCTGCGCTGCACGTCAAGGCGGCGAGGGCCTTCGAGCGGCTGGAGGAGCTGCGCCGGCGCATCGGCTTCGAAGGCGTCTTTTCCTTCTACGCCCGCATCCTCGGGCCGGAGGGCGGGCGCCTGGCCCTGACGGCGCGTCTCGGGCGCGATGCCGGCGAGGTGATCGACGCGTTTCTCGACCTTGCGCTCACCTTCGAAAGCGACGGCGGCGCCGATCTCGACGCCTTCCTCCTGGCGCTCGAGGCCTCGCCTCCGACCGTGCGCCGCGAGATGGGCGAGGCGGCGGGCGAAGTGCGGATCATGACGGTCCACGCCTCCAAGGGTCTGGAGGCGCCGGTGGTCTTCCTCGTCGATCCGGGTTCGGCGCCCTTCGCCCATGCGCACGGCGCTCGGCTCATGGTCTGGGAGGGGATGCCAGGCCTTCCCCCGGGCGCGCCGCCCGGCTTCCTGTGGTGCCCGGAGAAGAGCCTCGCCGACGGTCATGTCGAGGCGCTTCGGGCCGCCGAGAAGGCCCGGGCCGAGGAGGAGTACCGGCGGCTCCTCTATGTCGGGATGACGCGCGCGGCCGACCGGCTCGTCGTCTGCGGCCACGCCGGATCGCGTGGGCCGGACGAGAACTCCTGGCTCTCGCGCGTCACCGCCAGTCTCGAAGGGCACTGCGAGCGCGTCCTCGACGCGCAGGGGAACCTCGTCGCCTTGCGCCGGGGCGGCCTGCCGGAGGGCCCGGTCGAGGCGGGATCGTCGCAGGCCGAGGCCGGGCCCGTGCGCACCGTCGATCTCTCGCCGCTCGCGCCGGAGGCGCCGCCGCCGCGACCGCTCGTGCCGTCGGACCCGGCGGGCACGCTGCGCGTCGAGAAGGAAGAGGAGGCCGGGGCGCGCTCTCCGGTGCTCCTGGCCGGCGAGCCCTCCCTCGCCATCCGGCGCGGGCTTCTCGTCCACCGCCTCCTGCAGGTGCTGCCGGAGCTCGACGAGACGGTGCGACAGGACGCCGGCTCCCGCTATCTCTCGGGCGCGACGCCCGACCTCGCCGAGCCCGAGCGTGCCGCCATGATGTCGAGCGCCCTCGCCATCCTCGCCGAACCGCGCTTCGCGCCGCTCTTCGCACCGGGGAGCCGCGCGGAGGTGGGTGTGCGCGGAACGATCGAGCTGAACGGGGTCTCCTGGCCGGTGTCCGGCACGATCGATCGTCTCGCGGTCTCGCCGGATCGAATTCTCGTCGTCGACTACAAGACCAACCGCCCGGCGCCCCGAATCCTCGACGAGGTGCCGCCGTCCTACGTCCTGCAGCTCGCGCTCTATCGCGCGTTGCTCCAGCCGCTCTATCCCGGCCGGAACGTCGCCGCGTGCCTGCTCTTCACGGAGGGTCCGCACCTGATCGAACTTCCGGCGGACGCCATGGAGGATGCGCTGGCGGCCCTCGCCCGGCGCCGCTCCGCGGCTTGAAGTCGGCGCTCGGCGCTTCTACCTTCGCCGCGACGCTGACGATTCCGCCCCCGCCGGCGCAGAGCCTCGAACGGAGCCGACCCCATGGCCACGAAGAAGATCGACAAGACCAATTTCGAATCCGACGTCCTCAACGCGGGCAAGCCCGTCGTCGTCGATTTCTGGGCGGAGTGGTGCGGCCCCTGCAAGATGATCGCGCCGAGCCTGGAGGAGATCTCCGAGGAGAACGCCGCGATCGACGTCGTGAAGGTCAACATCGACGAGAACCCGGATCTGGCCGCCCAGTTCGGCGTGCGTTCGATCCCGACGCTGATGCTGTTCAAGAACGGCGAGCAGGCGAGCGTCCAGGTCGGCGCCGCGCCCAAGTCCAAGCTCGTGTCCTGGATCAACGCGAACGTCTGACGCCTCGCGCCGCGACGCGATCGATCGAAAGCCCGGCCCTCGCGCCGGGCTTTCGTCATTTCGGGGCGAGGCCGCTTGCCGCCAGCACTTCGCCGACGAGATAGAGCGAGCCGCAGATCAGGAAGCGCGGCGGCGTCTCGGCCTCCCAGTTGCGCGAGACGACGTCGATCGCCTCCTCCACCGAGCCGCAGGCCTGCGCGTCCAGCCCCGCCTCCCGTGCGACGTCGGCGAGATCCTCGGCCGGCAGCCCGGCGTCGGAGGAGAGGATCGGCACCGTCATGACGTGGCGCGCGATGCCGGAGAAGGCCTCGAAGAAGCCGAGCGGCTCCTTGGTCGTCAGCATGCCGCAGACGAGGACGAGCGGGCGCGGCACCCGGTCCTCCATGTTGGCGATCGCCTCGGCCATGACGAGGCCGGCGCCGGGATTGTGCCCGCCGTCGAGCCAGACCTCCGAGCCGGGCGCGGCGAGGTCGAAGACGGGCCCGCTCGTCAGGCGCTGCATCCGGCCCGGCCATTCGGCTCGTGCGACGCCTTGTTCGATCGCCGAACGGGGGATGTCGAAGCCACCGGCCCGCAGCCCCGCGATCGCGAGCGCGGCGTTGGACAATTGGTGCCGGCCCGAAAGACGCGGCAGCGGCAGGTCGAGCAGCCCCGCCTCGTCCTGGTAGACGAAGCGGCCGCGCTCCTCGAAGGCGAAGAAGTCCTCGCCGTAGACGCGGATCGGCGCGCCGACGCGGGCGGCCTGCGTGCGCAGGACCTCCAGCGCGGTCGGCTCGCTCTGCTGGCCGACGACGGCCGGGACGCCGCGCTTGAAGATGCCGGCCTTCTCCGCCGCGATCAGCTCGACCCGGTCGCCGAGATAGGACTGGTGGTCGAGCGAGATCGAGGCGATCAGGGTCGCCGCAGGAGTTTCGATGACGTTGGTCGCGTCGAAGCGACCGCCGAGCCCCACCTCCAGAAGGCAGGCATCGGCGGGATGTTCGGAAAAGAGCAGGAAGGCGACCGCCGTCAGGACCTCGAAGACTGTGATCGGCGCCTCGCCGTTGGCGCTCGCCGCGCGCCGGACGGCGTCGGCGAGGTCGTCGTCCGAGACGAAGCGGCCCGGACCGTCCGCCCGGCCGAGGCGGTAGCGCTCGTGCCAGTTCACCAGATGCGGCGAGGTGTGGACGTGAACGCTCCTGCCTGCGGCCTCCAGGATCGCGCGGGAAAACGCGACGGTCGAACCTTTGCCGTTGGTGCCGGCGACGTGGATCGTCGGCGGCAGGCGCCTTTGCGGATCGCCCAGGCCGGCCAGAAGCCGGCGGATCCGGTCGAGCGCGAGGTCGAAGCCCTTGGGGTGACGGGCCAGCAGCGCGTCGATCTCGGCATCGGCGCGCGAGCGCCCGCTCATGCGGCGGCGGCGGTCGCGGCCGGAGCCTTGGTCAGGAGGCGCAGCAGCCGCGCGATGGTCGCCTTCAGCTCGTGGCGGTGGACGACCATGTCGACCATGCCGTGCTCCATCAGATATTCGGAGCGCTGGAAGCCCTCGGGCAGCTTCTCGCGGATGGTCTGCTCGATGACGCGGGCGCCTGCAAAGCCGATCAGCGCGCCCGGCTCTGCGATGTGGACGTCGCCGAGCATCGCGTAGGACGCCGTCACGCCGCCCGTCGTCGGGTTGGTCAGGACGACGATGTAGGGAAGGCCCGCCTCCTTGACGCTCTCGACCGCGACCGTGGTGCGCGGCAGCTGCATCAGCGACAGGATGCCCTCCTGCATACGCGCGCCCCCCGAACCGGCGAAGAGGACCAGCGGGCGGTGAAGCTCCACCGCCGTCTCGGCCGCCGTCACGATCGCCTCGCCGGCCGCCATGCCCAGCGAGCCGCCCATGAAGGCGAAGTCCTGGACGGCCGTGACGACCGGCAGGCCCTCGACCTCCCCAGTCGCGACCAGCACCGAATCCTCCATCGAGGTCTTCGTGCGGTACTCCTTCAGGCGATCGACATAGCGCTTCGAGTCGCGGAACTTCAGCGGATCGACGGGAACCTTCGGCAGGTCGACCGTCTCGTAGCGGCCGCCGTCGAGGAAGGACGCGAGCCGGTCCTTGGCCCCGATCTTCATGTGGACGCCGGAGGACGGCACGACCCACTGGTTGGCCTCCAGATCCTTGTGGAAGACCATCTCGCCGGTCTCCGGATCCTTGATCCAGAGATTCTCGGGAACCTCGCTCTTGCCCAGAAGGCTGGTGAGCTTGGGGCGGACGTAGTTGGTGATCCAGTTCAAGGCGGGGCTTCCCGAAAGGGTTCGTCGAGGCGGCCTCACGCCACCGTTCGGTCCATCAGATGGACGGTTCAGCCGGCATTCTCAAGGCGGGACGTCCTCAGCCCCGCCGAGATCGAGCGCACCAGCGACAGGACGGCCTCGACCGTGCCCTCCCTCGCGCGGCCGGCCTCCAGCGAGGTCTCGATCGCGGACACGAGCGCCGAGCCGACGACGACCCCGTCCGCCTGACGCCCGATCGCGGCGGCCTGTTCGGCGGTGCGCACGCCGAAGCCCACGCAGACCGGCAGGTCGGTCTTGTCGCGCAGGCGGCCGATCGCCTCGGCGACGCGGACCGCGTCCGGCGCGGCCGAGCCCGTGATGCCGTTGATCGAGACGTAATAGACGAATCCGGACGTGTTCTTCAGGACGGCCGGAAGGCGCTTGGCGTCGGTCGTCGGCGTCGCCAGGCGGATGAAGTTCAGCCCCGCCTCCATGGCGGGCAGGCACAGCTCGTTGTCCATCTCCGGCGGCAGGTCGACGACGATCAGCCCGTCAACCCCGGCCGCCTTGGCGTCGGCAACGAAGCGCTCGACGCCGTAGATGTAGATCGGGTTGAAGTAGCCCATGAGGATGACGGGAGTCGCCGTCTCCTCCCGGCGGAAGCGCGCGACGGTCGCCAGCGTCTTCGTCAGGGTCTCGCCGGCCTTCAGCGCCCGCAGACCCGCCTTCTGGACCGCCGGCCCGTCGGCCATGGGATCGGAGAAGGGCATGCCGAGCTCGATGAGGTCCGCGCCCGCGCCCGGCAGGCCGCGCATCAGCTCGAAGGCCGTCTCGCCGTCGGGGTCGCCCGCCATGAGGAAGGTGACGAAGCCCGGGCGGCCCTCTGCCTTCAATTGGGCGAAACGGTCTTCGATGCGGGTGGTCATGAACGTCCTTGTCCGGGAGCGCCGTCTCGTCCGTATGGACGCACGAGAGCCGCCCCATCTCCTCGACTCGATCCTCGCACCGTCGGCGAGAAGGCGCGGCGACGGCGGCCCGAGAGCGATACAGGTCCGTCCCCCTCATCTCAAGCGCCGGACGCGCCGGCGGGTTCGACGGGGGCCTTCATCGCGTCGATGAAGGCCCGAAGCGCCGGCGAGACGTTGCGGCGGCCGGCGTAGTAGAGATGGTTCGCCGGAACCGCGCTGCGCCATTGCGGGAGGAGATCGATCAGGCGGCCCTCCGCCAGCGGCTCCTCGGCCATGGAGCCGAGCATGATCGCCAGGCCGAGCCCGGAAAGCGCGGCCTCCTTCAACAGATCGACGTCGTTGGTCAGGAAGATGGCCGGCACGTCGAGCGTCAGCCGCTCCGCGCCACGGACGAAGTCCCAGCGGTGCGGGCGTCCCGAGGAGGGATAGCGATAGTTGACGCATCGATGGCGGAGGATGTCGGCGGGCTCCGCCGGAGTGCCGAAGCGCGCCAGGTAGGCGGGCGCCGCGACGAAGTGGAGCGCTTCGCCCTCGTCGAGCCGGACGGCGATCATGTCGTCCTCCAGCGCCGGGCTTCGCCGGATGCCGGCGTCGAAGCGCTCGGCGACGATGTCGACGAGATCGTCGTCCACGACGATCTCGAGTTCGACGTCCGGATAGTCCCTTTCGAACCGCGCCAGCCGCGGCACGACGTGGCCGAAGGCGGCGGACCGGTGGGCGCTGATCCGCAGGCGGCCGGCCGGCCTCTCCCGGTTCGCCAGAAGCGTCGCGATCGCCCCGTCCACGTCGGCGACCGCCGGCCGGAGCGTCGCGAGCAGGCGTTCGCCGGCCTGCGTGGGAGCCAGCGAGCGCGTCGTGCGGTTGAGGAGGCGGACGCCGAGCCGTTCCTCCAGCTGGCGCATCGCATGGCTGACGGCCGACGGCGTGAGGTCCAGCTCGGCTGCGGCGCGGGTGAAACTTCCGGCCTGCGCGACCGCCGCGAAGAGGACGAGGTCGGCCCAGCGATTTCGGTCCATTCATGAACCCCGTTCACAGAGCCAACGAAAATAGGGCGCCTAATCTTGTGGGCGACGCAGATCCATCTCCGGCTCCAACGAAGAACGGAGACCTCGATCCATGGACCTCACCCACTACCGCACCCTCGGCCGGTCCGGCCTTGCCGTCAGCCCGCTCTGCCTCGGCACCATGACCTTCGGCACGAAGGGCTGGGGCGCCGACGAGGACGCCTCCGCCGGCATCTTCGACGATTACGTCGAGGCCGGCGGCAATTTCGTCGACACGGCCGACGTCTATTCGGGCGGGGAGAGCGAGCGTCTCGTCGGGCGCTTCATCGCCGAGCGCGGGCTGGCCGACCGGATCGTCGTCGCCACCAAGTCGGGCTTCGGCACGGGCGACCACCCCCATTCGGGCGGCAACGGCGCCAAGCATGTCCGCCACGCCGTTGAGGGCTCGCTCTCCCGTCTCGGCCTCGAGCGGATCGATCTCTACTGGAGCCACGTCTGGGACAGGGTGACGCCCGCCGAGGAGATGCTCGCGACGATGGGCGACCTCAAGCGCGCCGGCAAGATCGCCCATTGGGCGATGTCCAACGTGCCCGCCTGGTACGCGGCCAAGATCGCGACGCTTGCGGCGGGCGGCCACGGTCCCGCGCCGATCGCGCTGCAGTTCGAGTATTCGCTGGTCGAGCGCGGCATCGAGAACGAGCATGTGCGCATGGCGCAGGAGTTCGGCATGGGGATCGTCCCCTGGAGCCCGCTCGGCGGCGGGCTTCTCACCGGCAAGTACAGGCGCGACGACCCGGCGCACCGCGCCGACGGCCGCGCGCCGGACTTGCCGGACCGCCGGCCGGCCGATCGAAATGAGACCGGGCGCCTCGCGGGCTCCAATCCCTTCGGCGACACCAAGTTCACCGACCGGAACTTCGACATCGTCGATTCGCTGATCGCGGTCGCCGAGGAGCTGGGCGAGGCGCCGGCCGCGGTCGCGCTCGCCTGGCTGAGCGCCCGACCGGGCGTCGCCTCGGTTCTGGCCGGCGCAAGCCGTGCCGAGCAGCTCCAGGCGAACCGGCGCTCCCTGTCGCTCGTCCTGTCGGACGCGCAACGCGCTCGCCTCGACGAGGCGAGCGCGCCTACGCTCTCCTACCCCGCGACGCTCTGGTCGCCGATGGTCAAGCGCTACGTCTTCGGCGGACAGGACGTCGCCGCCTGGCATTGAGGCCCACCCCGGACCGGTACGCTCTTGCGGACCGGTCCGCCCCGTGCTTTCCGGCTCCGCATGGCTTTCACGATCTGGACCTATCGGCGCCGCTTCGACATCGACGGCATCGCGTACGAGGTGTCGCTCGGCGCGGCGACGGACGCGCTGCGCACCGCGCTCCGGCGCGAGGGAACCGTCGTGGCGCGCGACGAGACGCCCAATGGCGGCCCGGAGGCGCTCCGCAATCACCGGCTGTCCGACACGCTCCCCACGGGCGAGCCGCTGGAGGTCGAGGCCGGCTACACAGGGATGTGGAGCGTCGGCATCCGCGTCCTCCGGAACGGTCGTCTCGTCCACGAGAGCCATCCCGGTCGCGCGATCGAGTTCCCGAAGGCGCTCCGTGGCCTGACGAAGGAGGATCCGAACTACGACCCGGACGCGCTGAAGCGCAACCGCGTGCCGATCGGCGTCGATCTGGCGCTCGGCGCCGTCTTCTTCCTGACCGGCTGGTTCTATGACCTGACGACGGCGGCCATCGTCGGGGCCGTGCTCGGGCTGGCGCTCGTCGTCGCCCAGCGCTTCGTCAAGGTCGATCTCCTCGGCGGTCTGGCCTTGTTCGGCACGCTGATGCTGATCGCCTCGGCAGCGCTGGCGTTCTTCATGGACAGCGAGATGGCGGTGCAGCTGCGCACCACCATCCTCGGCACCGTGTCGGGAACGCTGTTCCTTCTCGATGGCTGGACCGGCGGGACGCGACTCGGCAAGGGAATGTCGCGCTACCTCGCCTACAACGACGTCGACGTGAAGCGCCTGGCGATCGGCATGGGCGTGATGACGCTGACCCTCGCCGCGCTCAATCTCGCCGTCGCGCTCTCGGTCTCCGAGCGCCTCTGGCTGATCTACTCGACCTTCCTCGACCTGCCGCTGATCTTCGGCGGCTTCCTGTACGTGGTGCACCGGGCGCGACAGCCGACGAGCGGCGCCTAGCGTCGGGAAAGATGCCGGGAGGGTCTTATGATTCCTCCGGCAACCGGTTTGCGTCGTCGGCGCGCTGGTCCCAGATGCGGAGAATCTCGATCCGATCCTCCTGCAGGCGGTAGATGACGGAGAACGGCGTCCGCTGTATCGGGAACTCTCGAACGTTCTCGAACTCGAGTGGACGGCCGATCCGAGGCGCTGCGACGAGGCGCTCGAGCGTCCGGACATAGGCGAGGCGTGCTCGACCTCCGCCCTCCGCGAAGACGTCCTCGTAGTAGCGACGAAACCATCGCAGGTCGTTCACTGCCGAGGGAAGGAAGACGACCTTCAAATCAGCCGTGCCGGCCGCGATCCGGCATCGGTGGCGGCGCCTCCTGATCCGTTCCCCACGACGCGACCCAGCGGTCGACCGCATCGCGCGAGACGAAGGCCCCCTGTTCCGCTTCGCGAAGAGCGGTCGCGACCGCTTGGTGCTTCCGATGCCTGGCCGCGAAGAACTCTGTGATCGCCGTCTCTGCGATCGCCGCGGGCGTCAGGCCGGTCCGCGATGCCTCGCGATCGAGTTCGCCGAACACGGTCTCGTCGATCAGGATCGAAGCCTTCCCCATGTCTGCCTCCTGTCGGCCAGCGAAAACTAGAGCTCCACGCCTAGGTGCTTCGCCGCTGTGAACACGTCCTTGTCGCCGCGGCCGCAGAGATTCATGACAATGATCTCGTCGCGGCCCATCTTCGGCGCGCGCTTCACCACTTCGGCCAGCGCGTGCGCCGGCTCCAGCGCCGGGATGATGCCCTCGACCCGCGTCAGGAGCTTGAAGGCGTCGAGCGCCTCGGTGTCCATGATGGGCACGTATTCGACGCGGCCGGTGTCCTTCAGGAAGGAGTGCTCCGGGCCGATGCCCGGATAGTCGAGGCCGGCCGAGATCGAGTGGCCCTCCTTGATCTGTCCGTCGCCGTCCTGGAGGAGATAGGTGCGGTTGCCGTGCAGGACGCCCGGGCTGCCGGCCGTCAGCGAGGCGCAGTGCTCCTCGCCGTCGAGACCCTTGCCGCCGGCCTCGACGCCGACGATCGCGACCTCGCAGTCGTCGAGGAACGGGTGGAAGAGGCCGATGGCGTTGGAGCCGCCGCCGACCGCGGCGACGAGAAGGTCCGGCAGACGGCCCTCGGCAGCCATCATCTGCTCGCGCACCTCCTTGCCGATCACCGACTGGAACTCGCGCACCAGCTCCGGATAGGGGTGCGGGCCGGCGGCGGTGCCGATGAGATAGTAGGTGGATTCGACGTTGGTGACCCAGTCGCGGAGCGCCTCGTTCATGGCGTCCTTGAGCGTCCCGTGGCCGGCCGTGACGGGCACGACCTCGGCGCCCAGAAGCTTCATGCGGAAGACGTTCGGCGCCTGCCGCTCGACGTCCGTCGCGCCCATGTAGACGACGCAGGGGAGTCCGAAGCGGGCGCAGACGGTGGCGGTTGCGACGCCGTGCTGGCCCGCCCCCGTCTCGGCGATGATCCGCGTCTTGCCCATGCGGCGGGCGAGCAGGATCTGGCCGAGGCAGTTGTTGATCTTGTGCGACCCCGTGTGGTTGAGCTCGTCGCGCTTGAAATAGACCTTGGCGCCGCCGAGCTCCTGCGTCAGCCGCTCGGCGAAGTAGAGCGGCGAGGGCCGGCCGGTGTAGGTCGCGTTGAGACCGTCCAGTTCGGCCTTGAACGCGGGATCGGCGCGCGCGGCCTTCCATTCGGCCTCGAGGTCGAGGATCAGCGGCATCAGCGTCTCGGCGACGAAGCGTCCGCCGAACAGGCCGAAGCGGCCCTCCTCGTCGGGGCCGGAGCGGAAGGAGTTGGGGGTCGCGATCTCGTTCATGGGGCCTGCCTTCCGGCATTGAGGGTCGCTCGGTCGAACGCGTCGAAGAAGCGGTGGATGAGGTCTGCGGATTTGGTGCCCGGGCTCGTCTCGACGCCGGACGAGACGTCGATCCCGCCGGGCCTCGCGATGCGGATCGCCTCGCCGACATTGGCCGCGTTCAGCCCGCCGGACAGCACGATGGATGGCGTTCGCGCACCGGCCAGCAGCGTCCAGTCGAAGGAGACGCCGTTGCCGCCGGGGATCGCGGAGCCTTTCGGCGCCTTGGCGTCGAGAAGGATACGGTCGGCGACGCCGCGATAGAGATCGATCGCGGCGAGCGATCCCCGGTCGGCGACCGCGATCGCCTTCATCGCCGAAAGGCCGGTCCTCGCCCGGAGGGCGGCGATCCTCGGCGCATCTTCCGAACCGTGCAGCTGGATCGAGCGCAGCCGCGCATGCTCGCGCAGCGCGTCGATCAGCGCGTCGCCGGCATTCACCGTCACGACGGTCACGATCGCCCGGCTCCCCACATGGGCGGAGAGCTCGCCGATGCGCGCGACGGGCAGATGGCGGGGGCTCGGCTCGAAATGGACGAGCCCGATCTCGTCCGCCCCGCGCGACAGGGCGACGTCGATCATCGCCTCGTCCGACAGGCCGCAGATCTTCACGCTCGGACGGGCGCGCGCTGCCGCCGCGCCGGGCGGCCTGTCGGTCGGTGATACGATGTCCATGGCGTGCAGCTTATCGCGCCTGCGGCCCCGGAGGTAAAGGAAATGTCCGGCCGCGCGTCGGATCAGCCGAAGTCGACGGCATGCAGCGAGGCGCCGTGTCGCTTCAGCCAGGCCCTCCCCTCCTCCGTCGCGGGACAGAGTTCGTGGCAGAGCGCCCAGAAATCCGGCCCGTGGTTCATCTCGCGCAGATGCGCCACCTCGTGCGCGGCGAGATAGTCGAGCACGGCGGGCGGCGCCATGACGATCCGCCACGAGAAGGACAGGCGGCGCGTCGAGGAGCACGAGCCCCAGCGCGAGACCGTGTCTCGGAGGGCGAGCCCCGACGGGCGGATGCCGACGGCGCTCGAATGGCGCTCGACGGCGGCTTCGAGGTCGCGGCGGGCCTCGCGCACCAGGAAATCCTTCACGCGGCGCGCCCCATGCGCGGCCTCTCCGCCCACGCGCAGGACCAGTCCCTCATCCGTCTGCGACAGGGATGCCGCGCGCCGGCTCGCCTCGTAGCGAACGGTCAGGGAGCCGCCGCGAAAGGGCAGGACGCTGCCGTCGCCGACGATCTGCGACCTCGTCGCCTTGGACAGACGGTCCGCGGCCCAGCCTTCGTGGCGCTTGAGGAAATCGAGGACGGTTCTTGCAGGCGTACGCTTGGGAACGGTCAGCCTGAGAGCCTCGCCCCCGGGCGCGACGCGCATCACGATGCGGCGCGCCGTGGCGTGCTCACGCAGCTCGACCGCAACGTCCCGATCCCCGATCACGATGCGATCGGGCAGTTTCGGGCGAAGCGATCGTAAGGCCTTGAACACGAAATGCCCCCGTCCGGTGCGAGCCGACCGGGCATGGCACGGCGACGGTCCCCTCGCAATGGACAGCGCTCCGGGCGAACGAATCCGCCCGGAGCGAAGGCCGTCAGTTGACGTCGACGACGTGGCCGGTCTGACGACGCTCGCGCATGAAGCGGTCGAACTCCTCCTGGTCCTTGGCGCGGCGCAGCTCTCGGACATAGGTCTCGAACTCGGCGCGGGACTCTTCGAGCTTGCGGCGCTCGGCGTCGAGACGCTTCAGCTCACCCTCGCGCCAGTCGTCGAAGGCGACGTTGCCCGTGCGGGCTTCGCCGAAGGGCAGGTTCGCACCCGAGCGGCGCAGTCCGCCCATCACGCGGTCGGTGGTCCGGCCGACATCGCCGCGGAAGGCCTCGAGACGGTCGCCCCAGAGGATGTAGGCGAGGACGGCAAGGCCGAGCGGCCAGTAGACGATGAAGCCGAGAACCATCAGGGCGATGGTCGCCGGCGTCCAGGCGGGGCGGATCAAAGCGGTGGAGCTCATCTAAGCGACATCCTTGTTCCAGAAGACGGCGAACGGAGATCCTCGCCTCTCTTCGAGATGGGTGGCGCTTTCGGCCCGTTCAATATCGACCCGACCGCGCGCGGACACGTGGTCGTGTCCGGAGCGCGGTCCGGGCCGGCCGCTGCCCGACGGTCGGACCGTCTCGGCCCGTCAGCGGCGGCGGCCGCGATCGAGCGACTTGGCCTTGCGGCGCTGCTGACGCGACAGGGGGGTGGGCTTGGTGGACGCCGTCGCCTCCGCAGCGGCGGGGACCGGAACCGCGTCGGCCGGCGCAGCGGTGGATACGGCCGATGCCGGCCCGTCGCCCGATCCCTCCGCCTCGGCGACCAGCTGGACGATCGCCTCCTCCGGCGGGGCGGCCTCGAGCAGCGCCTCCACATCGGCTTCGGGCAGGACGGCGGACGCGTTCGCCTCTGGGCCGGTGTCCGAAACGCTCGGCCCGGCCGAAGGCGCCGCCTCGACGGGCTTGGCCCGAGGCGCGCGCTTGGCCTTCGGTGCCGAGGTGGCGGGCTTGGGTGCCGAGGTGGCACCCGCGATGGACCCGGAGGCCACGGGCTTCGCCTCCCGAACCGGCGGCCGGACGGCCGCTGGCGCTTCCGCGGCCGGAGCTTCGACGGCCGAGGTCTCTGCGGTGGGCGCTTCGATCGATGGGGCGTCGGCGCCGCGACCTTCGGCAACCGCTGGAGCGGACGACGACGCCTCGGCGGCCGACGCGATCGGGGCCTGCGTCTCTGCGCTGGGGAGGCTTTCGACCCGGGCGGCCGGGACGGAGCCCGTCAGCGCGAAGGCGGCGGATACGCTGTCGGAGGAAACGGCGGCCGGCGCTTTTTCGACGAGCTGCTCGACGGCCTTGCCGTCCGGTGCCGGCGTCGTCGCGGTCCTGCGCTTCTCGGTCGCGGCGCGGCCGTGGGTCAGCGCGAAGTCGACGATGCGGGGCGCGATCTCGGAGCGGAAGCGCGAGCCGTTGAAGACGCCGTAATGGCCGACACCTTTCTGAACGTAGTGGACGCGGTTCTGCGCGGGGATCGACGTGCAGAGGTCGTGCGCGGCCTCGGTCTGTCCAAGGCCGGAGATGTCGTCCTTCTCGCCCTCGATCGTCAGAAGCGCGGTGCGCCTGATCCGGCTCGGGTCGACCCGCTCGCCGCGATGGTGCATCTCGCCCTTGGGCAGCGAGTGCTTGATGAAGACCTCCTCGACGGTCTGGAGATAGAACTCGGCGGTGAGGTCCATCACCGCGTTGTACTCGTCGTAGAAGGTCCGGTGCTTCTCCGCCGAATCCCCGTCGCCCTGGACGAGGTGCCAGAAGAAGTCCTTATGGCTGATCAGGTGCCGGTCGAGATTCATCGACATGAAGCCGGTGAGCTGCAGGAAGCCCGGATAGACGTCCCGCATGAAGCCGGGCTGGGGGAACGGCACCTTCATGATCACGTGGTCGCGGAACCAGCCGATGCCGCGGTCCTCCGCGAGGCGGTTCACCGCGGTCGGGTTCCGGCGGGTGTCGATCGGCCCGCCCATCAGCGTCATGGAGGAGGGCGCGCAGTCGTCGCCTTTGGCCTCCATGACCGCCGTCGCCATCAGCACCGGCACGGCCGGCTGGCAGACGCCGACGACGTGCGTGTCGGGCCCCAGGAACCGAAGGATCTCGATCAGATGGTCGACATAGTCGTCGAGGTCGAAGCGGCCTGCCGAAAGCGGCACCAGGCGCGCATCGGTCCAGTCCGTGATGTAGACTTCGGCGTAGGGCAGCAGCGCCTCGACCGTCCCGCGCAAAAGGGTCGCGTAATGGCCCGACATGGGCGCGACGATCAGGATGCGCGGGTCGGACTTGCGCGTCCCGGGCAGGGCCCGTTCGAAGTGGAGAAGCCGGCAGAAGGGCCTCGACCAGATTTCGCGGTCGACGACCGGCACGCGGCGTCCGTCGACATTGGTCTCGTCGAGGCCGAAGACGGGCTTGCCGTAGACGCGGGTCGTGCGCTCGAAGAGTTCGGCCATGGCGGCGACGGCGCGCCCCATTTCCGTGCGCGAAGCCGGGTTCAGGGGATTCTGGTAGATCGCCTTCGTCGCGTCGGCGACGGCCCGCCAAGGAGCGAGAGCGGCGTGGTTCCATTCGTAGAACTGGTACAACATCTGCTCCCGATCAAAGGGCGTCCGCCCGTTCAAAGGCATCCCGCCGGACAGGAACGCAGACAGCGCGGCGGCGGTTCGATCGCGCGAGCCTTCAGAGCCATTTCACCATCCCGACGCAGTCCTGAGGACGCGAGCCGACCGGCGTTTCTGCAACGAGCCGTTCACCGAACGTAGCGTCAACCGACTGGTGTGAAACTGTCAGAAAGCCACACCGGACATAAAAAGGCGCATTGAAGGGGACGTCGCGACAGGTGGTCGGACCGATCGCCGGCCGGAACATCCCAGGCCTCGTCGCAGACAGCCCCGACGAGACGGCGTCCGATGCCCTGCCGGCCATGGGCCGGATCGACTCCGAGTTCGGCCAGCCAATGGAGCGCGCTGGAGCTCCCGCCCCGTCGCGCAGCCGACGAAACGGCCGTCGATCTCCGCGACGATCACCGTGTGCCGCGCGAGGAAGACCGCGAAGTCGTCCGACGCGATGGGCGGCGCGGGCGGAATGCAGACCCCGGGCGTCGAGAAGCGCGGCGACGCGATGCTCGACCGGAAGCAGGAGGGCCTCGGCCTCGTCCCGGATCGGCCGGAGGCGCAGCGTCGTCAGACGCCTTCGACGAGGACGAGCTCTCCGTCGGCCGCCTCCTGCCGGATCAGGACGGCCTCCTGATACTCGGGCGAGCCGTAGCAGGCGAGCGCCGCCTCGACGCTCTCGAACTCGATCACGACGTTGCGCTCGCGCGCCTCGCCTTCCAGGTCGTGATAGGGCCCGCCGCGCGCCAGGAACCGGGCGCCGTGCCGCTCGAAGGCGGGCTTGGCGGTCGCGATGTAATCCTTGTAGCGCTCGGGATCCTTCACCGTGATGCGTGCGATCCAGTAGGCCTTGGCCATGAACGTCCTCCCTCAGGAACCGGGCGCTGCGATGCGAGCCAGCGCCGCATCGACCTCCGAGAGGATCGCGCGCGCAGCCTGACGCGGCTCGCGCACGGCGACGACGGGGCGCGCGACGACGAGATGCGAGGCCCCGGCGGACAGCGCATCCCCGGGGGTCACCGCGCGCTTCTGGTCGTCGAGCGCAACGCCCGCCGGGCGAATGCCCGGCGTCACGATGGCCATGTCCGGCCCGACGGTCTCGCGCAGGACGGCGGCCTCTTCGGCCGAGGCGACGATGCCGCCGAGGCCGCAGTCGCTAGCCTGCACGGCGCGGCGCAGGACGAGGTCGCGAACCGTGCCCTGATAACCCGCCTCGCGCAGATCCGCCTCGTCGTAGGATGTCATGACCGTCACGCCGAGGACGGTCAGCGGGCTGCCGGCCGCCGCCCTGGCGGCAGCGCGCATCGTCTGCGGATAGGCATGGACGGTCAGCATCGAGATGCCGAGCGAAAGCACCGCCTCGACGCCCTTCTCCACCGTGTTGCCGATGTCGTGGAGCTTGACGTCGAGGAAGACCTTCCGGCCCGAGCCGGTGAGGTCGCGGACGAAGTCGAGCCCGCCGCGCTGATAGGCGAGCTGGTAGCCGATCTTGTAGAAGCTGACGTCGTCGCCGAGCGTCTCGACCATCGCGGCGGCGGCTTCGACGCTCGGCAGGTCGAGCCCGACGATCAGACGCTCGCGCGCCGGCGCGCCCGTCGGGATGGTTCCGGTCAAATCGTCAGTCCTCCGCCGGGATGTCGACCGTCACGGTCGTCCCGACGGTGCTCGTGTTGACGTCGATGCGCGCGTCCAGCCCCTGCACCAGGGACAGGATGATCCGCCGGCCGAGCCCGCCGGAGGCCCCCTCGCGCTTGGGCGCGCCGCGCGCGGTGTCGGCGCGCGTGTGCAGGACGCTCTTCGGATCTTCGGAGATCGAGTCGGCGATCTCGCGCGCGATGTTCTTCTGGTCCGGCCCGGTCAACAGCCCGCCGGGCGACGGGCTCACCTTCGGATCGGCCAGCCATTCGCGCCCCTGCGGAAGGCCGACGCCGTCGTCGACGACCGTCATGCGGATCACCCCGGCCGACAGCATCTTCAGGCGCGCCTCGACCAGCCCCTCGTCGCGATCGACGAAGGCGTGCTTCAGGGCGTTGGTGATCAGCTCGGAGAAGAGCAGGCCCACCCGCGCGGCCTTCTCGACGTCGACCTCGATCGCGTCGCAGTCGATGTTGATCCGCACCGAATTGCGGCCGTCCAGATGGCCGATCGTGGAGGCGATGCGGCTGACGTAGGCGCCGAGGGGCACACGGCGCGAGCGCGACGAGGCGACGCCCGCCTCCGTCATCTCCTGGTAAAGGAGCTGCAGGCTCTCGATGCGGCGCGCCAGCGCGTTGAAGGCGTCGCTGCTCGTCTTCACGCGCGACTGCATGCGCACCATGCCGATGATCATCGACAGATGGTTCTTCACGCGATGCTGGATCTCGCCGAGCGCGACGTCCAGGCGCTGGCCTGCATCGGCGTCCTCTCGCGAGACGCTGGAGTCGCGGCCCTCGCTCATGTCGCGCTGGACGCCGAGGAAGCACTGCAGCTCCTCGTGCTCGTTGTAGAGCGGCGTGATCATCAGCCGGTTCAGGAACTTCGTCCCGTCCGCGCGATGATTGATGATGTCGATGGAGATGTCGCGCTCGGCGCGCAGCGCCTCGCCGATCTCGCGCGCGTGCGCTGGATCGGTTCCCTCCCCTTGCAGGAAGCGGCAGTTGCGGCCGATGATCATCTCGGCCGAGTAGCCCGTGATGCGTTCGAACGCCCGGTTGGCGTAGACGATCGGATTGTCGTCCAGATGCGGATTGGTCAGGACGAGGGCGAGCGGCACCTTGGCGAGCGCCGCGGCGGTGATCCCCTCGGGCATGATCGAGCCGCCACCCGGCTCGAACTCCTTCTGTGCCATCCAATCCCCCGGGAGCGGCCGAGCACCGGCCATGATTCAAGATTATCGAATGGCCAACCGAGTTCCAACACGATTCGCGCGACGGATCGGCCGGGTAGGCCGGCTACGCGGCATTTGCATGGCAATGCCGAGGCCAGAACTAGCAGCGAAGCCCTGTGTTCCAAGCCTTCGGGCACAATGTCGCAGCCTCACGACCTGGCAATGACGTAGGTGTGACCGGGTTCGCCCAGAACGGGAAATGGGCTAATCGCTCCCCCTCAGTGGGCCTCGTCCCAGTTGGAGGCCGCGCGGGCATCCACCACCAGCGGAACCGCCAGTTCCACGACGGGTGCGCTCGCACTCTCCATGACGCGGCGGACCACTGGGATGGTCGCCTCGACTTCGTCGTCCGGCACCTCGAAGACGAGTTCGTCATGGACCGACAGGAGCATGGCGGCCGACAGGCCTTCGGCCTCGAGCGCATCCTCCATCCGGATCATCGCGCGACGGATGATGTCGGCCGCCGTGCCCTGGATCGGCGCATTGATGGCGGCCCGCTCGTTGAAGGCGCGGACCGACGGATTGGAGTGGCGGATGTCCGGATAGTGCACACGGCGTCCGAACAGCGTCTCCACATAGCCGTTCGCCCGCGCCGTCGCCTTGGTCGCGTCCATGTAGTCGCGGATGCCCGGGAAGCGCTCGAAATAGCGCTTGATGTAGAGGCCGGCCTCGTCGCGCGGGATCGAGAGCTGGGCTGCGAGGCCGAAGGCCGAGATGCCGTAGATGATGCCGAAATTGATCGCCTTGGCCCGCCGACGCACGTCCGCCGGCATGCCCTCGACCGGCACGCCGAACATCTCCGACGCCGTCATCGCGTGGATGTCGGTGCCCTCGACGAAGGCTTGGCGCAGCTGCGGGATGTCGGCCATGTGCGCGAGAATGCGCAGCTCGATCTGGCTGTAGTCGGCCGAGACCAGCTTGAAGCCCTTGGCCGCGACGAAGGCGGTGCGGATCTCGCGCCCCTCCTGCGTGCGGACGGGAATGTTCTGCAGGTTCGGCTCGGTGGAGGAGAGGCGCCCCGTCGTCGTCGAGGCCAGCGAATAGGAGGTGTGGATCCGCTCGGCGCCGTCCATGTGAAGCGGCAGGGCGTCGGTGTAGGTGCCCTTCAGCTTGGTGATCTGGCGCCAGTCGACGATGCGACGCGGCAGTTCGTGTCCTTCGGCGGCCAGCTCCTCCAGAAGCCGTGCATCCGTCGCCCATTGCCCGGTGCGGGTCTTCTTGCCGCCGGGCAGGCCCATGCGGCCGAACAGGATGTCGCCGAGCTGCTTCGGGGAGCCGATGTTGAAGGGCTCGCCCGCCATGGCGTGGATGTCGGCCTCCAGCCCCGCCGCCTTCTGGGCGAAACGGCCCGAGAGCCGCGACAGGATCTGCCGGTCGGCGCGGATGCCGCGCTCCTCCATCCGCGCCAGCACGGGGAGCAGGGGCCGCTCCAGCCGCTCATAGACGTGAGCAAGGCCTTCCGCCGCTAGCCGCGGCTTGAGCACCCGCCACAGACGAAGGGCGATGTCGGCGCCCTCGGCGCCGAGGCCCGCGACGTCCTCGATCGAGAGCTTGGCGAGCGCCTTCAGGGATCTGCCGGTGCCGGTCAGGGCTTTGCGCGCCAACGGCTCGTGGCCGAGGAGGCGCCCGGCCAGTTCGTCCCGGCCGTGCCCGTCCGTCGAGGAGGAGGCGTCGAGCGCGTAGGAGATCAGCATGCCGTCGTCGAGGCTTTCGACGACGATGCCGTGGCGGCGCAGGACCAGCCAGTCGAACTTGGCGTCGTGCCCGATCTTGAGGATGGACGGGTCTTCCAGCACTCCGCGCAGGAGGTCGAAGGCGACCGAAACGGGGATCTGCGCGCCAAGGCGCGAGGCGGCGTCCCCGTCGCCGCCCAGAAGGTCGCCGGCGCCTTCCGCGACATGGCCGAGCGGCAGATAGACCGCGTCTCCAGGCGCGATCGCAAGGCCGATTCCGACGATTTCGGCGCGCATGGCTTCAGGCACGTCCGTCAGAACGGCGAAGGAGAGGGTTCCGGTCTCGCGGGCGCGGGCAAGAAAGGCCGCCAGCGCTCCCTCCCCGCGCAGGACGGCATAGGCCGTCCGGTCGAAGGGGATGGCGGGCACCGACTCCAGCCGCCCGGCGGCCAGCGCTTTCGGAGTGAGGTTGAAGAGGGCGCCGTCCTTGTCTGCGCCCGGCTCGCCCTCCGGATCGAGGTCGGGACCTCGCGCCGGTCCGGCGACGTCGATCTGGGCCGCCTCGACCTGCGCGGCCTCCGTGCCGAGCGCCGCCGAAACGCGCCGCGTCAGCGTCGTGAACTCCATGGCCTTCAGATAGGAGATCAGCTTCTCCCCGTCCGGCTCATGGATGAAGAGGTCGTCGAGACCCTCGTCCGCCCCCAGGGGCACGTTCTGGTCGAGCGTGACGAGACGCTTGGAGAGCCGGGCCTGATCGGCGAAGGCGATCAGATTCTCGGACGTCTTCTTCGCCTTCACCTCCGAAGCGCGATCGAGGAGCGCCTCCAGCGTGCCGAACTCCTCCAGGAGCTTGGCGGCCGTCTTCGGACCGATGCCCGGCACGCCCGGCACGTTGTCGGAGCTGTCGCCGACCAGAGCCTGCAGGTCGATCATCTTGTCGGGATAGACGCCGAACTTGTCGAAGACCTCCTGCGCCCCGAGGCGCCTGTCCTTCATCTGGTCGTAGAGCTTCACGCAGGGACCGACGAGCTGCATCAGATCCTTGTCGGAGGAGACGATGGTGACGTCCCCGCCCGCCTCCAGCGCGAGGCGCGTGTAGGTGGCGATCAGATCGTCCGCCTCGAAGCCCTGGCGTTCGACGCAGGGCAGATCGAAGGCGCGCACGGCCTCGCGGATCAGAGCGAACTGAGGGACGAGGTCTTCCGGAGGCGCGGTGCGGTTCGCCTTGTACTGGTCGTACATGGCATTGCGGAACGTCGTGGAGGAATGGTCGAAGATCACCGCGAAATGCGTCGGCGCGACACCGACCGAGGTGTCCCTCGACTCTTCCACCAGCTTCCAGAGCATGTTGCAGAAGCCGGAGACCGCACCCACCGGAAGGCCGTCCGACTTGCGCGTCAGGGGCGGCAGCGCGTGGTAGGCCCGGAAGATGTAGGCCGAGCCGTCGACGAGGAAGAGATGATCGCCCTTTTTCATAGGGCGTGGAGTACCGTGACGGCGGGACGCTGTCCATGTGGCGAAGGCGCGGGAACGTCGTTGCCCGGGCGACCGACGCGAGACACGCGACAAGGCCTTACGAAAGCTTAATGGGCTCGATCACGAACATGTGATCAAAGCGTCTTGAACGCTTCCATGCGAAGGCGCATTTACATCGCAACGACGCGACGCAAGCGTCGTGTTCGGCGCAAAGCTCGTCCCCCGCTTTCGACGCCGAATGATGAGCGGGCTGTCCCATCCCCCCTCTCGGGACCCCGCTTTACCAGAAAGGGCCGTCGCGACAATCCCCCTCCAGTCCGCGACGGCCTTTTTCTGGCCTCTTTCCCGCCGATCTTTCGAACATGTTGCGCAGCCGCCACGCTTGGCTCCGAGATGGCCGCGCGCGACCCTTCGCGTGAGCGGACCGCAGTCGTCGAGTCGCGCGTAAGCGCGCCGCTCGAGCATTCGTCGCCCCTCGGCCTGCATCGCCGATGACCCGGCGCACGATCCGAGCGCCCCGACGGAAGGCCGTTGCAGGTGCCCGCAGCCCCGCACGAGCGCCCCGCGACCGCTCTTCCGGACCCGCCCTCGATCGTCGCCCCATGCATTCCGGTCGAAGCCGCAGTTCCGGTCGCCGGCCGGATCGGCTAGACCTGCGCGCAACGCTAAAAACCTTTGCATGCAAGGACCCGAAATGGCCGGCCTCGACAGCGTCCTCTCCTGCCTCGACCTGAACCTCGACGCGTCCGTGGAGCGGCTGCGCGAACTCCTGCGCATTCCCTCGATCTCGACCGATCCGGCCTATTCCGCCGACGTGCGCCGTGCCGCGCAATGGCTGGAAGGCGACCTTTCGGCGATCGGGTTCAGGGCCCGCGTCGCGGAGGCCAAGGGCCATCCGATGGTCGTCGCCCATCACGACGGCGCCGGACCGGACGCGCCGCACGTCCTCTTCTACGGCCATTACGACGTCCAGCCGGTCGACCCGGTCGACCTCTGGGACCGCGATCCCTTCGATCCGCAGGTCGTGACGCGCGACGACGGCTCGCGGATCATCACCGGCCGCGGCGCAGCCGACGACAAGGGCCAGCTGATGACCTTCGTCGAGGCCTGCCGCGCCTACATCGTTGAAACCGGCTCCCTGCCCTGCCGAGTCACCATCTTCCTGGAAGGTGAGGAGGAGTCGGGTTCGCCCTCGCTGGTGCCGTTCATGGACGCCAACCGCGAGGAGCTCTCTGCCGACGTCGCCCTCGTCTGCGACACCGGCATGTGGGACAAGGACACGCCGGCCATCTCGACGGGCCTCCGCGGGCTCGTCGGCGAAGAGATCGTGTTGAAGGCCGCCGACATGGACCTTCATTCGGGCTCCTTCGGCGGTGCGGCCGCCAACCCCATCACCCTCCTCGCCCGCATCCTCGGCCAGATTCACGACGAGACCGGCCGGGTGACGATCCCCGGCTTCTACGACGGCGTCTCCGAGGTCCCGGCGGACATCCGCCGGATGTGGGACGGCCTCGGCTTCGACGAGGGCGAGTTCCTCGGCGCCGTCGGCCTTTCCGTGCCCGCCGGCGAACGCGACCGCTCCGTTCTGGAGAAGCTCTGGGCGCGGCCGACCGCCGAGATCAACGGTATCGAGGGCGGCTACACGGGTCGCGGCTTCAAGACCGTCCTGCCGGCGCAGGCCCGCGCCAAGGTCTCCTTCCGCCTCGTCGGCGACCAGGATCCGGCCGCGGTGCGCGAAAACTTCCGACGCTTCGTGACCGAGCGCCTGCCCGTCGACGTGAGCGCCGAGTTCCACGAGCACGGCGGCTCGCCCGGCATCCAGCTGCCCTTCGATTCGCCCGCCGTCGCGACGGCGCGCGAAGCCCTGTCGGACGAATGGCCGAAGCCCGCCGTCCTCATCGGCATGGGCGGCTCGATCCCCGTCGTCGGCGAGTTCCAGCGCCGGCTCGGCATGCCCTCGCTCCTGATCGGCTTCGGGCTCGACGACGACCGCATCCACTCGCCGAACGAGAAGTACGAGATGACCTCCTTCGCCAAGGGCCAGCGGTCCTGGGCGCGCGTCCTCGCCGCGCTGGGGCAAAAGGGCGTGTCGTAACGCGACGGGCCAAGGCGCCCCAAAGGGCCGCCGAGGAAGGGCCCGGCCATACCGCCCCCTTCCGTAGGCCCATGAGGCGGCCGATCGCAGGGCGCCTGGCGGTAAGCGAGAGCGAGGCCGGACGCGCGGCTTTCGCCGCGGGCGACGACCGCGCCTGACGTGCCCTACCGGATCAGACGCACGTTCTCCTCCCCGACCTTCTCGTAGGTCGGACATTCGATGATGATGCGGATGTCGTTGTAGTCGCGATCGCCGACCGGCCGGTCCTCCCAGCCGTAATACATGTACTGCCCGGCCTTGCAGGGCTTGGTGTTCTTCCTCGGCGTCCGTCCCGCCCCTTTAGGAATGAGCCCGCCATTGCCGTCGTGACACACCGACAGCGTCGGACAGAGGATCGTCTCGAGCAGATCCGCCTTCAGATTGTGGACGTCGACCCCGTCCTGACCTCTGGTCGTGTCGGTGTAATAGTTGTTGTAGTTGCTCGTCCTGTTCATGTTCGAAGGGCGGTGCTTCCCTTCGATGACGTTGAAGAGCTGGAAGCTCAGCACTTCGCCGGGTCCGCACTGCGGGATGGGGTCCTTGTACCGACCGCCATTGTTGTCGGCGATCGCCACGCTCTTGCTCCGCCCCGTGGACACGCCGTTCGTGGCGGCCTCGGGATCGAAGCAGTAGGCCGAGATTCGGTTGTAGTCCCAGGCGTCGGGATCGAGGAACATCGTGGCCGGCGGCTTGTAGACGAGCCGCGCCCCCATGTAGCGGGCGACCGACCGGGCCGACACGCCGATCGTATCGGCCCCGACCGGTATCAGTCGCGACAGCGTGCGGGGCACGCCCGCGCTCGCGTCGATCTGGTAGTCGCTGGGCGAAATCCATCGCCCGCTGAAGCTGGCATCGCCCGAGGCCAGCCGTTCGGAGGCGGCTGCCGTCATCGCATCGTAGTACCGGCTCGTCACGCCCGGCCCCTCGGAGGCCACGGCGATCGCGATCGCATCGGCCTCGCCCTGCAGGGTCGTGCGGGCCGAATAGGCCTGCGAGTAGTCGACGCCGAGGCCCGCCATCCCGATGACGGGAACGAAGGCCAGAGCCGCCACGACCGCGAAATTTCCCGCCTCGTTGCGGGAGAGGCGCTTCAGCAGTCGCCGCATGACAGGGGTGCTCCCAACCTGGGTCTGACGATCGATTCGGCACTCATCTCGAGGCCTTCGAAGAACAGCGTGGGGAACGCCGCGCGATGGGCGTACCGGACATGGGTGCTGAGGAACCCGGCCTCGCGCAGGGCGGCGTAGCTGGACGGCAAAGGACGCGCCGCGACCTCCGCCTGCGCGCCGCGGTGCTGGGTCCAACGCTCCGAGATCGTGCCCGCGCTGTTCGTGTACTGGTAGGAGACGTCGATGGTGAGGTCGCCGCCGAAGGGAACGAGCAGATAGGACGAGGCTTCGAGCGTGTCCTGGACGACCTGCCGGTTCATCGCAGGCGTCTTGGTCAGGAGATGATCGACCGTGTAGGCGATCTTCTGCACCTTCTTGTGCGCGATGACCGCCCGGGTGATCTCGACGCTCCCCAGGAGAAGGAGAATGAGGAGGGGGAAGACGAGCATGAACTCCACCGCGGCCGCTCCCCCGGTGTTCGTGCGCAGACGGCTCAGGACCGGAACGATCATCGCTCCACCCGCGCCAGGGCCGTGCCGACGATGAAGTGGCTGTCGTTGTTGAGGTTCGCGAGGAAGAACACGAAGGGCTGCATCACGATCGGCCATTCGTAGCCGACCCTAAGGCTGAAGAAGGACGGATTGGAGGTGGTGGAGAAGGTGAAGGCCGCCGCGTTCACGGCTCCGCTCGCGACGGGGTCCGGCAGGTCGAAGGCCCCGACATCGGCGATCTCGCGGTAGTCGATCCGGATCCGGGTGCAGTCGACCGGAAAGACCAGTTCGCCGCAGAGGCTGTTGCGGATCGCGGGCTCCTTGTTCGCCACCTCCGCGGTCATCACGCGGCGCGTGACGCGGTCCACCGCGTGCTCGAACTGCATCGAGGCCGTCAGAAGGACCGCGATTTCCAGGATCGCGACGAGGACCAGGAAGAAGGGGACGGCCAGGACGGCGAACTCGATCGCGACGGCCCCTTCCTCATCGTCTGCGAAGGTCGCCCTGTTCCGCAATGTCCGTTCGCCCGCCAGATGTTCGCCGCTTACAGGATTAGACGTTTCGTCTTTAGGGCGGGTGAAGGACGGCCATCAGATCGGCATGCCGGCCTTAAGCATTTGGTGAGGCGGGCGCCGGGCACACGGTCGGCTCGCTCACCCTCGTCCTGCAATGTCGCGCGGGCTAGTGAGGCCTACGCCCCGAACAGCGCCTCGTACTGCGCCGGCTTGAAGCCCACATGGACCGCGCCGTCCCGCTCCAGCACCGGGCGCTTGATCATCGAGGGCTGCGCGAGCATCAGCGCGACGGCCTTTTCCGGCGTCAGGTCCGCCTTGTCGGTTTCGGGCAGCCTGCGGAAGGTCGTGCCCGCGCGGTTCAGCACCGTCTCCCATCCTGCCGCCTGGCACCAACGCTCCAGCATCGAAGGCTCGACGCCCTCGACCTTAAAGTCGTGGAAGCGGTGGGCGACCCCCCGTGCGTCGAGGAAGCCCCGGGCCTTCTTCACCGTGTCGCAGTTGCGGATGCCGTAGAGCACCGTGTCCGCCATCGTCTCGTCTCCGTCGGGGGCCTCGCGCTTCCGGCGGCCGGGCAGCAAAAAGGGGCGGATCGCTCCGCCCCTCCATCGTCGTCCGCTTCGAAGGGCGAACGGTCAGTCCATCTGGACGCCGGCCGACTCGATGACCGGGGCCCAGCGCTCGACCTCGGTGCGCACGTGTTCGCCGAGCGCCTCGGCGCCCTCGGCCACGATGATCGCGCCCGCATCCTGAAGACGCTGCTGGATATCCGGATCGTTGACGGCCGCGAGCGCCGCCTCTTCCAGCACGCCGATCACCTCCGGCGGCGTGCCCGCCGGCGCGAAGAGCGCGTTCCAGGAATTGGTGTCGTAGCCGGGCACGCCCGCCTCCTCCATGGTCGGAAGGTCGGGGAAGTTGCCGGCCCGCTCGGTCGTCGTCACCGCCAGCGCGCGCAGCTGCCCGGCGCGGATGGGCTCGGTGGCCGAGGGAAGGTTGTCGAAGATGATCGGCACCTGGCCGCCGATCACGTCGATCAGCGCCGGGCCGGAGCCCTGGTAGGGGACGTGCGTCATCTCGGTCTCGGTCAGCTCCTTGAAGAGCTCTCCAGAGAGGTGCAGCGGCGTGCCGTTGCCCGAAGAGGCGTAGATGTAGCCCTCCGGATCCTCCTTCAGGAGGGCGATCAGCTCCTCCACGGTCTGCGCCGGGAAGTCGGGGTTGACCGCCAGCACGTTCGGAACGGTCACGAGCCAGGCGATCGGCTCGAAATCCTCGACCGGGTCGAAGGGCGGGTTGGCGTAGAGCGAGGCCGAGAGCGCGTGGGTCGCGATCGTGCCCATGAGGATCGTGTAGCCGTCCGGCTGAGCCTGCGCCACCGCCGTGGCACCCAGCGTGCCGCCCGCGCCCGCGCGGTTGTCGACGAGAACCTGCTGGCCCAGCTCCTCGCTCATCTTCTGCGCCACGATGCGCGCCACGAGATCCGTCGAGCCGCCGGCCGCGAAGGGCACCACGAGGGTGATCGGCTGCGTCGGGAAGTCGGTCTGCGCGCTCGCCGGCGTGAACGAGACAGCAAGGGCGCCGAGCGCGAGCGCGGCGCCGGACAAAAGGGTCTTCATCGTCATCGATCCTCCTCGGCCGTTCTTCGGCCTGTGCCGGCCAAGCTAGCGGCCTCTCCAGCCTCGGGCAAGGCTCGCGCACGCGTGGCCGATCGGCCACGCCGGAACGCCAAACGGCCGTGGCGGGGCGCCCAGCGGTTGAACATCGGCGTCCGCGCCCGACTAATGGTCCCGAAGGGAGCCGTGAGGGCTCCCACCGGAGTGAGCCACCTTGTCTATCCACCGCATCGCCCTTGCCGCCGTCGCCGCCGGGGCGGCCGCGCTCGTCGCCGAACCGGCGCTGGCTCAGGCTCCCGTCGGTCAGGCGCCCATCGGCCAGGCTCCCATCGGCATCGACACGTCCGAAGTCGCCATCGCCAACAATGCCGACCTGATCATCGAGCTCGGGCTCGGCGGGCGCGTGCGCCCGCGATATCTCGGCTCCGACGAGTACATCGTCACGCCCTTCCCGGTCATCAGCGTCGACTATCTGTCGATCCCCGGCCTGTTCACGGTGGGTGGCTCCGACCGGGTCGGCGGGCTGACCTTCGGGCCGTCCTTCGGCCTCGTCGGCTCGCGGGACGCCGGCGACGATTCGGACCTCACCGGCACCCGCGATCTCGACGAGACCTACGAGCTCGGCCTTCGCGTCGGCTACGAATACGCCCTCGACCCGGTCTACGGCGTGGAGGTCTACGGCGCGCTGCGCGGTGCCTTCGGCGAGGCGCGCGGCGTCACCGGCGATCTGGGCGTCGACGCGATCGCCCGTCCGACCGAGATTCTGGAGCTGAAGTTCGGGCCGCGCGCCTCCTTCGCCTCCTCCGACTACGTCTCGACCTATTTCTCCGTCTCGCCGGCCGAGAGCGCCGCGTCCGGCGGGCGCCTGGACGCCTTCGAGGCCGACGGCGGCTTCACCTCCGTCGGCCTCGAGACCTCGATGCGCTACGAGTTCCGCCCGAACTGGTTCGCGCGCGCCGAGGCCTCCTACGACCGGCTGGTCGGAGACGCCGCGGATTCGCCGATCGCCGAGGTCGGCAGCCGCGACCAGTTCACCGTCGGCCTCGGCCTGTCGCGCCGCTTCTCCTTCGACATCTTCTGATCCGGCGGCCGGTTGCCGGGCGGGACGATCACTTCAAGCTGATCGCGCCGCCGGAACCGGCTGAATCGAGACGCATTGGCCTTGCTCCACCTCCAAAAGGAGCATGACCCATGAGCTTCGTCGAGACGAAGGACGGCGTTCGACTGTTTTACAAGGACTGGGGCCAGGGCCGCCCGATCGTCCTCATCCACGGCTGGCCGCTGAACGCGGACATGTGGGAGGACCAGTCGCTGGATCTGGCCGCCCAGGGCTTTCGCGTGATCGCCTACGACCGGCGCGGCTTCGGCCGGTCCGATCAGCCGTTCCGCGGCTACGACTACGACACGCTGGCCGACGATCTCGCCGCGCTCCTCGATCATCTCGACCTGCAGGACGCGGTCCTCGTCGGCTTCTCCATGGGCGGAGGCGAAGTCGCCCGCTACATGAGCCGGCACGGCGGCAAGCGCGTCGGCCGCGTGGCGCTGGTCGCGGCGGTGACGCCCTTCATGCTGAAGACCGACGACAATCCGGACGGGCTGGACGGCGCGACCTTCGACGGTTTCGTCGACGAGCTTCGACGCGACCGTCCGCACTTTCTCGCCGGCTTCGGCAAGCAGTTCTTCGGCGTCGGCCTCCTCACCTCGCCGGTCTCGGACGAAGTCTTGGACTGGACCTTCGATCTTGCGATGCAGGCCGGGCTTCCGGGGACGATCGCCTGTGTCGACGCCTTCGGCCGCACAGATTTCCGGCCCGACATGGCCCACTTCAAGGTGCCGACGCTCCTCATCCACGGCAGCAAGGACGACATCGTGCCGTTCGAAAGCTCCGCCCGCCACGCTCACGAGATGATCGCCGGGTCTCAGCTGATCACCTATGACGGCGCGCCCCACGGACTGCACTTCACCCACAAGGACCGGCTGACGAGCGACCTGGCGGAGTTCGCGCGGGACTGACGCTCGGGCCGGCCGCTTGAAATCGCCTGTTCCCGCAATGGGCTAGGCTCGGCAAGGGTCACGGAGGGTGCATGCCAGACATGCGCCCTCCCGCATTGCAGCATACCGTCTTCGAACTCACATTGGACATGGGTGGAACAACGTCAGAAGGAGAAGTCAATGAACATCGCCAGACGCTTCCGTCGCGCCGTCACGCCTATGTCGCAGAGCGCGCGCGAGCACGCCTACCTTGAGGATTCGGTCTCCCTGACCGACCTCGAACGTCGCCAGAAAGAGATCGACCGGGGGCTGTTGCGCCTGCGCCGTTTCGGTTACTGAGCGCGGGCAAGCCGCCGTCTGCTCCGGGAACGGAGCCCAGCTGGACACCAGCACCTCGAGGCCCGGAAACGGGCCTTTGTCGTATCCGGACGCCCCGTCAAAACGCCGTATTCGGCTGGAATGTCGAGGCGACGACGCGGGGCCGCGGCTCGCGGTCCGCGGACCGTTCAGGGCGAGTTCAGGCTGGTCTGGCATGGTGCGACGCCCGGCCGGCCGAAAAGGAGCGTCCGCCGTCGAGGGCGCGGCGGCGCGCAGTACATTCAGAGGGGGCTTTCGATGGGCCTTGGACGCAGGCAGACGCGGATCGAGCCGACCTTCGGCCAGGAGCCCGAGGCGGACGACGACTTCCGGCTGTCCGCCGACGACCGGGCCGTCGTGAACGACCGGCCCGTTGCGATGGCCGCGCGGCGCAAGTCGCAGGCGGCCAAAGCCAGCGGACGAACCGCACGCGCCAAGTCCGGCAGCTCGGCCTCCGGCGGACGCGGCGGTTCAGGCTCGGGCGGCGGCTTCTTCGGCCGCCCGCGACGGCGCCGGCGCTCCTTCCTCGGGCACCTCTTCCGGCTCGGTGTCTTCGCCGCCTTCTGGGGCGTCGTCGGCCTCGGAATCGTCGTCGCCTATTTCGCGATGACGCTGCCCGACGAGGTCTGGGTCGTCCCGGACCGGCCGCCGAACGTCAAGATCGTCTCCTACGACGGCGAACTGCTCGCAGATCGCGGCCTCACCGGCGGCGAGGCCGTCTCGCTCGACCAGATGAACGCCCACATCCCGCAGGCCGTCATCGCGATCGAGGACCGCCGCTTCTACGACCATTTCGGCGTCGACCCGATCGGCATCGGCCGCGCGCTCGTCGAGAACCTGTCTGCCGGCCAGACCGTTCAGGGCGGCTCGACGCTGACGCAGCAGCTGGCCAAGAACGTCTTCCTGACGCCCGACCAGACCATCCAGCGCAAGATCCAGGAGGCCATCCTCTCGGTCTGGCTGGAGGCGAAGTTCTCCAAGGACCAGATCCTGGAGATGTATCTGAACCGGGTCTATTTCGGCTCGGGCGCGACGGGCGTGCAGGCCGCCGCGCGGCGCTATTTCGACAAGAACGCCTCCGACGTCACGCTTTCGGAGGCCGCGATGCTCGCCGGCGTCCTGCAGGCGCCCTCGCGTCTCACCCCTGTGCGCAACCCGGACGGCGCCAAGGCGCGCGGCGCCGTGGTTCTCGCCGCTATGCGCGACGCCGGCTTCATCACGCCCGAGGAGCTGGAGGCCGCCCGCTCCAACGAGCCGACCATCGCGCGCGCCTACTGGACCGGCGGCGAGCACTACGCCGCCGACATGGTGATGCGGGACCTGCGCCAGCTCGCGCCCGACATCGCCGAGGATGTCGTCGTCGAGACCACCATCGACATGGGTCTCGAGAAGCGCGCCGAGACGATCATCAAGGAGACGATCGACGGCGCCACCCAGAACGTCACGCAGGGCGCCTTGGTCGCGCTCGACGGCACGGGCGCGATCCGCGCCATCGTCGGCGGCCGGGACTACAACGAGAGCCAGTTCAACCGCGCGGTGGACGCGCGCCGCCAGCCGGGCTCGACCTTCAAGCCCTTCGTCTGGGCGGCCGCGCTCGAGCAGGGATGGCGGCCGGAGATGGTCGTCAACGACGCGCCGACGCGCATCGGCGACTGGAGCCCGTCGAACTACGACAACCGCTTCCGCGGCGCGGTCACCGTCGGCGACGCGCTGGCGCTCTCCCTGAACACCATCGCCGCGCAGCTCACCGCCGAGGTCGGCCCCGCGCGCGTCATCGAGACGGCCAAGCGCCTGGGAATCAACTCGCCGATGCAGGAGAACGCCTCGATCGCGCTCGGCACGGGCGAGGTCTCGCTTCTGGAACTCACCGGCGCCTTCGCGCCCTTCGCCAATGGCGGCTACCAAGCGACGCCGCATCTGGTGAACCGCGTCACCACCGTCTCGGGGCGCGTTCTCTACGAGCGCGGCGCGGGCGTGCCGCCCATCGTCGTCGACCCGGACGTCGCGGCGATGATGAACCAGATGACGACGCGGGTGCTGACGAGCGGAACCGGCCGGAGAGCCGCCTTCCCCGACTGGCAGGCCGGCGGCAAGACCGGGACGACGCAGGACTTCAAGGACGCCTGGTTCGTCGGCTACACGGCCAACCTCACCACCGGCGTCTGGTTCGGCAACGACAACGGCGCGCCGATGCGCCAGGTGACGGGCGGCGCGCTGCCGGCTGAGGCCTGGAAGGCGTTCATGATCGCCGCGCACGAGGGGCTGCCGCCCGTGCCGCTGCCGGGCAGCGACCGCATCGCGCGCCAGCAGCAGCTCGACCAGCAGCCGCAGCCGCAGGAGCCCGTCCAGGTCTATGTCGACCAGTGGGGCAATTATGTCGACCAGTACGGCAACCCCGTCGACCCCTACGGCCGCCCGCTCGGGGGCGAGGGCATGGTCTCGAACGAGCCCCAGCGCACGCTCCCGACCATGCGCGGAGGCGAGGACGAGGGCTATGAGATCGTCTCGCCGGACAGCCAGCCCGACTACGTGCCGATCTCGCCGGACGGACAGATGGCGGGCGGCGACCCCTTCGCGGGGGGCGAGGACTACGGCCAGCCGGCGCGCATGCCGCCGGCCGAGATCGGACCGGCGCGCGTGGTGCGCCGCGACGAGCTGCCGCCGGACGCCGTGCTGGAAGGCCCCGTCGAGCGCTCCATCGACCGCTCCCTCTTCCGCGGCCTCTTCGGCGGGTGAGCGGACCGCTCATCCGCCTTCGCGCCTGCGCGCGGATCGTGGACGCGGAGCGGGTCCTTCTCTGCCAGGAGGACGGCGACGAGTTCTGGACGCTGCCGGGGGGATCGGTCGAGACGGGCGAGTTCGCACGTGAAGCCCTCGTTCGCGAGCTCTGCGAGGAACTGGGAGACCGGAACTTCGTCGTCGCGGCCCCTTTCCTCGTCTGCGAGAACCTCTTCTCATGGAGGAGCCGAGCCTATCAGGAAGTCGTGCTCGCGTTCGAGGCGGACTTCGCCGACCGGACGCTCGCCGAGGCGGTCGTGCCGTTTCGCGGCGTCGAGCCTCATCTGACCTTCAGTTGGACGGCGCTGGCCGCATTGCCCGAACTCGATCTGAGACCATCGGTTCTCATGCCCACGATCCTGCAGCCGGCCGGCGGCCCGATCGTCCACGAATGCCTGCGCGAGGGCTTCTTCGATTAAAAAGGCCGCGCCGGGTCGTCCGGCGCGGCCTTCCTTTTCATTGGAGGGCGCGAAGCTAGATCAGCCCTTCCTTGCGGGCATCGTCCTTGGCGGCCTCCGTGGCCCGCTCGATCACCGAGGACGCCTTCTGAGCCAGGGTCTCGCCGTCGCTTCCGGGCTTGAGGCCCTTGGCTTCGGCCTCCTCGCTCGCGGCGCGATAGGCCTCGCCCGCCACGTGCTCGGCCTTGTCGAGCGCGTCACGGCCGTAGTCCAAGGCGCCGTCGCGCAGCCGGTCGCGGGTCTGCCCGAACAGCTCGTCCTCCCGGCGTGTGGACGGCAGAGCCGCGCCGACCGCAGCACCGATCGCCAGCGCCACGGCGCCCACGATCAGCGGCTCCTCCTGCAGCGTGTCGAGGAAGGTCCGCCGGGCGCTCCGGCCATAACCGCCGATCCGCCGACCGGCCGAGGCGCCGGAGCGGTAGACCCGCTCGCCCGCATGGGAGGCCGCATCGCGTGCGTCGTGGAGCGCATGGCCGACCCGGTCCGAGGCGGCCGAGGCGGCGCCTGAAACGCCCGAACCGAGGGAACTCGCGCCGCCGGCGATGCTGGAGCCTGCCGAGGACGCAGCCGAACCGACCCGCCCTGCGGCCCCCTTGGCGCGCTCGGCCAGACCAGCGCCGCCCGGGGAGGCGGCCGCGTGCGAGCCGCTCTGTCCGGCGTAGGGGCCTTCGCCGACCGTGTGAGGGCGCCCGTCGGCGATCGGGTAGCCGCCGCCCGACAGACGATCGCGATCGTAGAGGTCGTCGTCGTCGCGCCACTCGTCGTAGCGGTCCTTCACGCGATGGCCGCCCTCGCGCACGCCCTGCCCCAGGAGAAGCCAGGCGATGCCCGCGCCGACCAGCCCGAGCGCCAGGGGATTGTCCCGGACCTGCCGGTTCAGATTGCGCACCATGTCGGCGCCCTGCCCCTCGCGGACGTAGCCCGAGAGCTCGTCCACGATCTGGCCGACCGAGAACTTGTCCTTCAGCTGGTCGAGCGTGCTGTCGACATGGCTGCGGCGCTCTTCCGCCTCGCGGGCGAGCCGTTCCGTCTCTTCGCTCATCGGGTCTGCTCCTTCACGAGCCGCCCGTCCTGACGAAGCTGCTGCGCCGTCTTCTCGGGCGTGAGATTGCTGGGTTCGAGGTTCTTCTTGCCCTTGGCGAGAAGCAGGGCGCCCACCACCGCGATGACGACGCCGACGATGAGGGCGGCCCAGCCCGGGCCCATCTCCGCCACGTTCGCCAGCCCCGCCACGAGCGCGGCCGAGAGCACGTTCAGCGCGACCAGGAGGCAGATCGCCCCGGCCAGGATCGACCCGCCGCCGATCTCGACCTGCCTGATCTTGTCGGAGATCTCCGAGCGGATGAGGCGCCCTTCGGTGCGGAACAGCTCGTTGCCCTCGCGCATGAGGTCCGACAGGAGCTCGGGCACCGACCTGTTGTCGCGGTGCCCCTCTCGGGTGCCTTCCGGGGGAACGTCGCGGGGATCAACGGTCATGGTCGCCTTCCTTCGTGCCGGGTTCGGATACCGCGCCGGGGCGGACCGGCGTAATGTCTGCCGTCACGCCCGCAAGGCCGGCGCTCGATGCGGCGGAACGATAGGTGGTGCCCGCCGCGCCGGGACCGGCCGTGCCGCCGGACGACGCGGACGAACCCGAAGCCGACCCGGCGGCTCCGAAGGACGCGCCCGTGCCGGACGACGCGGACGAACCGCTTGCGGACGGGAAGCGGCTCCCCGTCGAAGGCGATCCGGAGCTGCCCGAGGCCGCGCCCCGGTCGGAGCCGGCGGCCCCGTCGTAGGCCGATCGGTCTCGAGCTTCGTCGCGATAGGCGCCGCGGTAGGCGCCGCCCTGCCCCGAGCGGCCGCCGTGGTCGAAGCGGTGCTCGTCGTGATCGGAGGACGCCTTGGCGAACCGGCCGAGGGCCACGCCCGCAAGCGCCGCGCCGATCAGGAAGGCCGCGGGCTGGCGCCGCGCGAAGCCGGCGACCGAGCGTGTCAGTTCCTGGACGCTCTTGCCCTGGATCGCGCCCGACACCTGCTCCAGACCCGAGGCCGCCTCGCGCACGAGATTGGCGGCCATCGACTGGTCCCGCTCACCGAGCTCGTCCGAGGCCTTGCGGATCGCCGCGGTGAAGTCGTCGAGGCTGCCGGCGGCGAAGCTCTTGCCGGCCTCCGCCTTCTCGTAGACCTTTTCCTTGGCGTTCGATCCGAGATGAGCGGCGCCCTCCCTGACCTGCTCGCCGAAGCGACCGGCCTCCTCTCGGGCCGATCCGGCTTCCCGGGCGGCGGCGTCCCGGACGCGTCCGGCGTCGGAAGCGCCCTCGTCCGGCGGACGGGGCGGATTGTAGTCTGAGACCATCGGTCTGCTCCTTTGACAGCGCGGCTGACGCCCGAAGGCGATCGTCGACGGCGGATGAAAGGGTCGATCGGGCCGCCGGTCGCACGGGCGCGCCGGCGTCCCGTCGAGGTACGGTTCAGGCGAGACCGAGGAAGGAGAGGACGAACAGGACGACGACGATCACTCCGATGATGGCGATGACGCTGTGCATGGCTGCGCTACTCCCTCGCAGGACTCCGCCTGCCGCGGATCGAAGAGGTAAGCGATGCCTGCGACCCGCAGTTCCCCGCCCGCCCGGCGGGCTTCGTAGCCGGGCAGCATTCCGTCCCGGCCAGGCCCCGAGGGCCTGCCGGGCGCGACTTGCGCGCCCAAATCGCCATTCATATATAGCCGCCAGCCGACCGGGCCGCGCTTCCAGGCGGAAGACAGAGACCGGCCGCTGGATAACCGCTTTTGGGCCCGCCCATCGGAACGCCTCGACAGGAGGGTCCCGGCGGGTCGCTATCGAAGAAGGAGAGTTCCGACATGGCCAAGGTGATCGGCATCGATCTCGGCACCACCAATTCCTGCGTCGCCGTCATGGACGGCAAGACCGCCAAGGTCATCGAGAACGCGGAAGGCGCGCGCACGACGCCGTCCATTGTCGCCTTCACCGGCGACGGAGAGCGTCTTGTCGGCCAGCCGGCCAAGCGCCAGGCCGTGACCAACCCCGAAGACACGCTGTTCGCAATCAAGCGTCTGATCGGCCGCACGTTCGACGACCCGACCACCCAGAAGGACAAGGGCATGGTGCCCTACTCCATCGTGCGCGCCGACAACGGCGACGCCTGGGTACAGGCGGGCGGCGCCAAGCATTCGCCTTCGCAGATCTCCGCCATGATCCTCCAGAAGATGAAGGAGACCGCCGAGTCCTATCTCGGCGAGAAGGTCGAGAAGGCCGTCATCACGGTCCCAGCCTACTTCAACGACGCACAGCGCCAGGCGACCAAGGACGCGGGCAAGATCGCGGGCCTTGAAGTCCTGCGCATCATCAACGAGCCGACGGCGGCCGCGCTCGCCTACGGCCTCGACAAGAACGACGGCAAGACGATCGCGGTCTACGATCTGGGCGGCGGCACGTTCGACGTCTCGATCCTGGAGATCGGCGACGGCGTCTTCGAGGTGAAGTCGACCAACGGCGACACGTTCCTGGGCGGCGAGGATTTCGACCTGCGCCTCGTCGACTATCTCGCGACCGAGTTCAAGAAGGACCAGGGCATCGACCTGAAGGGCGACAAGCTCGCTCTGCAGCGCCTGAAGGAAGCGGCCGAAAAGGCGAAGATCGAGCTGTCCTCCTCTGCGCAGACCGAGATCAACCTGCCCTTCATCACCGCCGATCAGACCGGCCCGAAGCACCTGACCTTGAAGCTCACCCGCTCCAAGTTCGAGAGCCTCGTCGACGATCTCGTCCAGCGCACGGTCGGCCCGATGAAGGCCGCGCTGAAGGATGCTGGGCTCTCGGCCAACGAGATCGACGAAGTCGTCCTCGTCGGCGGCATGACGCGCATGCCGAAGGTCCAGGAGACGGTCAAGCAGTTCTTCGGCAAGGAGCCGCACAAGGGCGTCAACCCGGACGAGGTCGTCGCCATGGGCGCGGCGATCCAGGCCGGCGTCCTGCAGGGCGACGTGAAGGACGTGCTGCTCCTCGACGTGACCCCGCTCTCGCTCGGCATCGAGACGCTGGGCGGCGTGTTCACGCGCCTCATCGACCGCAACACGACCATCCCGACCAAGAAGAGCCAGGTGTTCTCCACGGCCGAGGATTCGCAGAACGCCGTGACCATCCAGGTCTTCCAGGGCGAGCGCGAGATGGCGGCCGACAACAAGATGCTCGGGCGCTTCAACCTCGAGGGCATTCCGCCGGCGCCGCGTGGCGTGCCCCAGATCGAGGTGACGTTCGACATCGACGCCAACGGCATCGTCAACGTCTCGGCCAAGGACAAGGGCACCAACAAGGAGCAGCGGATCACGATCCAGGCTTCGGGCGGCTTGTCGGACGCCGACATCGAGAAGATGGTGAAGGACGCCGAGGCGAACGCGGAGGGCGACAAGAAGCGCCGCGCCGCGGTGGAGGCCAAGAACCAGGGCGAGAGTCTCGTCCATTCGGCCGAGAAGTCGCTGGCCGACTACGGCGACAAGGTCTCGGCGGACGACCGCAAGGCCATCGAGGACGCGATCGCGGACCTCAAGGCCGAACTGGAGAAGCCCGAGGCCGACGCCGAGGCCATCAAGGCCAAGTCCGACAGGCTGGCCGAGGCCTCGATGAAACTCGGACAGGCCATGTACGAGGCTTCGCAGGCCGAGGCAGACGCCGAGGCGCCCGCCAATGACGGCGGAGCGAGCGGCCGCCGCGACGACGTGGTCGATGCGGACTTCGAGGAGGTCCAGGACGAGGACCGCAAGAAGTCGGCCTGACCGCCGTCTGATAGACGTCAAGAAGGCCCCGGCGGAATCTCCGCCGGGGCCTTTTCGTTTTCGGCAGCATTCCGTTCATCCTCGCGTCGAACTTGTCCCGCGCCGCCGATGACGGTCGAGCCCGTTCCGATGTATAGTCGGCAACCGATCCGGGTTCCGGATCGGCGGGGCGGCCGAGGCGCGATGTACTTTCGGATCTTCGACTGCTGGCGGTTCGCGGCCGCCATACTGGTGATGGTCTATCATTACGGCTTCTTCGCCCCGCGCGATGACGTCGAGGCGCTGCTGGGCCTATCCCAACGTTTTCTCTCGCTGCTCGACATGTTCTTCATGCTGTCGGGCTTCCTGATCATGACGCGCTGCGCCGACCAGATCGACGGCATACCCGGCTATTTGCGTTACCTCCGGCGCCGTTTCGCGCGGCTCTATCCCCTGCATCTGCTGACTCTCCTGGTCTTCGTCGCCATCGGGGCGGCCGGGGCGAACGGCCTCGTCACGCTCTACCATCCGACCCGCTGGACGTTCGGCGACCTGCCCTTCCACCTTCTGGCCCTCCACGCCTGGGGGACGACCGAGACGCTCGGCTTCAACTATCCGTCCTGGTCGGTCAGCGCGGAGTTCTTCTGCTACATCCTCTTTCCCGTGATCGTGCTGACCTCCAGGCGCACGGGAGTAGCGGGATTGTCGATCCTTCTCGTCGCGTGGCTGGTCGCTTTGGAGACGATGTCGCAGGCCGGCGCCCTGGGGAGCGTTCACTGGTCCCGCGCCGACACGTTCGGAGCCTATCGCGCCTTCGCCGACTTCCTGGCGGGCGCCGTCGCGGCGAAGCTCGTGGAGCGGCGCGTCCTGCCCGTGCGCTCCCACGGACCGGGCCTCGTCACGCTGCTTCTCGCCCTCGGCTCGATGGCCCTCGACGGTCCGATCCTCATGACCCTCGCGCTTCTCTTCGCCGCGATCCTCCTGATCGGGCTGTCCGAGACGGCCCGGCCCGAATCGACCGTCGGACTTGCGCCGCTGATGCCGCTGACCCGCGTCTCCTTCGGCATCTACATCCTGCATTCGATCCCCGAGATCGTGTTCCTCTCCTTCCTCTGGCAGCGCGTCGTGGCTCCGATGGAGGTCGTCGGCTTCTACCTGTTCTGCCTCGTCCCCATCGCCGCCACCGTCGTCATGGCGCTTCTGTCCTTCCGCTTCGTCGAAGGGCCCCTCGGGCGGCGGATGGCCGGGGCCGCCAGGAGACCGCGCGCCGATGCCGCCGCCCCGCCGATCCTCGCCGCCCCGCTCGATCCCGGGCCGCGCCCTGGACGATGGCCCTCCGGCGGTGTCACAGAGGGACCGACGGGAGGAACGACATGACGCCGCCATCCAGCCCCATCGCCGATCCGAAGGCGTTCCTGCGCTCGGTCTTCGAGGCGGCAATCGCCAGCGCCGATCCGCGACGGGTGCTCGCCGCCCATCTGCCGGAGCGGCCGAAGGGGCGCTGCATCGTCGTCGGCGCCGGCAAGTCCGCCGCGCTCATGGCGGCCGCACTGGAGGACGCGTGGCCGGACGTTCCGCTGGACGGGGTGGTCGTCACCCGATACGGCCACGGCGTTCCCACGCGCCGGATCGAGGTGCTGGAAGCCTCGCACCCGGTTCCGGACGAGGCGAGCGAACGGGCGGCCCGGCGCATCCTCGACGCGGTCCAAGGGCTGACGGCCGACGATCTCGTGCTGGCGCTCATCTCCGGTGGCGGCTCGGCGCTGATGACGCTTCCCGCGACGGGTCTCACGCTGGAGGAGAAGAAGACGGTCAACCGGCTGCTCCTCGCCTCCGGCGCCTCGATCAACGAGATGAACCGGGTCCGGCGCCGCCTGTCGCGCATCAAGGGCGGACTCCTCGCCGAGGCCGCCCGTCCGGCGCGGGTCGTGACCCTCGCGATCTCGGACGTTCCGGGCGACGACCCGCGCGCCATCGCCTCCGGTCCGACGGTGTTCGACCCGGACGCGGGCGCTGATCTTTCGGCGATGATCGAGCGGCTCGGGCCCGAGCTGCCGGAGCCGGCGCGCCGGCTCCTCGCGCGGGCGCCGCAGCCCCGGCCGCCCTTCGAGGCCGACGTCCGGCTGATCGCGACGCCGCAGATGGCGCTGGAGGCGGCCGCCCGGACCGCGCGCGAGGCGGGCGTTACGCCGCTCCTCCTCGGCGACGCGATCGAGGGCGAGGCCCGGGAGGCCGGCATCGTCATGGCCGGCATCGCGCGTTCGGTCCGCGCGCACGGCCATCCCCTGCCCGCCCCCGCGATCCTCCTGTCCGGCGGCGAGACGACCGTATCGATCGGGCGCGAAAAGCCCGGCCGCGGCGGACGCAACACGGAGTACCTGCTGGCGCTCGCCAACGCGTTGGCCGGCGCGCCCGGCATCTTCGCCATCGCGGGGGACACGGACGGGATCGACGGCACGCAGGACGCCGCGGGGGCGATCGTGGCACCCGACACGCTGGAACGGGCGCGCGCCGCGGGCCTGGACCCGGCGGCCAGCCTTCACGGGCACGACAGCTACTCGCTGTTCTCAGCCATCGGCGACCTCGTGACGACGGGGCCGACCCTAACCAACGTCAACGATCTGCGGGCGATCCTCGTGCTCTGACCGCCCTCAGGCGACAGGGACGCCGTCGCCCGAGGCGGGCGCGCCGTCCGAGACGACGCGCCCGGCGCGCCTCGGCTTGGTGAGCGGGGCAGGCACCGGCGCATTGCCGCGCATCAGATCCGTCCCCGCATAGATGTCGGAGGCGAGCTGGAGGTCGAAGCGCTCGGCGTCGCGTCTGCGGACGTCCTCGACGATCTCCTCGATCACCTCCTCCGGCGTGCCGAGCCGGCGCAGCGTCTCCGCCCCGAAGACCATCGCGGACTCGAAGGTCTCGCGGATCTGATAGTCGACGCCGGCCTTCACGAGCTTGAGCGAGTGACCGCGGTCGAAGGCCCGCGCGAAGACCTTGGCGTGCGGGAACTCGGCCTCCAGGAGTTCGACGATCCGGTCGGCCGCGTCCTGCCGGTCGACGCAGACCAGAACGGCCTCGGCGCGTCCGGCGCCCGAGGCGTGCAGCGTGTCGAGGCGCGTGCCGTCGCCGTAATAGACCTTGAAGCCGAAGCGCGCGGCCGCCTCGATCATCTCCACGTCGTTCTCGATGATGGAGATGTCGATGCCGCGCGCCAGCAGCGACTGGGCGGCGACCTGCGCGAAGCGGCCGAAGCCGATGATGAGGACGCGGCCCTCCAGCTCGGACGCCTCGTCGACGCCGTCGAGCGACACCTCTTCGGCGGGCATGAAACGCGCCAGCGCGATCGACCAGAGCGGCGTCAGCGCCATGGAGATGATGACGGTGGCGGTGAAGACCGCGTTGGTCGGCCCGTCGAAGATGCCGCTCGCCACCGCCGCCGAATAGAGCACGAAGGCGAACTCGCCGCCCTGCGCGAAATGCGCCACGCGCGCGATGGCCGAGCGATTGGCCGAGCCGAACAGACGCGCGACGGCGTAGATCCCGATCGCCTTCACGGCGATGAAGAGCACCACGAAGAGGAGGATCGTCGGCCACTCGCGCGCGATGACGGCGAGGTCCAGCGACATGCCGACCGCCAGGAAGAACAGCCCTAGGAGGATGCCGCGGAAGGGCTCGATGTCGGTTTCGAGCTGATGCTTGAAGGTCGATTCGGACAGGAACACGCCGGCGAGGAACGCCCCCATCGCCATGGAGAGTCCGCCCATGTCCATCAGGAGCGCCGCGCCGAGGACGACGAGGAGCGCGGCGGCCGTCATCACCTCGCGGGCCCGGGCGCGGGCGAGGATCGCGAACATCGGGTTGAGGAGGTAGCGGCCCGCCAGCACCAGCGCGAGGAGCGCGCCACCGGCCAGGGCCAGCTCCTGCCAGAGGGGCGCGCCGTTGCCCGTCTCGCGCGGGCCGATGAAGGCGACGATGGCGAGCAGCGGCACGATGGCGAGGTCCTCGAGCAGCAGGATCGAGACGCCCTTCTGGCCCTCCGGCGTGCCGAGCAGTCCCTCGTCCTCCAGCATCTGCATGACGACGGCGGTGGAGGAGAGGACGAAGCCGAGCCCGGCCACGAAGGCGACGGCCGGCGTGAGACCGAAGAGCATTCCGGCGAGCGTCAGAAGGAGGCCGCAGGCGGCGACCTGCGCCAGCCCCAGCCCGAAGATCTGCCGGCGCAGCGCCCAGAGTCGGGCCGGCTCCATCTCCAGCCCGATGATGAAGAGCAGCATGATGACGCCGAACTCGGCGAAGTGCAGCACGCCCTCCGGCTCGGCGAAGAGGCCGAGGCCGAAGGGCCCGATGATCAGACCGGCGGTGAAGTAGCCGAGGACGGGTCCGAGCCCGAGCCGCTTGAAGATCGGCACCGCGACGACGCCCGCCGCCAGAAGCGCCACCACCTGGACGAGCCCGACCCCGTCGCCGCCTTCGACCGCCATGACACCCTCGCTGCTCGCCCCCGACCTCGCTTACTCCCTTCGGGCGGGGGCGGGCAAACGGTCTTGATTCAGGCCTCGTAGGCGGCGTCGAAGAAGGCGCGTTCCAGCTTGACCGCACGGGTGAAGAAATCGCGCGCGGCCCCCTCCTCCGCCGGTCCGACCCGGTCGAGTTCGGAGCGCAGGAACGCGACGAAGTCCTGGAACGCGTCGTTGTCGTGCAATGTGATCCATTCGGCATGGACGAAGCTCTCCGGGTAGCGCCCGTCCGCCTTCAGCGCCCATTCCAGGTAGGACCATTCGGCGACGCACAGGACGCAGAGCGCAGCGGCGTAGGAGCGCGTCCCGGCCGCCTCGCGCATGATCGCCTTGAACCCGGCGGTCGGCGCAGTGTCCGGTGCGTCCTCGCGCTCGGCCTTCGAGACGCCCAGCGCTTCGAAGGAGCGCTCGAAATAGGTGTTCTCGTCGCCCGCGATCATGCCGCCGAAGCGCGCGAAGCGCAGGCGCGCCTCGAAATTGTCCGCGCTCGCCTGCGCCGCGCCGAGCAGCATCAGGAAGCTGTCGAGAAAGCGGTGGTCCTGAACGAGGTAGCGGGACATGACGTCCGGCTGGATCGTGCCGGCGATGAGGTCGCCGACGAAGCGATGGGAGATCGTCGCCTCCCAGTCCTGCCGCGCGGCGTCCCTCAGGGTCTCGGTGAAGCGTGTCGTCATCGGATTTCGTCCCTCGTTGGGCCGGACGCACCGGCGCAAGGGGGACGGCGCGCATCCTTCGCCAAGGACGGGAAGCGCGCAAATTCCGTTCCTACGCCGGCATGACCCGGATCAGGTTCAAGGGTTCGGCATCGTGCCGTCTCAGCACCCTCGTCCTTCGGACGAGAGCGCACCCCTCGGAAAAACAAGGAAAGAATGGGCGGACCGGAGCCCGCCGTCAAGCGCGGATCACGCGCTCAGATGCGCCCTTCCTCGACGCCGTGGCACGCGACGACGACCCCGTCCTGCGGCAGCATCAGGGGCGCCTCGCGGCGGCAGCGGTCGTTGGCGTGCGGGCAGCGTGGGTGAAAGAAGCATCCCGACGGCGGCGAGATCGGGTTCGGGATCTCGCCCTTCACTGGCGTGCGTTCGCGCCCCGACATGTCCATGTCCGGCACCGAATCGAGCAGCGAGCGCGTGTAGGGGTGGCGCGCGTTCTCGAAGAGGCGCTTGGGGGGTGCGATCTCGCACAGGCGACCGAGATAGAGGACGCCCACCTCGTCGGCCATGTAGTTCACGACAGCGAGGTTGTGGCTGATGAAGAGGTAGGTGAGGCCGAACTCGTCCTGCAGGTCGCGCATCAGGTTCAGGATCTGCGCCTGCACCGAGACGTCGAGCGCGGAGGTCGGCTCGTCGCAGACGATGAACTCGGGCTTGTTGGCGAGCGCGCGGGCGATGCAGATGCGCTGGCGCTGGCCGCCGGAAAACTGGTGCGGGTACTTCAGCCCGTCCTCGGGCGAGAGCTTCACCGTCTCCAGCAGCCGCCCGACCTCGGCGTCGATCTCCTTCTGGCTGGTCGCGAGGCCGTAGGTCTTGAGCGGCTCGGCCACGATGTCGCGCACCCGCCAGCGCGGGTTCAGCGACGCGTAGGGGTCCTGGAAGATCATCTGGAAGCGCTGGCGAAGCTCGCCGAGCTTCTTCGCGTTGCGCTTGTCCCAGATGTCGACCTCGTCGAACTTGACGGCCCCGCGCGTCGGCTCGATCAGGCCGACGACCATGCGGGCGATGGTCGACTTGCCGGAGCCGGACTCGCCGACGAGCGCGAAGGTCTTGCCCTTCTCGATGTGGAGCGTGACGTCGTCGACCGCCTTCACGCTCTGGCGGCCCTTGCGCTCGATGACCCGGTTCAGCCAGGGCGCCGAGACGTCGAAATCGCGCGAGAGGTGATCGACTTTCAGAAGCGCGCTCATTGGGTCGCGTCTCCGTGCAGGAAGCAGGCGACATGCGTTGCGCCCACGTGGTTGAGGCCCGGGCGCTTGGCCGAGCAGACCGGCATCTCGTGCTCGCAGCGCGGGTGGAAGGCGCAGCCGTTCGGGATGCGGTTCAAGCGCGGCATCGCACCTGGAATCTGGCGCAGCCGGTCGTCCTCGCCCGAGAGCGAGGGGATCGAGCCCATCAGACCGGTCGTGTAGGGATGCAGCGGCCTTTTCAGCATGTCCTGCACCGGACCGACTTCGGCGATGCGGCCGGCGTAGAGCACGGCGACCCGGTCGGCGGCCTCCGCGATCACGCCCATGTCGTGCGTGATAAGGATCGCGGACGTGCCGCGCTCCGCGCAGACCTTCTTGAAGACGGCGATGATCTGCGCCTGCAGCGAGACGTCGAGCGCCGTCGTCGGCTCGTCGGCCACGATGAACTCCGGCTCGGCGCAGAGCGCGAGCGCGATCACGACGCGCTGGCGCATGCCGCCGGAGAACTGGTGCGGGTAGCTGTCGACGCGCTGCTTCGGCGCAGGGATGCCGACGTCGGCCAGAAGCTCGATGGCCCGCTCGCGCGCCTTCGCCTCGCTCATCGGCAAATGGGTACGGATCGTCTCGATCAGCTGCTCGCCGACGGTGTAGAGGGGGTTGAGGCTCGTCAGCGGGTCCTGGAAGACCATGCCGATGCGCTTGCCGCGAAGGCGCCGCATCTCCTCCTCGGGCAGATTGTCGATCCGCTCGCCCTTGAGGAGGATCTCGCCGCCCGCCACGCGCCCCGGCGGGTCGATCAGCCCGATGATCGCCGAGCCGGTGATCGACTTGCCCGCGCCGGACTCGCCGACGACGCCGAGGATCTCGCCCGGGGCGACATCGAACGACACCTTGTCGATGGCCCGCAGAATGCCGCGCCGCGTCGGGAACTCGACCACGAGGTCGCGCAGCGAGATGACCGGCGTCGCCTTGGCGAGCTTGCCGGCCGCCGTGTCGATGACGGCGCTCATTTGGCCAGCCTCGGGTTCAGGGCCTCGCGCAGCCAGTCGCCGAGAAGGTTGATCGAGAGGGCGAGCGCCAGAAGCGCGAGGGAGGGGAACAGGAGGATCCACCATTCGCCGGAGAACAGGAAGCCTTGGCCCACGCGGATGAGCGTTCCGAGCGAGGGCTGGGTCGGGGGCACGCCGACGCCGAGGAAGGAGAGGGTCGATTCCGAGATGATCGCGAGCGCCAGCGAGATCGTCGCGATGACGAGAATCGGCTCGGTGACGTTCGGCAGGACGTGGCGGAACATGATGGCGAAGGGCTTGCGCCCGATCAGCATCGCCGCCTGCACGTATTCCTTGTTCTTCTGGACGAGCGTCGCACCGCGCACGGTGCGCGCGTACTGCACCCAGTCCGACAGGCCGATGGCGACGATCAGGACATAGACCGCCATGGTCTCGCGGTACTGCGGCGGCAGGAAGCCGCGCGCGATGCCGAAGATCAGGAGCGCGATCAGGATGACCGGGAAGGAGAGCTGCACGTCGGCGATGCGCATGATGATGGCGTCCGTCCGCCCGCCGACATAGCCGGCGAGAAGCCCGAGCGAGACGCCGAGGATCAGCGAGAAGGCGACCGCGGAGAAGCCGACGAAGAGCGAGACGCGGGAACCGTAGAGGATGGCCGAGAAGATGTCGCGGCCCTGGTTGTCCGTCCCCATGAGAAAGGTCTGGCCGGTGAACTGGTTCGGCGTCATCGGCGGCGTGAAGCCGTTCATCAGGTTGATGCCGCGCCCGTCGAACGGGTTGGTCGGCGCGATCCACGGGGCCAGCAGCGCCGACCCGATGAGGATCAGAACGACGAGCGCCGCCAGGATCGTGACGGGAGAGGTGCGGAAGGAATAGCCGAGATCCGAGTCCCAGGCGCGGTAGAGGAAGGACCGCTCCTTGGGGGTCGGCACGGGCTTTGCGGTGTCGGACATCTCGTCGGTTTCCTATTTCGCCGCGCCGGTCGACACGCGCAGGCGCGGGTCGACCACGTGGTAGAGAATGTCGACCACGAGGTTGATGACGACGAAGACGAAGGCGATCAGCATCAGGTAGGCGGCCATCACGGGCACGTCGACGACCTGGACGGACTGGATGAAGAGGAGGCCGACGCCGGGCCACTGGAACACCGTCTCGGTCACCACCGCGAAGGCGATGATGGAGCCGAGCTGCAGGCCGGTGATGGTGATGACCGGCACCATCGTGTTCTTCAGGGCGTGGCCGAAATTGATGCGGCGGGTGGGGATGCCCCGGGCGCGCGCGAACTTGATGTAGTCCTGGCGCATGACCTCCAGCATCTCGGCGCGGACCAGGCGCATGATCAGCGTCATCTGATAGAGCGCGAGCGTGATCGCGGGCAGGATCAGCGAGAGAAGGCCGCTCGTCGTCAGGAAGCCGGTCTGCCAGCCGCCGATCGCCACCGTCTGGCCGCGGCCGTAGGAGGGCAGCCAGCCGAGCTCGACCGCGAAGACGTAGATCAGCGCGATGCCGATCAGGAAGGTCGGCAGCGAGACGCCGACGAGCGAGGCGGTCATCAGGAAGCGCGACAGGAGGCCGTTCGGCTTGATCGCGGTGTAGACGCCGAGCGCCATACCGACGACCAGCGCGATGAACGCCGAAGTGAGCGCCAGCTCCAGCGTCGCGGGCACGCGGCTGACGATGAGGTCCATCACCGGCTGCTGCAGGCGGTAGGAGATGCCGAACTGGCCCTGCACCGCGTTCCAGATGAAGTTGAAGAACTGGACGTAGAACGGGTCGTTGAGCCCGAGCCGCTCGCGCAGCGCCTCGATATCGGCGAGGCGGGTGTCCTGTCCGACCATCGAGGCGAGCGGGTCGCCCACGAAGCGGAACATCAGGAAGGAGACGAGCGCCACGACCAGCATCACGACGATGGACTGGGCGAGGCGTCTCAGGATGAAGGCGAGCATCGCGTTCCAGCTCTCAAAGGTGCGGGGCCGTCCAGCGACCCGCTCAAACGAAAGCCCGCCCCGCGAGGCATCGCGGGACGGGCCGGGTCATGTCGGCGGACTTACTCGGCGACCTGCATCTCGTAGAGACGCGGCTGGTTCTCCGGGTGCACCGGCAGCGTGAGGTTCTCGCTCATGGCGTAGGCGAGCACCTGGTTGTGGATCGGCAGGAAGACGCGGTCTTCCTGGACCTTGGCCCAGATGTCCGCGATCGCCTGGTTGCGGACGGTCTCGTCGATCTCGGTGCCCAGCCCTTCGATCATCGCGTCGAGCTCGGGGTTGGTGTAGAGGCCGCCGTTGTACGCGCCGTAGTCGCCGTCCTTGGTGTGGACGAGGTCGTTGAAGTTGTAGGCCGAATCGAAGGTCGGAACGCCCCAGCCGAAGAGGTAGAAGTCCGTCTCGTTGTTCTGGACGAGCGGGGAGTGCTGAGCGACCGGGCGCGACGCCAGCGTCACGTTGATGCCGATCTGCGAGAGCATGCCGGCCACGGCCTGCGCGATCGCCTCGTCGTTGACGTAGCGGTTGTTCGGCGTGTCGAGCGTGACGGAGAACCCGTCCTCGAAGCCGGCCTCGGCCATCAGTTCGCGGGCGCGCTCCACGTCCGGCGCCGGGAAGGCGTCCAGCTCCTCGGTGTAGCCGTTGACGAAGGGCGGCACGATGACGCCCGCCGGCTCCGACTGGCCGCGCATGACGACCTGGCGGATCGCCTCGCGGTCGACGGCGAGGTGCATCGCCTCGCGCACCAGCGGCTCGTTGAACGGGTTGCGGTCGGTGACGTTGGACGAGCGCAGCGGCTCCTCGCCGAAGCGGTAGGCGAAGAAGATGGAGCGGTTCTCGGGGCCGGTCTCGACCTTCACGCCGCCCTGGCTCGACAGGCGCTCGATGTCCTGCACCGGCACGTCCTGGACGAAGTCGACCTCGCCGGACAGCAGCGCCGCGACGCGGGTCGCCGCCTCGCCGATGACGACGTAGTTGATCTCGGTGACGTCGGGCGCATCTCCCCAATGGCCCTCGAAGACCGACAGGGTCGAGCGCACGTCGGGGTCGCGCGCGGCGAGCGTGTAGGGACCGGTGCCGTTGGTGTTGCGGACGGCGTAGTTGTCCTCGCCGGCGGCGTAGTCCTGCGGCTCGACGACGTCGTTCGCCTCGGACCACTCGCGGTCCATGATGAAGGTGTTCGTGAGGTTGTTCGGGTAGATCGGCGAGGGGCCGCTCATCTGGAACTCGACGGTCGTGTCGTCGACCGCGGTCACGCTCTCCACGTTGACGTGGAGCTGGCGCATGTTCGAGCCTTCCTTCTTCGCCCGCTCGATCGAGAAGACGACGTCGTCGGCCGTGAAGGGCGCGCCATCGTGGAAGGTCACGCCCTCGCGCAGCTTGAACACCCAGACGGTGTTATCGCCTTCCTTGAGGTTCCACTCGGTGGCGAGGCGCGGCTGGAGGTTGCCCTCGCTGTCGCGGTCGACCAGCGTCTCGTAGATGTGGTGGAGGAAGTTGTGGTTCGTCCCCAGGTTCTGGGAGTGCGGATCCAGCGTGGTGGCATCCTGGGAGCGCGCCCAGCTGACCGTTTCGGCGCTCGCGCTCGTCACGAGACCCGCGGCGAGCGCGGTCGCGGCCATCAGCGTTGCAATCCGCATGTTCGAACCATCCTCAAACGTTGAAGCATGTCCGGTTCGGCGTCGGGCTTGAATTGACGCCAACGTGACCGGATCGGCGGAATGAACACTCAATTCAGAAGCTTGGCAAGAGTGGCGCCACAATTTTCGCCACGATCAACATCTGACCGATCGAGCATTGCATTCCAACGAAATTTGCTGCGACGCAACGGATTTGCGCGTGACTGCGGACGCGCGCAAAGTCAGTCCAGATAGGCTTCGAGTTCCTTCTGACGGTAACCATGGGCGGCATGGAGCCGGTCGAGAACGTCGGCCGCCGCCTTGGCGATGGGCGTGCCCGGCGGGAAGATCGCGGCCGCCCCGGCCTGGCGCAGCGCTTCGTGGTCCTGCGGCGGCAGGACGCCGCCGACGACGACGAGGATGTCCGGTCGCCCGGCCTTGGCGAGTTCCGCCTTGAGGGCGGGCACCAGCGACAGGTGTCCGGCGGCGAGCGACGAGACGCCGACGATGTGGACGTCCTCGTCCACGGCCTGCCGCGCCGCCTCCTCCGGCGTCGCGAAGAGCGGGCCGATGGTCACCTCGAAGCCGAGATCGGAGAAGGCCGAGGCGATGACCTTCTGGCCGCGGTCGTGCCCGTCCTGGCCCATCTTGGCGACGAGGATGCGCGGAGGCGCCCCTGCGATATCGCGGAAGTCCTCGACGAGGCCCCGCGCGCGCTGCGTCTCGGCGTCCGGCTCGCCGAAGGCTCGGGCGTAGATCCCCGACTGGATGGTCGCGACGGCGACGTGGCGGTCCCACGCGCGCTCCAACGCCGAGGAAATCTCTCCGACGGTGGCATGAGCGCGCGCCGCGTCCACGCCGAGTGCCAGGAGATTGCCGGTCCCCTCCCGCGCGGCGTGCTCCAGGGCGTCGAGGCTCCGCTCGACCGCCGCCTCGTCGCGGCCCGCGCGAAGGACTTTCAGCTTCTCCAGCTGGCTGGCGCGCACCGCTTCGCTGTCGACCTTCAGGACCTCGATCTCCGGCTCGCCCTCGACCTGGAAGCGGTTAACGCCGACGACGATCTGCGCGCCGGAATCGATCCGCGCCTGCGTGCGGGCCGCCGCCTCCTCGATCCGGGCCTTGGGGACGCCCGCCTCGATGGCCTTGGCCATGCCGCCGAGCGCCTCGACCTCCGCGATATGCGTGCGTGCCTTTTCGGCCAGCTGGCGCGTCAGCCATTCGACGTAGTGGGAGCCGCCCCAGGGGTCGATCATGCGCGTCGTGCCGCTCTCATGCGCGAGGAAGAGCTGCGTGTTGCGGGCGATGCGCGCCGAGAAGTCGGTCGGCAGCGCCAGCGCCTCGTCGAGCGAATTGGTGTGCAGCGACTGGGTGTGCCCCTGCGTCGCCGCCATTGCCTCGACGGCGGTGCGGGTGACGTTGTTGAAGACGTCCTGCGCCGTCAGCGACCAGCCGGAGGTCTGGCAGTGGGCGCGCAGCGCCAGGCTCTTCTCGTTCTTCGGCCCGAACTCGCCCATCAGCTCCGACCAGAGGAGGCGCGCGGCGCGGAGCTTGGCGACCTCCATGAAGAAGTTCATGCCGACCGCCCAGAAGAAGGACAGGCGCGGCGCGAAATCGTCCACGTCGAGGCCTGCGGCGACCCCGGCACGGACATATTCGAGGCCGTCGGCGAGGGTGTAGGCCAACTCCAGGTCCGCCGTCGCCCCGGCCTCCTGCATGTGATAGCCGGAGATGGAGATGGAGTTGAACTTCGGCATGTTGGCCGAGGTGTAGGCGAAGATGTCCGAGATGATCCGCATCGATCCCGCCGGGGGATAGATGTAGGTGTTGCGGACCATGAACTCCTTCAGGATGTCGTTCTGGATCGTGCCGGAGAGCTTCTCGGGCGGCACGCCCTGCTCCTCGCCGGCAAGAATGAAGAGCGACAGGATCGGCAGCACCGCCCCGTTCATCGTCATCGACACGCTCATCCTATCCAGCGGGATGCCGTCGAAGAGCTGGCGCATGTCGAGGATGGAATCGATCGCGACCCCCGCCATGCCGACGTCGCCCGAGACGCGCGGATGGTCCGAATCGTAGCCGCGATGGGTGGCGAGATCGAAGGCGACCGACAGGCCCTTCTGCCCGGCCGCGAGGTTGCGCCGGTAGAAGGCGTTCGACTCCTCCGCCGTGGAGAAGCCGGCATATTGCCGGATCGTCCAGGGCTGGTTCACATACATCGTCGGATAGGGTCCGCGCAGGAAGGGCGGCAGGCCCGGGAAGGTCTCGGGGATCGCCGCCGCCTCGCGCTCGGCCGGGCCGAAGCCGGGCGCCACCTCAATGCCCTCCGGCGTCGTCCACGCGGCGCCGTCGCGCGGGGGCAGGGTCGGGGTCGGATCGGTCCCGAGGTCGAGCTCGGCGAAATCGGGAATGCGGCTCATCGGATCGCCTCCTCGAAGCGCGCGGCCTCGCGGCGGACCGGCAGCAGCCCGCCGGTGAGATCCGGCGCCACCTGCAGGACGCCTGCCGTCGCCTCGCCGTCGTTGCGGAAGACGGAGGTCCCGACGAGCGGCGCCTGCCCGCTCTCCACCCGCCGTGCCCGTTCCTCGGCGGCTTGCGCGACAAGGCCCGCCCAGGTGCCGGAGGCGAGCATCGCCGGCAGTCCGCCCTCCCCCTCGATCCGGCGGACGAGCGTCCACGCGGCCTGGACGAGGCCGTTCGTCAGCGCCTCGACGGCGCCCGAGCCGGCAGCGGGGTCGCAGACCTTGGCGAGATGGCTCTCCTCGATGAGAACGATCTGCTCGTTGCGCGCCATGCGGCGCGAGAAGGCGTCGGGCAGGCCGAGCGCGATCGTGTGCGGCAGGACGGTGACCTGATCGGCCCCGCCGGTGCCCGCGGCGAACAGCGCCGAGGTCGCGCGCAGCCAGTTGACCGCCGGGTCGAGCTTCGAGGCCATCCGGAACGAGGTCTGCGCGGCGAGCCGGACGGGCTTCGGATCGAGCCCGCAGGCCACCTCCACCCGTGCCCAGAGCCGGCGCAGCGCCCGCAGCTTGGCCAGCCCGAGGAACTGGTCGGCATCGACGGCGAGTTCGAAGGAGACGAGCCGCCGCGCTTCCTCGAGGGGGATGCCCTCGGCCTCCAGAAGCCGCAGAGAGGCGATCCCGGAGGCGAGCACCGCGGCGAGCTCCTGCGCCTCGCTTGCGCCCGCATCGTGATGGGCCCGCCCGTCGGCGCGTAGCATCGGCGAGGCGAAGCCGCTCGCACGGAGCGCTCGCACCAGGGCCGCGACCCGCTCCGGCCGATCGAAGGAACGCCCGTCAACCCCGGACCCGGGGCCGATCGGGTCGACGCCGAAATCGATGTCGAGCGTTTCCGGCACGAGCCGAGCGGACGAGACCAGATCCGTCACCGCGGCGGTCGCTTCGTCCTCGGCGCTCGGGGCCGGATCGAGACGCAACGCGACGAGATCGAGTTCGACGCCGTCGAGCGCCCGCTTGAGATCGCCGGGCCGGAGGCCGAAGCCGTAAGCCGAGGGTGCGCCTTCGAAGACGAGCGCCAGCCCGTTCGCGCCGCCCATCAGGTCCGCCAGCGCGAGATCGTTGGCCTCGGCCGCACCGGGATGGTCGACGCGCTGGACGATCGTCCAGGGCCGGTCCGGTCGCTGGCGCAGCGCCAGCCCCTCGCCACGCGCCCGGGGATACAGCGGCTGGATTTCGATGCCGTCGAGCGTTCGCGAGACAAGGCTTTCGAACGCCTCGCCCTTGAGCGCCTTCTCGGCGCGCGCCCGCCAGAGCGCCGCATCGCCTTCGTTCCAATCCACGCCATTCCTCCCGGCGTCCGTCCGGTGCCGGAGCCCCGACCCTCGTCATCCTCGGACTCGAGCCGAGGATCAGCCCGTCGCGTTCGCGGCTCCTCCCGCAGGCGGCCAGCATCCTCTTCGCGTCATCCTCGGGTCAAGCCCGAGGACGACGAAGCTGTTGCTAACTCAACTAAACTCCAGGATCACCGCGTCGACCGCCAGCACGTCCCCCTCGCTCGCGTGGACCTTCGAGACGGTGCCGTCGCGCTCGGCGCGGAGCAGATTCTCCATCTTCATCGCCTCCACGACGGCGAGCGGCTCGCCCGCCTTAACCTCCTGCCCTTCGATCGCGAAGAGCTGGCGGACCAGCCCCGGCATCGGGCAGAGGAGCTGCCTGCTCGTGTCCGGCGGCAGCTTCACCGGCATCAGCGCGTCGAGTTCGGCCTCGCGCGGCGTGAAGACGCTGACGCGCGCGGCTCGTCCGGCCCGCGCGATCTCGACGGCGGCAAGACGCGGGCAGACGGTCGCGACGACGGGTTCGCCGTCGATGGTCCCGCGCCAGACCGGCTGGCCCGGCGCCCAGGCGCCGGCGATCTCCATCCGCCGGCCGTCCAGCTCGGCGGTCAGCGTGCCTTCGCCGGCTTCGGCGATCGTCGCCTCGATCCGGGCCTTGCCGATCCGCACGACGCGCTCGGGCTCGAAGGCGAAGGGACGGCGCGTGGGCAGCTGCCCGTCGATCAGGCGCTTGCGGCGGTTCAGATGGTCGTCGATCGCGATGGCGATGGCGGCGAAGACGCGCGCCTCCTCCCCGTCCGGCGCTTCCAGAGAAAAGCCATGCGGGTATTCCTCGGCGATGAAGCCGGTGGACAGGCGGCCCTCGCGCCAGCGCTTATGGGCCATGAGGCTCGACAGGAACGGGATGTTGTGGCGGATGCCGTCGATGGCGAAGCCGTCGAGCGCGGCGCCCTGCGCCTCGATCGCCTCGAGGCGCGTCGGGGCGTGCGTCACCAGCTTGGCGATCATCGGGTCGTAGTTCACCGAGATCTCGCCGCCCTCGAAGGTGCCGGTGT
>JAEZXX010000101.1 GCA_023419535.1 Pseudomonadota bacterium | reverse complement strand
ACACCGGCACCTTCGAGGGCGGCGAGATCTCGGTGAACTACGACCCGATGATCGCCAAGCTGGTGACGCACGCCCCGACGCGCCTCGAGGCGATCGAGGCGCAGGGCGCCGCGCTCGACGGCTTCGCGATCGACGGCATCCGCCACAACATCCCGTTCCTGTCGAGCCTCATGGCCCACGAGCGCTGGCGCGAGGGCCGCCTGTCCACCGGCTTCATCGCCGAGGAATACGGGCAGGGCTTCGACGGCGCCCCTTCGCCGGAGGAGGCCCGGCTTTGCGCCCTCCTCGCCGTCGCGGCCACCGTTCTGGACGAACCGGGCATCGCCCTGCCGCGCGATCTCGTCGCACGGCGCGGCGAGGCCTGCCTGACGGTGCGTTGCGAGGCGGCAGGCCGATCCCTTCGCCTGTCCGGCGAGGGATTCGATGTGGTGCTGGAGAGCGACTGGCATCCCGGTTCGCCGGTCCTCGAGGCGATCCTGGACGGGCGGGCCGTCGCGGCGGCGATCGCCCGGCAGGATCACGGCTGGCGGCTGATCCGCGGCGGCGCCATCGCCGGTTTCACGGTCCTTGAGCCGCGCCACGACGCGCTTCTGGCGCAGATGCCGAACCCGGCGCGCGCCGACGAGGCGCGCCTGGTCAAGAGCCCGGCCTCCGGGCTCCTCGTCCAGATCCTCGTGGAGCCGGGCCGCGCCGTCGAGGAGGGCGAGGCGCTGGCGGTGATCGAGGCGATGAAGATGGAAAGCACGATCGCCGCGCCGCGTGCCGGCCGGGTGGCGGCGGTCCTCGCCGTGCCCGGCACGGTCCTGGCGGCCGGAGAGACCCTATTCGAACTGGACTGAGCGCCGCGCACGGACGCAAAAGGCCCCGGGGGACGCCGTGTCCCGCGGGGCCTTTTGTCTGGGCGCCGCACCGCCCGTCAGTTTCGGGCGGCCATCCGGTCCGGCAGCCAGGTCACCAGCTCCGGCACGGCGGAGACGAAGAGGGTGAACAGCGCCATGATGACGAAGAAGGGGAAGGTCGCCTTGGCGATCCGGTAGATCGGCTCCCCCGTCAGGCTCTGCAGCACGAAGAGGTTGAAGCCGACCGGCGGGGTGATCTGCGCCAGCTCGATCACCAGGATGAGGAAGATGCCGAACCAGATCGGATCGTAGCCCGCGGCCACCACCATCGGGAGCGTGATCGGCAGCGTCATGACCATCAGCGACAGGCCCTCCAGCACGCAGCCGAGCAGGATGTAGACGCCGAGCAGCACGACCATCAGCATGAAGGGCGAGAGGCCGAAGGATTCGACGAGCGAGGCGGCGGCGCGCGGGATCCCGAGGAAGCCCATGGCGGTGGAGAGGAACATCGCCCCCGCGATGATCAGGCCGATCATGCTGGTGGTGCAGGCCGCCGAGACCAGCGCCTCCCACAGGCTCCGGGGCGTCAGGCCGCGCTGGGCGATCGCCAGGACCAGCGCGCCGAAGACGCCGACGGCCGCCGCCTCCGAAGGGCTGGCGAGGCCGGTGTACATCGACCCCATGACGGCGACGATGAGCCCGGCGATCGGCAGGATGCCGAGGGCGGCGCGGAAGCGCTCGCCCCAGCTGTAGGCGGTATGGTCGTCCGGCACGATGCCCGGGCGCAGCTTCGCCACCGCGCCCAGATAGGCCATGTAGAGGGCGGCGATGCACAGGCCCGGGATGATGCCGGCGATGAAGAGGCGGATGATCGAGGTCTGCGACAGGACGCCGTAGATGATCATCATGGTCGACGGCGGGATCAGGAAGCCGAGCGTCCCTGCCCCGGCCAGAGACCCCATGACGAGATCCTTGTTGTAGCCGCGCTTCAGAAGCTGGTGCGCGGTGATCTTGCCGACCGTGACGGTGGTCGCGGCGGAGGATCCCGTGATCGTGGCGAAGAGCGTGCAGCCGAGGACGTTGACGTGCAGGAGGCGCCCGGGGAGGCGCTGCGTCCAGGGCACCAGCGCCGTGAAGAGCAGCTCCGACAGGCGCGTGCGGAACAGGAGTTCGGCCATCAGCACGAACAGGGGAAGCGCCACGAGTTCGGGGCTGGTGACGGAATTCCAGGTGATCTGCCCGAGAAGCCGCTCGACGGGCATGGAGCGCAGGAGGGAGAGCGCTCCCGCCCCCACGCCGAGCAGCGCGATGCCGATCCAGACGCCGGAGGTGAGCAGGAGGGCCATCAAGGCGAGGACCGTGCCGATCGGAAGCGCCATGGGGCGGGCCTTCTAGTGGTCCGCGGTCAGCGTGGAAACCTTGGTTTCCGTCGGCTGGCCGAGGAGGATCAGGAGGAGCCGACCGACGAGCTGGAGGTCGAGCATGACGAGGCCGAGAAGCATCAGGCCCTGCGGGATGTAGAGGGGGGTGCGCATGTAGGTCGGCGAGGTGGCGCCCGAGGTCCACGCGGTGGCGACCATGGTGAAGAGCGCGCTGGTGACGACCAGCATGATGGCGAGCGCGACGAGCGTCGCCAGGACCTCGCCGGCCGCGCGGAGGCGCGCGGGCAGATTGTCGATCAGGAGCGTGAGGCGCACGTGGACGCCGCGCCGCAGCGTGGTGGCGGCCGCCAGGAACACGACGGCCCCGATCGAGTAGCCGGCATACTCCCAGGAAAAGTGGATGGACCGGCCGAGAAAGGCGCGCGACAGGACCTCTCCGAAGATCAGGAGGAACATCGCGGCCATGCAGAGGGCGCCGAGCACGGCCCCGAGGCCGGCCAGGGCGTCGCAGGCGCCCGTGACGGCCGCCGCGGCGGGCGAGGGCGCCGTGCGCGCGCCCACCGCCCGAAAAACCCCCGCCACGCACACAGCGAGCGCCACGCGGTGTAGG
>JAEZXX010000097.1 GCA_023419535.1 Pseudomonadota bacterium | reverse complement strand
GGGGCGCTCACCCTGCGCCCCCCGCGGGCCCGTCGCGGTAGATCCCGGCCGAGAGATCGGCCGAGAGGATGTCGCGCACGCTCGGGGTGCGGCGCGTCGCCGGCGCCTCCAGCAGACTGGCCGGAATGCCGGCGCAGCGCTCGCGAAAGGCCAGCGTCTCGGCCTCCGCCTCCTGCGCCGCCACCGCGCGGAACCGCAGCCGCTCGCCCGTTCGCAGCTGGGCGAGCAACGGCAGGTCGGGCTCGATGACGGTCGCGATCTTCGGATAGCCGCCCGTCGTCTGCCGGTCGGCGAGGAGCACGATCGGCTGTCCGTTGCCCGGCACCTGGATGGAGCCGTTCACGATGCCGTCCGAGACGATGTTGAAGCCGTCGGCATGGGCGATGCGCTCGCCCTCCAGCTGGTAGCCCATCCGGTCGGCCTTGGCCGAGACGGCGTAGGCCGCCGACAAAAACGTCGCCACGCCCTCCGGCGTGAACATCTCGTCCTGGGGCCCGAGAAGGACGCGCAGCACCACCTCGCCCTCCTCCGGGGCCTGTCCCGCCGGGACCATCCGATGGGGCCCCTCGGGCGCGTCGCCCAGCGCCAGCGGCAGGCGGTCTCCGGCCTGAAGATAGGTCCCCTGGAGTCCTCCGAGCCGCGAGCGCGAATGGGTCGAGACGCTGCCCAGCACCGGCTCGACGGCGAAGCCCCCGGCCACCGCCAGATAGGCCCGCGCCCCGCTCGATGCGGCACCGATCGAAAGAACGTCGCCGCGGCGCGCCGTGAAGGACCGGCCGGGCTTGAGCGCCGCCCCGTTCAGCTCCACCGGGAACGGTGCGCCGGCCAGCGCGAAGCGCGCGCCCTCCGCCTCCACGACCAGCGTCGGCCCCGTCAGCGTGATCTCGATCGCACCCGTCCCCGGCGCGTTGCCGACCAGCGCGTTGGCCAGGCGCAGCGAGGGCGCGTCGAGGGCGCCGGATTCGGAGATTCCGTAGCGCTGGTAGGAGCGCCGGCCGAGATCCTGAAGCGAGGAGGCGAGTCCCGGCTGGCGCACCACGAGCACGGCGCCGCTCATCGCCCGTCCGCTCCCGGCGTATCGAGGACCGCCACCCGTTCGCCCGCCTCTTCGCGCGCGCACAACGCCTCGTATTCGTCCGGCTCGACCGGACGGAACCGCACGAGATCGCCCGCCTCCAGCAGGAAGGGCCGGTCGTGACGCCCCGGGTCGTAGGTGCGCACCGGGGTCTGGCCGAGCATGTGCCAGCCGCTCGGCAGCTCGAAGGGCGGGTTCACCGCGCTCTGGGCGCCGCCGATCGAGATGGAGCGGGGCGGGGTGCGCAGACGCGGCTCCACACGCCGGCTCGTGTGAAGGCGCGGATCGAGACCGCCGAGATAGGCGAAACCCGGCGCGAAGCCGATCATGTAGACGCGCAGGAGCGATCCGGAATGCAGGGCGATCAGCTCCTGCGCCGACAGGCCGCGCTGGTCGGCGACCCATTCCAGGTCCATGCCGAAGGCTCCTCCGTAGCAGACGGGGATCGTCCAGACCCGGCGCGGCGCCGACGCCGGCGCGCCTGCGTCCAGAAGCTCCGACAGGCGGGCGCGCAGCGCCTGCGCGCCGATCCGGACGGGATCGAAATGGACGAGAAGCGACCGGTAGGTCGGAACGAGCTCGATCACCCCGTCGATCCCCGCCGCTCCGACGGCCCGGTCGAGCGCCAGGACCGCCTCGTTGGCGGCCTCGTTCACCGCGTCGGAGAACTCGACGACGAGCGCGCCCGTGCCGGCCGGGAGAAACCGTGGAAACGTCGCGCCCGGTGCGCTCTCCATTGCAACTTCCCATCGCGAAAGGGTCGTGTATGGTGGTGGTACACCAACAGGATGCCAGCGCCAAGGGCGCATGCGGAGCGGAGCGATCAATGACCGCCATCGATCTGAACTGCGACATGGGCGAAGGCTTCGGCGTCTATACGCTCGGGGACGACGAGGCGATGCTGGACGTCGTCAGCTCGGCCAACATCGCCTGCGGCTTCCACGCCGGCGACCCGGTGGTGATGCACCGGACCTTGACGATCGCGAAGGCGAAGGGCGTGCGGCCCGGCGCCCATCCGAGCTTCATGGACCGTTACGGCTTCGGCCGCCGAGAGATCCGGGGCGAGAGCACGGCCGACATCGAGAAGCAGATCATCTACCAGATCGGCGCCATGCGGGCGATGGCGGAGGCCGTCGGGCTGCCGCTTCAGCACGTGAAGACCCACGGCACGCTCGGCACCATCGCCAACGAGGACGCGGATCTGGCCGGCGCGATCGTCAGCGCTCTGAAGATCGCCGCGCCCGATCTGATCTATCTGGTCATGCCGGGCCTGGAGACGGACAAGGCGGCGCGGCGTGCCGGGCTTCGCATCGCCAGCGAGATCTACGCCGACCGCGCCTATGCCGAGAACGGCAACCTCGTGTCGCGGCGCGAGCCGGGCGCCGTCCTGCACGACGCCGACGCGGCGGCCGAACGCGTGATCCGGATGGTGGAGGGCGGCGCGATCGAGACGGTGTCGGGGCGACGCATTCCCACCGAGATCCACAGCGTCTGCGTCCACGGCGACACGCCGGGCGCCGTCGGCATGGCCACCCGGCTCCGCGAGCGGCTGACCGCGTCCGGGATCGCGATCCGGCCGATGGGCGATCTCGTCTGAGGCGTGGGCGCCGGCCCGCTCGATGCTCGTTGCGTCGCCGGGCGAACCCGTCCGCGGCACGGGCCGCTCCGGTCGACCCAATCAGTCGGCCGAGTCAGTCGACCAAGAGATGGGTGAGCACCGTCGCGACGGGCTCGAAATCCTCCAGGCGCATCGCCTCGCAAGGGTTGTGGCTGCCGTTCTGGTTGCGCACGAAGAGCATGGCGGAGGCGATCCCCGCGCCCGCGAAGGTCGCCGCGTCGTGCCCGGCCCCGCTCGGCATCGACAGGAAGGGGATGGCCTCGTCCTCGGCGATCTCGACGAGGCGCGCCTGGAGGGCCGCGTCCATCCGGGCCGGCGTGCTGCCGGTGCGCGGGCCGAGGTCGAAGGCGACGCCGCGCCTGCCTTCGATCGCGGCGACCTCGCGCAACAGCGCGGCATGGACCCGCTCCAGCACCGCCTCGTCGTCGCTGCGCACGTCGAGGCAGAAGCGGACTTCTCCCGCGACCTTGGAGAAGGCGTGCTCGGCGGGGTCCGTCCCGAACTGCCCGAAGGTCAGGCGAAGGAAGGCGCCCTCCTCCTCGAAGGCTGCCGAAACCCGGTCCATCGCCACCACCAGTTCGCTCGTCGCCAGCACCGCGTCGGCCCGACCGCTCCGCGGGACCGCGCCCGAATGGGCGTAGGCGCCGCGACACACGCCCTCGCGGTAGCGGAAGCTGCCGCTGATGGCGGTCACGATGCCGAGCGGCCGCGCGGCGGCCTCGAGGATCGGCCCCTGCTCGATGTGGATCTCGGCGAAGCCGTGGATCCGGTCCGGCGAGAGGCCGCCCTCGCCTCTGGCCACGCGCGAGGGATCGAACCCGTTCTCGGCCATGTGCTCGCCAAGGGTGCGGCCCGTGTCGGCACGGCGCGCGGTCAGGAGCTCGGGCGGCAGCAGGCCGAGCGCCGTCCGGCTCCCGATGTAGGAGACGGGGAACCAGGTGCTCTCCTCCGCCCGCGTCACCAGCACGACGATCTTGCGGCGCGGCACGATGCCGGCGCCCTTCAACGCGGAGACCGCGGCCAGCGACGCCGCGACGCCGGCCGCGCCGTCGAAATTGCCGCCGTGCGGAACGGTGTCGAGATGGGAGCCGGTGACCCAGGCGGGCGCCTCGTCGTCCCGGCCGTCGAGCGTGGCGTAGAGGTTTCCGGCCGCATCGCAGTCGAGCCGCAGCCCCAGTTCGCCGGCGATCTCGCGGAAGGCGTCATGGGCCTGGCCCTCCCCGGCGCCGTAGGCGTCGCGCGTGTAGCCCGGTTCCGTCCGGCCGATCTCGCCCATCCGGGACAGGAAGCGCGCCGCCAGCGCCATGTCGGCGCGCAGCGGGCCGTTGGATCCACGAGGATTCGTCATCGAGCCAGCTCCAGGACCTTGGGATTGAGGAGGTGCGCCGGGCGCCGTCCGGCAAGGACATCGACGACGATCCGGGCGCTCGCCAGTCCCGTCCGTCGCAGGGCCGCCTCCGTCGAGCCCCCGACATGGGGCGAGAGGATCACATTGTCCCGCGCCAGGAGCGGGTGGCCGGGCGGCAAGGGTTCGCTCGAGAAGACATCGAGCCCGGCACCGGCCAGATGTCCGTCGGCGAGGGCTTCGCACAGGGCGACCTCGTCGACCGTCTCGCCGCGCCCCGTGTTGAGGAGGATCGCGCCCCGCTTCATCATGGCGAAGCGCTCGCGCCCCAGGAAGCCGCGCGTCTCGTCCGTCGCGGGCAGATGCAGCGAGACGATGTCGCTTTCGCGCAGGAGCGCCTCGAGCGAACCCGCACGCCGCGCGCCGCTGCGGGCGACTTCCGCGTGGCTGCGACGGGGCGCATGGGCGAAGACGTCCATGCCGAGGGCGGAGGCGATCCGCGCCGTCTCCTGCCCGATCGCCCCGAACCCGACCACGCCGAAGACGAGCCCCGAGAGTTCGAGAAGGCGCGCATGGTACTTGAAGGAGAAGTCGCCGGCCCTGGCCGCCGCGTCCGCTTGGGGAAGGCGCCGGGCGAGCGCGAAGGCGAGCCCGATGGCCAGTTCGGCCACCGAGCGCGCGTTGGCGCCCGGCGTGTTGGCGACAACGACGCCCCGGCGCGTGGCCTCGTCGAGATCGACGCCGTCGCTGCCCGCGCCGTGGATCGCGACGACCCGCAGGGCCTTTCCCGCCGCCGCCATCACGGGGCCGTCCACACGGGCGTTGCGGGTGAGGATGGCGGAACAGCCGGGTGCGAGATCAGTCAGGCGGTCCCGGGGGCCGGCCTCGACGATCTCGACGCCCGCCGCTCGCAGGGTGTCGGCGGCCACGGGGTGCACGGGCTGGGCGATGAGGCACCGCATGGGAAGACCCTTCCGAAATCCGCGCGACCACACTTGCATTCCAGTGGTATACCATAGACAATCGCACGGTCGGATCAAGTCGAAGGCACGGGATGGCCGCCACACCCCCTCACGAGGACGCCGCTGCGCCGCAGCCCGAGGGCCATCTCGGCGACCGCGTCTATCAGGCGCTGCTCGACCTGATCCTCGCCCGCGAGCTTCCCTCCGGGTCGGTGCTGCAGGAGCGCCGCCTCGCCCTTCGCCTCGGCGTATCCCGAACGCCGGTGCGCGAGGCCCTGAACCGGCTGGAAACTGAAGGCATGGCGAGCCGGGACGCCGGCCGCATCCTCGTGGTCCGGGGCCTGTCGACCCGCGGCGTCATCGAGGCGCTGAACGTGCGGCGGGTCCTCGAGGGCGAGGCGACGGCCCTTGCGACCGGACGCATCCCCGAGGCCGATCTCGACGCCGTCGAGGCCGCGATCGCGCGGCTGATGGAGAAGGCCGTCCCCTCCGTCGACGAGGACTGGGAGATCGACAACCTCCTCCACGGCGCCATCGCCGCCCACAGCGGCAACGCGCTGCTGGCGCGGCTGATCGGCGACCTCCGCCTCAAGACCCACATGTTCAACGTCGAGCGCATCCCCGAGCGCTTCCCGACCGGGCATCGCGAACATCTGGAGATCGTCGCGGCCCTTCGCGCCAAGGACCGCGACCGCGCGCGCGCCCTCGTCGAGGCGCATGTCGACAACGTCAAGAAGAGCATCATCGCGATGCTCTCCTCCATCTAAGCCAAAGCAGGAGCCACGCATGGCCGTCGAACGGATCAACGAAGACACCAAGGGCGTCTACATCATCTCGCCCACGCCTTTCGGCGAGGACGGGTCGCTCGACCTCGAATCGACCGACCGGCTGGTCGACTTCTACGTCGAGAAGGGCGTCACGGGCTTCACGATCCTCGGCATCCTGGGCGAGGCGAACAAGCTGACGCCGGACGAGTCCAGGCGCTTCCTCGACCGCTACATGAAACGGCTGAACGGCTCCAAGCCGGTCATCGTGGGCGCCAGCAATCCGGGCACGGACAATCTGGTCGCCTTCTCCAAGTCGGCGATGGATGCGGGCGCGGCGGGCGTCATGGTCGCGCCCATCCCCGGCCTGCGGACGGACGATCAGGTCTACGCCTATTTCGAGACGGTGCTGTCGCGTCTGGAGGGCATCCCGGTCTGCTTCCAGGACTACCCGCAGACCACCGGCGTGTGGACCTCGGTCTCCGTCCTGCACCGGCTGATCGACGCCTTCCCGAACCTCGTGATGCTCAAGCACGAGGAGGGCTCCGGCCTCACCAAGATCACGAAGATGCGCGAGCGTTCCGACAGAGGCGAGGGCCGGCGCGTGTCGATCCTCGTCGGCAACGGGGGCATCTACCTGCCGCAGGAGATGCGCCGCGGCGTCGACGGCGCCATGACGGGCTTCGCCTATCCGGAAATGCTGGTCGAGGTCGTCCGGCGCTTCCAGGCGGGCGACGCCGAGGGCGCGGAGGACGTCTTCGACACCTACCTGCCCTATCTCAAGCACGAGCAGCAGCTCGGCTTCGGCTTCGCGGTGCGCAAGGAGGTGCTGCGGCGGCGCGGCGCGATCGCCACCGCCCATGTCCGCCACCCCGGACCCAAGCTCACGCCGCGCGACCATCAGGAGCTCGACGAGCTCCTGGCGCGCCTCGAAACCCGTCTGAAGGGCTGACCCCATGGATCTCGGACTGACCAACAAGCGCGCGCTCGTCCTCGGCGCGACGCGGGGCCTCGGCAACGCCATCGCCCGCACGCTTCACGCCGAGGGCGCGCACGTGATTTTCGGAGGACGCGACCAGGCCAAGCTCGACGCCATCGTCGCCGAACTCGGCGGCAACGCCTCGACCCTCCTGATCGACCTCGCCGACGCCGGCAGCGTCTCGCGGGCGCTGGAGACGCTCGGGTCGAAGGGCTCGACCGACATCGACGTCCTCGTCGCCAATGGCGGCGGGCCGCGCCCCGGCTCCGTCCTCGACGTCTCGGCGGACGAGTGGCGCAAGAGCTTCGACACGATGATCGCCTCGCTCTTCTCGGTCACCGGCCACCTCGTGCCCTCGATGCGCGCGCGCGGCTGGGGCCGCGTCGTCAACGTCGTCTCCTCGGGCGTCCAGCAGCCGATCCCCAATCTCGGCATGTCGAACGCGCTGCGCGCCTCGCTCGTCGGCTACGCCAAGACGCTCGCCTCCGAGGTCGCGGGCGACGGCGTGACGGTGAACTGCGTCCTGCCCGGCCGCATCGCGACCGACCGCCTGCGCCAGCTCGACGAGGCGGCCGCCCAGCGCACCAACAAGCCCCTCGACGAGGTGGAGAAGGCCTCCAAGGCGACGATCCCGGCCGGACGCTACGGCGACCCGCAGGAGTTCGCCGACGTCGTCGCCTTCCTCGCCAGCGAGCGCGCCTCCTACGTCACCGGGTCGCAGATCCGGATCGACGGCGGGCTGATCCGCAGCCTCTGACCCTCCGGTGAAAGGGGACGCGAAGCGCATGACGACCGAGCCCGACCCGCGTCATGGGCGCGGCCTCCTGAGCGCCGCCGAGCGGCTGGAGATGCTGCTCGACGGCGCCGGGTGCGAGATCGCGCCCCCGGCCGCGGACGGCGACACGCTCTGGATCGGCCGTGGCCATGTCCATGGCCGGCCGGCTCTGGCTGCGGCGGGCGATCCCGATCGCCGCGGCGGGTCCCTGTCGGGCGAGGACCTGAGGCGCCTCGCCCGCCTCTACGACGAGGGATCGGCGGGGGGCGTCGTCGTGCGCATCCTCGACAGCGCGGGGCTGCGCGCCTCGCTCGGGGCCGGCGCCCTGTCCGCCCTCGACGCGGTTCTGGCCGCGCAGTCGCGGGCGAAGGGACGGCTGCTGCGGATCGGCCTCGTCTGCGGATCGGCGATCGGTGCCGAGGCCCTTCTGCCGGCCCTCGACGATCTCGTCGCCATGAGCGGCGCAGGCGGGCGCTGGTCGCTGAGCGGTGGCGAGCCCGCCCGCGCCCTTCTCGACGAGGACGAGGAGGACGCGGCCTATGGCGGTCCTGCACTCCATGCGAAGACCACGGGGCTCGCCGCCATCCACGCAGAGGACGACGCGCGAACGCTGCTGGCGGTGCGCTCGACGATCGGGCTGCTCCGGCCGGGCGGGGCCGCCCCGGCGGCCGCGAGCCCGGCCTTCGGAACGCTTCTGCCGCGCGATCCGCTCGCGGCCCACGACGCGGACGAACTGGCGCGTCTCCTGTGCGACGGACGTCACCTGCAGGAATTGTGGCCCGGCTTCGCCCCCGGTCTTCTCGTGGCGCTGGCGCGGCTGGGTGGCGGCCCGGTCGGCCTTCTCGCCTCGCGCAGCTCTGTGGCGGGCGGCGTTCTGGACGCGGCCACGGCCGTCAAGGCCGAGCGCTTCGCCCGACTCTGCGCCGAACTCGACCTCCCGCTCGCCGGGCTGATCGACTGTCCGGGCGCCCTGCCCGGCCTCGACCAGGACGAGGCCGGTGCCCTCGCGAAGATCGCCGCGATGCGGACGGCCCTGCGAGACCACGGCGGCCCCAAGGCGATGCTCGTCCTGCGCCGCGCCTACGGCGTCGGGGCGCTCGCCTACGGCCTCTTCGATCCGGAGACGAGCGTCCTCACCTGGCCGGATGCGAGGATCGGCCTGACGCCGGACGATGCGGGCGGGGGTCATGGCCGCACCGTTGAGCCGGCCGACACGCAAGGCGCCCTGATCGACGCCCTCTTCCCCAGAGCCTGAACGCGAGGGCGGCATGTTCCAGAAAATCCTGATCGCCAATCGCGGCGAGATCGCCTGCCGGATCATCAAGACGGCGCGCCGGATGGGGATCGCGACGGTGGCGGTCTATTCGGACGCGGACGCCGACGCGCTGCATGTGCGTGAGGCCGACGAGGCCGTTCCTATCGGCCCGGCGGCGGCCTCCGAGAGCTATCTCGTCATCGAGAAGATCGTCGAGGCCTGCCGGGCGACGGGCGCCGAGGCCGTCCATCCGGGCTACGGCTTCCTCTCCGAGCGCGCCGCCTTCCCGCGCGCTCTGGAGGCGGCCGGCATCGTCTTCATCGGGCCGAACCCGTCCGCGATCGACGCCATGGGCGACAAGATCGAATCCAAGAAGGCCGCCAAGGCCGCGGGCGTCTCCACCGTTCCCGGCCATGTCGGCA
>JAEZXX010000089.1 GCA_023419535.1 Pseudomonadota bacterium | reverse complement strand
GGCACATCGCCCGCGACGGGCGCGACCGGCAGCGCGGCAGCGCCGGCGACCCCGGCGGGCGGCACCGGCATGGCGGCCGACACCGGCATGGCGGGCGAGTCCGGCACGGCGGGCGAGTCCGGCTGGGGCTGGTCCGGCGCGGGCATCGACCACATCATGGTCAACTACACCCGCGACCAGCTCGAGAACGCGCCGGAGTTCGAATCCGCCGAGTAAAGGCGACTTCGACCTTGGTGTTCGAAGGGGGCTCCGGCCCCCTTCTTCATGTCCGCTCCGTTCGCCTAACCGAGCCGGCCGGCCGAGCAGCGTTCGAACGCGAGGTCTGCGGCGAGATTGGCGTTGCTGGCGGCCCAGGCCTGGCCGCTGACGCTCGACGCCACCTCGAAGCGCTGCCGCCCCGTCTCGTAGGCGTATCGCTCGCAGGCCGTGCGGCCGGCGGGACCGAACCGGTCCGCGTAGATGTCGTAGGCGCTGGGGGGCCGATCGAGGGCGCAGCCTGCAAGGAAGGCCGAGCCCGCCAGCACGGCGGCCATGTGTCGGGTCATCGATCTCTCCATTCGGGTCCGATCCTGTCCATCGCCTGCCCGGACCCGCCAGCGCAGGTTCTTCAGCCTTGAACGGCCGAACCGGCCTGCAGGTTCTGATCGACCGAGGGGCCCGCCTTCCGGCCCCTCGCCGCCCCGCAGTCTTCGGTCTTCGAAGGCAGGCTCCGGATGCAGCAGCCCGGCGCGTCGCGGCCCCGCGGCCGCGCCCCGCCCGGCCGGCCGGTGCGTGCCCGCCTAACGTTTCCGGTCCGCCCCGGCGGTGGTGATGCGCGGCCGCGCCTGCATCTACACGGCGGCGCCCGGACGACGGCGGGCGAACCGTCAGAGGCAACGCAGGTCTTGCAGATGAACAACCGGTCCCGCACCCCCAGCCTCGGCCGGCTCGCCGCCGAAGGCCTCGCCGTCGTGGTCGGGACGGCGCTCACCAGCCTTGCCACGATGGCGCTGGTATCGGCGGCGAACCGCCGGGATGGGGCCGAACCCGCGCGGGCGCGGCGCCGCGGCGCCGCCGGGTCCGCCGGCTCCGGCCGAGGCGAGGACGCGACCGCCGCCGCCCGTGCGCCGTCGCATGTCGGCACGGGACAGGAGGCGGACACGCCCTCGCAGGTGCCCGCCCGCGGGTGGAAGGAGATCCTGCTGCGAACCTATCGGGAGTTCAACGATGACCGGCTGATGCTCGTCTCGGCGGGCCTCACCTTCTACGTGCTCCTCGCGATCTTCCCCGCGCTGTCGGCGCTGGTCTCGATCTACGGCCTCTTCGCCGACCCCGCGACCGTCGCCGAGCATCTGGAGACCTTGCGCGGAATCGTCCCGGCCGGCGGGCTCGACATCCTCGCCGAGACCATGGGCCGCCTCACCAGCCATGGAACGGCGACGCTCGGCCTCGGCCTTCTCTTCGGGCTCGGCGTCGCGCTCTGGAGCGCCAATTCGGGCATGAAATCCTTCTTCGACGCGCTGAACATCGTCTACGAGGAGGAGGAGAAGCGCGGCTTCGTGCGCCTGACGCTGGTGACGCTGGGATTCACTCTGGCGCTCATCGCCTTCCTTCTCCTGGCCCTCGGCGCGGTGATCGCCCTTCCGATCGCGCTCGACTTCATGCGGCTCGGCGGTCTCGAGGACGGGCTCCTCCTCGCTCGGTGGCCCGTCCTCCTCCTCCTCGTCGTCGCCATCGGCATCTCCGTCATCTTCCGCTACGGACCGAGCCGGGAGACGGCACGCTGGCGCTGGGTGACGTGGGGATCGGCGCTGGCGTCGATCCTCTGGATCGTCGTGTCCCTGCTGTTCTCCTGGTACGCGGAGAACTTCGGCAGCTATGACGAGACCTACGGATCGCTCGGCGCGGCGGTCGGCTTCATGACGTGGATATGGGTGTCGTCCATGGTCATCCTTCTCGGCGCCGAATTGAACGCCGAACTCGAGCATCAGACGGCGAAGGACACGACGACGCCTCCCGAACGGCCGCGCGGCGGACGCGGCGCGCAGATGGCCGACCGCGTCGCCTGAGGATCGGGCCCGAGCGTTCGCCGAACGGTGGGTGAGCGGCGCCGGGCCTCGGTTCAGGGACGAGCAGCGGACCGACCGCAGTGCAACACAGCGAGGGGTTGCATCGTAAGGCGACCGTCGTATTCTGGACCGGCGGAGGAGGTCGCTCGTTCGCGGGAGGAATTGCATCGCGGCCTTCGGCCTTGCTTCGCGCCAGGAGGCGTGGGCGGCATCGAGCCGGCCCTCGCAAGGGAGGTCGCGATGTCCATGTTGTCAGACGTATTCTCCAATGCCGGTCCGATGTTCTACCTGTCGGTGACCATCGCGACGCTTCTCGCCGTCTTCGGCGGCGAATAGCCCGGCCGGGCCGCGCGCTTCTTCGACCGCTTCATAGCGCCGTGCTCTGGATCGCGTCGGCGCGCACTCGGCGCTCGCCCCGAGTGTACGAGCGCTCCATCGCGGAAGCAGGCTTATGCGACCCGTTCAGAGGCCCGTATGCATGATGTCGGCATCCATCCAGATGATTTCCGAGACGAAGGCGACCGACTTCTTCTCGATCCACTTGTCCCCCTTCTTCAAAATATGCCCGATGCCGCCGACGGAGGTGAGATCGTAGATCGCTTCGTAGTATTTGCCATCCGTTCCCGCCCCGAGCGCCACACGGATGTCCGGCCGGGACCGACGGAAGGAGGATGGGAAGTGATCTGCGAAGGTGGTCGTGCTCTCCAGGGCATAGTGGATTTCGGCCGTCCCCGTGGATGTCCCCATATGGCACTGGTAGAAACCGGCGACCTTTCCGTTATTCTCCGAGATCTTCCTGCTCCCCAGCGTCTCGATCAGGTACTTGTAGACGATCCGCTCGACGCTCGATCCCGCGGAGGCGCGATAGAAGGAGTGGAACTTCGGTCCGTCCGTCATGAACCGTTGCTCCAACTTCAGACCGAACGCCCCCGCATCGCCGACCTTCAAGGCGCCGATCTGCACGGCGGCATTCTTGGTCAACGTCACCAGAAGCTGCTCGAAATAGAGCGCGAGGGCCTGTTGGTCCGAACTGATATTGGGTCCGAAGGTGTGCGTGTATGCGACTGCACGGGCCATCTGCAAATCCCCCTCGAACGCGGCATGACGTTCGGGCAGTTATGCAAAGTTCGCGGCGGTCCACAAGTCTCGATTGAAAAGATCGACCGCGCTCTACACGGGATCAGCTTCGAGGGGACACTCCCCTCGATGTACATCGCGCCCAAGCCGACGCGACGCCGGACGCGGCGAGGTCTTTGCGGGTACTTGGCGACCCCGGCAGGATTCGAACCTGCGACCATCGGCTTAGAAGGCCGGTGCTCTATCCACTGAGCTACGGGGCCGGGACAGAGACGCGTCGCGTCAGTGCGTCCAGGGCTGGACGCGGTCGTAGCGAAAATTGTCCGAATAGGAAAGCTGAGGACGTTTGCGCTCGGGCGCCTCCTCCTCCAGCCGGTAGGCCAGCCCCTCGCGCTCGCAATAGGCGACGGCCTGCTCGCGGGTCTCGAAGGAGAGGCGGACCTGCGAGCGCGTGTCGCTCGACGAGGTGTAGCCCATGAGAGGCTCCACCCGCTTGGCGTCCGCCGCCTCGAATTCCAGAACCCACTGATGCGTCTTGGCCTTGCCGGACTGCATGGCGCTGCGGCTCGGGCGGAAGATGCGTGCGGCCATCTCGAGTCTCTTTCCAGCTCCGCGGGCCCGGGACGAAATGGTCGGAGCGGCAGGATTCGAACCTGCGACCCTCTGGTCCCAAACCAGATGCGCTACCAGACTGCGCTACGCTCCGCACATATCGCGGACGGGCCACGATGCGACCCCCGCTCCCTAGCTTTTCGCACGGGTCTCGGCAAGCGGCATGTCCGGCGCCCGGCAAGGCGAGGGTGCCTGTCCGAGGGCCCGCCGAGCCCTATCGTTCGCCTCAACACTCGAGGGAGCGGCACCGGAGCTGGCGTGGAAACCGAACGATCGCGACATCCCGACCCGCGGCCCGGCGGCCGCTTCAGCCCGGTGCCCGTCGGCGCCGCCGAACTGCGGGCCCGGTTCGCTGCCGTCGCCGGCGCCCTGTCGCGTCCGCGCGCAGAACCGGGCGCGCTGGTCACCGCGCCGCTCGCGGCCTTCGCTCTCGGCGCGCTTCTTCTGTCGGCGGCCTCCTTCCTCTCGGGCTTCGACGCCTGGGTCGCGCAGGCCATGCGGGACGAGCCCGAGGGCGTTCGTGCGTTCCTGCGCATCCTCACCGATGTCGGCCTCATCGCCTGGTACTTCTATCCCGCGCTCCTCCTGACGCTGGTGCTCCTCTTGACCGGGTCGACGTGGCGGCACCGGGCCGTGTCGCCCCCGCCCCTCTTCGTCATGAGCGCGTGGTTCGCGGCCAGCCTCGGCACGGCCTCGGCGATCACCCATGCGATCAAGTACGCGCTCGGCCGGGCAAGGCCCGAACTCCTCGACAGCCACGGGATCGCGAGCTTCGACTTCCTGCGCCTCGGCAGCGCCTACGAGAGCTTCCCGTCCGGCCATTCGACCAATATGGGCGTCGTCGCGGTGGCGCTGGCGATCTGGTTCCCGGGGATGCGCTGGCCGATCCTCCTGCTCGGCGCGTGCCTCGCCATGACGCGGATCGTCGTCGAGCGCCATTATCTGAGCGACGTCTTCGCCGGCTTCGCGATCGGCGTCACGACCGCGCTGGTCCTCGCCCGGTTCCTCGCCCTGCGCGCCGTCGCCTACCGGGTGGACGCAGGGGGCCGGGGATGGACCGGCCTCCTGCCCCGACGTCGCACGACGCCCGCCTGAGGAGCGACGGGCCGTCAGGCGCCGGCGCCGAGCGCCTCCAGCGCCGCGAAGCCGCGTTCCAGGTCCGCCTTGAGATCCTCGACGTCCTCCAGCCCGACCTGAAAGCGCAGCACCGGCCCCTCGCTCGGAGCCTTGGCGATCGTGCGGTCGCGAAGGTCCGGCTGGACGGCGAGGCTTTCGAAGCCGCCCCAGGAATAGCCGAGCCCGAAGAGGCGCAGCGCATCGAGGAAGGCCGCCGCCTCCCGGTCCCCGCCGCCGGACAGAACGATGGAGAACAGACCGCTCGATCCCTTGAACTGGCGCCTGTAGAGATCGTGCCCCGGAAAGGACGGGAGCGCGGGATGGAGGACCTTCGCGACCTCGGGCCGCGTCTCCAGCCATTGCGCCAGATGCAGCGCGGCGAGACGATGATGCTCGAGGCGCACCGCCATCGTCTTCAGCCCGCGGAAGACGAGATAGGCGTCGTCGGGCGCGGCGTTCACGCCGAGTTGCATCTGCGCCTCGCGCAGCGGCGAGAAGGTCGCCTCGTTCGCCGAGACCGAGCCGAGCATCACGTCCGAATGGCCGCCGGGATATTTGGTCAGCGCGTGGATGGAGAGGTCGACGCCGTGGTCGAGCGGCCGGAAGTAGAGCGGCGTCGCCCAGGTGTTGTCCATCACGGACACGGCGCCCGCGGCACGGGCGGCGGCGGCCATGGGGGCCACGTCCAGCATCTCGAAGGTGTTGGAGCCGGGCGCCTCCAGGAACAGGACCCGCGTGTTCGGCCGCATGAGCCTGGAGACGCCAGCCCCGATTGCGGGGTCGAAATACTCGACCTCGACGCCCATGCGGCGCAGCATCGTGTCGCAGAAGATGCGCGTCGGCCCGTAGACGGAATCGACGACGAGGCAATGGTCGCCGCTGGACAGGAAGGCCAGGAGCGGGATCGAGACGGCGGCGAGCCCCGAGGGCACGAGGACCGTCCCCTTGGACCCCTCCAATTCGTTGAGCTGCTCCTCCAGCGCCTCGGTCGTCGGCGTGCCGCGTAACGCATAGGTGTAGCGCTGGCCGCGCCGGCGCATGGTCGCCGTATCGGGGAAGAGGACGGTCGAGGCATGCACGACCGGCGGGTTGACGAAACCATGATACCGGGCCGGCTCGTGGCCGGCGCGCAGGAGGCGGGTCGACGGGCGTGAGCCCTCGGACGGCGGTTGGCTGCTCAAACTCTGGTCTTTCGCTGATCGATGCGGCAGGCGGGAAGGCCTTAAGCTTCTTCCGGTGAAAAATTCCGGCAAAAGCTTGACCTCACAATCTTTATCGCATGTGATCCAGCTCCGGACAAAGTCCGATGCCGGCAAAGCCGCTGCGCTCAAGGGAGGGCCTGCGGCGATACTTGCGGCCATAAGGTCAACTGGGGAAGGTGAACTGATGAAACTGAAGCTTCTGACCGCTGCGCTCGGTCTTTCCGTAGCCGGCGGCACGATCGGCGTCGCCTCCGCTCAGACGTTGCAGGAAACGCAGGATCGCGGAAGCGTGCGCTGCGGCGTGAACACCGGCCTGGCCGGCTTCTCCTCGCAGGACGACGCCGGCGAGTGGACCGGCCTCGACGTCGACTACTGCCGCGCGGTCGCCGCCGCAATCTTCGACGATCCGACCGCCGTCACCTTCTCGCCGCTCTCCGCCGTCCAGCGCTTCCCGGCGCTGCAGAACAGCGAAGTCGACATCCTGTCGCGCAACACCACCTGGACGATGGACCGCGACACCAATCTCGGCATGGTCTTCGCCGGCGTGAACTACTACGACGGCCAGGGCTTCATGGTCCGCGAGGAGCTCGGCGTGACCTCCGCGCTGGAGCTCTCGGGCGCCACCGTCTGCGTGCAGAGCGGCACCACGACCGAGCTGAACCTCGCCGACTACTTCTCGTCCAACAACCTCGAGTACAACCCGGTCGTCATCGAGCAGCAGGCGGACGCTCTCGCGGCCTACGATTCGCAGCGCTGCGACGCCTTCACGACGGACGCCTCGGGCCTGGCGGCCTCGCGTCTGGAGCTCGGCGAGCCCGACGCCCACATCATCCTGCCGGAGATCATCTCCAAGGAGCCGCTCGGCCCGTCCGTGCGCCAGGGCGACTTCCAGTGGTTCGGCATCGCCAAGTGGGTCCACTTCGCCATGCTCAACGCCGAGGAGCTCGGCGTGAACCAGGGCAATCTCGACGAGATGCTGCAGTCCGAGAACCCGGACATCCGCCGCCTGCTCGGCGTCGACGGCGACTTCGGCGCCTCGATCGGCCTGCCGGCCGACTGGGCCGTCCGCATCATCCGCCACGTCGGCAATTACGGCGAGAGCTTCGAGCGCAATGTGGGCTCGGAGACCCCGCTCGCCATCGCGCGCGGCCAGAACGCGCTGTGGACCGACGGCGGCCTTCAGTACGCGCCGCCGGTCCGCTAAGCCGCCGCACGCGACGCCAAAGCCACTTGCGGGCGCCGCGGATCATCCGATC
>JAEZXX010000093.1 GCA_023419535.1 Pseudomonadota bacterium | reverse complement strand
CCTCCGACCGGTTGCGCGCCTCGGCGAGGAGGCGCACGACGGTGACGCGCCCGATGCCGAGGGCGGCCGCGATGTCGCTCTGCGTCATCTGCTCGACATAGTACATCCAGGCGGCGCGCACGCGCATGCGGTCGGCGCGCGCGGCGGCCGCAGACGGCTCGCTCCGCGGGGGCTCCCGGCGGCCGTTCACGAGCGCCGCCCGACGTCGTTCGGGCGGCGGCGGTCCGGCCGGTCCAGGACCTCAAAGATGTTCATGCGAGCGTCGTCCCTGTGGTAGCCTGCGGTCCTGGCAGGAGGACGCCCATGTTGCCCCATCCCGATAGTCTCGCGCTACCGCTGAAGGAAGGGATCCGGGACCTGCGCACCTCGATCCGCTTCGGCGCCCGGCAGGAGGATCCCTCCAGGCTTCCCAGCGGTGTGCGCGAGCCGGCGCGGCGCTTCGCCCGGCTTGCCGACGGCGTGCTCAGCCGGGCCGAGGGACTTGCGGTGCGCATCCTGCCCGGCGAGACGGCGAGCCTCGGCGAGCGGATGGACCGCCTGGCCGCGACCCTCCGGCCGGGCGGGCGGCCCGGAGAGCACCCGGCCGACCTCTACGACGTCGCGCGCCGGACCCTCGATGCCGACGACGCGCCGGGAACGGTCGTGTCCGAACTCCGGCTTGCTCTGGAAGGGGCCGGGCCAGCGGTTCCACTCGCAGAAGACCGCGTGGCGGCGGCCGCGACCGCCGCGCGCTGGATGGCCGGTCTGGGCTTCGTCCGTCCCTGCCTCTCGACGGTTCTGGCGACCGGTGCCCACCCGCTCCGGAACGACCTCGACGCGCGGCTGGCGCTCCTCGTCTGGCTCGCCGTCCTCGTTCGCGGCGCCAGCCGTGCCGATGCCCGCCTGTGCATGGGGGCTGCCCGTGCGGCCTTCGACGCGGAGGGCGAGGATTGGCTCCGTCATCTTCGCCAGGACCGGTTGGACGACCTCGCCGCCGCCTGGCGACAGACCGTTCCCTATCTGCCCTGATCCCTGCACAGGACGATGACGAGCGTGAGCCAGACCACCGAGCGACCGGACCTGACCATCCCCACCGGGCTCGGCAGCCGCGCGGAGTTTCGCCGTTCGATCCGTCGTCTCGGCGACTTCTCGCGGACGGTCGAATACGCGCTGGCGCAGTTCAACGCGCGGCACGGGATCGAACTGCGCGTCGTGCCGCGCAATCTCACGCGCGCCTTTCTCGAATGGGTGCGCCGATTCGAGGCGCAGCGGAACCTGGCGGACCGCGACCGGCGGGACTTCAGCCATTTCGCCGCCGGCCTCATGCTGTCGAGCTTCGTCGCGAACCGGCCGGTGGAGATCGTGCGGCCGCGGCCCCCGGCGCCGCGGCGGAGCAGCCCGGAGGAGGCGCTGATCGACTTCTGGCCCGAAGGCGTCTTCTATTTTGAGTACTGCCTGACGGTGCTCGACAAGGTGCTGGCGGAGCAGTCGCTCGAAGGCATTCACCTGTCTCTCCAGGCTCTGGAGCTGCGGAGCTGGCAGTCGTTCCGGGAGAACGTCGCGAACGACCCTGATCAGGCCGTGCCGTTCCTCGACCTCTTCCTGCAAGGCGATCCGGTCTGGGATTTTCCGACCGCAGCGCGCTTCCGCTCCGCTCTCGGCGGCTCGCTGCTCGGCCGGGCGCCGACCGGGTCGATCGCGCCCGGCGCGTCCTGAGCCGGGCGCGTCAGGCCGCGGCCCGCGACCCGAGCGCCCCGGCGAGGGCCCGCACGACGCGGTCCTGGTCGGCCTGCCCGAGATAGGGGTGCATCGGCAGGCTGATGACGCGCTCGCAGATGTCGTCGGAGACCGGCGTTCCGTCGGGCGCGACCGGATAGCTCCCGTAGGCGGTCTGCCGGTGCAGCGGCCTCGTGTAGTAGATCGCGGTCGGAACGCCCTCGGCCTTCAGATGCGCCGCGACCCGCTCGCGCGAGCCCTTTTCCAGGAGCACCGTGTACTGAGCCCAGGTCGAGCTCATCCCCGTCGGCACCTCGGGCACGCCGACGATGCCGCGCAGGGCTTCGTTGTAGCGCGCGGCGATCCGGTTCCGCGCTTCGATCTCGCCCGGGAAGATCGCGAGCTTCTCCAGGAGGATGGCGGCCTGGATCGTGTCGAGCCTGGCGGTCAGGCCGAGACGGACGTTGTCGTACTTGTCCTCCCCCTGGCCGTGCACGCGCACCGAGCGCAGGCCCGCGGCAAGCTCCGCATTGTCGGTCAGGATGGCCCCGCCGTCGCCGTAGCAGCCGAGCGGCTTGGCCGGGAAGAAGCTCGTGCAGACGACATCGGCCCAGCGGCCCGACTGGTGGCCGTCCAACGTCGCGCCGAAACCCTGCGCCGCATCGGAGATCAGCTTCAGCCCATGCTCGCGGCAGAGCGCCTGGATCGCCGGATAGTCGGCGATGAGGCCGAAGAGGTCGACCGCGATGACGGCGCGGGGCGTCAGCACGCCCTTCGCCTTCACGTCCTCGATCGCAGCCTTCAGGCTCGCGACCGAGATGTTGAAGGTGTCGGCGTCGACGTCGACGAAGACGGGGCTCGCACCGCGCAACGCGACCATCTCCGCCGTCGCGGCGAAGGTGAAGGTGGGCACGAACACCGCGTCGCCGGGACCGATGTCCCAGACCATGAGCGGCATCAAAAGCGCGTCCGCCCCGCTGGAGCAGGACACGGTGTGCGCGAGGCCGGCGAAGCGCGAGAGCTCCGCTTCGAACGTCGTCACCTCCGGGCCGAGGATGAAGGCCCCGTGATCGACGACGCGCGCGATCGCAGCGTCGATCCGGTCGCGGATCCGGTCGCGCTGGGCGGCGAGGTCGATGAAGGGCAGGGGATGGGACATGGGAGCGAGCTCTCGGGAGGCGAGACGATTGGCTCCCGTTTAGCGGGTTCCGCACGCGATGGCGAATGCGCCGTGCCCTTCGAACCATCAAACATCCTTTCGCCCCGTAACGTCGGCACGGGGGCGGCAGGCCGCGACACGTGCCCGGAACCGGGAAAATCGACCCTTTCCGGACGGACGCCGCTGGGCTCGGCCTCCCATCGGAGGCTATGAGGCGGGTCGGACAATCGCAGAGGAAGGAGCGCCAGAATGGGCAACGCCATGAGGATCGCGGTGATCGCGGGGGACGGCATCGGCAAGGAGGTGATGCCGCAGGGGGTGCGCGTCCTGCAGCGGGCGGCCGAACTGCACGGGATCGACGTGACGCTCGACGTCTTCGACTTCGCCTCCTGCGACTACTATCAGGCGCATGGGCAGATGATGCCGGACGACTGGAAGGCGCGGATCGGGGGCCACGACGCCATCCTCTTCGGTGCGGTCGGCTGGCCGGAGATCGTGCCCGATCACGTTTCGCTCTGGGGATCGCTCATCCAGTTCCGCCGCGAATTCGACCAGTACGTGAACCTGCGTCCGGTGAAACTGATGCCGGGCGTCTCCTCGCCGCTGGCGGGCCGCAAGCCCGGCGACATCGACTTCATGGTCGTGCGGGAGAACACGGAAGGGGAGTATTCCTCCATCGGCGGGCGCATGTTTCCCGGCACCGAGCGCGAGTTCGTGCTGCAGGAGACGGTGATGACGCGGCACGGCGTCGACCGCATCCTGAAATACGCCTTCGAGGTCGCCTCGTCCCGCGGGAAGAAGCATCTGACCTCGGCGACGAAGTCGAACGGCATCTCCATCTCGATGCCCTACTGGGACGAGCGGGTGGAGGAGATGGCCAAGAGCTATCCGGACGTGCGCTGGGACAAGTACCACATCGACATTCTGACCGCCCATTTCGTCCTGAACCCCGACCGGTTCGACGTCGTCGTCGGCTCCAACCTCTTCGGCGACATCCTGTCCGACCTCGGCCCCGCCTGCACGGGCACGATCGGCATCGCGCCGTCCGGCAACATCAATCCGGAGCGCCGCTTCCCCTCGCTGTTCGAGCCGGTGCACGGCTCGGCACCGGACATCGCCGGAAAGGGGATCGCCAACCCGATCGGGCAGATCTGGACGGTCGCGATGATGCTGGAGCATCTGGGCGCGAACGATGCCTCCGCGACCATCATGCGGGCGGTGGAGGAGACGCTCGCCGACCCGGCGCGTCGAACCGGCGACCTCGGCGGCACCGCCGACACCGCCTCCTGCGGCGAAGCGGTGGTCGCGGCGCTTCGCTCCCGCTAGCCGACTTCCCCCTCGAGGCCGGTCCGACGCCACGACCGACGCATCGCCTTCTCCCGCCATGCGGGAGAAGGTCCCGGCAGGGGGATGAGAGCCTCGTAAGGCCACGACGTCCGAGCTTTCGCCGATCGCCCTCCGTTCGCCCGTTGACCCCCGGGCGCCTGTCGGGCTATCCACGTCTCGACGCACCCGTAGCTCAGCTGGATAGAGTGTCGCCCTCCGAAGGCGAAGGTCACAGGTTCGAATCCTGTCGGGTGCGCCAACTCTGGCCATCTCCAGTCTCGTTTCAAAGTGCGGTTGTCGATCCGCTCCGGCGCGACAGCTTGGCCCGGACTTATCCCCGCCTCGCAAGGGTCTCGTAGACTCGTCCGCGTCGAAACGGGACGAGGCTAAAGGATGAGGATTGGAGGCAGTTCGGCTCGGGCGCAGCAAGAGTTCCGACTGGCCGAGGCACGAGTCGAGATCGCGGCCCTGCGGGTGCTGTTTGCCGTCTGGCACGGCAGGATTCTGGCGTTCAGAGCGAATTTCGATCCAGACCAACCGCGTGTCCCGCGGGGATCCGGCCCGACATCCGGACGCTGGCGGCGGGTCGGCGGCGAGCGCACGCGTCACGGCGAGCGACCGCCGCTCGTCATCGACATCCCAGGACCCCGGACGCCTCTGGATCCGTCTTCGCCCCCTTCGGGACGGACGCGACGACTGCGACTTCCCTCTGTCGGGAACGCGCGGGGCCGTCCGCCGCACGAACCCGCTCCCGCAATTCCTTCATCCGAGCCTCAGTCGGGGCAAGAACGAATGCGGGTCGTTCGCGGTATCGTGGGCTTCGCCGCGCGCGCTACTGCGCGGCGCCGGCGGCCCTGTCGGCCTGCTCATCACCGTCGCGGAAGGGGTGGCATGGCTGCACCGATACTATCCTTGGATCGAGGCCTATTTCGATCCGCCGACAAGCCTCGACGAGCTTCGTCGCAACGCGGCAGGTGGAGCGGCCGATGGCTACGACATTCATCACATCGTCGAGCGCACGCCTGCCGAGCAGGACGGCTTTCCGCGCTTGCTCATCGACGGGCCGAACAATCTCGTGCGCATTCCGCGTCTGGAGCACTGGGAGGTCAACGCGTGGTTCGAGACGCCGAACGAAGATTTCCAGGGATTGACACCCCGGCAGTATGTTCGGGGTCGCAGTTGGGACGAGCGGTTCGAGGTCGGTCTGGACGCGTTGAAGGAAAAGGGAGTGCTCGAACGATGACGAAATTCGATCCGAAGACCTCCAGTGTGGACGATCTCATAGCTCGGTTCCTTACTCTGGGCATCGAACAGTACGAGATGGAAATGGCCGGCTATGGGGCCCGCAGGAACCGGGCCGTTCGAGCGCGCTTTGCTATCGTGGCCGAATTGAAGAGCCGTGACGGCGACGCGCGGCGCCTGCTCGTCCACTTCTACGAGCACCAGAACATCCAGGTGCAGTGCAACGCCGCGTCCGCGACGTTGGCGCTGTTTCCAAAGCAAGCCCCCCGAAAGCTCGAGCAGATCAGAAGCTGGAACTTCGGCGTCACGAGCTTGGAGGCGGGGATGCGACTGCGTGCGATCGACACGGGCCGCTATGTTCCGGAGTGACACCCGCTCGACAGGCGTGCTCTCGCGCCAGACAAGGTGAGCGCGGGTCGATCGTCTGCGGGGAGTTCAAGCGATGACGAAGTTCGACCCGAAAGCGGCCAGCGTGGACGAGTTGATCGCGCGTTTCGTCTCCCTGGGTCTGGAACAGGAGGAGATGGAACTTGCGGGCAACGGCTCTCGCGCCAACAGAGCGATCCGGGCGCGCTGGGCCGTGGAGAACGAATTGAAGGCCCGGGACGGCGACGCCCGACGCCCGACGCCTGCTCGTCCGCTTCTACGAGCACGAAAGTTTCCAGGTGCAGTGCAACACCGCGTCCGCGACGATTGCACTGTTCCCCGAGCAGGCCCGTCGGAAGCTCGAATACATCCGAAACGGGAACCTCGGCCTGACGAGCATGGATGCGGGGACGACGCTCAGTGGCATCGACAGCGGCCGCTATGTTCCGGAATAAGAATCGCCCGGCAGGTGTCGTCTCCGCCATGCAGAGTGAAGGCAAATGACTCATCTGTCGAGTTCGAGCGATGAGGAGGTTCCATCCGAAGACAGCCAGCGTCGACGAACCGGTCGCCCGTTTCCTCGCGCTCGGCATCGAACAGTACGAGATGGAAATGGCAGGCTATGGCTTTCGCCGAAATCGCGCCGTGCGAGAGCGCTTCATCGTTGAGGACGAGCTGAAGAGCCGCGACGGCGATGCGCGGCGTCTTCTCGTCCGCTTCTGCGAGCACCAGAACATTCCAGTGCAATGCAACGCAGCCTCCGCGACGCTTGCATTGTTCCCAACCGAGGCCCGCCGGAAGCTCGAAGAAATCAGAAACGGGAGACTCGGAGTGACCAGCCTGGAGGCGGGGATGCGACTGCGGGCGATCGACACGGGCCGCTACGTCCCGCAGTAGGCCCTCTGCGCTTCGGCGCCGGCCGTCCAAGAGTCTTCGCACGAATCCCAGCCGGCGATGCGATCACGGGTTCGGCCAGCCCGAAGCGCCGGATCGCGCCGGTTTTGGCCGGTGTCTACGCGCAAAGGAAAAGGGCGCCCGTTCGATGAACGCGGCGCCCTTTTCGATGTCTGCAACGAGGCGGTCGACTGCGCCTAGTTGAGGCGGCGGTCGACTTCCTGGATGGAGCGCTGGATCATGGTCTCGTCGGCGGCGACGTTCTTCTGGGCGAAGATGCGGGCCGCCGCGTCCACTGCCAGATTGACCGCGGAGGAACGGACCTCGGCGATGGCGTCGCTCTCGGCCTGGGCGATCTTGAGCTCGGCCGTCCTGGTGCGACGGGCGATGTACTCTTCGCTCTTGGCGCGGGCTTCGGCGGCGATCGCCTTGGCCTCGCGCTCGGCGTTGGCGACGATCTCGCGCGCCTCGGCCTCCGCCTCGCGGCGGCGGCGCTGATACTCGGCCAGCTGCTGCTTGGCCTCTTCCTTCAGCTCGCGCGCCTCCTCGAGTTCACGCTTGATCCGGGTCGCCCGGTCGTCGAGCGCGCGGCCCGCCATCTTCGGTGCACCGAGATAGATGATGAGCGCGAAGAAGAGGACGAGGCCGACGAGGGCCCAGAAACTCGGATCCTCAAGCATGACGACCCTCCTTCGTGCCGGCTGCGTTCACTGCGCCGGCGATCTCCTCGCGCGACACCGAAAGGCCGGCGAGGGTGGAAACGATGGCCTCGGCGGTCTCCTCGGCGATGGCGTCGACGTCGGCGAGCGCCTTCGCCTTGATCTCGCCGATGCGCGCCTGCGCTTCGTCGAGACGCTGGTCGAGGGCGGCCTCGTTGCGCTTGCGCTCGGCGTCCGCCTCGGCGCGGGCGGCGTCGCGCGCTTCCTGAGCGATCTTGTGCGAGCGCTCGCGCGCCTCCGCCAGATCCTGCTCGTAGGCGGCCTGGGCCGCGTCGGCATCGGCCCGCATCCGCTCGGCCGCATCGAGATCGAGCGCGATCCGATCGCGACGTCCTTCGATGATGCCCGCCAGGCGCGGAACCAGAACCTTCGACATCACGAGGTAGAGGATGCCGAACGTGATGACGAGCCAGAAGATTTGGGAGGCGAAGAACTCCGTCTCCATCGGCGGAAAGCCGCCGGTCGTCTCGTCGACGTGGATGGCCTCCGCGGTCGGCGGAGGGGGCGTGTCGGTCAGGTCCGGCGATTCGCCGAGCGGCCCTGCCTCAGTCTGCGCATGCGCGTCACGGACGAACATCTGTCACTCCGGCAAGTGGACCGGCCCCCCCCGGCATAAGGGCGGCCCGCGGGCCGCTCCGAGAAACCGGCG
>JAEZXX010000055.1 GCA_023419535.1 Pseudomonadota bacterium | reverse complement strand
GACCGGCGGACGCCGGCCCTGTGCACGAGGTGATCTCTTGACCGCAACCGACATCGGCTCCGGCCTTTCGAGGCCCGCGATCAGCCTGGCGGAGCCAGGCGACTTCCTGAACCTTCTGAAGCCGAGGGTCATGTCGCTCGTGGTGCTGACCGCGGTGACGGGCCTCGTGCTGGCGCCCGGCGAACTGCATCCGGCGCTCGCGCTCGTCTCGATCCTCGCGATCGCCGTCGGTGCCGGCGCGTCGGGCGCCCTGAACATGTGGTACGACCGCGACATCGACGTCCTGATGACGCGCACCGCAGCGCGGCCGATCCCGAGCGGGCGCGTCACGCCCGGCCAGGCGCTCGCCTTCGGCCTGTCTCTGTCGATCCTGTCGGTGATGCTGCTCGGGCTCGCCGCCAACTGGTTCGCGGCCGCCTTCCTCGCCTTCACCATCTTCTTCTACGCCGTCATCTACACGATGGGCCTGAAGCGCACGACGACGCAGAACATCGTCATCGGCGGCGCGGCGGGTTCCTTCCCGCCGATGATCGGCTGGGCGGCCGTGACGGGCGGCGTGAGCCTCGAATCCTTGGTCCTCTTCCTGATCATCTTCCTCTGGACGCCGCCGCATTTCTGGGCGCTCGCGCTCTTCAAGATGCGCGACTACGGCGTGGCGGGCGTGCCGATGCTTCCGAACGTCTCGGGCGAGGCGACGACGCGCCGGCACATCTTCGCCTACAGCCTGATCCTCGCGCCGCTCGGCGTCGCTCCTTACGCCCTCGGCTTCGCCGGGCCGGTCTACGGCGTCGTCTCGGCCGTCCTCGGCGCCGTCTTCCTCCTCGGGGCCTGGAAGGTCCTGAAGATGCCGGACGGCGACACGGCCATGGTGCCGGCCAAGAAGCTCTTCGGCTTCTCGATCCTCTACCTCTTCGCGCTGTTCGCCCTGCTCCTCGGCGAAGGCACCGTCGCGCGGCTCTCCGCGCTGGGGGTCTTCTGATGGAGGAGGAGCGCATCACCCTGACGCCGCAGGAGCTCAAGGCCCAGCGCCGCCGCTCGGTGGCGATCGCCTTCGTGCTCGTCGCGCTGATCGTGATCTTCTACGTCGTCACCGTCATCCGGATGAGTTCCTGACGATGGGCGCGGAACCCGAACGCCCGGCCGAGCGCCCCTTCGACAAGAAGCGTGCGCGCCGCATCGCCGTCGGCTGCCTCGCCTTCTCCATGGGCATGCTCGGTGCGGCCTACGCCTCCGTGCCGCTCTACGAGCTGTTCTGCCAGGTCACCGGCTACGGCGGCACGACGCAGCGGGCCGAGGCCAACGCGCTCGCCGTCAGCGATCGCTCGATCACCGTGCGGTTCGATTCCAACGCCTCGCCGGGCGTGCCCTGGACCTTCCGGCCGACCGAGCGGCAGGTGAGCGTGAAGCTCGGCGAGACGCGCCAGACCGCGTACCGCGTGCGCAACGATTCGGACCGGCCGGTGACCGCGATGGCGACGTTCAACGTCACGCCGCAGGCGGCCGGCGTCTACTTCAACAAGCTCTACTGCTTCTGCTTCGACGAGCAGACGCTGCAGCCGGGCGAGGAGGTCGACATGCCGATCGTCTTCTTCGTCGATCCGGCGCTCCTGGAGCGCGAGGAACTGGCGCACGCGCCGCCGATCACGCTCTCCTACACCTTCTTCCCGGTCGACGCGCCGACGTCGCCGGTGGCACGGGCGGGGACGGGAACGTCCGGTGGATGAACACGGGTCGGCTTCGGCCGGACTGCGAGATTGCGAGGCCGCCTGTGAAGGCAGCGGCTTCGAGGACTGCCGCATCGCTGGGAGACGAGGCATGCTCGCTTCGCCTGGACGTGCTCTAGTTTGAATGGATAAGCGACCGGCGACGCGCTAGAAGCGTTCGAACCGGGGGAAACGGGGCGCTGAGAGAATGGCCGACACGCACGCCAAGCATCACGACTACCACATCATCGATCCGAGCCCTTGGCCGGCCCTGGCCTCGCTCGGCGCCTTCATCCTGATGTTCGGCTCGGTGTCGCTGTTCCGCTGGATCAACGACGCCCCGTTCAACTTCCTCGGGATCAACTGGGCGACCCCGTGGATCTTCGCGATCGGCCTCGCCATCGTCCTCTACGTGATGTTCGCCTGGTGGTCGGAGACGATCAAGGAAGGCCAGCAGGGTGCGCACACGCCGGTCGTGTCGATGCATCTGCGCTACGGCATGATCATGTTCATCGCCTCGGAGGTGATGTTCTTCGTCGCCTGGTTCTGGGCCTTCTTCGACGCCAGCCTCTTCTACGACGAGGCGCAGCAGGTGGCGCGCGTCCAGGCGACGGGCGGCCAGTGGCCGCCGGCCGGCATCGAGGTGCTCGACCCGCTGCACCTGCCGCTCTTCAACACGGTGACGCTGCTGCTCTCGGGCACCACGGTCACCTGGGCGCACCACGCGATGCTGGAGAACGACCGCAAGAGCCTGATCACGGGCCTGGCGCTCACCGTCATCCTCGGCGTGATCTTCTCCTTCGTGCAGTATGTCGAATACGCCCACGCGCCCTTCGCGTTCGGCGGCTCGATCTACGGCGCCACCTTCTACATGGCGACCGGCTTCCACGGCTTCCACGTGATCGTCGGCATCATCTTCCTCTCGGTCTGCCTGCTGCGGGCGATCGCGGGGCAGATGACCCCGTCCAAGCATTTCGGCTTCGAGGCGGCGGCCTGGTACTGGCACTTCGTCGACGTCGTCTGGCTCTTCCTGTTCTTCGCCATCTACGTCTGGGGAAGCTGGGGCGCGCCCGTCTATCACGGGTGAGGCGGTCCGATTGAGGTTTGCCGCGACGCGGCTTTGGGGGCGGCCGGTCTTCCGGCCGCCCCTTTCCTTTGCCAAGGATGGGACGTGAGCGAAGACCTGAACCGATATGCGGGCGTCGATTCCGCCAAGGCGGGCGCCAAGGGCCGCTGTCCCCGCTGCGGGGAAGGGCGCCTCTTCGGGGGCGTCCTGAGCCTGCGACGGTCCTGCGAGGTCTGCGGTCTCGACTACTCGATCTTCGACGCGGCCGACGGCCCGGCCTTCTTCGTGATGACGCTGGTCGGCTTCTTCATCGTCGGCGCCGCTCTCTATGTCGAGTTCGTCCACGGGCCGCCGGTCTGGCTGCATCTCGTGCTCTGGCCGCTCGTCGCGGCCGTCCTCAGCCTGCCGCTCCTGCGCTGGTCCAAGGGGCTGATGGTCGGGCTCCAGTACCGCAACAAGGCCGAGGAAGGCCGGCTGGTCCGAAACGATGACGCGTGAGACGACGGACGCCGTGCTGCCGCCGGAGCTGAGCCGGCCGGGCCCGATGCCGCGCGGACGCTACTGGACGGCCGTCATCCTCTGCGTCGTCGGCATCGGCGTTCTCCTGAACCTCGGGCTCTGGCAGGTCGACCGGCTGCAATGGAAGCAGGCGATCGTCTCGACGATCGACCAGCGCGTCCACTCCGAACCCGTCCCGATCGGCGAGGTCGAGGCGTTGGCGGCCTCGACCGGCGACGTGGAGTATGTGCCCGTCACGGTCACGGGCACCTTCCTGCACGAGGGCGAGCGCTTCTTCCTGTCGACTTCGGCGGGGCAGGCGGGCTGGAACGTCCACACGCCGCTCCTCATCGCCGGTACGAACGACGCGGTCTTCGTCAACCGCGGCTTCGTGCCCTATGCGCTGCGCGATCCCGCGACACGCCCACTCGGGCAGGTCGAGGGCGAGGTGACGATCACCGGGCTCGCGCGCAACGCCTCGGCCGAAAACCCGGGTGGTTTCACGCCGGACAACGACACGGAGGGCAACGCCTTCTTCTGGCGCTCGCTGGACGACATGTCGGTCGGGCTCAAGCTGCCGGACGGCGTGCGGCTCCTGCCCTTCACGATCGACGCCGGACCGGGCGCCGCGCCCGGCGGTCACCCGATCGGGGGCACGACCGTGGTCGACGTTCCGAACAACCATCTGCAATATGCGATCACCTGGTTCTCGCTGGCCGCCTTGATGGTGGGCATGCTCGCGATCCTCGTCGTCTCGCAGGCGCGACGCCGCACGCGCCCCGCCGCGGGTTGACAGGGCGGGGCGCGATCCCTTCATTCGCCCCGAACCCCGCCGGAGCCTCCGCCTTGTCCCTCGCGCCCTCCAAACCGACGTTGACCGTCCGCCTGTGCGAGCCGCGCGGGTTCTGCGCAGGGGTCGACCGCGCGATCCAGATCGTGGTGCTGGCGCTGAAGAAGTTCGGGGCGCCGGTCTATGTCCGGCACGAGATCGTCCACAACAAGTACGTGGTGGACGGCCTGCGCGAGATGGGCGCGGTCTTCGTGAAGGAGCTGTCGGACATTCCCGACGACGGGCGGCCGGTGGTCTTCTCGGCGCACGGCGTTCCGAAATCGGTGCCCGCCGAGGCCGAGCGCCGCGAGATGCTCTATCTCGACGCGACCTGCCCGCTGGTCTCCAAGGTCCACAAGCAGGCGATGCGCCATATGCGCCTCGGCCGCCACGTGCTGCTCATCGGCCATGCGGGGCACCCCGAGGTCGTGGGGACGATGGGGCAACTGCCCGACGGGGCCGTCACGCTGATCGAGACGGAGGAGGACGTGGCGCGGTTCGCCCCGGCCGACCCGGCCGCACTCGGCTTCGTGACGCAGACCACGCTCTCGGTGGAGGACACCGCGGGCGTCATCGCGGCGCTGGAGACGAAGTTCCCGGCGATGCAGGCCCCCTCGTCGGAATCGATCTGCTATGCGACCACCAACCGTCAGGACGCGGTGAAGGTCGCCGCGCCCGGCGCGGACGCCTTCCTGATCGTCGGCGCGCCGAACTCGTCCAATTCCAGGCGCCTCGTCGAGGTGGCGGAGCGCGCCGGTGCGCGTCGCGGGGCGCTGGTGCAGGGGCGCCAGGACATCCCGTGGGACGCGATTCCCGCGGGCGGCGGCACGCTCGGCATGTCGGCCGGGGCGTCGGCGCCGGCGATCCTGACCGACGACGTGCTGGCAGCCCTGCGTGAGCGCTACGAGGTGCGCATCGAACTGGTGCAGACCGCCATCGAGAACGAGAACTTCCCCGTCATGCGCTCGCTGCGCGACGTGCCGCTGACGCCGGCCGACATGGCCTTCGTCAACGGGCAGGCGGCCTGATGGCCGTCTACACGGACGTCACCGAACCGGAGGTCGCGGCCTTCCTGGAACGCTACGAGATCGGCGGGCTGCTCTCCTACAAGGGCATCGCGGAAGGGGTGGAGAACTCCAACTTCCTGCTGCGCGCCGAGACCGGCACCTTCATCCTGACGCTCTACGAGAAGCGGGTGGAGCGCGCCGACCTTCCCTTCTTCGTCGATCTGATGCGGCATCTGGCCGATCGCGGGCTCTCCTGTCCGCTGCCTGTCGAGGCGCGGAACGGCGAGACGCTGGGCGAGCTCGCGGGGCGTCCGGCGGCGCTCTTCACCTTCCTTGAAGGCATGTGGACGCGCCGCCCGGGCGTCGATCACTGCCGGCGCGTGGGCGAGGCGATGGCGCGCATGCATCTGGCCGGCGAAGGCTTCTCCGGGCACCGGCCGAACGCCCTGGCGCTGCCAGCCTGGCGCCCGCTCTTCGAGACCTGCGACCGTGCGGCGACGAACGCGGTATCGGAGGGGCTCGCGGCCGAGATCGAGGCGGAGCTGTCGGAACTCGAACGGACATGGCCGCGCGGCCTGCCCGAGGGCGTCATCCATGCCGACCTCTTCCCCGACAACGTCTTCTTCCTGCGCGGCGAGCTGTCGGGCCTGATCGACTTCTACTTCGCCTGCAACGACGTCCTCGCCTACGATCTCGGCATCGCGCTCTGCGCCTGGGTGTTCGAGTTCGACGGCGCCTTCAACGTCACCAAGGCGCGGGCGATGATCGAGGGCTATTCCGCCGTCCGTCCGCTGTCGGATGCCGAGCTCGACGCGCTGCCGACGCTCGCGCGCGGCGCGGCCATGCGGTTCATGCTGACGCGCCTCTACGACTGGATCAACACGCCCGAGGGTTCCTTCGTCACCAAGAAGGACCCGAAGGAATATCTTCGCAAGTCGCGCTTCCTGCGAGGGGTCGGGAGCGTGGGCGAATTCGGCATATCGAAGGACATCGCGGCGGCATGAGCGACAAGACGAGGGTCGAGATCCACACGGACGGGGCCTGCTCGGGCAATCCCGGCCCCGGCGGCTGGGGCGCGATCCTGACCCATGGCGAGACGACGCGCGAGATGTGGGGCGGCGAGGCCATGACGACGAACAACCGCATGGAGCTCCTGGCGGCCATCGAGGCGCTGGGCGCCCTGAAGCGTCCCTGCGCGGTCGATCTTCACACCGATTCGCAATATGTGCGCAACGGCATCACCAAGTGGATTCACGGCTGGAAGAAGAACGGCTGGAAGACGGCCGACAAGAAGCCGGTGAAGAACGCCGAACTCTGGCAGCGGCTCGACGAGGAGCGGCTTCGCCACGACGTCACCTTCCATTGGGTGAAGGGCCACGCCGGGCACGACCTGAACGAACGGGCCGACGATCTCGCGCGCGCCGGCATGGCGCCCTACAAGACGAAGGGAAAGGGGCCGGTGGTCCCCGCCTGAGCGCCTCCTGCGGCCCGGCCGCCTCGACCCCATCTCTTGTGGATGGCCGTCCCGATCGTCCCCAAGTGGGATGTTCGGGCGTAGGATGGCGGCGTCGGTTCCGGTCTCCGGCACCCCGCATCGAACGGCATGAAGGATGGAACGCCCATGACGACGGACGTCACCCAAGGTCCCGCCTTCATCCACTTACGCGTCCACAGCGCCTTCTCCCTGCTCGAAGGCGCGCTGCGCGTCGACCAGATCGTCAAGCACGCCAAGGCGGACAAGGCGCCGGCGATCGGCATCGCCGACACCAGCAATCTCTTCGGCGCGCTCGAATTCTCCGAGAAGGCGGCCAAGGCCGGCATCCAGCCGATCGTCGGCTGCCAGCTGGAGGTCGAGTTCGGCGACGCGAGCGCGGACGGGTCGGGGCGCGACCGCAACCGGCTGCCCGGCTCGGCGCCGATGGTCTTCATCGCCGCGACGGAGGAGGGCTACGCCAACCTCACCGAACTCGTCTCGCTCGCCTATCTCGGCCATGGCGAGGACCAGCGCACGCATGTGACGCTCGAATGGGTGGAGCGCCATGCGGGCGGAATGATCGCGCTGACCGGCGGTCCGCTCGGGCCCCTCGGTCTGGCCATCGAGGCGGGGCGCACGCCGCTCGCCCGCGAGCGGCTGGAGCGGCTGAAGGCGATCTTCGGCGACCGCCTGTACGTGGAGCTTCAGCGTCATGTCGGGCGCTACGAGCGCACCGAGGCCGATACCGTCGATCTCGCCTACGAGCTGGAGCTGCCGCTGGTCGCCACCAACGAGGCGTTCTTCTTCTGCGCCGAGGATTTCGACGCGCATGACGCGCTGATCGCCGTCGCTGCGAACCGGCTCGTCAGCCACGAGGACCGGCGCCGCCTGACGCGCGACCATTGCCTGAAGAGCCAGGCCGACATGGCCGAGCTCTTCGCGGATCTGCCCGAAGCGCTGGAGAACACGGTCGAGATCGCTCGCCGCTGCTCCTACCGCCCGCGCACCCGCAAGCCGATCCTGCCGCGCTTCACCGGCGCCGACGCCGCGGACGCCGACGAGGCGCTGCGCGCCGAAGCCGCCGAGCTTCGCCGTCAGGCGGAGGAGGGGCTGGAGGCCCGTCTCGCCTTCCACGGCACGGCGCCGGGACAGGACGAGCAGACCTATCGCGAGCGGCTGGAGTTCGAGCTCGGCGTCATCGAGCGCATGGGCTTTCCCGGCTACTTCCTGATCGTCGCCGACTTCATCAAATGGGCCAAGGCGCAAGGCATTCCGGTCGGTCCCGGCCGCGGCTCGGGCGCGGGCTCGCTCGTCGCCTGGTCGCTGACGATCACCGATCTCGATCCGCTTCGCTTCTCGCTTCTGTTCGAGCGCTTCCTGAACCCCGACCGCGTCTCGATGCCGGACTTCGACATCGACTTCTGCCAGGACCGGCGCGAGGAGGTGATCCGCTACGTCCAGGGCAAGTACGGCCGCGAGCAGGTGGCGCAGATCATCACCTTCGGGTCGATGCAGGCGAGGGCGGTGCTTCGCGACGTCGGCCGCGTCTTGGAGATGAGCTACGGGCATGTCGACAAGCTCTGCAAGCTGGTGCCGGCCAACCCCGCCAATCCGGTGACGCTGGCGCAGGCGCTGGAGGAGGAGCCGCGGCTCGCCGAGGCGCGCGAGAAGGAGGAGATCGTCGATCGCCTCATCACCATCGCGCTGAAGCTCGAGGGGCTCTACCGCCACGCTTCCACCCACGCGGCGGGCATCGTCATCGGCGACCGGCCGCTGTCGAAGCTCGTGCCCATGTATCGCGACCCGCGCTCCGACATGCCGGTCACCCAGTACAACATGAAGTGGGTCGAGCAGGCTGGGCTGGTGAAGTTCGACTTCCTCGGCCTGAAGACGCTGACGACGCTTCAAACCGCCGTCGCGCTGATCGAGCGCAAGGGCGAGAAGATCGACCTCTCCGCTCTGCCGCTGGACGATGCCGCGAGCTATCAGATGATGACGCGCGGGGAGACCGTCGGCGTCTTCCAAGTGGAATCGGTCGGCATGCGCAAGGCGCTGATCGGCATGCGGCCCGACTGCTTCGAGGACATCATCGCCCTCGTCGCGCTCTACCGCCCGGGCCCGATGGAGAACATCCCGGTCTACAACGCCCGCAAGCACGGCGAGGAGGAGGTGGAGGTCATCCACCCGCTCATCGAGCCGATCCTGCGCGAGACCCAAGGCGTCATCGTCTACCAGGAACAGGTGATGCAGATCGCCCAGGTCCTGTCGGGCTATTCGCTCGGCGAGGCGGACCTGCTGCGCCGCGCGATGGGCAAGAAGATCCGCGCCGAGATGGACAAGCAGCGCGTCCGCTTCGTCGACGGATGCGTGGAGCGCGGCATCGCCAAGCCGCAGGCGAACACGATCTTCGACCTTCTCGCCAAGTTCGCCGACTACGGCTTCAACAAGAGCCACGCGGCGGCTTATGCGCTCGTCGCCTACCAGACGGCCTATCTGAAGGCGAACCACGCCACGGAGTTCCTGGCCGCCTCTATGACCCTCGACTGCGGCAACACCGACAAGCTCAACGATTTTCGCATGGACGCGAAAAGGCTGGGCATCGAGGTCGTGCCGCCGTCCGTGCAGACGTCCTTCAAGCCCTTCGAGGTGGAGGAGGGGCGCATCCTCTATTCGCTGGCGGCCATCAAGGGCGTCGGCGAACAGGCGGTGGAGCACATCGTCGCGCTACGGGAAGAGGGCGGCAAGTTCCGCTCGCTGGAGGATTTCTGCTCTCGGATCGACCCGAAGATCCTGAACAAGCGCACGCTGGAGCACCTGATCTGCGCCGGTGCGCTGGACTGCTTCGGCCACGAGCGATCCTCGCTCTGCGCCAATGTCGATCGCCTGCAGGGCTATGCCGCGAGCGCCAGCGACAGCCGAACCTCCGGCCAGCACGACATGTTCGGCGGCGCCAATGCCGAGCCCGAGCCCCTGCGCCTCTCGCCCGCCCAGGGCTGGACGAGCGCGGAGAAGCTGATGCGCGAGTTCCAGGCGATCGGCTTCTACCTCTCGGCCCATCCGCTCGACGAGTACAGGAAGGCGTTGAAGCGCCTGAACGTGCAGTCGCATGCCGAGCTCGGCGCCTCGGTGCGGAAAGGCGCGACGGCCGGGCGACTCGCCGGAACCGTGACGGGACGTCAGGAGCGCAAGACGCGCACCGGCGGCAAGATCGGCATCGTGACGCTGTCGGACGCCTCGGGCCAGTACGAGGTCGTGCTCTTCACCGAGACGCTGATCCAGTATCGCGAGCAGCTCGAGCCCGGCGCCTCGGTCATCGTCACCGTCTCGGCCGAAGAGCGCCCCGAGGGCATCTCGTTGCGCGTGCAGGGCGTCCAGTCGCTGGAGGACGAGGCGACGCGCATGCAGCAGTCGATGCGCATCTTCCTGCGCGACGCTGCGCCCTTCCAGGCCCTGCGGCCGCAGCTGAAGCAGGGCGAAAGCCAGGTCTCGATCGTGCTGTTGCAGGAGAACGGCGAGCGCGAGGTGGAGATCGCGCTGCCTGAACGCTTCCGCGTCTCGCCCCAGATGGCCAGCGCGATCCGCGCAACGCCGGGCGTCGTCGAGGTTGAGTTCTCCTGAGCAGGAGGGGGGTCAGTCCCGCTCGTTCGGCCTGATCTCGCGCGGGCGTGCCGCCCGGCGCTTCGCCTCGGCCTGTCGGTCGGCGGCGGGGCGGAAGGTGTAGCCCGTCTCGATGGCGTTGGCGCCGAACTTCAGCCGCAGTGCGTCGAGCGCGCCCTCCGCCTTGGCCCGCCGGCCCGCGTTCGGGTCGAGGAGATCGGCGGGGTCGGCCGCCGCCATCGGCGAAAAATCGTTGCAGCCGATTCCCAGAAGCCGGAAGCGCGTGCCGTCGAGCTCCTTCTCCAGAAGCGCCCGCGCCGTCTCGAAAAGGCGGTCGGCAAGGCGCGTCGGGTTCGCCAGCTTGCGGTTGCGCGTGCGGATCCGGAACCCCTGGTCCTTCAGCTTGAGGACCACCGTCGAGGCGGAAAGGTCCGTCGCCTTGAGGCGGAGGCTCACCTTCTCGCACAGCGCGCGCAGGATCGGCAGGAGCTCCTGCGCCGTCGACAGGTCCGCTTCGAAGGTCGTCTCCGCGGAGATGCTCTTGGCCTCCCCGCGCGACTTCACGGCGCGGTTGTCGAGCCCGCGCGACAGGCGATAGAGCTTCTGCCCCATCGCGCCGTGGCGCTTCATCAGCTCGCCCTCGTCCATGGTCTGGAGCTGGGCGATGGTCCTGAGGCCGTCGCGTTCAAGGCGCTGGCGCGTCGCCTCGCCGACGCCCCAGATCGCAGAGATCGGCCGTGCGCCGAGAAAGGCCAGCGTCTCGGCCCGGCCGATCACCGAGAAGCCGCGCGGCTTGTTCAGGTCCGAGGCGATCTTGGCGAGAAACTTGTTGTGCGACAGGCCGATGGAGACGCTGACCCGCTCCTGCGCCTCGATCTCCTTCGACAGCCGCGCCAGGATCAGCGCGGGCGGCGCCTTGTGGAGCCGCTCAGTGCCCGACAGATCGAGGAACGCCTCGTCGATCGACAGCGGCTCGACCAGCGGCGTCACGGCGCGCATGCGCTCGCGGATGGCCCGCCCGACCTCGGCGTACTTGGCCATGTCCGGCCGGATGATCGTCGCCTCCGGGCAGAGCGCGAGCGCCTTGAACATCGGCATGGCCGAGCGCACGCCCTTGATGCGCGCGTTGTAGCAGGCGGTCAGCACCACGCCGCGCTTGCCGCCGCCGATGATGAGCGGAACGCTCGCCAGGTCCGGCCGGTCGCGCTTTTCCACCGCCGCGTAGAAGGCGTCGCAGTCGATATGGGCGATCGGCAGGTCGTAGAGCTCGGCATGCCGCAGAAGCCGCGGCGAGCCGCAGGCGACGCAGCGCGGGTCCTGCGACGGCTGGTCCGCAAGGCAGTCTCGGCAGAAGGCCGGAATCGGCAACGCGGTCGATCCATTCGATGAGGGGTGCGCCGCCATTCTGGACCACCGCCCCGAAGTCCTCAAGCGCGCGCTTCGCGGTCCTCCAGCAGAGACGTGATGAGGGGCACCGCTTCGGCCCAGCTCCTCGCCGAATGCGCGCCGCGCGGCAGGCGGGGAAGGTGCGGCCGCAGCTCCTCGTCCGCCATCATGTGGACGAGGCGGGTGCGCTCCAGCGAGCGCCGCACGCCCTCCAGATTCTGCGGCAGGTCGTCCACGAAGACGATCGGTCCCGTCCAGCGCCGGCCGAGTTCCGAAACGACCGCGCCCTTTGAGCGCTCCGTCGCGATCATCGGGAAGGCCAGGCCCTCGCGGTCGAGCAGGCGCCGCCGGGCCGCGTGATGGACCGGCGTCATCGCCGTCAGGAACACGATGTCGGCGATCGACGAGAGCTGCTCCAGCGCCTCGCGCACGCCCTCGACGGGCGCCTGGCGCCGCTCCTGTTCGGCGTACAGCGCCTCGGTGATGCCGCTGATCTCGTGGCCGGTGATGGCCGCGCCCGTCGAGAGCGACCGCACGTTGCCGGTCAGCGCGAAGCTCTCGAAGCGAAGGTGGGCGCCGTGCTCGGCAAGGATGTCGCGGAAGGGCTCGACGAAGTGCAGCACCACCTCGTCGATGTCGAGGACGAGCAGCGCCCCATGGCGCTTGTCGAGTTCCTCGATCGCGGGGCCCTCGGTCGTGCGGATGCGCGCCATCAGAATTCGCCGGCGTCGCGGCCGGCGAGCGCACGGCGCGCCTCGGCCACCCGTTCGGGCGCGATGCCCTGCGACGCGGCGAAATCGAGGACGGTCCGCTCGTCGGCGAGGAGGAAATCGAGGAGCGCGACGAAGAAGGACGGATCGCCCGCCGCGGCGCGCAGTTCGTGCGCCTCCAGGCCGGTGACCGCCAGGAAGCGCGACAGGCGCTCGGGGTCGCCCGCGAGGAAGCCGAGCGCGTCGACGGCCAGCGCCTGCGCCGCTTCGGTGCCGACACCCTGTCCTCGGCGGGGGCGTCCATCACGCATTCGCGGTCATCCCTCTTCCCCTCCTGCCGGCGATTCTGATTTCTTAAATGAAAGGGCGCTACGACTTAAGCCGCGTGCATGTGTCCCGCCTTCCGCGAAGGGTGCAAGTCGAGGCGTTGGAGTTTCGCGAACGATGGCCAAGACTGTGATGATCGTCGAGGACAACGAGCTCAACATGAAGCTCTTCCGCGACCTGATCGAAGCGCACGGATATCTCACGGTGCAGACCCGCAGCGGCCTCTCCGCCATGGAGATCGCGCGCGAACACAGGCCGGACCTCATCCTGATGGACATCCAGCTACCGGAAATCTCCGGGCTCGACGTCACGCGAAAGCTGAAGGCGGACAAGGAGCTGAAGTCGATTCCCGTCATCGCCGTCACCGCCTTCGCGATGAAGGGCGACGAGGAGCGCATCCGGGAGGGAGGCTGCGAGGCCTACATCTCCAAGCCGATCTCGGTGACCCGCTTCATGGACACGATCAAGTCGTTCCTCGGCGATGCCCCGCGGTCCTGATGCCGTCGCCGCCGTCGGCTCGTCCCATCCTTAACCATTCGTGAAGATCGCCGGGCGCGGCCAAGGCTGCCCCGTTGCTTTTCGCGTTCGGATCGGCAAGTTGATCTCTGTGGGATCGATCGTCCGACGAGTCGGGCGGTCCGAAGGTTCCCCATGGAATGCTCAGGTCCGCCGCATCTCCTGGGTCCCGTGGGGCGGTCGGCCGGTTCGCGATCACACGCGGTGTCCTCGTACCGCGATCGCCGGACCGGCCGGCCACTTTTCCGCTCGAAACCCATGCGGGACCTTCGGGCCGGTTCCCCGAAGACAGTCTCCTCGAAGCCCTCATCGATCCGATCCTGGACGACCTCCGACTGTGGCCATCCTGTCTATTGCACGATGACGAGGGGAAGGCGTCGTTGTCGGCCTTCCATAGCCGTCCCCGAACAGCCCTCGCTCGCCTATCGCTCCTGCGACGCTTTGGCATTTTCATGTCCCGGACGATTGCCCGTTGCGGGGCGGTCCGCGGCCCGCTATCGCTTCTGCCCATGACGAGCACGACGACGCGCATGAATTGGTGGCAGGGCGGCTGACAGGCGGCCCCCGCGAACGCATGCGCGACACGCGCGAGAGTTCAAACGAAAGGCCGCACCGGACCCATCCGGCGGCCTTTTTGCTTTGTCAGGCCGCCCTCCGGCATCGACGAGGATCGACGACCCATGGAAGCCCTGAACGACGCCGCCGAACGCCATGTGACCGAAGGCGGGGTGACCGTCACGCGCCGGCGCGAGCCCATCGCCTATGCCGGCGCGATGGAAGCGGTCATCGACCGGCTCGACTTGGCGCGAGGCGCGGTCTTCTCGTCCAACTACGAGTACCCCGGCCGCTACACGCGCTGGGACACGGGCATCGTCGATCCGCCGCTCGTCGTCACCGCGCAGCGCCGGGACATGCGCATCGAGGCGCTGAACGAGCGGGGGGCGGTGCTTCTGTCCTTCGTACGGGGCGCCCTCGAAGGACATGAGGACATCGCGAGCTTCACCGCCGATGCCGCCCGCATCGACCTGACGGTCAGGACGCCCGACCGGCCCTTCACGGAGGAGGAGCGCTCGCGCGCGCCGACGGTCTTCTCGGTGCTGCGGGCGATCGTCGCGCTCTTCAAGTCGCCCGCCAACGGCGATCTCGGCCTCTACGGCGCCTTCGGCTACGATCTGGCCTTCCAGTTCGACCGGGTGGAGGAGACGCTCGAGCGCCGCGACGACGGGCGCGACCTCGTCCTCTTCCTCCCCGACGAGATCCGCACGATCGACCATTACTCGGCCGCCGCCTGGATCGACCGCTTCACCTTCGAGAAGGGCGGGCTGACGACGGACGCGCTGGAGGGCGGCGGGCCGGAGGCGCCCTTCGTGCCGGCCGAGAGCGTTCCGCCGCGCGGCGACCACAGGCCCGGCGAATACGCGAGCCTCGTTCGCCGCGCCAAGGAGAAGTTCATGCGCGGGGACCTCTTCGAGGTCGTGCCGGGCCAGACCTTCTTCGAGCCCTGCCTCAGCCAGCCCTCCGCCGTCTCCCGGCGCCTGAAGGCGATCAATCCCTCGCCCTACTCGTTCCTGATCAATCTCGGGGAGAACGAGTTCCTGATCGGAGCCTCGCCCGAAATGTTCGTGCGCGTCTCGGGCCGGCGCGTCGAGACGTGCCCGATCTCGGGCACGATCAAGCGCGGCACCGACGCGATCTCCGATTCCGAGCAGATCCTCAAGCTGCTCAACTCCAAGAAGGACGAATCCGAGCTGACCATGTGCTCGGACGTCGACCGCAACGACAAGAGCCGCGTCTGCGAGCCGGGTTCGGTGCGCGTCATCGGGCGCCGACAGATCGAGATGTACTCGCGCCTGATCCACACCGTGGATCACATCGAGGGGCGCCTGCGCGAGGGCCTCGACGCGATGGACGCGTTCCTGTCCCACGCCTGGGCCGTCACCGTCACGGGCGCGCCCAAGCTGTGGGCGATGCGCTTCCTGGAGGCCAACGAAAAGAGCCCGCGCGCCTGGTACGGCGGAGCGGTGGGCATGATGCACTTCAACGGCGACATGAACACGGGCCTGACGCTGCGCACCATCCGCCTGAAGGACGGCATCGCCGAGGTGCGGGCCGGCGCGACGCTCCTCTACGATTCCAACCCGGAGGAGGAGGAGGCCGAGACCGAGCTGAAGGCCTCCGCCCTCCTCACCGCCATCCGCGAGGCGGGCAAGCCGGACGAGGCGGCCGTCGCCCGGTCCAAGCCGAAGGTGGGCGAGGGCGTCCGCATCCTCCTCGTCGACCACGAGGACAGCTTCGTCCACACGCTGGCGAACTACTTCCGCCAGACGGGGGCGGAGGTGACGACCGTGCGCACCCCCGTGCCGCAGGAGATCTTCGAGCGCGTGGCGCCCGACCTGGTGGTCCTTTCGCCCGGTCCCGGCACTCCGGACGATTTCGACTGCCGCACGACGATCCGGCTGGCGCGCGAGGCGAACGCGCCGATCTTCGGCGTCTGCCTCGGGCTTCAGGCGCTGGCCGAGGCCTATGGCGGGCAGCTGCGCACGCTGCACGTGCCGGTCCACGGCAAGCCCTCGCGCATCCGCGTCTCCAGGCCCGGCCGCATCTTCGAGGGACTGGCGAGCGAGGTGACCGTCGGGCGCTATCATTCGATCTTCGCCGATCCGGTGCGCCTGTCGAAGGATTTCGAGGTGACGGCCGAGACCGAGGACGGGGTCGTCATGGCGTTCGAGCACCGGCACGAGCCCGTCGCGGCGGTCCAGTTCCATCCCGAATCGATCATGTCGCTCGGCGGCGACGCCGGGATGAGGATGATCGAGAACGTCGTGAAGCATCTGCCGCGGCGCGGCCCGAACAACGCGGCCTGACGCGATGGATCCGACGTCCGCGACCACGCGCCAGCAGGCGGCGCTGCGGCTGGCCGCCGCCAGCGTCCTCGTGGCGCTCGTCGTCCTCGGCCTGAAATACGCCGCCTACGCCGTCACCGGCTCGGTGGCGCTGTTCTCGGACGCGCTGGAATCGATCGTCAACGTCGTCGCCGGGCTCGTCGCCCTGTGGGCCGTCTCGGTCGCCAACCGACCCGCCGACGACGACCATCCCTTCGGCCACCACAAGGCCGAATACTTCTCCGCCGTCGTCGAGGGCGTCCTGATCGTTCTGGCGGCCTTCCTGATCCTGAACGAGGCCTGGAACGCCTATCTCGATCCGCAGCCGCTGGAGACGCCCTTCCTCGGCATGGCGATCAATGGCGGCGCCACGGCGATCAATCTTTTCTGGGCCATGTTCCTGATCCGCAAGGGGAGGGAACTGCGCTCGCCGGCGCTCGATGCCGACGGCCGGCACATCATGGCGGACGTCGTGACCTCGGCGGGCGTCCTGATCGGCCTCCTGCTGGCGGTCGCGACGGGCTGGACGATCCTCGACCCGGCGCTCGCCGCGCTCGTGGCGGTGAACATCCTGCGCGAGGGCTTCAAGGTGGTGACCAAGTCGCTGTCCGGCCTCCTCGACCAGGCGCTGGATCCGGCCGAGGAGGCGCGGGTGCGCGCCATCGTGTCGGCCGAGGCGAACGGCGCGATCGAGGTGCACGACCTCAAGACGCGCTGCGCCGCGAGCGCGGTCTTCATCGAGTTCCATCTCGTCGTTCCCGGCGAAATGAGCGTGGGCGACGCCCACGTGATCTGCGACCGCATCGAGGCCGCGCTCGAGGCCGCCTTCGAGGGGGTGCAGGTCATCATCCACGTGGAGCCGGACGACGAGGCCAAGCAGGTCGGGGTGCCGGTGCTGTGATCGGCATGGAGCGTCTTCAGACGTGAGACGTTCTCCCGCTGAAACGGGAGCCTTTCACATGAGCGACATGACCCTGAAGGACATCGCCAAGGCGATGGCCGACATCGACTTCTGCATGCTGTCGACCCGCACCGAGGGCGGCCAGATCGCCGCGCGGCCGATGAGCAACAACGGGCAGGTGGAGTACGAGGGCGACAGCTATTTCTTCTCCTACGAGGAGGCGCGGTCGATCGGCGACATCGAGCGCGACCCCCATGTCGGCCTGTCCTTCCAGGGCAAGAAGGGCCTGTTGGGCAAGCCGCCGCTCTTCCTCGCCGTCGAGGGCGAAGCCGAACTGATCCGCGACAAGGCCGAGTTCGAGAAGCACTGGGTCTCGGAGCTGGAATACTGGTTCAAGGACGGGATCGACACGCCGAACCTCGTCCTCGTCAAGGTGCATGCGAACCGCATCCATTATTGGGACGGGACGGACGAAGGCGAGGTCCGGGTCTGAGGTCCGCCCGAGGTTGAGCGGAGGAGGCGGTTGCCTTCGCCGAGCCGGCGGTGCATGCTCCGGTCATGAACGCCGCCTCGACCTCCTCTTCGGTCAGCCCCTCCGCGCCCCGCGCGGTGCGGCTCGCGCTCGGCCTTCTTCTCCTTAGCGGCGACCGCCGGGCCCGTTAGAAGGGGCGTCCGGCGGTCGAGCCGGCGCTTCCCTCAAAGAAGACGTCCAGTCCCTTCGGCTTCACTTCCAGACCGAAATGAAGGATGACGCGGCAACGCCGAGAGCGGCACGCCGTCATCGCCGACGAGGACGAGAATTCAATGAGCACCACGCCCGTATCCCAGCGGCCGAGCGGCAAGTACCAGCCCTACCAGACCGTCGACCTGCCGGATCGCCAGTGGCCGTCCAGGCGGATCGAGAAGGCGCCGATCTGGTGCTCGGTCGATCTGCGCGACGGCAACCAGGCGCTCGTCGACCCCATGGGCCACGAGAAGAAGTCGCGCATGCTGGCGCTGCTCCTCGCCATGCGCTTCAAGGAGATCGAGATCGGCTTCCCCTCGGCCTCGCAGACCGATTTCGACTTCACCCGCTGGGCGATCGAAGAGGGGAACGTGCCGGACGACGTCTCGCTGCAGGTGCTCGTCCAGTGCCGGCCCGAGCTCATCAGCCGCACTTTCGAGAGCGTGCGCGGAGCCCGACACCCGATCATCCACTTCTACAACTCGACCTCCGAGCTGCAGCGCCGCGTCGTCTTCCAGAAGGATCGTGCCGGCATCCGGCAGATCGCGGTGGATGCGGCGAAGATGATCATGGAGGAGGCGGCCAAGGCCGGCGGCGACTTCCGCTTCGAGTACTCGCCGGAGAGCTTCACCGGCACCGAAATGGAGTTCGCGCTGGAGATCTGCAACGCGGTCGCCGAGGTGGTGAAGCCGACGCCGCAGAACCGCCTGATCCTGAACCTGCCGGCGACGGTCGAGATGTCGACGCCGAACGTCCATGCCGACCAGTTCGAGTGGATGAGCCGCAATATCGACAACCGCGACTGCGTGCTGCTGTCGCTCCATCCGCACAACGACCGGGGCACGGCGGTTGCCGCGACCGAGCTCGGCCTGCTCGCCGGCGCCGACCGCGTCGAGGGCACGCTCTTCGGCAACGGAGAGCGCACCGGCAACGTCGACATCGTGACGCTCGCGCTGAACATGTTCACGCAAGGCGTCGATCCGGAACTCGACGTCTTCGACGTGAACCGGATGAAGGACGTCTACGAGCACTGCAACCAGCTGACGATCCCCGAGCGCCACCCCTACGTCGGCGAGCTCGTCTACACGGCCTTCTCCGGCTCGCATCAGGACGCCATCAACAAGGGCCTGAAGGCCAAGGAGTCCGCGAATACGCCCCTCTGGGAGGTGCCCTATCTGCCGATCGACCCGAAGGACGTCGGCCGCTCCTACGAGGCGATCATCCGCATCAACTCGCAGTCGGGCAAGGGCGGCATCGCCTACATCCTCCAGGCCGACTACGGGCTGAACCTGCCGCGCGGGCTGCAGATCGAGTTCCGCGAGGACATCCAGCGCATCACCGACGAGGAGGGCAAGGAGCTGTCCTCCAGGCGCATCCACGAGCGGTTCCTGGAAGCCTATGTCGACCAGCCGGGCGCGCGGATCGAGTACGGCGAGCACATGACGCGGCTCGGCGACGGCGGGAAGGGCCGCGTTCTCGAGGCGACCATCCGCGACGGCGGGCGCGAGGTGACGATCGAGGGCCGGGGGTCGGGCGCGATCGAGGGCTTCGTCGACGCGCTGAACCGGCATCTGAACCTCGACATGAGCGTCGTCGACTATTCCGAGCACTCGCTCGGCAAGGGCTCGGACGCCAGGGCCATCACCTATATGGAGATCGAGCATTCGGGCGGTCGCGTCTTCGGGGCTGGGATCGACCAGAACGCCGTCGCCTCCTCGCTGCGGGCGATCGTCTCGGCAGCCAACCGAATCCTTCGCTGAACGCGGCCGGGCCGCATCCGTCGGCCCGGCACCAGCCTTGCGGCCTAAGGGTTCTCAGGCGCGCCCGGTGTGTTAACCCTCGTTCCGGGCGCAGGATCGAGGATCGGACATGATGGGCGAGGCGGGCGGGCAGCGTATGGTCGCGAGCGGCACGAAGCGTCTCGCCGAGGCCGTGCGGGCGGCCAAGTTCGCCGCCGCCCGGCGCAGCGACGTCGTCGTCGACATCCGCGAGGCCGAGCGCGCGCGGCTCGAGATCTTCGCCGAACAGCTCCAGCCCATCGCCGACGCCGTGCCCGCCGACGACGAGCTCTTCGACTTCACCCTCGGCAGCGGATCGCAGCCGCGCTACTGGATCGACGGCACGGCGCATGTGACCATGGCGCGCGACCGGCGGACCTACCGTCTCCAGCGCGAGACGCGCCTTGGACGCGTGACCCTCGCCGAGACGGCGGAGGTCAACGAGATCGTCGACCGGGTGACCGACTACGTGGCCGAGCGGATCGTCGAGCGCGACCGGGCCCTCGCCACCGTCGACGGCATGAGCGAACGCCTCTCGCAGCGCGCGACAGGCCAGACGCCCGGCGAGACCGCACCTCTCTCCGCGCCGCCCGCGCGCCGTCCCTCGCTGGCGCCCTTCGCCGTCCTCTGGCTGATGATCGGCATCGTTCTCGGCGCGCTCGGCCTGATCGGCCTCGCCGCCCTGCGCGGGACGCCGCTGCTTTAAACCTTCCGCGATACGCCGGCGCGCATGAGGAAGACGGCACCGCCCGCGAGCAATCCCCAGACTGCCGCGCTGACCGAAAAGAAGGCGACGCCCGAGGCCGTGACGACGAAGGCGACGGCCGCCGCCTCGCGCTCGGCGTCCCGTTCCATCGCGACCTTCACGCAGGACGAGAAGACCCCGAGAAGCGCCAGCCCCGCGATCGTCCCGACGAGAAGCGGGGAGCCGGCGGCGAAGGCGACGATGAGCGTCGCGGAGAAGCCGAAGAGGACGTAGAAGATCCCGCAGGAGACGCCCGACACCCAGCGAAGCCGCCGGTCCGGGCCCGCGATGTCGCCCGCGCAGAGCGCCGCGGTCATCGCCGCCAGGATCACCGAATGGACGCCGAAGGGTGCCGAGACGATGCCGAGCCCGCCGAGCGTCGAGAAGAGCGGCCGGGGCGCGGCCTCGAAGCCGTTGGCTCGCAGGATCGTCAGGCCCGGCACGTTCTGGGAGGCCATGGAGATGACGAAGAGCGGCACCCCGAGGCCGACCATCGCCGAGAGGTGGAACTCCGGCATGACGAAGACGGGCGCGGCGACGAGCGGGCCGGCGATCGCGAAGCCCTCCGGCACGTTGGCGACCATGAACACCGCCGTGACGGCTGCCGCGGCGGGAATGGCGAAGAACGGACGAAGCGCCGAGACGAGAAGGAAGGTCGCGATGATCGTGCCGGCCTCCACCGGCATCTCGGCGAGCGCCCGCACCGGTGTCAGGCAGAGCGGCAGGAGGATGCCGGCCAGCACCCCGTTCGTCAGGGTGCCGGGAATGCCGGCGATCGCCCGGGCGAGGGGGCTGACGAGCCCCGCGACGAGAGTGAGGACCCCTGCCACGACGAAGGCGCCGACGGCGCCCGCGAAGCCTCCTTCCGGCACGCCCGAGGCAGCCAGGAACGCGGCGCCCGGCGTCGACCAGGCGATGTTCATCGGGATGCGCGAGACGACGCTGTAGACGATGCCGCCGACGCCCATCACCAGCGAGATGACGAGAAGGCCGGAGGCGGCCTCTTCCGGGTTCGCGCCGACCCCGACGAGTCCCTGCAGGATGACGGAGAAGGTCGAGGAGTAGGCCACGAAGGCGGCGAGAAAACCGGCGGTCGCGGGGGCGATGAGGGAGCACGCGTTCAAGGGCGGACCGCCGATGCGTTGAGGCCGGGCGACGACCGGCATAGGCGCTTGCCGAGCGCTCCGCAACGGGCGACGGCGGCAGGGCTCAGCCGGTTCCGGCCATCGGAAGGTCGGCGCGCGGCCGGGCGTCGACCGCCGTGCCGTCCGACAGAAGCTCGCGCTCGCGGATCCAGTCGATGCCTGCCCCGTCGGCGCGGTGGCCCCGCTCGCGCTGCGTCAGCGACCAGTGGCCGGGCTCGCCGTCGATCTCGAAGAGATTGTAGCGCGAGGCCGGCTTCTCGCCGCCATGCGACTGGCTCGCGCTCGGAACGCCGACGACGGGCACCTTCTCGCCGAGCGGCCCGGTCAGCCAGTGGAGCGTGTCGAGATGGGTGTGGCCGTGCAGGACGAGTTCGGCCCCGAGGTCGCGGACGACCTTGGAGAAGAGCTGCTTGCCGACGAGGCGCTTGGACCAGGCGGCTGCGCCGGAAATCGGCGGGTGATGGATGAGGACGACACGGAACAGGCCCTTTTCTCGCGCCTGTCGCAGGAGCCGTGCGGTGGCGAGCGCCTGCGAGCGCTTGAAGGAGCCGGTGGCGAAGAAGGGCGCCGTCGCCTCGGCGCTCGACACGCCGACGATCGCGACGTTGCCGCGAACCCTGAGATAGGGGAATTTGCGCATGCCGCGGCGGTAACGGTCACCGATGAGATAGGGGTGCCACTCGCGATAGGCTCGGTTCAGCGCGCCCGGCACGTAGGCGTCGTGATTGCCCGGGACGACCGAGACCCAGTCCGGCGTACCGAGATCGGCCAGCCATTCCTTGGCGCCCTCGACCTCCTTCCGGGTGGCGAGGTTGACGAGGTCGCCCGTCACCGCGACATGGTCCGGGCGCTGGTCCTTCATGTCGTCGACGAGGCGGATCAGCGTATCGCCGAACATCGCCTTCTTCCGGTTGCGCTGCCAGTTGATGTAGCCAGTGATGCGCTTGGTCGCGAGTTCGCGAAGGGAGAGATCCGGCAGGGGGCCGAGATGGATGTCGGAGAGATGTGCAAGCCGGAACATTGGCGCCATTCTAAGCGCCGCGGCGCGCGAGGGAAGGGCGGAAGGGGACGCGAAGCGATGATCGGCAAGCTTTATCTGCGCGGGCTGCACCTCGCCCATCTGGCGCGCCGCCCGCTGACGCTGGGCGTCCGGGGCGCGGCCTTCGACCGCGACGGCCGCGTCTTCCTCGTCCGTCACACCTACGTGCGCGGCTGGTACCTGCCGGGCGGCGGCGTCTCGCCGGGCGAGACAGGCGGCCAGGCGCTGGCGCGCGAGCTGGCGGAGGAGGGGCACCTCGCCTTCGACGGCGAGGCGGCTCTCGTCTCGGTGCATCTCAACCGGTCGGCCTCGCGGCGCGACCACGTGCTGTTCTACCGCATCGACGACGTGCGGCAGACCGCCGCGCGGGCGCCCGACCGCGAGATCGCCGAATGCGGCTTCTTCGATCCGGACGCCCTGCCGGAGGGTACGACGGAGGCGACGCGCCGACGGCTGGGCGAACTCGAAGGCCCAGGTTCGCCTGATCCGTTCTGGTAGGCGCCGCCGGACGCGGGCGGACGCCGCCCGCGGTCCGACGACCGCGATGGCCGCGTCGCGACGGCTTCAGCGGCGGGTGGCCGGCGACGCGCCGTAGAACAGCGTGGTCGAGCCGTCGGGATTGTGGACGAGATAGTAGGACGGAATCATGGAAAGGCTCCTCCCAAAGCCGGCCCGATCATCGGACCGGAAAGGAGGATGATGCGGAGGGCAGGGTTAACGCAAGATGAACCCGGCCTTCCGCGATTTCAAAGACTTGGACTGTTGTCCAACGGTCACAGACCCGCGTCGAGGCCCTCGGCCGGAGGCGAGGGCCGTGCGCCGGTGGGCCTACTGCGCCAGACGCGAGGCGAAGAGGGCGAGAGCCTGCTGATAGACGCCGGCGCGGTTCCAGTCGCGCAGCCGCGCGAAGTTCGGCTGGCCTTCCATGTATCCGGCGCCCGGCTGCCAGCCGTGCTGGCGCAGGAAGTTCGCGGTCGAAGCGAGCACGTCGGCGCGCGAGCGGATGAGGTCGCGACGCCCGTCGCCGTCGCCGTCCACCGCGTAGCGCAGGTAGTTGGAGGCCAGGAACTGCGTCTGGCCGATCTCTCCGGCCCAGGCGCCCACCATGTCCTGCGCGCGCTTGTCGCCCCGGTCGACGATCTGCAGCGCGGCGAAGAGCTCGTTGGTGAAGAAGTCCGACCGGCGGCAGTCGTAGGCGAGGGTGGCGAGCGAGCGGAAGATGTTCATGTTGCCGGAGTTCGCGCCGAAGCCCGTCTCCATGCCCCAGATGGCGATCAGGATCTCGCGCGGCACGCCGTACTGCCGCTCGATGCGATCGAGCAGCTGCGCGTTCTCGGCCATGATGCGCTTGCCGCGCTGGACGAAGGAGGCCGGCGCCCGGCGCTCCATGAACTCGTTCAGGGAGAGGCGGAAGGAGCGCTGGTTGCGGTCGAGGCGGATGACCTCCGGATTGTAGGTCACGTTCAGCGCGTTCTGGACCGTGCCCTGCGAGATGCCCGCCTGGACGGCCGTCTGGCGGAAGCCCTGCAGCCAGCGGTCGAAGCCGGCGCCGGTGTCGCCGCAGCTCTGCGCGAGGGCGGGCGCTGCGGAGAGGATCAGCGCTCCCGCGGCGAAGAGGGTGCGGCGGAGGGAGGCGGCAAGCATCATGGGTTCGCTCCTCGAAAGCGGGTCGTGGGCGCCCGCAGGGCGCCCCCCCCCCAACGGCCG
>JAEZXX010000048.1 GCA_023419535.1 Pseudomonadota bacterium | reverse complement strand
AGGCGACCCCGAAGGTCCGACTGTGACCGCATGGGGCGTTGAAGGCAGCGAGGCGATCCATCTCGCGTATTCGGAGAAGCCTGAGTGGGTAACCCTCCACCCATGAACGACAACGCCCCTGAGAGCGAGCGCTGGGTGCCGGTGCCTGCAAAGGGTGATGAGGTGGTCCTCCTACCCCCGTCCGAGCAATTTGCAAAAAATGCAATTCGCTCCCCCGCCCTCGACAGAGCCCGCCGTGAGGCAGAGGCGGTGATCGCAGACAGGTTCAAGCGCATCTCGTGACACGCAGACCCCGGCGCCGCCGTCGCGCGCCTCGCAATCGATCCCTGAAGCAGTGGGCCGGCATCATCGCTATCGTGGCAGTAGCCGCGGTCGTGGGCGGGCCCGAGCTCGCAACTCAGGTCTATGACGCGATCGATGGCGCCCTCCCCGGCCAGACGCATACAGCACCGACGCAAACCGCCAGCGGCACGCTCCGCGGCCTCGTCACCCGCGTTGCCGATGGCGACACGTTCACAATCGGCAGCCAGCGGGTTCGCATCTGAGGCATCAACAGCCCGGAGCGAGGCGAGCGCAGCTATGCGGAGGCCGGCACGAACCTTGAGCGGATGACCGCGGGACAGACGGTCGAATGTCGCCAGGTCGGCAATGGCACCCCATGCGACGGGCGATCCTCTCCCGCTTCCTATGACCGGATCGTCGCACAGTGCTTTGTCGGGGGCCGGGACATCGCTGCCGAGCAGGTGCGCACCGGCCATGCGACGGACTGGACGCGCTACTCGGGCGGCTACTACGCCCGCTAAAGCTTCTCTTCCCCCCACTCGGGTCGCCTCTGTATGTGGATGCGAACCAGCCGGCGCACGAACGCGTCCTGCTTCTGTACGGCCTCCAGCCAAACGGCCTTCACCTCGGTCCAATCCCGGCGCCCGCAATCTTCGCAGGTCATCCGGCCGCGCAACAAATCTACCTCCCGGTCACCGACGAGGATGCGCATGTCGGCCGGGTGATAGAGCCGTGCGCCCTTGCGGCAGAAGTTGCACCGCACTTCGATCAGCTGACCGAGGTCGTGGCACTCGGATAGGCGCAGACCTCGGTTGTCACGCGGCGGGCTCATGTGGAACGGATAGAGAACACGACAGACGATTCGCAAGGCGACGGTGAGAATGTCGCACCACCACCACCTGGAGGACGTAGACGGTTCACCCGTTGCGCGTGAACCTCCGGGCGAAGCTGGAGGAACGCGCAATGACCGATCGGGAAGCCACGCTGATTCTCATCAAAGCGTTGGCCAAATCGATCGAGGTGAAAGACCCGGAAATTGCCGATGCCCTGAGGGAGCTCTGGCGCAGGTTCAGCAGGCTGACACGTCTACAGTGAAACCCTTTCGCTTCCGCTGGCGACGCCGCCCCAACACCGGTCGCGAGGCCTACGACGCGTTCGAAGGCGCGTTCAAGGTCGCGTAGATCGTCCACGAGCCGGGCCTTCAGGCGAACCACCCGAAGCCCTATCGCTGGATTCTGTCGGCCTTCCTCATGACCGAAGGGCGGGTTCAGCCAGACGGGCGGGCCGCGACGCCTCGGGATGCCGCGATTGCGGCAGAGACCGCTTTCCCGCTGGAGCTGCCGAACGTCTACGGCATCACCATGCGGACCGAGCGCGCGATCGAGCTATGCCGCCTGCTTGGGATAGACCTGCCGCCGCAGACGAGGTGGCAGGCGGAGCGGTTCGGGCTTATCGCTCCGCCCGGTCGAGCCGCTCCAGCTTCTCAGAGATAGACTGCAGCATCCTCGCCTGTCCTGCCTCCTCCGACCTCGCCAAGGACTGCACGGCGGACTGGATGCCTTCGAGAGCGTCTGCGATCCTGTCGAGTTCATGCGCCACCTTCGTCGCGTCCAGTCCCGCGCCGAGGATCGCGCCCTGCATTCGAACGGACGTGTCGACCGGCGGCGGGGCCGCTGTAGCCAGCGCCGCGCGCAGGCGAGGCGTCAGGACTGCGAAGACCGCCGCGACCACCGCAAAGACGATCCAGTAGAGGTGCGGCACCCATGCAGGCGCGTCAGCGGGGATCGTCGGAACCATGTGTCTGCGCCTGCCTGCGGTCATGAGCATCGAGGGAAGCCGTCCAGATGTTCGAGAGCTCGAACACCGCCATCAGTGTCATCAGGGACGCTAGAACCGACCCCTCGACCGGAGCAGAGTGAAACCCGATCGCCATCATCGCGGCGACAGAGAACGACCACACGCCGAGGACGGCGCGGATTTCGGCCGCCTTACGGAAGAAGACGCCGTTGAGGATCAGGACGAAGACGCGCACGAAGCCCGTCACCATCAGCAGCCAGGCCCACGTCTCCTCGGAGGCCCAATGCGCGAGGAGGATGTAGGACGGCGAACGCTCGAAGGTGTCCGCGGGGTCGTGCAGCATGACCCCGATGGCGAACAACGCGAAGGCCATGAACCATTCGAACCGGCGGACCCGGAAGTGATGGACGAGCTGGACGAAGATCATCCCGAGACCTCCGCTGTGAACCGCTTGTCGCGAGCGAGGTAGGCGCCGATGAAGTTGCCGACCTGCGTGCAGACCCAGCCCGTCGCGATGCCGAACGCGATGGCCGGCGTTCCTTCCATCCAAGCTTCCGGCAGCCATCCGGCGGACGACATGAGGATAGCGACGACTGCGCCCGCCGGCATGGTAAGCGCCGACCCGACCACGGCCCCGGTGACAGGCTTGTTCATCTGCTCGATCGGGGTGAGCGGCTTGTCGGTCATGACGGGCTCCGGGGTGGTGTTGGGTTCGGTGGTCTCGTCCGGTTCCGGCTTCGCGACCGGCGCGGCTGCGCTCGCCTTCGCAAGCTCCAGCACTTCGTCGAGAATGGCTTCGACGCGCTCGGGCTGCACCAGCGCTTTGTTCAGCCCATCGCCGGCATAGTAGCTCTGACCGCGCGAGATCTGCCGGTGCGCGCCCTTCGTGGCAACGAGGACCGGGAACGACGCCCACTCCTGCGCTAGGCGTCTACCGAACTCCGTTCGGTCGATCTGGCCCGTGATGAACCGCTCGTAGCCGCGGCGCTTCAGAAGATGAAAGCCGAGACGATCTTGCAGGTTCGGGTCGAGGATCTGGCGTCCGAGAAGCCGAAGCTCGGTCTTCAGCCCCGTGAGCGTCGCGCGCATGAACTGATAGCCGCCCGTGGCGGACGAGCCGAAGCGCTTCGACCACGACGCCTGGCTCCCCAACACCTCGTCGATCGTCATGGACGTGACGGGCTTCGGAAGGCGGCCTTGGTTGAAGCCGAAGATGACATCGTAGCCGGACCGGGCCTCGGTCCCCACCTCGGTATCGCGAATGAAGTCGAGCAGGCGCGCGGCGCCCGCCGGAACCGTGGGGTCCATCGTTGTCTCCAGTGCTGGACATGAAAAAGCGCGCTCGAGGCGGGCGGTGGCTGGTCGCTGCCGGCGAAACCATCGCCATCGGAAGAACCAGCCGAAGGCAGAGACGCCTCCGAACATCAGGATCGCCATCGGCCATCCGCCGCGACACAGGCCGCGAGGTCGAGATCGGCCGCGCTGCGCAGAATGGTCGGATCGGCGTAGTCGAGGTCATGTTGAGCGCAGCAGTGCGCCCATGAGCCCTCGAACCAGCCGGTGCAATGGTCGGACCCCATGGCGGTTCCGGACGTGAAAAGGCCGCTGGGTCAGGGCGGGCGGTTGCCACTGATCGAGACGGACGTTAGGTTGCGCGGCCAAGCGTCGAGCGGAGTTATCTTTTGCGCACTGGCGACTGCTGATAGGGAGCCTGGATGCACAGCGTCATTGAAACAAACTACCGCACGGCCTTGTTTAGCCAATCAGCAATATACTTTGCTTGGGCGACGGCGGCCTATATTTTTATAAATTTTGTTTGGACTGAGAACCACTTCTTCCCAGTTCACCAAGACGATTGGGTTTTCCTAGGGCGAGGAATTGACGACCTGACATGGCGGATCGAGCGTCCGGTCATGATGAATATCGCCTACCTCACTGCTGCGGCTGGAGAATTGCCGCTATTTCTCTCCGTTAGCTTCCTGACCCTTGCATTTCCTGCCCTTACCATTCTCTTCTTCTCTCGCCTTTTTCACGTTCGATTCACATGGTGGATGCTGGCGACGTTTTTCTTCGTTGCTTTTTACCACCCTGGCTCTTTCGAGTATGGTAAGTATCTCGCTGGCGTCGGAGAGTGGTCTCTGCTTTTCGGGATGGTTGGACTTATTCTCCTATTGGAAGCGTACCGATCGCGAAACGTAGCAATGGCAGCTTTGGCGTGGCTGTTTTATACGCTCTCGGCATTTTCGAAGGAGGACTTCCTCCTGCCGTCATTGATCTTGGCATTTTTTGGCATGTTCGGACTGATCCGGCGTGATCCGAATGAACAAGGATATATCGAGCCACAGTTCAATCCGTTAATGGCATGGAGCCTCGCCTTGAGCTTCGTTGCCGCAGGCGCAAGCGCCATCTTCAGCGCTACTCTGAACAGCCGCTTTGCCGGCGTAGTCCAGTCGGAAAGCGGCGGGCCTTACGATGTGCTGCTCAACGTCCCGAGCCTTTTATCCACGTTCGTGATGCTGACTTGGGGGTACATTCCCGTTGAAAGCGCAGCAACGGTAGCGGCTGTCGTCATCTGCTGGGTTCTATTACCTCGCAAGCGCATCGAAGTACTCATTGCCGCTGCCATAACCTTATCCCTCATCGCGCCGATCATGCTGATCCCACAAAACTTGCACAGCTACCGGGCCTTCGGCTGGCTGCCGTGGTTCGCGGCGATCATCACTGTTGCACTCTATGCGATGACCGCTCGCCTTGAACTACGACTGCGGGGCGGTGTCTTTGCCGTGGCTTCCATCGCGGCGGTGCTCGTCGTTGGAGTTTATTTGAGCAACTGGCAGGAGCGAACCAATATCGCCTCTTGGTATCTGAATACTCAACAGATGATGAGGCAGATGCTCGCTTCGTTAGAGGACAATCGCGATCTAATTTCCAGTGAGCCGGTCGTTGGCGTGGCCGGACTGGACGGCCTATCACCATGGCACAACAATTCCGGGGCATTCCTCCGCATGAAGTTGGGCTATCCGAATAATTGGATTGTCTTCGCAGATGCGGGCGACCCGTATTATCAGCCCGGATCGACGGAGGTGAGCGGGCCGGCTATCACATCGATCGCCCCGATAGCCGAACTCTGCAAGAACCCCGGCCTCCTCGTTCTCGAATTCGACGAGACCGGGCGCGGTGTTCCACGCCGCGCTTCCCAGATTTGCGGTTAACGGACGTTACGGGTGCGCAACCACCCGGCACGTCACGTTCGGCGCGACGGCACTGAAGTTCAGCGTGAACCCATCCTGCGTCAGCGCAAGGGTCGCCTCCGCGATCGTGGTTCCGGCGGCATCGATCACGGTCATGGCGCGGTTGCCCGAAGGGTAGGCGTAGCCGTTGGAGCCCGAGGCCATGGCGAAGCATCGCCCGATGCCGGCCTCGTTGAAGTCCGCGACCGAGTGCCGAAGCTGTGTCGTACTCGCCTGGATCGCTTCGACGTGGATGCTGGAGGGGCGGAACCCGCAGTCGAAGGACATCTGTCCCGGATTGGCCGGGATGCCGAACTCATTGACGAACGGGCTGTTGTCCAGCAGGCCGGCGTTGCGGCGGTTGTAGCAGTTCGCCGTCCACTTTCCTGGTCCCTTCATCACCTTGTAGTGGTCGAAGGTGATCCCGGTGAACGAGTTGTCCTCAATCACGATGCCGTCGACCGGCGCACCGGGCCCCTGGACGTTCACGGGGGCATAGGCCGCATTGTAGGCGACATCGCCGACCGTCAGCCCGAACCCGGAGCATTCGAGCCCGGAGACGGTGATCGAGCGCGGCTGATTGGGCGCCGCCTCGGTGGTGATGATGTCGACGAACGAGCCTTGCGGGAAGTGCTGTGGCTGGCGGCGAGGGTTCGACATCTGGACGTTGGACAGGCCCACGATCTGGCAGTCGGTGAGCGAGACGATCGAGGATCCGGTGTCGAGGATGCGGACGTTCGCGCCGAAGGTGACGTAGGCCTTGCCAAGCTCGATACCGGAAGAAGAGATGTGCTTGCGACGCGTCGTCTCGATGAGGAGATCGGAGAACGAGATATGATGCTCGCTATACTGGCCCGTCTCGGCCACGAACGCAGAGCCGAAGATCGCGCTTTCCTTGACGTTGCGGATGGTGCCGCTGATCTGACCATAGCGGCCGTTGGCGTAAATCGCCGACCACTCGCCGTCCTCGAAGACGCACTCTTTGCCGATCGAGTAGGTGTCCGTCGGCGTGAGGTCCGGCCCGTAGACGCCGAACCAGAGCGCGCTGCCGCCCTCCGTCGATTCTGTCACCTTGCCCCACCGCCTGAACACGCTTTGGCCGGTGATGGCAACATGGGAGCAACCGCTAAAGGCCGCGAGCATGTAGCGGTGGTCCGATGCACCGACATCGTGGAGCGTCACCTGCTCGACCTTCAGGAAGGCGACGAGCGAGTTGGTCGCGTCCTCGGTTGCGAGCGGGTTGTCGATCGACAGAGTTTCGAAGCGGATGGCCTTCGCCTGTCGAACCCTGTTACCGGCGCTGATCACCTCGTTGATGATGAGCGGCTGCGACAGGTCGTGTCCGGGCAGAGCGCGGATCGTCGTCGCAAGGCGTCCGGCGCCCTTTATCGTGAAATTGCCGGGGACCTTGAATGGACCCGTGCGGTAGATGCCCCGATCAAGAACGACGGTGCGGCCCTCTGCGAACTTCATCATCGCCCGAAAGGCGGCGGTGTTGTCGGTCGCGTTGTCGCCGACGAGCCCGAACCACGAGCCGTAGATCGCCCCGTCGAAAGAGCGGACCCAAGCGCCGTTCGATCCGTCTGGAGAAGATGTCGGCGGCAGGTAGATGCCTCGCGGAGCGTCGTTCGAAACCGCGGCGGACAGATCGCCCTCGCGGAAGATGAAATCGCCCGAGCGCCCCCCATCGGTCAACCGGACGAGCGCCCCGCTGAAGACCGGGACGCTCTGCAGCAGCGCCCTCGTCTGAACATAGGTCGAGCGGTAATCGAAGGAGCGATACCACGTCCGCCCGTCCGCGCTGACGAAGCTGTCGTCGGACCCGTTGTCCGTGTCGACGAACAGACCGCCCTGACCGTCGGAGCGATCGGCGCGGCCGTTGACGCGGATCGCGTTCATGCCTTCGGGGACGACGATCCCTGACATGCCTGCGATAGTCGAATAGATCGTGTTGCCCTTGCTCGCCGCGTCGGAGGCGTAGCCGGCGCCGAGCGCCGCAGCGGCCTCGGCCTTCTTTCGTGCCGATCCGATGTCGAGCTCCGGCCCGATCGTCCCGTCCGCCTGGCGCCACGCAATCCGCTCTGCGTCCTCGTCGAGGAAGTATTCGGGCTCGTGACCATCGTCACCCTTCGGGCCCGGCAGGCCGGTGGTCTCCCACCGCGATACCACCTCGACATCGGTGATGCCGTTGCCGCCGAGAAGGCGGACATAAGGGCGCACATACCGCGCCCCTGCGGGCGCCGTGATGTCCGCATCAAGATCCCGACTGAACGAAGCCTGGAAGGCGTATCGGCCGTCTGCGACCAGAAGCGCGCGCTTGTCTGCCACGACCGTCGAGATGAACGCCTTGTTGGCATCGAGCCATGCGATCCGATACTCGACCGCGTCGCCGTAGGGGTCGGACGTGTTTTTGAACCGACGCGTCACCCATCGCGCAGCGTACACCTGGCCTTCCTCAACGGCGAAGTCCTGTCGCGCTGCAACGATGATAGGATCGACCGCGCTCGGGATCCGCAGCACGCGGCCCACATCCGTCGTCACGATTTGCCCGGCCGCGATCGGCGGCAGAGCCTCGCCCGCACCGGATAGCGACGAGGTGAAGAGCCCGAGCACGTCGCCCGGCCGCTCCCGCGCGCCGAGAAACCCGATGCCGTCCCGGCCACTCTCGCCGCGAGTGATGAGCTGGATCTTGTCGGAGCGCGAGAGGAGGCGAAGCGTCATGGCGATAGCTCACGAAAAAGCCGCCTCGAAGGGCGGCGGATGGGAAGGCAGTGAAGAGGTTGCGTGTCAGGCGGTGCGGGCGGGATGCACCACGAGAGGACCGCGCCAGATTTCGCGATGGCGCGGGAAGCGCCCCGGTTGATCGAGGACGAGGAAGTGATCGTAGGAAGCTGCCTCACCATTCGGACGAAGCGGCAGCGCAGCTTGGATGTCGGCGCGCGTCACGGCGAAATGAGCGAGACCACGCGCGGGATCGTCGAAGAAGACGCCGGCGTCCGCGCTGAGCTCCAAGAGCTTGACCGCATGATCGAAGGTCGGCCGGATGGTCAGCCGGAGATCGGCGCCGGTGAGATCGATCGGTGTTCCATCCTGCTCCGCCAGTTGCGGAAGAGGGTCGTACCAATCCTCGTCGCGAGCGATGTCGATCTGAACGCGGAAGAACGGCGAGATCGCCGGAATGTCGCTCATGCTTTCCTCATTGCGCTGATCGCCAAGGCGATGGTCTTCGTGGTCCCGAGCGCGAGGGTCGGCACGACGATGCGGATTTCGAGCTGGCCGGCGTTGCGGCACATGACCTGCGGCAGGCCGTAGCCGACGGGCAGATATTCGTCGGGCAGAGCCCAGAGCCGATCGGTCGGGCGAACACCGGCGAACGGGACGACCATGCGCTGCGCCCCGGCCGTCGTTACAGCGAGCGTGGAGCCGACCGTGATCGAGACCGTCCCGAGGTCAATGAGCGACGGCCGTGCGGCCAGTTCCGCGAGCAGCGCCGCCTGCGCGGCCAGCGAAGCGTCGAGATCCTTGCGCATGGACGCCAGCTTGGCGTCGACCGCGCCAAGCACCTGCATCTCAAGGCGAGTGTAGAGACGGAAGTCCCCGATGCGAGTGCTCATATCGTCACCGTCTCAGGCCCGGCGGGGGCGGACCGCGAGCCGTCCGACAGTTCAGAGACGGCCCAGTAGCGCCATGTCCCTGTCCCCGGCGCGTCAGTCACGGTCATCGCCTGGTTCGGCCCGCCGTAGACGAGCCCGGTGATGTCGGTGGCCGAAGCGAAGGACGACGAGGCACCGGACGCTCGGTAGAGCCGGTTGCCGACGATCCCCTGCACGTTCGGATTGCGCCAGGTGAGGAGGACGTTCGCCCCATCCCTCCCGCTATCGAAGTCGACCGGCCGGGCCGCGGTGTTCTGCGCCGTGACCGCGATCGCGTAGTCCTGTGACCAGCCGCCCACGGCCTGCGGCCCCGCGCTGACGCGGATTTGCACGACATAGCCCTGTCCGCCCGCCAGGACGGCAGAGGTTGCGCGATCGCGGGTTGAGGCCACCTCCATCGCGCTCCAGCCCTCGGGCGAGCCGGCGGGGCGGATACGGGCCTCGTAGTTGCGGTTGAGCGCCGGGCTCGGCGTCCACGTCGCGACCACGCGCGGGCCGGCTGTCTCCGAGAGCGTCAGGGCTGGCGGATCAAGGTTTAGGTCCGGCGTTGTGTCCGGCGGGATCGCAGTCGATTGCCCCTCCTCCGCCGGGCTCCACTGATACGAGGCAGCGTTGGCCGAACGCATCTTCAGTCGCGTGACGGTGAAGGCTTCGAACTCGGGGCCGCCCTCCAGCCAGAAGTCCTGATCGATATCGATTTCCGGGTTCTTGAACCGGATGATGCGCTCACCGAAGCAGTTGAGCCCGTCGATATCGACCAACGCTTCCGCCATCTTGTCGCAGTTCTCGCGGGCCATCAGGATCTTCGCCAGCCGGCGCGCCTGGCTGTGGCTCGGGACGTGCGTCAGATCGAGTTGCTGCGTCTTTAATACGCCGGTCCGCGCGAAGTCCGCGTCGTCGGTCCAGGGTGTCCCCTCCGCTTCGACATAGCCGAGGGCGGGTTCGAGATACTGGATCGCCAGCTCGTTGTAGCGGCTCATGGCATCCGGCGGCTCGAAGTTGAACTCCAGAACCTGGCCTGCATCTGTGTCGATCGTGACGGTAGGCTGTTCGTACCGGCCGCCTCGGATCGCGATCAGCCCTTTCCGCGTCGTGTAGAGTTGCGCGTCGCAGGCAGCACGAAGGCGGGCCAGAACCTCCGTCCTCGCCTGTCCGAGAGAGACAGACATCGCGACGCGATAGCGCGCTTCAGAGCCGCCGGCAGCAAGCGGGACACGCTCGTCACAGAGGTCGGCAAACGCCCGGAAGCTGTTGAGGTCCAGCCGAGAGAGCGCGATGTCATAGCCGTCCTCGTGCGTGAGATAGTCGAGGATGGCGAGGCCGGCGTTCTCGCTCCATCGCGTGGCGCCGTCGCGCGGGTCGTAGAGGAGCGAGCCGCGCAGCTGGACGGCTACGCTCGGCTCTCCGTTCGGATAGACTTCCTGGAACTTCGCGGCGTCAGGCGTGGAGAAACCGGCCACGCAATAGGCATTGCCAGCAAGGCGATGGTTTGAGGTCCATTCGGGGAAGATCGAGCGGAGATAGGCGTTGGCCGGCTGATTGGCTGTACCCAAAGCGACGGAGAAGTGACAGAACGAGCTATTGCCATTGACGAAAGGCGCCGACATGACCGCTCCATCGGAGCGAACCGCGACCACCCGATTGTCGATATATACATGTTCGACCCCGTCAATCTGACGGCTGGAAAGCAACACCCCCTTGCAAAGCGCTCCATTGCGCGCCTCGTAGAAGAAGAGCGGGCCGGAGACCTTGAGGCGGCCATAGTGAAAGAAGCGAGCCGGGATCGCCTGCCGGACCTCCACCTGTCCGTCCGAAGGCTTCGGAGCGCGCGGGCGATCCGCCAGAAGGTAGGATGCGCCGATCGATAGCGCGAGAGGCGCCACGGTAGACAGGAGGCTTCCGACCAGACCGACGCCGGCTGCCGCGTTCACCAGCGCCAGCGGCGCCCCGAGATTGAAGAAGACGAGACCGAGCGCGGGCGCCATCAGACCCTCCAGGCCGTCACGATGGGAAGCCGGCGCATGAAAAGCCCGTGCTGCCCGATATTGGCGATGAACGTGCCGGCCACGATTCCCCCGATCAGTCCTTCCGGCGCGCTCACGATGGCGATGTCCCCCGCCTGCGGCTCGTCCGTCTCGACGAGGCCCATGGGCTCGATCGCCGCTCGGACGACGCCGGCCATGCTGCCGTGCTCTCGAATGATGCGGAGCGCTCCGCGCGCGGTCCGATAGCGATGCGTGAAGCGGTCCGCCGGGTTCGTCCCGTGACGGACGGCAACCCAGGCGCCGAGCCATGAAAGACAATCGTGCTGGCCCCATTCGAAGGGGCGGGAGGATGCTGCCTTCAGGAATTCGGAGAGGTCGGCAGCCATCAGCTGAAAACGGGCCAGAACGAGCGCTTATTGATCAGCGTCGGCACAAACTCGAACCCTCGATCGCCGGGGAAGCGCGACTGCTGGTCCCGGTCGCTCCACATGGCGAAGGACGCCGAGTTGCGCGCGGTCCAGACCGTCTCACAGACGAGCTTGATAGACCGGTCTGCCGGCCCCTTCGCCGAGTAGCCAACGCTGTCCATCAGCATGTGCGTCAAGAACTGGCGCCCGCCGATGGGCTGCAGCGTCTCGGCCGAGAGCGGCAAGCCCCATATCCAGACGTCACGGCCCCGAACGCTCTCCGCCTCTTCCGCCTTCGCGACAATCTCAGGCGTCACGCCAGAAAGGGCGAACTCCAGCTTCTTCGCGACGTCGTCTTCCGACAACGACATGGGTGAGACCGAGGCCATCTGACCCGCGCCGGTCCACTCCACGCCCTCGAAGTCGAGAACGCCGACGCCATCCCAGAGGTGCATCGGCCCTTCGGCGAAGTCGAAGCGCGCCAGCATCGCGTAGTATGTCGAGGAGAGCGCCATCAGAACGCCTCCGTGAAATCGAGGTCCACGAAGCCCCAACGGCCAAGCTGCAGCTCGAGCTCGCCACTATCATCCGAAGCGAGCCGCATCTCGCAGACGGGCGCAGAGAGGTTCACCGCCGCATTGGCAGCTGCGGGCTCACGAAGTGGCGGCCGGATCGCAACGGTGTCCTGCGCCAGGATCGCGGTCACGACGTGCAGGCGACTACCGATCGAGAGGTACTGCCCCGCCTTCACCGGCTCGCCCTGGCTCCGTGTCAGGGAAAGCGTCGTCGCCCGCCGCGGCGCCGCCGATGCCAAGCGGACGATGATCGAGCTTTCGCTCGGCTGCGAAGGATCCGCGAACTGCGTGCCATCAAGGCGCGAACGGCGGACGTCCGAGGGCGAAAGCCGGCGCCCAAAAGGATCGACCGGCCAATTCGCCCGACGCTCCTCACCGAAGACCGGCACGAGGCACGTCCCCGCCCTGCCCTGCATCCCAAAGAGCCAGCCCCTGAACGCGAGGATCTGGTCGTCCGTCATCACAGGGCACTGGATCAGCCGAGCCTTCCACCGCCCCGCGTCCGAGGCGACGACGCGCTCTTGCCCGTTGGTCGCGACACCGCCTGACCTGGAGACGTTCTCCAGGTGGAAGGCGATGTCGCGGGGGAAGAACTCCGAAGGGAGCGCAGACGCCATCAGGACACCCCTCGACGCCGCTTGTCGGTCATCGAGCCATTGGCAGCCCGATCGTACTGCGACAGGCCCTGTGTCACGCCTTGACGGACGAGATCCATGACGTGCTTGTCGCCGTTGGCGCCTTCGACGTTGACGGTGATCGCGACCGGTTGCGGGACCGGGGCCGGCGCATTGGCGTTGGCCGGAGCGCGACCTGCGTTGATGGCTTCCAGCATGTCACGATGCTGCGCGGCAGGGCCCGCGCGAACGACGAACTCCTGCCCGTGAACGATGCCGGCAGCGGCATTCGCAGCGCCCCCACCGGTCCATCCACCGGACGAGAAGCCCAGCAGTTTGCCGACTGCGCCGATGACGCCGCCGAAGAGACCGCTGCCACCTTTGCCGCCACCGCTCGTTGCGCCGAAGAGTGCATCGACGAACTGGCCCTGCAGCTTGTCGATGATCTTGTCCAGGACGTTCAGAGCAGCGGTCCCGAATGACTCGAAGAAGCCCTTTCCCTGATTGAGCCCGGAGCGCAGATCGGAGAGGAAGCTGTTCGTCGAACCCTTCGCGAAATCGAGCTGATCCTTCGCTCGCTTTGTCTCAGCCTCGACCGAAGCCATGGTCGCAGCGAGACCGGACAGTTCCGCTCGCTGTGCCGCCGTCAGGGTGATGCCGGCGTTCTGCGCCTCGTTCATCATCTCCTGCTCGTAGCGAAGGCGGGCCGCGGCCTCTTCCGTCATGCCGAGCGCGGCGGCCTCGTTCTGCAAATCGGTGATGCGCTGGTTCGCCTTCATGACGATCTTGTCGTAGGCGTCGGCGAGCTTCTGAGCTTCCTTCGCCGCCTTGTCCGCCGCGCTCCCGCCCTTCTTGCCGGCCTCGTCCATTGCGGCGCCGGCAGCACCCGCATTGCCGGATAGAGCGTTCAGCTGCCGGTTCAGTTCTTCCATCGCCGCTGCGTCCGGCGCGCTGTCGCCTCCGATCGCGCCGCGGAGACCCCCGAGGTAGTTGCGCCCTCGCGCGTTCTGAACGGCCATGTTCACGCCCGACACCGCTCGCTGAGCCTGTCCCGCGTAGGGGTTCTCGACACCGCCGAACGCGACCGGATCGATAGCGCCAATGCTGACGTTCTCGCCGAGGCCGAAGGGCAAAGACGCCAGGCTGGCCCGCACGTTGTCGAGATAGCCGTTGATCAGTCCAATGACGGAGTTGATCATGCTCTCGACGCCTTTGATGACGGCGTTCGCGGTCGAGTAGACAATATCGCCGAGAGCGCCGGGGAGAGCCGCCCACGCTACCTTGATGCCCTCGTAGGCACCGACGAACGCGCCGACGATCTCGTTGCCCGCACCGATCGCAACCTCGACGACATCGACCCCGATGGCCTGTTTGATCTCGTCACGGAAGAGGTATGCTGCGGTGATTGCGGTAGTGAACGCGACGGCCAAGGCGCCGAGAGGGTTCGCAGCGATCGCGGCGGTGATGGCGCCGATTGCAGCGACACCGGCAGTCCCGAGCGCGACGAAGCCGCTTGCCATAGCCGCGAGGATGGTGGGGGCGAACGCGGTGAGTAACGCGACGCCGGCCACGACCGCACCGCGCGCGATGATGTCGATGTTGTCGCCAAGCGCGATGATGGCCTCGGCCAGAGAGCCCGAGGCTCCGGTCGCCTGATCGATGCCGCCGACGTACTCGAGCAGCGAGTTGCGCATGAGCGTGAAGGCATCGCCGACGGTGGCCGGCATCTCCTCGGCCTGCGTCTGGAGCAGCTCGAGGTTGCCGACGAGCGCGCTGTAGATCACGTCGCCGGTGATCCTGCCTTCGGCGCCGACCGCGCGGAGCTGGTTGACGGTGACGCCCATCTTCTCGGCGATCACCTCGGCCACGCGGCCACCGGTCTGGATCACAGTGTTGAGCTCGTCGCCCGAGAGCTTTCCGGCCGCCATGGCCTTCGTCAGCGCGTTCGTGACCGATGCAGCGCGCTCCGAACGGGCGCCAGACACGACGAGCGCGAGGTTCAGCGCCTCGGTGTAATCGAGCTGTTGCAGGGTCGAGTAGCCGAGCTCGCGAAGCGCGGTGGCGTTGCCGATGTAGCTCTCCGCGGTCAAGGCCAAGTCGGAATAGGTTCGCCGCGCCACGATCGCGAGACGATCCATGACGGCAGCGCCGGCCTCAGTGCTGCGGGCCGCGATAGCGACGCGGGCGTTGATGTCCGACCAAGTGTCGGCATACGAGACGAGAGCCCCGGTCGCGAGAGCGGCCGTCACCGCGCCCAGCGCGCGGCTCACCATCGCCGCAGTCCGCTCCCACTTCCCATAAGCCATAGCGGCCTTGTTAGCGCTGGACGCAGCATTGTCGTTCGCCGCCTGCGCCGCGCGCCCCGCCGCAGTGGTCTCCCGGCCAACCCCCTTCGCAGCGCGCTCGGCTGAGCCGGAGACCTGGGAGAAGCGTTCGAGCGATCGGTTCGCGTCGTCGACCTGACGGCTCTCGACCGCGATCCCGAGGGTTGCGATGTCCATGTGGTTCTCCGCAGTTCCTCGGATCACTGGAAACGTTTCCAGTGACGTTCACCCAAACAGCGCGTCGAAGAGGCTGCCGGTCAGCTTCCGGCTCTCTGGCTTTCGCCGCTCCTCTGGGGGGAGCGAAGCGAACGCCATGTAAACCCGGTCCATGGCCCGGATCGCGACGCGAAAGGTCTCGGCGTCGGCATCGTCCATGCCTGCCGATCTTCGCTCTATCGAAGCGGAAGGGATCGGCCCCAGCCCCATCCCTATCTGACGGTCGGTGCAAAGCTCCCAGAACACCGGGAGCCATTCGTCTGTGCCAGGGGCCAGTTCGCCGGGAAGGACTAGCTCGTCGCCCCAGAGCGCGCGCTGGACGGCTTCCGCGAGCCGTTTCCCACGTCTTCCCTATCGGACGAGCGGCTGCGATCCAGCAACCCGGCCGCCCAGACCACCGCATCGGCGAACGGGGTGAAGTCCTTGTTGGTCAGCCATTCCTTCGCAAGATCGGCATCGAACGCGACCGGCTTGCCGGCGTCGGTCAGGCCGTCCCATTCGAGAAGCACGGCCTCGTGCAGAACCTCGCCGAAGATGCGTCGGGCGACTTCCGGCTTCAGCGTCCCATCACGCTCGCGCTCGTCACGGGTGGCGCGACGCTCTTTCCGCGAGCGCGTCGCGACAACGATGGTGCTGTCCAGGCCGCGAACGCGGAGACGCACGTCTCCAAATCCAGGGATGTCGCCGACCCACTCGCCGCCTTCGACCTTGGCGCTATCGCGCTTGATTGCCGAGATATCCATCAGGCCGGGACCTTCACGATGTTGGAATTGATCTCGACGGTAGAGGTCAGGTTCTGGACCGTGTTCGCCTCGCCGCCCGCTTCCTGGGCGCTCATGACGAGGCCGATGAACATGCGCTCGCCGCCGCTCGAAAGCTCGATCTTGAAGGCGTAGTTCTCGTCCGTCTCGGCCGCCGCGATGAGCGCCACCTGGCCCGGATCGTCCTCGATCACGGCGAAGGTGTTCTGCATCTGGCCCGCGTTCTTCGTCCCCTTCTGCTTGATGTCGCGACCGCGATTGATCAGCGAAGTGGTGATGAGCGCTGCCGTGTCGCCGGAGGAGCCCATGGTCGACCAACCGTCGATCTCGGTCCACGTCTGGGATGCGAAGTCCGCCGCGACGAAGTCCGCCGCCTTGTCCGACAGAACGCCGCCGATGAACAGCTTCGAGCCGGCAACCGGGTAAAGGGCCATTGCGGCCTCCTGTGCTGGATGAGTGCGCTTGCCGAAGGCGCGGTCAGGCGAGGGCTTCGAAGGGGATCGAAACCGGGATCTGGATGCTCGCCGCCTCGACGATCGGGGGAGCGATCGACGGTGCAGCGGTGATGCGGGTGGTCGTGCCGCCCGAAGTCAGGCGGCGATCCATGGCGAAGTGCGCCGCGACGTCCGAGGCGATCGCGAGGAAGGGGAACAGCCCCTGCCCCGGCGGCGCCATCACGCTGACTTGGAAGATGCCGGGCCGTCGGTGCTGGGGGGTGTTGATGAACAAGCGCTCGGTGCGGTTCGGCAGGAACGACACCCGGAGGTATGCCGCGTCACGGGGCGGATCGAACGCGAACCCCTGCCTCGCGACCCGGATCTGGCGCGGTTCTGCGAACGCTCGAAGGTGGGCCTCGAGCGCGGCGTGGATGGACGCTTCCACCGACATGCTGATACCTTCCGGTGGATGGCGAAGCCCAAGCAGTCCCTGACCGATGACGATGCCGAGAGCCTGCTTCACGACGTGATGCAGCGGGTGGTCGCGGCGCGGCTCCTGAACCCATCACCGGAAGCGCACGAAGCTCTGACGACCGCGTTCGCCGGCCTCTACATCGCGACGATGAAGTTCGAGGCCGCTAGGAACCAGACCGAGCCGCCACCCTCGCCTTTGCCTCAGCCGTAACCTCAGCAACGATCGGCTTCCAGCGCTGGGCCGCAAGGCGCGAGAAGCCCCGCCCCTCTCGCCCTTCGGCGCCGTATTCTACTGCCCGTGCGTATGAGGCCGTGTAAGCGGCCACGAGCCGATCGCCCGCATTGAACTTGGCGATCTCCAGCGTGATGGCCGAAGCGTTGTAGAGGTGCTTCTGTCCGTCGCTCATCCGACGAGCCGGGGGTGGATCGCCGTTGATCACGACCACAAGGGAAGCACGCAAGAAGCCAGTGTCGATCGGCATGTTCCCGCCATCGCCTGCAGGGTTCTTCTTCGAAGGCCCCTCTCGCTGCATCTCTGCGATGACGCGCTTCGTGCTCTCCCGCAGGACTGCCGTCAGGCGCTGCTGTGTCGCGAGCACCCATTCGTCGATCTCAGCGGCGAAGCGTCCTTGGCCTCGCGAGAGACGGTTGTTGCGGCTGACGTGAAGGCCAGTGGTTGGTCCGCGAGCCATCAGATGGGCTCTGGCGGGTCTGCCGCTAGGACTTCTTGAAGGAGCAGCCCGACCTCGCCCATGCTGTAGCAACGATGCTCGGGCTGCCCGTCGGCGAAGGGAAACCATCGATGGTCCACAGCACCGGCCTGTTCCGGGTCGGAAGTCGGCCACGCTGCAACGTTGCAGATGGCGGGGCGCATTTCGTCAGCGACGCTGAACGTCCAGCCGTTTGCAAGCTGGAGACGGAAAGACGGGTTAGCACCCATTCTGGTCACTCCAACCCCGCGAGGAAATCGATATCGGTTTCCAGCCAGCACCGGCAGGAGATAATCTCGTCTGCCGGAGCCGCCGGATCGCCGGGATAGGCGAGGAACACTCCGCTCGGAGACTGGAACTTGCCTTCCAAACCGACGCGCTGGTTGTGCATCGCCCGGTGCGTGTCGCGCACCCGCTTATCCGAGGCGGAACGCCAGACTTTCACGATGGTCGTCGGGTCAACACCGCCATCAACCGCTTGGCGCATCGCCTCGACCTGGCTTTCGTTCAGCGCGGCCATCGTTTCGGTTCGCGCGATCGTCTCGCCACGAAGCTGCAAAAGCCGATCCCGATAGCGGCCCGCCATCCGCGCGATCATGTCGCCGGGGACGGGACGGCCTTCGTTGATGGCCTTGAGGATGGCTCGGTCGAAACGCTTGTCGCGCCGCGCCATCTGCAAGACCTTGCGCATCTCCGACGCATCGCCCGATGCCAGCCGTAGGCGCATGTTCTCGACGAAGTCATGCTGCCGGCTGGTCAGGCCGATGATACCGCCCTCCCTACGCCCCGTCGCTCGGTTGATCCGGCCGACCAGATCGAGCGCCGTCGAGCGAGGGTTCATCCCTTGCTCCATGCCGGAGACGAGGGCCTGCCGAATAGCAACGCGCTGATCGTCGACGATGCCACGGATCAGGTTGCTCGAATGATCCCGCAGCCATGTTTCGGCGCGAAGGTTTCGAGCGTCGAAGCGGATGATGACCTGCCCACCGCCGGGCTGGCGGATCGCAGGAAGGCGTCCCGTTCGCGCCACCCCACCGGCATCGAAAGTCTGGGCGATGGCGGTGTCCAGCGACCGGAAGGCGGCCGGGTCTAGATGGACAGCCTGGATGGCGCCATCGAAGTCACTCTTCTCCAGCCGTTCGATGATCCTGCCGATCTCGGCCCGCGACCTGATGTCGTTGATGGCGTCGAGAAAGGCGTTCTGAAGCTTCGGCTCCCACTCGGCCGCCAACGCTTCGATGATTTGCTTCTGAGAAGGGCGCCGTGCCATCACCGCCTCCCGATGATGTCGAAGATCACCGGCACCCCTGCCGGCTCCAGCGCGATGACCCGAACGATACTGTAGACCTCTCCCTTGGCCGTCACGATGCTGTTGACTGTGGTGGGCCGGATCGTGAGCCCGACTGTCGAGACGAGCACCTTCACATCGCCGGCTTTGATCAGCGTGCCGGCCACGTCATAGCCAGTGCTCTGCAGATCGATCGGCAGGACCGCCATGGTGCACGGATGGTCCGTCACCGCCGCCGGGCCGTCGTCCCAATCAGAGCGCTCGCCCTGAACCCGGATGGCGCCACGCTGGCCGAACTTGGCGAGCAGGCGCTCGGCTGTCGCTGCGGACTTACCGTAGTCGAAGCCCGCCACGTCACACCACCATCACGCCGAGGCCCGGTCGCCGAAGGAGCGGCGCGAGCAACCCCTCGATAGCCGTCACGACTGGGGTGGCGTCAGCGACGGCATCGGCGCCGGGGTTGGCATACTGAACCTCCAGCTCGCCGACCTTCTCACGAACGACGCGGGCCGATCCGGTGACAACGGCCGACAGGCTGCCGGGCGTCTGCATCTCGATCAGCGCGGCTTCATAGGCGGCATGCTCGACGCGCTTCGGTACGAGCGTCGAGAGGATGGCTTGACCGAAGGCCGTGGCACCGGTGCGAGGCCATGCCCGGTCTTGATCGACGCCGTCGGTCGGAACTCCGGTGAAACGGTCGCCGTAGGCGCCGTCGACGAAGGCTGATCCTCGCGCGCGCGCCGCAGGAACAGAGCCGTTGGGTACGGCATAGCCGTTGGCGTCGCAGTAGTCTTCGAAGCCTTCGTCCGTGCCGTACCCGCTCATGCTCAGTCCGCCTTGTTCGCCGCGACGAACGCGGCCTTTTCGGCATCGGACAGCTTGTCGAAGCCCTCGACGGCGTCCTTGCGAAGGCCCTTCGTGACCTCCTTGCCGTCCTGGGTGATGACGAGCCAGCCGGCGCCCTTCTCGGTGACGGTGTAGGCGGAAGCGTTGCCACCGCCCTGCCCGTCATCGGCCTTGGAGCCCGAGCCCTTGGTCCCGAACTCGCCGGCCTTCACGCGCGCCTTGAACGCCGCCGTCTCGATGACGTCGACATCCTTGGTCTCGCCCGGTGCGAGCGAGACCTGAGTGACGCTGCCGCCCACCTTCGCGTTCACGAGGCGGACGCCCTTGGTCGTGTTGGTGATCTGCATGGCTGATCTTCCTCACAGGCCGTCGGCGTAGCGCATGGCGCCCGGCAGCGAGACATCGACGCCGCCGATGCGGAAGGCGCCGGGGACCTCGAAGCGGAACGGGCCCGTCTGCCAGACCGGGAAGAAGCGGAAGGGCATCGGCATGTTCAGCCGCAGCACCTCCTCGTCGTTCCGGTAGGCGACCATGCGGGCCGACCCGCCAGCCCCAGCCGTCTCCAGGCCGCGGATGGCGCGGATGGTGAGTGGCTGTCCCGTCTCCATGGTGTAGACGTTGTTCGTCCGCAGCCATTCGAGGATCGTGGTCTCGGTGTTCTCCGAGAGCTGGCGAGTGCCGATCTCGTGCATCTGCCGGTAGGGCAGAAGCAGAACGCCGGCGAGCTCGACCGTGCTGGAATCGACGAACACGCCCGAGAGGATCGCGTTGACGTCGCCCATGATCTGGCCCGGCGTCTTCGTGGCCCACTCGGTCGCCGAGCCCGTGCCCGTGGCGGCCACCTCGCCGGCAGTGACGCCGGGCTGGTTGGTGATGCCGTAGAAGCCCTTCGTCACGTCACCGAAGAAGGCGACCTGATCGATGAACTCTTCGGACGCACGGCGAGCCGCCTGGCCCTTGCGGTCGGACAGGTTGATGCTGAGCATCTGCGCCTGCGCCAGTTCCTCGAGGTTCCAGCCGTAGCCGATCGCCGCCATGGAGACGGTGGTCTCGGTCTTCGCCCGGACGAGCTCGGCACGTGGCACGTCGTCGGCGCCAGCGTTCATCCAGTCGGCCTGCCCCACGCCGTCGAGCGAGAAGTAGGTGATGGACTTGACCCACTCGGGGCCGGTCGTGTCGACGGGAACGAGGCCGCGATACCGGATGGACGGGTAGCGGGCCTGATAGACCGTCGCGTTGATGCGGGATGCCTGCGACACGGCGAACGCCATGCCGACCTGAGCATCCATCTGGAAGTGCTGCATGGTGGTGGTCCTTCCTGGATCAGCTCAAGGTGAGCACGGCGAGCTGATTGGCGGCGGTGGTCGTGGTCTCCCACTTGCCGATCAGCGTGTTGTCGGTGGCGACATTGGTCAGCGCGCCGGTGCCCGGCACGAAGTAGGCCGGCTGGCCCGGCTGCACTGCGACCGATGCGGTGACGACGACCGGACCCTGGGTGCGGACGCGCGCCGTGGCGTACTGCGGGTACGAGTCCTGCAGCTGCGTCGTGTCGAGCACGGTGATGCCACGGAAAGCGCGCGAGGTAGCCGAGACGCGGATCTGGTTGTCCCGCGCGCCCTGCACCGCGACCTTGCCGAAACCGATGCCGGCGGCGGTCTCCACGTTCATGGAAATGTCCTCGCCGGGCGTGCGCATGTCGGGGATCATCCCCTCGATGAAGCGCGGCTGGCGATCCGTGTAGGTAGTCTGAAGAGCGTCCATGTTACGCGGCCTCCGGCTTGCGGTTCAGATCGGCGATCGAGGCGGCATAGGCCTTGTCCTCGTCCGCCACAGCGGCGTCGTTGCTCTGGACGCCCGAGCGAAGAGCCTGTCGCACCGGATCGGTGACGACCTTGGCGGCGTCTTCGGCGAGGATGTCGAAGCGGGCGTCGATGTAGGCGTCTGCCTTGCCGGCCACGGCGGCATCGCCGAGCTTGGCGGTGACGACGGCCTTGCGGATCGCCGCATCGGACAGGCCATCGACCTTCACGCCCTTCGCGATCTTCCGGGCCGTGTCGACGAGCGCCGAACGCGCACGAACCCGATCGTCGAGAGCCGCGTCGTCGAGCACCTTGCCCTTGAGGGCGTCGATCTCGGCGTCCTTCTTGGCGAGCTCGGCATCCTTGGCGGCGATGGCCGTCTGGTGCGCCGTCTCGGCATCGGACAGGCGCTTCTCGGCGGCCTGTCGGGCGTTGGTGAGCTTGTCGATGGCGGCGGCGCCCGCGTCGGTCGTCTCGACCTGCAGCCCGTCGACCATCACCTTGCGCAGAGCGTCGGCCATGTGGCCCTCCTTTTCGTCTGCCATGATGAGAGGGGCAGCGCCCCACGAAACCGCACCGTCACCGATGCGGCATTCCGAGCCCGCACGACCGCGCTGGACGATCGCCAGGTGGTTCGCGCGGATGTTCTTCTGGATCGCGTCGTAGGCCTCGCCCTCGGGCGTCACGCCGTCCTCAAACACGAGGTCGCAGGTGTATCCTGCGGACAGCTCGCGCTTGCCGCCCTGCACCTTCCGGACGGCGGATGCGTCCTTGACGATGAGCGGGATGCGGAGGCGGTGACCGTCACGCAGCACCTCGCCGGAGGTCTCGCCGACAGCGAGGTCTTTCCAGTTGTCGGCCGTGACGGCCTGGACCGGATGATCGTCGGTGACCGGGATGTGCGAGAACGACGCGAGGCTCTTGTCGGAGAACACCTCCGCCTCAGGCCGGTAGACCCGCACGGTCGCGACGTCCGGCTTGCCGACCTCGGCCCCGGTGTAGATCTGGATACCGGTGCGGACGACCCTCGCGTCAGCCACGAGATAGCCGTCGCCGGTCACGCGCGGGTGTTCCACCGCGGCGGCGTCGATGAAGTTCATGGTTGCGGCCTTGGCGTTTGACGATACGCTACCGCTGCAATCGTCACGTGAGAGGGAGGTCGCCATGGCGGACGTGCCGCACAACGACTACGCAGCAGGTTTCAAAGCTGGGTTTCAGGCAATCGTCGGAACCGCACGCGCCATCCCGGCGCTTCCGGCGATGCCGGGAGTTAGAGCAGGAATGACGCCCTTCCTCATGGGGGTTAGGAAGGGATTGGAACGGGCCGGTATCAAGTTCGACTAGACGTCCACCTTCGTCACCTTCACCTTCCAACCCAGATCGAGCTCTTCGAACACCTCCGGCCCGAGCACGATCTCGCCCTGGTAGGGCTGGACGCTGGACAGGTCTGCCGGAGCGCCGCCGTAGCTGATCGTGATGTGAGGCTGGTAGTCGTCGTGATCCCACGACGCGCCGGCCTCCTTCATCTCCTCATGCCGCCACTTCAGCGAGCGGCCGGGGATGAGAAGCACCGTCGCTTCGCCGAACTGCTCCATCATGCGCGGGCCGCCAGCGGCGATCCTGATCTCGTCCTCCCAGCTCTCTCCGACCTTCATCCAGTCGACAGGCTGGCGGGAGAACGCGATTGTGACGTGGAGATCGGAGGCGGAGAGAGTTGAGGTGAACCCTTGCTCGCGGGCCCAGGCGAGGATCGCTGCGCCGTTCTTGACGTCGCGGCGCACATAGAGCGTCCGGGGCTCGGCATCGTTCGCAGCAAGGCGCTGAGCGCGAGCCTCGACGGGATCATTCGAGTTGGCCGCCGGCGTGATCGAAGCGGTGACCTCGTCGGCATCCTCTTCCTGATCGCTTAGGCGCCCGTATTCCTCGATCGCCTTCTCCAGGCCGGGCAGGCTGCCATCCTCCACCAACGCATTCACCAGCGCGTCGGACAGCGCCTCGATCGGCATCAGAGCCGGAGAAGCACCACCCGTCCCTGCGATGGCGCGGGCCCCATCGACCTTCAGCTTGAAGATCTCGGCGCGCTCCTTGTCCGTCATCTGCCAAAGCGGCGCCCATCGATAATGGATGCCGGGATCGCGTCCGCCCGTCGCCGACCGGATCAGCGCCTCGTCGAGCCGGAACAGAGCCGGCGTCATGTCGATCTCCTGCGATGCGGAGATACGATCATAGTAGTTGCGGAGGTCCGCCTCGCCCGTGGAGTTCAAGCCAGCGGGTGACTGACCCAGAAGACGGGTGGCCGGGATGTCTGCCGCGCCGGAAACGATCTGCAGGAAGCGATCGAGGATGTCCGGCAGGGTGGAGAAGGACGCGGACTTGGTCTCATACTCCTCTTCGCCGTCCAGGATCAGCGTGCCGTTGATGCCCTTGTTCGTGCTGGCGAGGGTGTAGCGCTTGAGGACCTGCTCCTCGTAGCCGGCCTCACCGATCCGGTTCATCAGGCCAGGCATCTTGATGACGTCGACCTTCGCCTCGAACACGAGGGAGGCGATGTTGGCCGCCGTGCTGTCGGCGTTCTTGATCGCATCCATCACCGAGACGAGGACGCTATCGCTCCAGCCGCGATGAGCCGCGAGGTCGTCGTCGGCAACACCGGCGCCGTGGAAGACCGCGAGCCGGGACGGGTGAACGTCCACGCTCTGCCCCTCCCGCCCCTGCAGACGGTACATCGAAGGGCGGCCGTAGAACGGCGACGCCGGATCGCGCTCGAGCTCACCAGCGGTCAGCTGTCGGCGCGTGAACACCGTGAGGTACTGAATCCCTCCGATCTTGACCGCGTCCACGTCGAGCGGCGCCGACATGTCCTCGTCGCCGGTGCCGATCAGGATGGCAGCGCCGCCGAGAAGCCGAGCCTTCGTGCGAGCTTCCAGCACCTTGCCACGGACGTCGAGGCGCTTTTCCTCGGCCTCGATCTTCTCGATCTCGCCTTCCTTCGCCTGCCAGTTCCGCCAGTTGCGGCAGCTGTCCAGCGCGGGGATGTCGACGATTTTCCGCGGCAGCCATGCGCCTCGGTAGGAGTTGCTGATCTGCTCGTCCGTCAGGAGCGGGACGCCATAGATCGAATGCGAGGCCTTGTCCCGATCGGTCCCCAGCCGCGAGACGAGGTTCGTCAGGCTGTCGCCGACATAGCGGGCGATGTTCACCACCGATCCCATGCCGGCTCCTACAGGTTGGCGAGTGTGAAGCCGCGGTTCTGGATCATCGGCCCCACCGCATATCGAACCGCGTCCCAATAGTGGTTGTGCGCGTCCACGATGTCGGTGCGCACTTCCTGGGTCAGCCGGTCGACCTTGTACGAGTAGAGCCGCGCCTCTTTCGCGACAGCGACGCAGCGGCTGTGAATGACGATGCGCCGGAACGAGCGCAGGAACTGCACCCCGTCCTCGACGCTGCCCTTCCACTTCTGGACCGCCTCAGATCGAGGCAGGCCGTGGCGCTTCAGGTACGAGATCGATTCTGGTCGCGCGCTGTCCCATCGGGTGGTGTGCGCGGCGAAGTCGGGGATCCGCTTTGCCAAGAAGTCGGTCGTGTGATCGAGCTCCAGCCCGACCTTGCCCGCTTCATGGCTGATGTAGAGGCAATCGCCGCCAACCCAGCACCGCACCGCAGCCGTCGGGTCCTGAGCAAAGCCGAAGTCGCCGCCCTGGTAGGGACCGTCCCACGTCGGATCGATGTCGAAGTCCCGGACCTCCCACTTCCCCGCGAAGACCTGGCGCTCGGAGTTGGTGAGATACCCACCCTCCCAGACGTGCTGGTAGGTGTCGGCATCGAGCCGGTCCTGATCAGACCGCCGCTCCTCCTCCAGCACCGCGGGAAACCACGGATTGTCGCGCCAATTCAGCTCGACGATCTTCGCGCCCTCTGGCGGATTCTCCCTGAACCGGACGTTCGTTGGGCTGTCCGTCTTCTCCGGGTTCCACGTCAGCCAGATTTCCGACCCTTCCTCGCGGACGGTCGGGGTGAGCTTTCGCCACGCAGCCTCGGAGACGTTCTCCGCCTCGTCGATCCAAGCGACGAGAATGCGCGCCTTCGACTTCAGGCTGTCGAGGTTGTGACGCAGACCGGCGAACCGAAAGTCGACCCGACCTGGCAGCCCCTGCGTCCTGATGAACTTCTCGCCGACCTCGAAGAACGGCGTCAGCCACGGCTCGCTGTCGATCGCCGCCTTGACCTCGCTCATCGAGCTTTCGTCGAGGCTGTTCATGAACTCGCGACCGCAGAGGATCACGCCTGATTGGCCGTTACCCGCGGCCTGGTAGGCGCGGATCGCTGCCATCTTGGCGAAACCCCGCGTCTTGCCCGATCCTCGACCGCCGTAGCTGCCGCGATAGCGTGCTGGGCCGGAAAAGATCGGCAGGAGCCTCTTTGGAAGCTCAACCCTCGCTGTCGTCATCGGGCGCGACGAGCTCAATGCGGCCCACTAGGCGGAATGCCTCCCCATCGGGGTTCGCGACCTGCAGCGGCAGCACCTTCCCGAGCAAGCCGGCGAAGGCCTTCACGTCCTCCTTCGCGACCCGGCGGAGATAGCCGGTCAGGCCACCAGCACCGTTCTCATCCTCACCGACGTCTACCGCGGCTTGGAGGATCGCTTCCTTCAGCTCACGGGTCGCCTTGTTTGGTGTTCCCTTGGCGCGGCCTCCACGGCGCTCGCCGGGCTTCGAGCCACGCATTCGCTACTCTCCGACTAGTTCAGCAAATCCAGATCGCCGTGATTTACCTGGTGCACGCTTGCGGAGGCGTCGCAGGCTTGGCCTCGATCGGGTGGTGAAGAGCATGGGCCCCACCCGGCGAGACATCACGGCTTTCGATGACTGGTGGCACCGCGAGGAGGAAACGACCCTCGCCCGGTATGGGTGTGATTGAAATGAAAAAGGCCGGGCATAGCCCGACCTGAACACTGCTTCCGCACCAAGGGTGAAGCGGGTTTCCCCTTCACCCTGTCCGCCTACGCTGCTCTTTCGGGCCCTGAAGGGCGGGATGGCCTGCGATACGAACTTTGTTCTGTCGATGTTCTAGGCAGCCTGAACCAGACAGTCAAGCGGTACCACCGCCTCTTCCACCTTTCCGAAAACCTTCGTCACGACCCGAGCCGCTGACTTGCCCTCCAACCGGACAATGGAGGCGAGGAACCCCTCGAAGGCTCCGGTAGCGATGACCTGGGGCTCGGACACGACCCGGACGCCCCTGCCCTTCATCCAGCGCCGTCCACGGGCTCGGAACGCCTTGTCCTGCTCGAGCCAGTGCGAAGCCTCCATCCGGCGCAGAACCTCAATCTCGCGATCGGGGATCGTAATCCGAGGCTGCTCGCGATCCATCGGCAATGTCCCCGCCACACCATCGCAATCGCGGAGCAAGCCGAAGTCTGGATGGGACGGGTCGACCATGGCGAAGACGTAGCCGACGAGAAACGGCGTGGTGCGCAGGATCCGGCGTTGGGAACGGGGATCGAAAAGACGGCGGCGATAGACCGGGGCGTAGGCTGGGATCCCGACGGCGAGCAAAGCCTCGATCGCGCGGAGCTCACACTGCGGGTTCGTCTTCACAATGACCCAGTTTCTGGAACTGGTCATGGGTGTGGCGATGAAGTCGCCATGGCGCCGACGGACCTGGGCCCGGCGAGCCTCAAGGCGTTCGCGACGGCCGACGTAGACCATGGCGGTCTGGTGGCGTTCGTTCTTCTGCATTCTGCCGGCTCCTCGGTGTGGCAAGAGGAGCCCGCGACAGGGCGTGATGAGCATGTTGATGATGGTGGAGCAGGGAGTCGGGGTCAAGGCGGGAGAGGCGCCGGGGAGGTTTCTTAGGTTTCTTAGGAGCCGGTAATGCTCAAGCACGCCAGAAGGGGCCAAAATGGGAAATGAAAGGGTATAACCCTAAGAACCTAAGAAACCTCTCTTATCCTTCTATATAACTGTTTCCGTTGGGTTTTATGGCCGATGTTTCTTAGGAGGTTTCTTAGGTTTCTTAGGGTTTCCGCCGAACGCTTCGGACCGACCTCGACCCTAAGAAACCCCCCGTTTCCGAAGCTACTCCCTAAGAAACCGGCGACCAAAATGATTGGTTTTCGATCCGGTTTTCGGCGTAGTGTCAGCGTAGGTCAAAGGCAGCGGAGTGAGTGGTGGCAACTGCGTACATCAACGATGAAGAAATCATCGCGAGCGGCTCAGCGGTCATTTTGAAAGACGATCGCTTTTCGATCCGACCATTCTCCGACGATCAAAGCTATATATTGGATTTTGAGTTCAACCTTGAAGATCCTGAAGTTGAACTGGATGAAAAGCCAAAATTCAGATCAGGACTGAGGCGCCCGGGGACAACAAACGAAAGAGCTTTCGTTGAAGTATATCGTCATTTCAAAAATGATGAAAATATTTCCCCAAAACGTCCGCTAAATTTTGCGTCCGATGAAGAATACGAATTCTACATTCGTTTCTCCATAAAAACATTTGGCACCTTTAAAAGTCATACAATTAACCTTATTTATGTTGTTTCGAGGATTGCTTTGTAATGGCCCCTCGCAAGACCTCGAACAATACGAGCTCAGATTCTCAGATTACTGACAAACATATAGAGAAGAACGCACAGGACCTTGGATGGCTTGGTTCGAAACTAGGATCTAGGGAAAATGCCCCTATTTATTTCGCAGGCGCGATTGCAGTTCTAGGTACGCTTGGTCTCGTGGGAGCAGCGATGAACGCTTATATGCCTGCTGATACACGCAGCGATTTCATACAAATGGCAGGCTCTATTGTTTTGGCCTGTCTCACTTTTTTAGGCGGAGCGTATGGGTCTAGACCGAAGGACTAACCCCTCCTCCACACGTAGACCTTCTTCGGCCGACCTCCGGCCTTCCCCGCAGGCTGCTCCGCCTCTTCGATCTGCTCCGCGTCCTTCAGCGCTTCCAAGATCGATTCGCGGTCACGTCGCGCGATCCTGCCGTCCAGGCGGTGCGTCAGCTCTCCACGCGAGATCGCTTTCGCCTTTCGGATGATCCCGAGCACGAGCTTGTGTTGCTGCTGGATCAGGCTCTCCACCATGTCCCGTCGCACCATCAGTACGAATTGCTCGATTGAGTATCGAACTAGCCCCTCGGCAAACTCCATGTCCTGGACGTCGATCAAGGCATACTCGGGCCGGTCGGGAACGCGGCCCATGGCGACGACGAGAGCGATGCGCTTTATCATCTCCGCGTACCGGCCGTAGAGCGCGAGGGCGTCGTCCTCCTCCGACAATCGGAGCATGGCTGCTTGGCGGGATTTATTCTCCTCGTTCATCGCTGTAGCGGCGTCTGAAAAGGGAACGAGAAGAGGATTCGGCGCCGTGTCTCCACGGGCCGCGAGCGTCATCTGGACGGCGTCGACGCATTGGTGGAGGCGTTGGAGCTTGGATTTCAGCCGATCCGGCAGAGTGAGGATGCCCGACGGCTCCTCGTTCTTCTCCACCTCTCCGAAGCGGGGCAGGATCAGGAAGCGGTTGAAGAGGCCGTTGGTGATGTCCTTGCTGACGAGGGATTTGGTGAAGTCGCGGACAGTCGACGCTCCATAGAACCCTAGGGCGGGCCGGAGGACCTTGATCTCGCCGCGGTTCAACGAGACATCCGGCGTCCAGGTCGCGGTGTTCAGGCCCCACAGCGTGCGAAGGCCCTCCGAGATCGCCATGGCCGAGGTGGAGGCGTTCTTGTGCCGGATCCCCATCAGCTTGTCGGCGAACTCGTCGGCAATCATGATCCGGCTGCCGTGCTCGTGGAGCGAGACCGCGATCGCTGGGAGACTGACATTCCAGCCCGTATGCATCTTCCCGTGAGCCGCCACCTCGTCGAGCGCGAGGCGGATGCAGTCCTGCGGGTGCTGCTTTCCCATGCCGGACGGAGCGATGCACCCGATGTACAGGTGAGCCCCGGAAGGGCGTTGCTCGGTGTAGATCTTGCGACTGATGAGCGTCCCAACGATCGAGAGCGCGGCACCGATCGCGTGAATGCGAACCGGGTCGGTAGTGGTAGCGCAAATCCAGTCCGCCAGCTCGCCGATGAGGCCGGGAGCGATAAGGGCTGAATCGGGCAAGTCGATCTGATCAACCGCCCCACCCGGCGCATCGCCGTTGGCCGGCTCGAGGTCGTAAATCTCCCCCGTCTCGGGGTCTGATACCGTCCCCGACTCGTCCTCGACAAGGCGGCGGACTTGGAGTCCGGCGAGAACCTGGCGACCATGCTCTGCTGTGCCGATCCCCTCATCCCGCTCCATGTGGGCGATACGGATGGCGGACAGGTCCGCGCCATGCTGGCGAGCGAGCGCGGCAAGGGTCGCGCCGTTGATGCCAGCGGACCGGAACGAGGTCCACTTCCGCGCCACCTCCCCCTTCTTGTATTTCGACCCGCGCGAGCTCCATTGGTCGGCTATCGCGAGACCCGCCTGAGATCCGCCCGTTGCGGCATGGACGGCCATCAGGACAGAGACCCACGTCTCGTAGTCCGCGTCTGGCGGGATGTGGTCTAGAAGGGCCGCGATCTCGTCTGAGCCGGTGTCGGTGGAATGAAGCGGGGCTGGGGCCGCGGTCGAAATTCCGACCACGCTCTCCGCTCTGCCCTCCTTCACCAGCCACTTCGTCAGCCACGACGGGACCGGTGGAGCGTCGCCGGGATCGCCGAACACCTCGTAGCAGCGTCCGTCAGACATGACGGCGCCAGGCGCGACGATGTAGCCGCCGCTGCCGCGAACATCGATGCCTGATGGCAACCTGCCTCGACCATTCCCCAGCGTCCCGTCCTGACGGAAGATCCAGTGGTTGCCGTCGTTGGGCGTCGAGACGATGGGAATGCCGTCGGGAGAGGCGCCCTCCTCCGCCATCAACGCGGCCCATGCCGCGACGCCGTCATGCTCGACGTCGTGCCGATCGGCGTCGACGACGAACAATCCCGACTTGCCCAAGTCGATGGCCGGCGCTGCATCGGGCCACCGCCGCCACCACTCCCTGATAGTCCGCTCGTCCGTGCCCGACTGATCTTTCCAGCGGAAGAACGGCATGGGCTGCTTGATCTTGGGTCCGCCGGCGTGAACCGGGAAGACGGAGATGCCCCGGCTGGCGAGGGAGAGTGCAACCTGAAGATTGCTGACAGGCGGCGCCTGCTGTTCAACACCGGCCCCCATCAGAACGGCGCCTCGTCGCGCAGCTTGCCGACCAGAGCGCCGCGATAGTCCTCGATCACGCGGCGCATGGCCGTCTCGAACTCGGATTGCGAGAAGACGGCGAAGTCGGTCTTGCCGATCTCGTCGCAGAACTTCTCGAGCCCCTGGCCGGCCTCAAGCGTCGCCATGCGCTCGATCCTGTCGAAGTCGTGCTGAGACATGGAGTAGGTCGCCTTCGCGATGGGAATGCATTGAGGATCGTCGCATAGCCAGATTGGCCGAAAGGGGCGGCCGCGCATTGGAGGCGGGCAATATCCAATCCCAACGCCACGCCCGGCGCAGACCCCGCAAATAGCCGGATCAAATCGGGTCGGGTTCATGACAGAACCTCCGGTTCGCGACGCTCGTACCTCTCCATGAAGCGAAGGAATTCCTTCTCTTCACGCTTGGTGCCAGCATATCGCCGCGACCATTCTCGCCCCTTCTGGCGACCAGTTTCGGTTTTCGCCCATTCAGCTTTGCTCTCAAAATGTCGGCGTTTGGCTTCCTCGTCGTTCGCTAGAATTTCGCGCTTTTTCGCATTGTCTCGAGCGCGTATTCCGTCCTTCTCGCGATATCGGTCGGATCTGGCCTTGGCTTTTTGTTTTGCCTCGTCAGTCTTGGAGTAGTCGGCGAGATATCGTTTTCTCGCTTCCTTCCATTCAGCTTCTTGCTCAGGGGTCATGTTTTTCGGCTTCGCCACCGTCATGCCCTCCTAGTTATGTTCACAGCGCAGATGGCTGGGTCAGAGGCGCGGGGCATCGGAGTAGTCCGGTTCGATGGGTTTGCAGTCGCGATCGCTCCACACCTCGGCGGTGAAGAAGCGGTAGTCGCAATCGAAGCATGACCGTCGGCGCCGAACCGATGCTCGGTGAGACCGCGTCTCCTTGGTTTGAAGGCGGAATGATCCGCAGACCGGGCAGCGCAACTGCGCTCCGTCCCAATTTCTGCTCCCGCGCTTCTTCATGCCGCCACCTCGTCCGCCTGGGCGAAGGTCCGTTGGCGCAGCTGGCGACAGACGGCGCGGGTGAGATCGGCGCCGGTGAGGTGGTGGGCGAGTGACAGGGCTGCATCTCGCCCCGTCGTCTTGCTGTTCACCGCGAGCCCGGCAGCGCGGCACTCCTGGCGCAACTCGTCGGCCCAGAGCAGGCGAAGCATCCGATGGCCCCAGGGCGGGGTCGGTCGGGGCAGCCGCCAGCAATTCAGCGCGAACCGATCTGCCGGTTCCGGCCACCGCCAAAGGTGTGACGATGGCAGATGATGGAAGGCCATGATCTTGGCCGCATCACAGTTCGGATAGCCGGCAGCCCCGCCGCACCACTTCTTGTCAGCGACGACCACGAGGCCGTGACAGACAGGGCGGAAGAGTTGGATTTGCGCCGGCAGCCGATGAAGCTTGTCGCGAGCAGATTTCAGTTCAAAGAGGTACAAGGTGTCGACGCTAACGGCAGCGATGTCGGCTCGGACCGTACCCTGCTCGACGTTGAGCTCGTGGATGATGCGAGCCGTCGGCAGGAGGGTGCGGAGGCGCTGGACCACCGCTTCCCAGATATCGTTCTCAGCTTCGGAGCCGGCCATTATGCCGCCCTCCGCTGATCGAACGAGCGGGCGACGATGTCGTGATAGCGAGGGTTCGACTTGGACGGCTTGATCGAGACGGTGGAAGGCACGGTGAGTTCGGCGCGACGCTCGATTGCCTCCTCGACCGACTTCGGCGCCGGGACCGCCCCGCCATGCCGAGCCCACCATTCCGCGGCCCTCTGGCCGGCATAGCCGCCATGCGCGGGACAGACCCACTCGTTGTAGCGGCTGAGACCGGCGATGTAGGTGACGCGGATCGAGTCGGGCGAACCCTCCTTCTGCCAGCGCTTCCAATCCCAGGAGAGGACGGGGATGGTCTGGGGTGGAACTGCCTCGGAGGACAAAATCCCAGTAGTCCCGTCAGCCTCCGCTTCGTGGCGCGGCTTCTCCTCAATCTCCCATTCGTGGCCGCACGTCCGGCAGGTCCGGGCGTTGAGTGCGGCGAGGGATTCGCACTGCGGGCACTCCTTCGCGCGGACCGCATCGACCGTTGTCCGCGACCCATCGCGACCTTTCGGCAGAACCGACACGGCATCGACCGGGCCATGCCGGCGCACGTTGCCGGCGAAATCGAGAACGAGACAATTCTCCTTCCCTGGCGCCATGCGGGTGCCACGCCCGACGATTTGAACGTAGAGACCGGTCGAGAGTGTTGGGCGAAGCATGACCACGAGGTCGGTCGCTGGCGCATCGAACCCCGTAGTGAACAGGTTCGCGTTCGTCAGGCACTGAATTCGGCCCTCGCGGAACTCGCGGATGATGCGATCGCGCTCACCTTGGGATGTCTCGCCCGAGACCATTTCCGCGACGATCCCACGCGAGCGCATGACGTCACGGACCTTCGTTGCGTGCGCAACGCCGGCACAGAACACGAGCCAAGACCGTCGGTCGGAGCCAAAGCGGATTGTCTCGTCCACGGCCGAGGCGGTGAGCTCGTCGGTCATGGCCGCCGCTTCGAGTGCGCCGGACACGAACTCACCGCCACGCCGCTCGACCTTCGAGACGTCGATTTCCGATGCTGACGCCTTCGAGATTAGGGGCGACAGAAAGCCGTCCTCGATCCCGGCGCCGATCCCGTAGGAATAGACGGTCTTGTGGAAGAGGCGATCATCGCCATCGTCCAGGCGGCCGCTCTGCATTCGATATGGCGTCGCGGTGAAGCCGCAGACGCGAAGATCGGAATCGGGGTGCGCTTCGAGGTCCGACAGGAGCTTCGAATACATCCCATTTCCGCTGTTCGGCACGAGGTGCGCCTCATCGATCAGGACGAGATCGCGACGACCGAGAGCGGTCGCCTTTCGGAACACCGACTGAATCGAGGCGAAGACGATGCGATGATGCGCGTCCCGCTTGCCAAGGCCGGCGCTGTAGAGGCCAATCGGCGCGTCAGGCCAGACGCGGAGAAGCGCGCGAAAGTTCTGTTCGACGAGCTCTTTTACATGCACGAGCATGAGGACGCGCAAGTCCGGGTAGGTCGCGAGAAGCTGCTTCGTCAGGTTGGCGATGACGACGCTCTTGCCGGTGCCGGTGGCGAGATCGACGAGAGGGTTTCGCCCGCCCTCCTCCCAATAGTCGAGCACCGCCTGGATGGATTCGGATTGGTACGGACGCAGGTTCACGACACGGCCTCTTCGGCTTCGAGTTGGGCCATGAAGTGATCGAACTCACGGTTCAGGCGACGCTTTTCGGTGTGTCGAGCAGATCGAACTTTGCAGAGCTGAAGGTTCTGCTCATGGTTCGCGAACCACCGATTGCTGTCATACTGGAGGACGTGGTCTCGGTTCGCCTCTCTCCATTCGCGGACGTTTTGTTTGATCTTGTCGGCATTCTTTTCGTAGTGCTTCGCGTCCGCTGCCGACTTCTTCAGCGCGACGCATGCGAGGCACGAGCCATTCGCCGTCTGGCGTTCCGCGATGTGGCCGTTTGTGCAAGGACGGCCGGTGAAGTAACGGGGCGATCCGCTCGCCTTAGCGGCCTTGCGCGCGACGGTGTCCCGAAGGTTTCTCGATGCGGTCACGAGTTCACCTCGCGCTGGTAGGGTCGGAGGGTGAGGGTCATGGCCGGCCTCCGAAAATCAGAGGCTCAGCCGTCGCCAGTGCCGACCGGATCGCGCTGGCTAGCTCGCGGTGCTCCTTCTGCGTCCCCTCCTCCTCGCGAACGTCAAGGTAGTGGAGCCAGGACCGAAAGGTGCCAGCGACGTAGAGCGTCGAGGGCGTGAGGCCTTCGGGCAGGACGGCACGAGCGACTTCCTTGGCGATGCCGCGCGCGATCGCCGCGCGATACGTGTCCGTTGCGACCTGGGAAACGAACTCCTGGCGGTTCTCCCACCAGTCATCCAGCGCGCGGCTCTCCGATGCGAGGCTGCTCTGCCGGTTCTTCGGATCCTGCATACGGGCTTCACGGACAACCGGTTCCGCCTCGACCTCGGCATAACGCTGGCTGAACTCCTGGAAGGAGAACGACCGGTGCCGAAGAAGTTGGCGAGCGATGTCGCGCGTCGTGACGACCTCGACCGTGGCCGACGCCATCTCGAACGGAGACCAGTGCCGGTTGCGGATGAGGTAGGCCAACAGCTTCGGCGCCGTCAGCGCGTTCGCCTGATTGGCAGGGTTCGAGACGCGCGCGGCGTAGGCGATGAACTCGCCTGCCGTGACGCATTCCGGGATCATGGGCGCGGTGATCGCGACGACACGGGCGGAGGTCATGCCTGGCCTCCCATCGTCTTCTGTCGCTCGATCTCGCGAGAGACGTACCAACGCGCCTTCTCAAGATCCTCGATCGCGTTTTCGGACTTCAGGCCGGCACGCCAGAGGTATTTTACGGCGTTGCCGACGTTGAACCCCATGTGCTCGGTGACGGTGATGCACTCCACGCCCGAAGGATGGGCGGTGTAATGCCGAGGATGGTTCACGGCGTCGGACATCACGCATCCTCCAAGATGGCTTCGACGGGGCGTCCGGCTTGGTTCTGATACTTGCCGGCGTAGCCCTCGACCGGCTCGTCCAGGCGGTGGAAGACGATCTGCGCGATCGGCATTCCGGCCTCGATGCGGAGCGGGCGGAAGCTGTTGTTGACGAGCTCGAGCGTGAGGTAGCCGTTCCAGCCCGGTTCGATGACGGTGTTGAAGACGGAGAGGCCGCGCCGGGCCCACGTGCTCTTGTCATGGACGATCGCCATGACGTCGTTCGGCATGTCGAAGCGCTCGATCGTCGAGGCGATCCTGAACTCGCCGGAGCGGAGCGTGAACGTCTCGCGGATGCGGATGTCATAGCCGCAGTGCGAGAGGCCGGCGGTCATGCCGTGCGTCTCGGTCCGCTCGATGAATGGCGAGATCGGCTTCAGGCGGCGAATGGTCTGGCCGGAGAGGATGGTCATGCCGCACCTCCCGGCGTGGTGGTGATCGCGAGGCTCCACCCGTTGTCCTCAATGGCAGAGAGTAAGGCGCGCGAGCGCTGCTTCGCGGCAGGCAGATCGGGGTGGCTGGCGCGGATTTCGACCAAGCGCTTGCGGAAGGCTTTGTAGATCGCCTTCGCCTGCGGGGTGTTGATGCGCCGGCAGATCTCGATCACGCCGTCTGCGTTGACGAACGTGTCGTCATGGCCGGCGAACTTGCGTGTCTGGGGCCTCAGGTCGTTCGGATGGCCGATGTTCGGGATCGACGTCATGCCGCCACCCTCCCGTCGATCCAGGACGAGCCGTCGGGCATTTGGTACGTCACCGACGAGCCGTCCTGCGCCGCATCAACCTGCTCGCCCGGCACGAGATCGGGGATGAAGAGGTGTTCGCCGCAGCCGGCTTCCTGGTCCTCAATCGTCAGGATCGCGCCATGCTTCTCGCACTGCCATTCGGCCTCGCCGCCCATGACGGGGGTCGAGAAAAGACAGGTGCGGCAGTTGCGCGGGGCGAAGGCGGAGCTGTGGCAGACGTTCTTCGCTTTGCAGAACCGGCAAGCCCGGCCATTAGGATAGAATGGATGCCGCTCAGGCGGCCGAGCGGCATTCAGTACGCGCTCGGCCTTTGCCATCAGGGCCGTTGCCCGCTGGACGTCATACCGAATTCGAACGTCGGCGCCGGCATAGACCTCGTCCGTGTTCTTGTTCACGGCGTAGTAGAAGAAGCGATCGATCCCGGCGCAGTGCATTTCGGCTTGGGCCTGGGCCATGTGCTCGGGTTTGGACTCGGCGATGCCGTGCTTCGTGAGTTCCTTGAAATTCGCCTCGTTCATCGTCTTGATGCCGACGATGTGCTGCGCTTTCGGGGCCTCGACAAAACCCGTGGCGAGGCCGTCCACCTTCACGACGAAGTGGCCGTCGAGCTCGGTGAACGTCCACTGATCGCCGGTCTCGGGGTCGCGGTCCGTCGCTTTGATGCCAACGAGCGCCAGCTCGGCCATGACACGGGACTCGCGGACATGCCCAGTCTCGAACAAGCGGAGCATCTGGCCGGAGAAGAGTTCGGGCTCGTAGGACCAGCGGAACTGGAACCAGATCGCGCGCTCGCACTCCTTGCCGATCATCGAGCCGGAGAGGCGCCGCTGATGGCGGGGGCGCTGGCGGTCGGCCAGGGCGGCGTCGATGGCCGCAACGGTGGCGGACATGGGTGGGAGGTTGAGGGCGGGCATTATGCGGCCCTCGCTTCGCTCAGCTTGTGCTCAGCGACGAGAAGCTCCCATTCCTCCTTGAGGATGGGGCGGGCACCGTCGATCTCAGGCTTCCAGCTCTTGGCCGGCTCCTTGACGGTATGGCCTCGAGCTTCGTGTTCCCTGACGGCGGCGACCACGTCGGGGAACCAGCAGGCGTAGGGTCCGTCCTCGGATAAGAACAAGAAGCCACCGGCCCGGAAGCCGCTACCAACAGCCCCTCCTCCGTGCCCGCCTTCAAAGGTGTAGTTGATGTCGGTCGGGACGCCCATCGACTCAGCGATGGTGTAACCGAACTTGTCGAAGCCCTCGTGAGCCTGAAAGCGCCGATCCCATTCGGTGCCTTTTTTTGGCGTAGAGCCTCCCTGCCGGTTGGGCTTCTTGAATTCCGGGTGAACTGCACCTTCGAACACGACGCCCCGAACCACGCCATTGCTGACCGACGGCCAGAAGCGACGAACGCCCAACTCTTCACAGACGGCGCGATTGAACGCGTCCGTATCTTTGACCTTCGCGATGTGCGCTTTGACGAGGTCGAGGGCCTTGCCGCCTTCGATCATGAAATAGAGATCGCCAGCCATCACGCCGCCTCCTCATTCAGAGCGCGGCGGTCGAGCCGGATGGAGTAGACGCTGGTCGACGGCTTCCGGAACTTGTCCGCATCGATGCCGGCAGCCTTAAGCGCCTTCTCGTCCAGCGCTCCCTTCCGCTCGGAGACGGTCTGCCGCGCGATGAACTCGGCTCCGCCGAGGCTGTCAGCGGACCCCATGAGGGTGCCGACTTCCGCCTTCAGCTCGCCTTCGCGCTCCTGGAGGTTCTTGATCGTCTCCCGGATCAGCGCAAGCTGATCGACGGGGTGGCGGTTCGTGGCCGCCGGGTTGAAAGACACAGCTTCCCTGTTCATTGTCTCGGTCCTTTCGAGCAATGCCAAATCGTTGGTCGATGGGGGTGCCGGGCGGGCTGGTTTCTGAGGCCTCTACCCGCCCGGCCGCTACATCAGGCGGAGCGCTTCCAACCGCCGCCACCGCTCGAGGCGGCGCGCTGCTGCTGGGCCGGAGGGGCGGAGCGGGTGGCGACGTTGGAGCCAGCGGCGCCGATCTTTGTGGCGCCCTGCCCGAAGCCAGCCACCTGGGTGCTGTCCTCGTAGCCGTTGGTGCCCTTCTTCACGACGACCTTGATCATGCAGGGGATGTTCAGGAGCTCGTCGGTGCTCTTCGGCGCCGGCTTGCCGACGGCGAGGCAGATGGCCGACAGGTCCTTCGTCGCGTTCTCGCGCGTCTTGTCGCCCTTCTCGCCCTCGACGTTGTAGGCGTGGAGCACGTCCTGCCAGATCATCCGCCCTTCGCAGGGGCCGGTGACGACCTTCCACTGGAAAGTCAGCTTCGTGCCCTTCTCGCCGTCGCGTCCGATGTCGCGCTCTTCGCAGTTCACGATCTCGGCGTGGTAGCGGCCGACGGGAAGCGAGTCGAACTCGTTCGTCATGTCCACGTCGTTGGCATTGAAACCAGAGATATCGACCATGTCAGCGCTCCTTAAGCTGCGTTCTTGAGGGGGGCGGCGACGGGCGCCGGGAGGTACTGAGCGAGGGCCGAGTAGCCCTCGCCGCGGTTGAACAGGAGCTCGGCGGGGATGCCGTACCGGTTCTTCGCCACGAACGCCGGCTTGCCAACGGCGTGGATCTTGACTGTCGAGGCCGAGCCCTCGGCGCGGGCGCGCTTCTGGTTGAAGCCCTTCCCGTCTTCAACCTTCATATTCACCGGCTTCTTGAGGAGCAGGATCGCGTCGAGGTCGCGGGTGATCTGGCCGTTCAGCTGCTTGTGTAGGTCGATCTCGTACCGATCGTAGGCCTGCGTCTCCGGGTCGTTGAACGTCGTGACGACCGAGTGGGCGATCAGCACGATCGACATGCCCCGGTCGCGCCGAAGCGCGTCGCAGCCGTCCTGGAACTCGCGCAGGACCGGCTTGGCGTTGGCGTAGCCCTTGCCGTAGCCGAAATCTTCAATCCGGCTTTTCGCATTCCCATGCTCGTCGCCGCGCCGGCAGACCTCGGCGAAGATCATCGCCTGGAGCGCCGTCACCGAGTCGACCACGAGGGTCTGGAAGTCGTGCTCGCCGTCGTAGAGAGCGGTCATCGCTTCCATCACACCGTTGAAGTCGGGCAGCGTGCCGAACGACGTCAGCTCGGTCTCGCCCGGCGTGCCTTCCTCGCACTGGAGGAAGACGGCGTTCGGGAACTCGGACGCCAAGGTCGTCTTGCCGACGCCCTCGTTGCCGTAGATTAGGACTCTCGCGGGCTGGTCGGCCCGGACGGTGCGGAGATCACTGAGCGATAGCGCCACGATACTCCTCCTCTTGCTGGAATGGCGCATCAATGATCCACGCCCCGCTCGCGCCGTTCTGCGAGGGATGGAAAGTGGCCGTGAGCATCTGCACCGGCCAAATCTGGATGTGAGCCGCGCCATTGGTTGGCGGCAGCTTGGAATAGAGCCCGCCAGGCACGAGGCTGTCGTCGTCGATGATGCCGACGCCGTGACGCTTGCCAAGAAGGTCTTCCAACAGCTTGATGCGGTTCGAAGCGTCGGCGTGAGCGATGTTGATCTCGAAGGCCATGTTCAGGATCACGTGGCCCGGCACGAACGGAACGCGCTGGCGACGGATCGCTGCGGCGGCAGCTAACCGCCAATCCTCATAGGCTTTCGTCTTCGCGCGCCCGTGCTTCGTGTTGCGGTAAGCCGCATTGACCGACGGCGGCACCGGGCATGTGAAATTGACCGGGGAGAGCCGGGAGGTGCCCTCCCCGGCCTGCTCACCACGCCTTGCCACGGGCGCGATCGGGTTGAGGGCGAGAGCGGCGGTCATCGCGCAACACCGGCTTCGGCGATGACGCGCTCGCGCACGCGGCGCAGAAGGTCCATCTCCTTGTCGAGCTCCGGCAGGATGCAGCGCGCGTCAGCCGGCGAAATGTCTCCGTCCGAGATCGCAGAGAGGAGCGAGGACAGAACGCGCCCGTCCTGGGCGACCATGTCGCTTATCTTCATGCACCAGGGCGCATCGGTCGCGACGACGACGGGCTCGCGAGCCGTCAGCTCGTAGCCGCGCGCGTCGGCCCAGGCGCGAAGGATCGGATCACCGCCAGCCTCAAGGTCGAGATCCATCGCCACATCGATCGGGCAATGGCTTTCGGCGTGCTCAGCGCTGGCGCTGGCGTATCGGCTGAGAACCGAATGGGAGACGCGGGTGACGTGTTCGACAGACCGGCCACCGCCAGCCATCTCGATCGCGCGCCTGACGGCGGCTTTGATCGCAAGGCGCATCTGGCCCGTGGATTTGCGGAGGTCCATCACCGGACACCTCGCGAAACACGAGCGCCGTCGTTTTCGGTGACGGCCGCGAAAGCGTCATTTACCTCACACCCATGAGCCAGAACGCCGCAGCCAATCAGAACCAGGGCAAGGATAGCGAGCGCCCAAACCTTGCTCTGATATCGGCCGCTATCCGCCGCACCCTGCCGCGCGCCCTCACCCGCATCACCTACGTCGTGCCATACAGCCATCATCGCGCAGGCCTCCCGAGCAGACCGAGCCGGCGAGCCGTGGCTTCGGACACGAATTGATGCGCGGCGACGGGGTGCATCGTGACGCCGTCGGGGCGGGTGTAGGTGGAGGGGGTCATGCGCTGACAGCCATGTTGGCGCCGCGCGTCTTGGGGAGATGGGCCGGCTTGTCGATCTGGCTCAGAAGCCGGAGAACGGGACCGCGTGGCCTCGTCTCACCAGCTTCCCAGCGGGAAACGTTCGAGCGGTGTATGCCAAGCATCTCGGCCAATTCGCCCTGCGAGAGCGAAAGTCGGGTGCGGAGGGCTTTGATGTCGTTCGGCTCGTATCGCATGAGCCAATAGGTGCGTTACGCACGGATCAATGTCAAGTCGAAACGCACCTATAATCACGTGCAGTCTGCACTTATGAGTTTCGATGACCGCCCCGACGCTGCGAAGCGACTTGAACAGGCTCGTTTGGATCGCGGATTCAAAAGCGCCCGAGAAGCGGCCATGCGGTATGGCTGGAAGTACGAGACCTACGTCCAACACGAGCGCGGCGAACGTGGGTTATCTCGATCAGCTGGTCGTTACGCTGACGCCTTCCGCGTTTCTGAGGGCTGGCTTTTAACTGGCGAGGGTGGCAGCGAAGATACGATCGACGTGCCCCTCCTCTCGAAGATCAGTGCCAGCGCTTTCAAATCGCAGGATGGCGTTCGTGCCGCTGATATCGAGCGGCATATCAAGGTGTCGCACTTGCCGAAGGGCAAATGGTTCGCGCTGACGGTTGAGGGGACAAGCATGGACCGGGTAGCGCCGGACGGATCGATCATCATCGTGAACCAGGCGGACGACACCTTGCTCGACGGCAAGGCATACGTTTTTGCCCTCGACGATGGGGCGGCGACTTTCAAGCAGTACCGCCTTACTCCAGAGCCAATGCTGACGCCTTACAGCTGGCATCCCGAGCATTACGCAATGCCAATCGGCGACAAGGACCTGTACGTTTTTGGTCGGGTGCGCCGGGTGATTACGGACCTATAAGGCGAGAGAACGATGAACGCACTCATCCCCGTAGCAGCTCTCGTACTCGTGGCGGCGATCGGTTGGTTCATCGTCGCGGCTCTCGCTGAGATAGTCCCGTCTGTCCGGACTCGCGCTCGATGGCATGTCAAAACAGCGGCGAAAATCGCAGGCATCGCGTTCGCATCCATTATCGGATTGGCGATCCTTTTTCCGTTGCCTCCAGGCAGCGCGCCAGAAGAAGGGACGGCAGAAGTCGCGTCCACTGCCCAGTCTGTGGAAGTCGATGAACCAGTTGCGGCTGAGACGGCAGATCTAGGCGTTTCGACAGGGGAAATTGCGCGACCTACCTCTCGTCCAGCTTTGGCATCGGACCCATCGCCCGATCCCGAACCCGTGCAGTCTGCGCGCTCTCGTCCCCGCGATGCGATCGATAATGCTGGCCTTTTGTGTCGCCTTCTCGATTCATCAGGTGAAACGAGCGCGCCTTGCGAGTACTCGGCATGGCACTCGACCATCACTCTGTCGGCCAGCATGCTTCCCGGCCAAGCGCGTGATCTCTGTAATCAGATCGCCACCCTAAGCGGACAGATGGCGATGGGGCTATCCCGTTGGACCCTGCATATCAAAAGCCCGTACAGCGGCGACAACTCAATCGCATTCTGCCGCCTGTCGTAATGCGTTTCACCGGCGCCTAGTGCCCCGCCCCTCACCGGCGGGGTTTCTTTTTGTCCGGTATAGGTGCGAAACGCACTTGACGAAGGGTGCATAACGCACCTATCTTCCTTCCAACAGCACGACGCCGGATCACCCGGCAGGCTGATGGAGAGAGACGATGGCCCACATCAACCTGACGCGCAGCAATCGAGCGGTTGGCCTCATGAACGAGCTGGCCGAACTCATCTCCCAGGAAGACAGCAGCTTGGAGCTGGCCCGCATCGAGGCCACGCTTCGCTCCCTGTCCCACGCGGCGCGCTCTCGGTCGCAGGAAGTTGAGACCGACACCCGCGAGATCACCCGCGCTGTGAACGCCCGAAAGGTCCGCAAGCCGGCCTCGCTCGGCAGCCGAATCTCCATGCTCGCGGGCCGCTGCTGATGCGCTTCTGCCTCGGCTTCCGAGCCGAGTTGGAAACGCATGGTTTGCCGGGGATCCCCCGGCAGGAACGCTAGGAGGATCGCATGGCAGAGAACATTAACGACGGCGGGCGAGCCTTCCCGGTTCACCCAGGCTCTAACCCCGATGGCGGCAACGCCGGCATGTCCCTCCGCGACTGGTTCGCGGGGCTGGCGCTGGCCGGCTTCGCCTGCACGGCGGACGAAGAGCTTCCGATGAATGACGGCGAGAGCGTCGATGCTGCGCTGGCACGGTATTGGGCAGCACAGGCAAAGACCGCCTACATCGCCGCCGACGCCATGCTCGCCGCCCGTGAGGCCCGCTGACCATGCGCTCCTCTCCCGAACCTCTCTACACGCGTGGCTTCTTCGCTCTGGTGGGCGTGCTCGGTGTCGCGACGCTTGCAGCGTTCCACCGCCTCGCTGCGGAAGCGGCTCAGGTTCCCGCCCTCGCCTCTGAGATTGGCCGTGTGTTCGGCCCTGACCTCGCTCGGCTTTTTGGTGTCGTCCTGTTCGTTGGCGTGTTCTGCGCTGGATCGGCGGTGATGTCGTGAGCGCTTACCTCCTGCACAGGGCTCAGTCTGCGGAGACGCATGTCAGCCACCTCAAGGCCGAGATCGACACCCTCCGTACAGAGAACGAGCGTCTAAAGTCGTTCGCCCGGAGGATCATCGGCACCAGCGCATTCGAGGGTAACGATCTCGACGGCAGCTACGTGCAGATGCTTGCCGAGAACCGGGAGCTGATCACTCGCTGCATCTACGACCCGGAGCGCCACGGCCCCTCTGAATACGCAGAGCCCGGTGACAATTTCTACGAGTTCGCGCCGATCCTGTGCGGCCCGACCCTCTCGGAGCCGGCGCAATGACCGCCCTCCGCACCGCTCTCTCCACGATTCCTCCCCGTCAGCGTCTCGCTGCCGGCCTGATGCTCGCGACCTGCATCGGTCTCGCTCTCGCTGGCCTGTCCTTCCTCGCCAACTCTCACCCGTTGATCGGAGCAGTCTGATGAACATGCACCCCATCTTCGACCGCGTCATCAGCGACCATATGGCCGCTTTCTACAAGGCCCCGAAGTCTGACGATCTGCCTCGCGCTGTCGTCGAGACGAATGCGCCTCTACGGCTCGGCACCCTGCACATCCACGACCTCGCAGGACGGGTTCACGTCTATCGGGACGGTGACGAGATCGGTATCGATGATATCGAGATCGAAGGCTTCCGCCACAATCGGCAGGCTTTCCAAGGCATCGGCCTGAATTCCCGCGCTGATACGAGCGGGTGGGCGGAGCATGTCCTCGCGCAGGCCTTCCACGACCTTCTCGACGACCCGGAATTCCTCGAACGAGCCGATGCGGCCCTCATCGAGATCGAGCGCGAATGGGTGGCGGCATGACCTCCACCACCATGGCCTCTGACCTCGCGCGGCAAGCGCTGGAGCCGTTCGCGAACGCAGCTCGCCTTATCGACTCCGAGCCGCCCAAGCTCCGTCCGGAGGATACTTGCCTGATCGAGGACGCTCTTTGGCCCAGCCAACAGCCCACTGTCGGCGACCTCCGCCGCGCCCGCACCGCCTACGACGCTATCGGCTCTGGGGTGAAGGCGGACGAGGCTGCTTCCGATGCTGAGATCGGCCGCGATTTCCTCAACGCTATCGAAGCCGCCCGCTCGCAAT
>JAEZXX010000046.1 GCA_023419535.1 Pseudomonadota bacterium | reverse complement strand
GCCGCTCTAGAAGCGGAAGCATCCGAAAACGCGCGCCTTCTAGGCCAGGCCGGTGAGAAGATCGCGAACCTGTCGGGAGAGATCGACCGGCTGAAGCGCGACTTGGCGCGGGTGGAAGCAGAAGCGTTGGAGCGCGCGGCGAAAGTTGCCAACAGCGACGCTGACGAGCGTATCGGCTCTCTGCAAGCTGGTGCGGGCCGTCGTATCCGAGACGCGATCCGCGCCCTCATCCCCGAAGCGCCGGCACAACGTGAGTTGGGTTCGTCCGCGGCAAACCAAATCTCGATGCCGGAAGTTGGTTTGCCCGAAGCGCCAGCAAGGGAGGGCTGGCAGCCGATCTCGTCGGCGCCGAAAGATGGGACCGTCGTCGACCTCTGGCATGAAGATTTCGGACGCCAGGCCGATTTCAAATGGGGCCACACCGAGCACAGCTGCGGAGAGGCAGGGCGCTACTGCGATAGCGACTGGCATAGCGAGGAAGCGGGCTGGGTCGATACCGCTCTGAACGAGCGGTTCTTCACCGAAGACGCTTTCACGCACTGGCGCCCGCTTCCCCCTCCTCCGCAAGACAGAGAGGAACAGTGATGGAACAGCCTGTCACCCTCGACGAGGCGGCTGCGATCCTTGGCGTCACGCCCGAGGACTCCCAGAACCCCCGCCGCTACGTCCGCGACCTTCTCCGAAAGCACGGCGTCCCGTTTGTCCGTGTCGGCCGTGCCGTTAAGCTCCGACCCGACCAGCTCCGGCTTCTCGGTGAGAGGATGATCGAATGCCCCTCAAGTGCACCCGAAACGAGAGCACCGGGATCTACTACGTCCACGGGTCCGTCGTGGTCTGGCGAGGTGGTCAGCCTCACAACGTTGAGGTCCGGCGTTCGACCCGCAGCCGAGACGCGAAACAAGCCGAAAGCATCAAGCGCCAGATCGAAGCCGAGGTCGCGGAGCAAAATCACACCGGTCGCGAACCCGCTATCCCGTTCGAACAGGCGGCAGAGCTCTACCGAATGAAAGGAGGCGAAGGGCGGTTTCTGGACAAGCCCATCGCGCAGCTCGGGCGGATCGCCATCGACAAAATCGGCCAGAAGGAGATCGACGCTGCGGCCGTTCGGGCTTACCCGGCGGCGAAGTCGCCAACGGTGCGTCGGCAGTTCTTCGTCCCGGTCCTGGCGGTCCTTGCCATGCAGGGCTTGAAGCCGGTCGTCCGGCGCCCGAAGGACAGCGACAAGCGGACGAACTTCTTCCGGCCGGAGCAGGCGGATGCCTTGATCGCGTCCATTGTCTCCGGGCGCTACCGGAACCCTTGGACCCCGGCGCTCGTCACCTTTCTCTTTGGACAGGGCGTCCGCGTCTCGGAAGCTCTAGCCCTCGACGGCTATGCCGACGTGTCGCTGGAGGGGAAGTTCGCCGTCATCCGCGATCCGAAGAATGGAGACCAGCGGACGGTCACCCTCATCCCCCGCGTGATCGCCGCCCTGTCGCAGATCCCGAACATAGGACAGCGAGGCCCGCTCTTCCTCCGCTACGACGGACGGCCTTACCAGGGCACGAACCAAGAGCACGGGAAGATGCTGCGGTTCTGGCCCAAGCACGTCGCAGGGATCGGCATGGACGCCACCCAGCACACGCCGCATACGGCCCGCCACTCATGGGCAACGTGGTTCTACGCGCAGACGCGTGACGTGGTGCGGCTGAAGGAGGAAGGCGGCTGGAACTCGGAAGAGTGGCAGCGGTACGTGAAGCTAGCGCAGCCGGGGCTCGGGAAAGCGGCGGCGAAGCGAGGATGGCGCTTCAGATTCGATGAGAACGAAGAGCGATCAGACCTCGCGAAATTCTTGCGGGAAAGCGGCTGAAATTCGCGTCTGTTCGCGTTTTGAGCCGTCAAATCAGGTCAGATGTGGTAGACTGAACGACACCAGAGAAAGGCGAGAAACCCAATGTTTGCAGGGCTTTCGTGGCGGAGAGGATGGGATTCGAACCCACGATACCGTCTCCGGTATACTCCCTTAGCAGGGGAGCGCCTTCGACCACTCGGCCACCTCTCCGTCGTTCGGTCGAATATCAGAATGGCCTCGCGATGCAAGGCTGAAGGCGCGGGCGAGGACCGTCGCACGAAGACCCGGACCGCGGCGGAGGGGTCTTCGCGCGACGGGCCCGCCGCCGGTCAGGAAGGCGGGGTGTCGACCTGCTCGAGGACCGTGTTCTGGGCGAGCACCAGCGCGTCGATGCAGGCCCCTTCGTCGCCGGCGGCCTGCGCCGCTTCGGCGGTGCCGACATGGTTGCGGGCGGACGCCGTCTCGAGGCCAGCGGATTCGGCTTGGTCGACGAGGCTGACGACCTGCGGCAGCGCCTCGGCGCAGCTCGGCGTCGCGGAGGGGGCTGCGCCCTCGCTCGCCCCTTGGGCGAAGGCGGCGGCGGGAGCGAGGATCGCGACGAGCGCGGATGCGGCGAAAATCTTCATGGACACGAACTCCGTTTCAGCGCCGCCGGCCGGTGTTCGGCTGGCGGCGGAAAGAGGGTCGGGGTGCCGTGTGGCCGAAACGAGCGGCCGAGAGGGTCGTTCGGGGGCGATTTCGCGATCAAGCATCCGTGAGTCTGGGTTCGGTCCCAACCCGCCGATCCGGACGGCGGGCCCGGCCGACCGGGCACCAGAAGCCTGCAAGAACGATCACGGACGCGTGATAAAATGTGACGACCGCCATCGTTTGGTCCCAGGTCGCGACCCGGCGCCAGGGCAGGCTCCCGCGTCAGCCGGACGTGCGGGGGCCGTCGCCGTGGAGTGCGAGGGAGGCGAACAGCGTCTGCGGAAGCGGCGTCCAGCGGCCGGTCCGGATTCCGCCGGCGGCCAGTGCCTCTGAGACCCAGACATTGCATCCTGCGAGCGCGGCGAAGGTCGGCCGTGCCTCGTAGAAATGATCGAGCTCGATGATGCCGGGATGATCGAGCGGCATGAAGCGCCCGTCCGCGCCGCGGTCGAGCGTATCCTCCACGAAGGCGAGGATGGCCGCCAGCGACGCGTCCGAGACCGCCAGGACATGCCGGTCCTCGAACGCGCCGTCAGGCTCGGCGAGAGCCGCGAATCGCAGGACCGAATCGTCGCCGATGACCGAATGCAGGAGGTCGAGCGGGCCGATCCGGTGGGGCCGCGCGTTGTCGGGGTAGAAGCCTTCGCTGCCCCACCCGACGAGCACGTGGGTCAGGTTCGGATCCTCGATCGGAAGGCCCACATCGGCCAGGAACCGCAGGCGCTCGCGCACCAGGGGCGTGGCCGGCAGGCCGATGTCGGTGTGCAGCGCGTTGGTCTTGATGAGGAGCAGCCGGTTGCGGCCGGACACCGGGATCCGCGCGGCGCGGCGCGGCACGAGAACGCCCGCCGCGAGCGCAGCGAGGATCGCGGCGAGCAGGGCTCGAGCGAGCGGGCGCGCACGAGGCTCGGCCATGGCGTGTCTCCTTCGACGAAGGGCGCCGAACCGGCCGCGCCGCTGATGTAGGGTCCGCCCGGACGCCGCACATACGGACGCGGCCGGCGGGTTGCGCCTTCGCCGACCCCGTGCAAGCCTCCGGCCGCACGATTTCGGGAGGAATTCGATGACTTCAAGACTTGTGGCCGCCCTTCTGGCCGCCACCGCCTTCGCCATGCCGGCCGCCGCGCAGGACTATCCGACACAGCCGCTGACCATGCTGGTGCCGTTCGCGGCCGGCGGGCCGACGGACGTCGTCGCCCGCCTGGTCGCGCAGGTGATGAGCACCGAGCTCGGCCAGCAGGTGCTGGTGGAGAACGCGCCGGGCGCCGGCGGCACGCTCGCCTCCGGCCGTCTCGCCCAGGCCGGCAACGACGGCTACACCATGCTGATCCACCACATGGGCATGGCGACGAGCGCGACGCTCTATCGCTCCCTGCCCTACGATCCGCTGACCGCCTTCGACTACGTGGGCCAGGTCACCACGGTCCCGATGGTGCTCGTCTCGCGCCCCGACTACCCGGCCGACACGCTGGAGGAGCTGCTGGCGCTGGCGCGCGAGAACCCGGAGGAGACCCTGCTCGCCAATGCCGGGCCCGGCGCCGTCTCGCACATCTGCGGCATGCTCTTCCAGCAGCTCGTCGGCGAGCAGCTGACGACCGTTCCCTACCAGGGCACCGGCCCGGCGATGACCGACATCCTCGGCAGCCAGGTGGACCTTCTCTGCGACCAGACGACCAACGCCGTGCCGCCGATCCAGGGCGGACAGGTGAAGGCCTTCGCGGTCACGACCTCCGAGCGCATTCCGCAGCTGCCGGACGTTCCGACCGCGGCCGAAGCGGGGCTGGAGGGCTTCGAAGTCGGCGTGTGGCACGGGATCTACGTGCCGGCCGGCACCGATCCGGCCCGGGTCGAGAGGCTGACGGCGGCGCTGCAGACGGCGCTGCAGGACGAGACGGTGCTCGCCCGCTTCAACGAGCTCGGCACCTCCCCGGTGCCGCTGGAGGACGCGACGCCGCAATCGCTGGAGGCGAAGCTGACCAGCGAGATCGAGTTCTGGCGTCCGCTGATCGAAGAAGCGGGCGAATACGCCAACTGACGAGGAAGAGGGCCGGCGATGTCCGCCGGCCCTTTCGTATCCGCCGATGCGGCCGAGGCGTCAGGATGCCGCGCGGCGCGGCGCCACCTCTGCCTTCGGGGCGACCGGTGCCCTGCGGGTGGCGACGGAACGGGGCGCGGGAACCGGCGCGAGATCGGCGATGCCGAGCCGGCGGCGGATCGAGGAGCTCTCCCCGATCAGGCTCTCGATCGTGTGGGCGCCGAGAACGTCGAGAAAGGCGTCGAGCGCGGCCCGCAGCGCGCTGTTGAGCGCGCAATTGTCGATGAGCGGGCAGTCTGATCCGCTTTCGAAACATTCGGCGAGCGCGAAGCTTTCCTCCGTCGTCACGACCACGTGCCGCAGTGTGATCGAGGAGGCGGGCCGCGCCAGGCGGATGCCGCCCTTGCGCCCGCGCACCGTCTCGACGAAGCCGGCCTCGACGAGCGGCTGCAGGATCTTGAAGAGGAAGAGCTCGGAGACGGAATAGGCCGCCGCGATCTCGCCCACACGGCTCAACCGGTCCGGATTGGCCGCGCAATACATCAGGATGCGGATCGCATAGTTCGTCTGGCGGGTCAGGCGCATGGCGTCGCGCTCCGTTTGAAGTCCGGCGCTAGAGTTAGAACGTTTCCAAAGTAATGGGAAGACGCGGCTTCGCCTCGCCCCTCGGTGCACCGCGTCGCCTGCGTCGCCGAAGGGCCCTTTTCAGGACGCGTCTGCTATGCCATCGATCATGCCCAAGAGGACGGCGATTTTGGGGAATCGTTTGATCCGGTCGAGCGGGACACAAGGCCACTCATGGATTATTTCGTTCAGCAGCTCGTGAACGGCATCACGCTCGGCTCGATCTACGGTCTGATCGCGATCGGCTACACGATGGTGTACGGGATCATCGGCATGATCAACTTCGCCCATGGCGAGATCTTCATGCTCGGGGCGTTCATCGCCCTCACCACCTTCGTGATCATCACGAGCCTCGGGCTCGCCATGCTGCCTTTGATCCTCCTCGTGATGCTGATCGTCGCCATGCTCTTCACCGCCATGTGGGGCTGGTCGGTCGAGCGCATCGCCTACCGGCCCCTGCGCGGCTCCTTCCGCCTCGCCCCGCTCATCACCGCCATCGGCGCCTCGATCTTCCTGCAGAACTTCGTCCAGGTGACGCAGGGCGCGCGCGTCAAGCCGCTGCCGCCGCAGATCCAGGGCGCCATCCAGATCACCGAGGGCGGGGCGCAGATCTCCTACATGCAGATCGTCATCGTCGTGACGACGGTGACGCTGATGACGATCTTCGCGCTGATCATCGCCAAGACCTCGCTCGGCCGGCAGCAGCGCGCGGTGGAGCAGGACGCCAAGATGGCCTCGCTGCTCGGCGTCAACGTCGACCGCACGATCTCGCTGACCTTCATCATGGGCGCCTCGCTCGCCTCGGTGGCGGGCATCATGTACCTGCTCTACTACGGCGTCATCGACTTCTACATCGGCTTCCTGGCCGGGGTGAAAGCCTTCACCGCGGCCGTTCTCGGGGGCATCGGCTCGCTGCCCGGCGCCATGCTCGGCGGGCTCCTCATCGGGCTGATCGAGACCTTCTGGTCCGGCTACTTCTCGGTCGAGTACAAGGACGTCGCGGCCTTCTCGATCCTCGCCATCGTCCTCATCTTCATGCCATCGGGCCTGCTCGGCCGCCCGGCCGTCGAGAAGGTCTGACACCAGATGTCGAACACCCTGCAGGCCACGGACGTCTCGCCGGTCGGCGCCACCATCGAACGCGAGGAGCTGCGCCAGGGCGTCTCCGGCACGCCGCCGCTCGCCCCGGCCCCGGTCAAGCGCTCGGCCCTGGCGCAGGCGCTGCGCGAGGCGGCGCTCACCGCCCTCCTCGTCGCCGGGCTCACCTTCTTCTTCTTCGCCATGCGCACCGACGCGGGCACCCGCGGGCTCGTCCTCTCGGCCCGCTGGGAACTCTGGTTCACCGGCATCGCCATCGCCTTCGCGGGGCGGTTCGTCCTCTCCTACTTCGTCTTCCAGCGCGCGCCGGGCGCGGCGAAGGCGGCCAAGCCGTTCTCCCAGAGCAAGGCGCAGGCGCGATCGCTGGCGGCCAAGGCGCTCGGCACGACGCTTCTGTTCATCGCGCTGACCTTCCCCTTCCTGATCGGATACGTCGTCCCGGCGCGCGAGCGCTATCTGATCGACCTCGCGATCCTCATCCTCACCTACGTCATGCTCGGCTGGGGCCTGAACATCGTCGTGGGCCTCGCCGGACTGCTCGATCTCGGCTATGTCGCCTTCTACGCGGTCGGCGCCTATTCCTTCGCGCTGCTCGCCATCAATTTCGAGCTGGGCTTCTGGGTCTGCCTGCCGATGGCCGGCCTCTTCGCGGCGATGTGGGGCGTGGTCCTCGGCTTCCCCGTCCTGCGGCTGCGGGGCGACTATCTGGCCATCGTGACGCTCGCCTTCGGCGAGATCATCCGCGTCGTCCTCCTCAACTGGGCGGAGTTCACCGGCGGCCCGAACGGCCTTCTCGGCATTCCGCGCCCGACCTTCTTCGGGCTGGAGTTCGAGCGGGGAGAGGACGGGTTCGCGGCCTTCTTCGGGCTCGAGCACTCCTCGATCCACCGCTTCATCTTCCTCTACTACATCATCCTGGTGCTGGCGCTCATCACCAACTTCGTGACGCTGCGCCTGCGCAAGCTGCCGGTCGGGCGCGCCTGGGAGGCGATGCGCGAGGACGAGATCGCCTGCCGCTCGCTCGGCATCAACACGACGAACGTCAAGCTCTCGGCCTTCGCCACCGGCGCCATGTTCGGCGGCTTCGCCGGCTCGTTCTTCGCCACGCGCCAGGGCTTCATCTCGCCGGAGAGCTTCACCTTCCTGGAATCGGCGATCATCCTCGCCATCGTCGTCCTGGGCGGCCTCGGGTCGCAGATCGGCGTCGTCATCGCCTCGATCGTCATGATCGGCGGCATCGAGCTCCTGCGGAACCTCACCTTCCTGCAGCAGATCTTCGGCACGGGCTTCGATCCCACGCAGTACCGCATGCTGATCTTCGGCCTCGCCATGGTCGCGATCATGGTGTGGAAGCCGCGCGGCCTCGTCTCCACGCGCTCGCCCTCGGCGGTCTACAAGGAGAGGAAGAAGATCGGCGCCGACATGGTGGCGCAGGGCGAAGGACACTGACCGCCATGGCCGCCTCCGCCCCCCTCACGCCCCTCGCCCCGCTCGCCACCCCGGTCGACGCGGCCCCGGTCGAGACCACGCCGCCGCGCTGGACGGTCGATCCGCTGCTGTCGGTCGAGAAGCTGACCATGCGCTTCGGCGGGCTGGTCGCCATCGACGCGCTCTCTTTCGACGTTGGGCGCGGCGACATCACCGCGCTCATCGGGCCGAACGGCGCGGGCAAGACCACCGTCTTCAATTGCGTCACCGGCTTCTACAAGCCGAGCGAGGGCCGCATCGCCATGCGCCGCGGGCGCGGCATCCAGGCCGGCGCGGTCGACGAGCTGACGCGCTCGGGCAGCCAGAGCCTGAAGACCGACGGCGGCGAGGTGTTCCTGCTCGAGCGCATGGCGGACTTCCGCATCACCCAGAAGGCGGGCGTCGCGCGCACCTTCCAGAACATCCGCCTGTTCGGCGGCATGACCGTGTTCGAGAACCTTCTCGTCGCCCAGCACAACACACTGATGGTGGCGTCGGGCATGAGCATCGCGGGCCTCTTCGGCCTGCCGAGCTACCGGCGCGCCCGTGAGGAGGCGCACGACCTCGCCATCGACTGGATGCGCCGCGCGGGCCTCATCGAGCGCGCCGACGACCCGGCCGCGGACCTGCCCTATGGCGACCAGCGGCGGCTGGAAATCGCCCGTGCCATGTGCACGCGGCCCGAACTCCTGTGCCTCGACGAACCGGCTGCGGGCCTCAACCCGCGCGAATCGGCCGAGCTCAACGAGCTCCTGCGCTCGATCCGCGACCGGGACGGCGTCTCGGTGCTCCTCATCGAGCACGACATGGGCGTCGTCATGGAAATCTCCGACCACGTCGTCGTCCTCGACTACGGCAAGAAGATCGCCGACGGCACGCCCGCGCAGGTGAAGTCCGATCCGCGCGTCATCGCCGCCTATCTCGGCGTGGACGACGAGGAGGTGGAAGCGGTGGAGGAGAAGCTGGAGAAGGGCGACATCGACGCGGCGATCGCGGAGGCCGGCATCGAGCCCGTGCCGGCCGGCTCCGTCCACACCGGGGAGACCCGCCCGTGAGCGCCGCGACCAAGACCGAAGACGCCACGCCCGCGGCCTCCGTCGCCCGACCGCTCCTCTCCATCCGCGGCGTTCAGACCTTCTACGGCAAGATCCAGGCGCTGAAGGGCGTCGACCTCGACGTCGCCGAGGGCGAGATCGTCACCATCATCGGCGCCAACGGCGCCGGCAAGTCGACGCTGATGATGACGATCTGCGGCAATCCGCGGGCGCGAAACGGACAGATCCTCTTCCGCGGCGAGGACATCACGGCGCTGCCCACGCACGAGATCATGACGCGGCGGATCGCGCAGTCGCCGGAGGGCCGCCGCATCTTCGGCCGCATGACCGTGATGGAAAACCTCATGATGGGGACGACCCTCGTCGGGCAGGCCCATTTCGAGGAGGATCTGCGCCGCGTCTTCGACCTCTTCCCGCGTCTCAAGGAGCGCGCGGGCCAGCGCGGCGGCACGCTGTCGGGCGGCGAGCAGCAGATGCTCGCCATCGCCCGCGCGCTGATGAGCCGACCCAAGCTGCTCCTCCTCGACGAGCCCTCGCTCGGCCTCGCGCCCCTGATCGTCAAGCAGATCTTCGAGGTCGTGCGCGAGTTGAACCGCACCGAGGGCCTGACGGTCTTCCTCGTGGAGCAGAACGCCTTCCACGCCCTGCGCCTCGCCCATCGCGGCTACGTCATGGTCAACGGGCGCATCACCATGAGCGGGACCGGACGCGAGCTCCTCGCCCGAGAGGAGGTCCGCGCGGCCTATCTGGAAGGGGGGGCGCACTGATGCAGCCCGAAATGACCCTCCTCTGGGAGGTCTCGATCGCCGAGTTCCTGATCGTCACCGTCGTGATCGGCGGCGCGCTCGCCTACATGATCGGCCGGTCGACGGCGCTGACCTGGAGTTCGTGGGGGGTGATGACCTTCTACACCGCGCTCCTGACCTTCGCGGCGCGCTTCATCCACTTCTCGCTCTTCGACGGGACCTTCTTCCTGCCGGTCGGGACGCTCGGAACGGCGCTCTACTACTGCGCGATCGACTTCGTCGTACTCTTCGCCTTCGCCGCTCTCGGGCGGCAGGTGACGCGGCGCGGCCAGTTCGCCCGCCAGTACGGGATGACCGGGAGCAACTGACGGTTTGAAGGCGACGCCACCGGTCGTCCCGGGCGCCTCGCGGCGCCGGCTTGCGCATGACGTGCGAACGCTTCGCGCCGACGACGAGAAAAGGCAAAAGATTCCGTCGCAAGGCCATTCCCTAGTTCGAAATCCTCGTCTTTAATCACCTTCGTGCTGCGCCCAATCGAAGGGCATTTCGCCTCTCGAGAGCGTGCCCAAGCATTCAACGGGAAGGTCGTCATGAAGAAATTGCTCCTGGGCGGTGTCGCCCTCGGTCTCCTGGTTCCCGGCGCCGCCTATGCGGAGATCGTGATCGGCGTCGCCGGTCCGATGACGGGCCAGTATGCCACCTTCGGCCAGCAGCTGCGCGTGGGCGCCGAGCAGGCGGTCGCCGACATCAACGAGGCGGGCGGCGTCAACGGCGAGATGCTGCGCCTGTCGATCGGCGACGACGCCTGCGACCCGCGCCAGGCGGTGGCCGTCGCCAACCAGTTCGCCTCCGAGGGCGTCGGCTTCGTGGCCGGCCACTTCTGCTCGGGCTCCTCGATCCCGGCCAGCCAGGTCTATGCCGACGAAGGCATCATCCAGATTTCGCCGGCGTCGACCAACCCGGCCTTCACCGAGGAGCGTCCGGGCGACGGCATCTTCCGCGTCTGCGGCCGCGACGATCAGCAGGGCGAGGTCGCCGGCGCCTACATCGCCGAGAACTTCGCCGACGTGAACGTGGCGATCCTCAACGACCGCACCGCCTACGGCGCGGGCCTGGCCGCCGAGACCGAGCGCGTGCTGCGCGCCGCGGGCAAGGAGCCGACCGTCGTCGAGGCCTACACGGCCGGCGAGCGGGACTACACCGCCCTCGTCACCCGCATGAACCAGGAGGACATCGGCCTCGTCTACATCGGCGGCTACCATACGGAAGCCGGCCTGATGGCTCGCCAGATGCAGGAACAGGGCATGGACGCCGTGATCATGTCCGGCGACGCCATCGTGACCGACGAATACTGGTCGATCACGGGCGATGCCGGCGAAGGCACGCTGATGACCTTCTCGCCCGACCCGCGCCGCAACGAGGTCGCCGCGCCGGTCGTGGAGAAGATCGAGGCCGCCGGCAATTCCGCCGAGGGCTACGCGCTCTACACCTATGCCGCGATCCAGGCCTGGGCCCAGGCGGTCGAGACCGCGGGCGACGTCGAGTTCGACAGCGTCGTCGCGGCCCTGAACGAGGGCACGTTCAACACGGTGATCGGCGAACTCCAGTTCGACGACATCGGCGACGTGACCCTGCCGGGCTACGTGGTCTACGAGTGGAAGGACGGCGCCTACGACTACGTCGAGACGGCGGCCGCCGACGTCGAGCCCGCGACGCCGGCCGACCCGGCGGACGCGGCGGCGACGGACGCACCGGCCGAAGAGCCCGCCGAGGCCCCGGCCGCGCAGTAGGCGGCTCCGCTTCCAAAAAAGGGCCCGGCGTCTCGCACGCCGGGCCCTTTTTCATTTGCGCTCAAGAGGCCGGCCCGAGAAAACGGACCGGCCGCGCGGTCAGCTGTCGTGATGGGTCGGCAGGTCCTTGAACTGGTCCTTCGTCCAAGAGGAGACGGCGTGAACACCGCCGTCCTCGTCCCGCATGAAGTCGAGTTCGCTGACCGGCACCGAGACCGGCTTGGCGCCGATGCCCAGGAAGCCGCCGACATCGATGACGACCTGCATCGCCGTGCCGCTGCCATGGGTGTGGGAGACGGTGCCGATCGTCTCGTCGGACGGCCCGTAGATGGTGGCGCCCTCGATGACGGCGGGATTGAGCTCCGCGCTGGTCAGGCGGACGTGCTTGCTGTGGTCCATGGTCGGGCTCCTTCGCGCGATGGGATCAGGATAACCCTCCACCGCCGCGCGCGTTCCGGACGTTCGGCGCGGCTCCTGCGTTCACCGGATCGCCGCGAACGCCGGGTAGGCCGCCCGGTAGCGCGCCTGCGCGTCCCGGAAGGCGGGCACGAGGCCGGCGTCTGGGGCAAAGCGCCGGGCGACCTCGGGCTCGACCATGACGGCGGCGGGATCGGCCCCGGTGGCGGCGACGAGCCCGAGGCGCGCCGCGCCGAAGGCCGCGCCGAAATCGCCCGAGGCGGGACGCACGATCTCGGTCTCCAGCGCCGTCGCCAGCATCGCCAGCCAGAGCGGCGAACGGGCGCCCGCGCCGACGGCGACGAGCCGCTCGACCGACCCCGGCCCGCCCCCCGCATCGAGGCAGTCGCGCATCGAGAAGGCGACGCCCTCCATCACGGCCCGGACGAGGTCCGCCCGCTCCGTGCCGACCGAGAGATCGAGGAAGGCGCCGCGCACCGATGCGTCGTTGTGCGGCGTCCGCTCGCCCGAGAGATAGGGCAGGAACAGCGTGCGGCCGGGTGCGGCGAGGTCTTCCCCTGCCGAGGCCGCGAGCGTGGCGGGCGGCTCGTCCAGGATCCGCGACAGCCATTGCAGGGACCCCGCGGCCGAGAGCGTGACACCCATCTGGTGCCAGAGCCCGGGCAGCGCGTGGCAGAAGGTGTGGAGCGCGGTGCCCGGCACCGGACGATAGCCGGAGGTCGCGGCGAAGAGGACGCCGGAGGTTCCGAGCGAGACGAAGCCGGTGCCGGGCCGCACGGCCCCGACGCCGCAGGCGGACGCCGCGTTGTCGCCGGCCCCGCCCGCCACCGGGGTCCCGGCCTTGAGGCCCCAGCGCGCGGCGACATCGGCCCGCAGGCCGCCGCTGGGCGCGCTTCCCTCCACGAGCCGGGGCATCGCCGCACGGGTGAGACCGGTTCGCTCCAGCATCCGCTCCGACCAGTCGCGCCGGCCGGTGTCGAGCCAGGCGGTGCCGGCCGCGTCGGACAGGTCGGACACCGTCTCTCCCGTCAGCCACAGCCGCAGATAGTCCTTGGGAAGCAGGATCTTGGCGGTCTTTGCGAAGGTCTCGGGCTCGTGCCGCGCGACCCAGACGAGCTTCGGCGCGGTGAAGCCGGGGAAGACGATGTTGCCGGTGATCGCCCGCGCCTCCTCGTCGTCGAGTTCGGCCGCCTCGGCATGGGCCCGCGTGTCGTTCCACAGGATGCAGGGCCGCAGGACCGCGTCGGTCGCGTCCAGAAGCGTCGCCCCGTGCATCTGGCCCGAAAGCCCGATTCCCTCGACCGCCGCGAGCGCCGCGGGCGCCTCGGCCATCAGCGCGTCGAGCGCGGCCTGCGTCGCCGCGACCCAATCGGCCGGATCCTGCTCCGACCAGCCGAAGGCGGGGTTCCGGGCGTGAAGCTCCGCGGAGGCGCTGGCCAGCACCCGCTGATTGTCGTCGATCAGAAGCGCCTTCAGCGACGACGTGCCGAGATCCAGCCCGAGGAAATTGCCCATGTCGATCGTCCTTTCGATGGCTCGTGGCCCTATGGCGCATCGCTGACGGGCATTGTAGCAAGCCCCCAGCCTTCATCAGCCTGAACGGATGCCCGACATGAGCCGCATCGTCTACGTGAACGGTCACTACGTGCCCGAAGCGGACGCCAAGATCTCCGTCTTCGACCGCGCCTTCCTCTTCGCGGACGGGGTCTACGAGGTGACGGCGGTGATCGGCGGCAAGCTGATCGATTTTCCCGGCCACATGCGCCGCCTCGCCCGCTCGCTCGGCGAATTGCGAATCCCCGCCCCCGCGACGGAGGAGGAGCTCCTCGCCATTCACCGGCGGATGGTGGAGGAGAACGGCCTCGAGGAAGGGCTGATCTACCTGCAGGTGACGCGCGGCGCGGCCGACCGCGACTTCCTGTTCCCGGCGGAGGACACGCCCCCCTCCCTCGTTCTCTTCACCCAGACGAACGCGATCCTCGACCGCCCCTCCGTGAAGACGGGGATCCGCGTCGCCCTCCTGCCCGACCAGCGCTGGGCGCGCCGCGACATCAAGACGGTGCAGCTTCTCTACCCCTCCATCGCCAAGACCGAGGCCAAGCGGCAGGGCAAGGACGACGCCTGGATGGTGGAAGACGGGCTGGTGACCGAGGGCACCTCCAACAACGCCTGGATCGTCAACGCCGAGGGCGTGCTCGTCACGCGGCCGCTGTCCCGCGACATCCTCCACGGCATCACCCGCGCGGCGGTGATGCGGCTCGCGGGCGAGAACGGCGTGACGGTCGAGGAGCGCGGCTTCTCGGTGGAGGAGGCCAAGGCGGCGCGCGAGGCGTTCGTCACCTCCGCCAGCGCCTTCGTCATGCCGGTGGTCGAGATCGACGGTCAGGCGATCGGCACGGGCACGCCGGGCGAGCTGACCCTGCGCATGCGCGAAATCTATATCGAGGAGAGCCTGAAGGCGGCGATCTGAGGAGGGTGAGCGGCGGCTTCACCGCCGACTTGCCGAGCTCGTTCCTCTCGCCGATAGTGGCGCCCTACTGTTGCGGGAGGTGCGGGTGGCACTCCATCTGGAGGACGAGGAGGTCGTCGAGCTTGCCGTCCGGCTCGCCGATCTTCGTAGCGTCAGCGTCGAGGAAGCGGTGCGAACGGCCTTGGAGCACGAACTCGCTTCGGAGAGCGACGAAGCGCGCAAGCGCAACTTCCGCGCGGCTGTGGCCGAGCTGCAGGAGCGCGCCCGGAAAATGACCGGACCGAACCCGCAGCCCCTCACGAAGGAATGGATCGACAGCCTCTACGAGGACGACTGATGTTCGTCGATGCATCGGCGATCGTCGCGATCCTAGCCACCGAGCCCGATGCACCGCTCTTCGTCGCCGAACTTGAGCGGGGCAACGGACGAACCTCGCCGATGGCCGTCTGGGAAAGCGTCGTCTCGCTCTCCCGTCGACTGAACGTAGACCCTCATTTCGCTTCGGAACTGGTCTCGGACCTCCTCGCGGGAGCACCGGTCGACATCGTCGCCGTTCCGCCCGAGGCGGCCGACCTCGCCGTCGAGGCCTTCGTGCGGTTCGGCAAGGGCCGGCATCCGGCCGGACTGAACTTCGGCGACTGCTTTTCCTATGCTTGCGCCCGCCACCTTCGCGTGCCGCTGCTCTACAAGGGCCGCGACTTCCCCTCGACCGACATCGCCTCCGCCCTCCCCGCCGATTGATTTTTGCAGCGCGATAGGCTCGTACTCGTCGCGTCTCCCTCGATCGGACCGTTCCGAAGATGAACACGCGCGACATCGTCCTCATCGCCCTCTTCGCCGCCCTGACGGCCGCGCTCGGGGTGTTTCCGCCGCTGACCATTCCGGCGATCGGGGTGCCGATCAGCGCGCAGTCGCTCGGGCCGATGCTGGCGGGCGGCATTTTGGGCGCCAAGCGCGGCGGCCTGTCGATGGCGCTCCTCGTCGTGCTCGTCCTCGCCGGCCTGCCGCTCCTGTCGGGCGGGCGCGGCGGCCTCGCCGTCCTCGCCGGCCCGACCGTGGGCTTCTTCCTCGGATGGATCGCGGCGGCGATCGTGACGGGCCTCGTTGTGGAGCGGTTCTGGTCGAGCCTGTCCTTCGTCTCGGCCTTCGGCGCGGCCGTGGCGGGCGGCATCGTGACGCTCTACGCGCTCGGCATTCCCGGCATCTCGCTGATCGCCGGCATCCCGCTGTCGGCCGCCGCCGCCGGGTCCCTCGCCTTCATCCCGGGCGACCTCATCAAGGCGGGCATCGCCGCGCTGGTCATTCTCGCCGTCAAGCGCTCCTACCCGGTCATCCGGGCGAGGGCCTCGCGCGGTTGATCGAACTCGCGGACGTGCGCGTCGAGGGCGCGGCGCGCCCGCGCCTCGACGGCGTGAGCCTGACGGCGAGCGAGCGCCGCATCGGCGTCATCGGGGCGAACGGCTCGGGCAAGTCGAGCTTCCTGCGCCTTCTCAACGGCCTCGTCCTGCCGACGAGCGGGACGGTGCGGGTGTTCGGGCACGACACGTGCCGGGAGACGGCGTCCGTCCGGCGCAAGGTGGGGTTCCTGTTCCAGAACCCGGACAATCAGATCGTCATGCCGACGGTCGGCGAGGATATCGCCTTCGGCCTCAAACGGCTGAAGCTGACGGCCGACGAGACGCGCGAACGCGTGCGCCTTTCTCTGGAACGCCATGCTCTGGCCGGGTTCGAGGACCGGCTCGTCCACGAGCTGTCGGGCGGCGAGCGCCAGCTCGTGGCCCTGGCCGGCATCCTCGTCCTGGAGCCGTCGCTGCTCGTCCTCGACGAGCCGACGACGCTGCTCGACCGCCGCAACCGCCGGCGGCTGATGGCGGAGGTCGAGGCCGCCGAACGGCCCGTGGTCCTCGCCACGCACGATCTCGACCTTCTCGAAGGCTTCGACCGCGTGCTCGTGTTCGAGGCGGGGCGGCTCGTGGCGGACGGGCCGCCGGCATCCTCCATCGCGGCCTACGAGGCGGGGACCGCGTGATCGCGAGCCTCTACCGCGCCGGCAACAGCGCGCTGCACCGCGCCCCGCCCGGCCTCAAGCTCGCCGCCCTTCCGATCGTCGGAACGGCGCTCTTCCTCCTGCCGTCGGCGTGGCTCTCCGGCGCGGCGCTGCTTGCCACCGTCCTCGCCTATCCGCTCGCCGGTCTGCCCGGAACGATCCTCGCCCGCCAGCTGCGCTCGATCCTCCTCGTGGTCGTTCTGGTCGCGCTGGCGCAGATCTGGTTCGCCGGCGCCGGGGCCGCGCTCCTCTTCGGCCTGCGGCTGACCGCCCTCCTCCTCCTGGCCGCGCTCGTGACGCTGACCACGCGAACGAGCGACATCGTGGCCGTGCTCGACGGTGCGCTGCGACCGCTCCGGCCGCTCGGCGTCGATCCGGCCAAGGTGGCGCTCGCGCTCTCGCTCACCTTCCGCTTCCTGCCGCTCGTGACGGGCGTCGTCGCCGAGATCCGCGAGGCGCAGGCCGCGCGCGGGATCGAACGGAGCGTGCTGCGGCTCGCCGTGCCGGTCGTCATCCGCCTCCTGAAGACCAGCGACGAGATCGCCGAGGCGATCGACGCGCGCTCCTGACCCCATTTTGTGCGACGCGGCGCTTGACCGGAATCCCGCAAGACCCGACCTTGCGGCCATGACATCGAATCGATCCATCTGCGTCTATTGCGGCTCCTCCGCGGGCGCGCGTCCCAACTATCTGGCCACCGCCGAGACGCTCGGTACCGCCATGGGCGAGGCCGGCATCCGGCTCGTCTACGGTGGCGGCACGCGCGGCGTGATGGGCGCGGTCTCCGACGCCGTCATCCGCGCCGGCGGGCAGGTGACGGGCATCATCCCGCGCTTCCTGATCGACATGGAGGCGACCGAACGCGAGCTGAAGCGGCTCGACGAGCTGGTCGTCACCGCCGACATGCACGAGCGCAAGCACATCATGTTCGAGCGCTCCGACGCCTTCGTCGCCCTGCCCGGCGGCATCGGCACGCTGGAGGAGCTGATCGAGATCCTGACCTGGAGCCAGCTCGGCCGCCATGCCAAGCCGATCGTGATCGCCAACGTCGCGGCGTTCTGGGACCCGCTGGAGCGCCTGCTGGAGCACATGACGGCCGAGGGCTTCATCCACACGGCCCATCAGGTGCGCCCGCTCGTCGTCGACCGGATCGAGGACATCCTGCCGGAGATTCAGGCCGCCTGGGCGAAGACCGCGCCCGCCGAGGGCGAGCCGAGGATCATCGAACGGATGTAGGTCAGGCGCGGCGCGCCTTGCGGCGGGCCCGCCCTTCCTCGACCAGGACCGACGTGTAGAGCGCCAGCCCGGCCCAGATGAAGGCGAAGGCGGCGAGCTGCCCGAGGCCGAACGGTTCGCCGAAGATGAAGACTGCGGTCAGCGCCAGGAGCGTCGGCGTCAGATACTGCATCATGCCGATGGTCGAGAGCTTCAGGAGCCTCGCGCCGGCCGCGAAGAGGACGAGCGGGATCGCCGTCATCGGTCCGGCGGCGACGAGGAGCGCGGTGTCCTGCCAGTCCGCGCCGAAGCGCGCCGCGCCGCTCGTGGCGACGTAGAGCGCCACGGCGAGCGCCGGCACGAAGAGGATGGCGACCTCGAGGAAGAAGCCCTCGGCCGCGCCGTAGGGCATGACCTTGCGCAGGAGCCCGTAGACGCCGAAGGACAGCGGCAGGACGAGCGAGATCCAGGGCAGGCCCCCGGTCGCGTAGGCGAGGACCGCGACGCCGATCGCGGCGAGCGCGATGGCGGCCTTCTGCCGGCCGTTGGGGCGTTCGCCGAGAAACGCCATGCCGAGAAGCAGGCTGACGAGCGGTCCGATGTAGTAGCCGAGCGCGGCCGACACCGTCTGCTCGGTCGCGATCGCGTAGACATAGACGCCCCAGTTCACCGAGATCGCCGCCGCGCAGGAGGTCGCGAGGCCGAGATTGCGCCAGGTGAGATGCCGGCGGACGGCCTTCAGCCCGGCGCCGAAGGCGAGGATGAGGAGCGCGAAGGGCAGCGACCAGAGGATGCGGTGCGCCACGACCTCCATCGGGCCGACATGCGACAGCGCCTTCAGGAAGGTGGGCAGCAGAAGGCCCCAGATCAGATAGGCGCCGAAGGCGTAGGCGTAGCCGAGCGGCGGCTCGCCGGGCACGGGCGCCGCGGCCTCCGGTGCGCTCGTCTCTGGGATCTGGGACATCGGGCATCGCCGGTCGCGCTCTAGGCGCCCGGCCCTTTCGATCGGGGTTTGCGCGGGGGCACCGCCCCGCCGCCCCCTCTCTATCGAAGGCCCGCGGGCGCGCCCACCCGAATTCTCCTGATGCCAGCCATCGCCCGACGCGATGGATCGACCCGTCAGTCGAGGTCGACCTGTGCGATTCGGGGCGCCACGTGGACGTCTGTCGTCTCCAGCCGTCCCGGTCCGAGATTGACGAAGCGGTGCGGCACGTTCGCGGGACCGAAGAGGATGTCGCCGGCGCTCGCCTCGAACTCGGCCTCGCCGACCGTGAAGCGCGCCCGCCCCTCCCGCACGATGAAGATCTCGTCGTAGCTGTGGACATGGAGCGGCGGTCCGGCGCCGATCTCGTCGGTCGAGTAGAAGATGACGGAGGCGTTCGTCCCGAAGACCTCGCCCTCGAAGCGCCCGCGCCAGAAATTGGCGTCGGGTCGCTGCCAGTCGGCCGGCGACAGGCGGAGCGGCTTTGCGGTCCTCTCACTCATGGTCGGGATGCTGCCGCGAGCGGATGCGCCCGAGATACGGGTTGGCATCGATGTCGTCGGTGGAGCGGCGGCCGGGCAGGCTCGCCAGATCGCCGACATAGGGGAGCCGGTCCTCGATGCCGAACTGGCTTTGCGGCGCGATCGCCGACGGATCGTCGAAGGCACCGATGGCGAGCGCGACGCCGTCGGGCGCCTCGTAGGTGAGCGGCGTGCCGCAGGCCGGGCAGAAGCCGCGCTCCACCTCGTCGGAGGAGCGGAAGCGCGCCGGCTCGGCCTTCGTCCAGACGAGCGTTCCCTCCGCGACGTTGACGAGGGGCGCGTAGAAGGCGCCGAACGCCTTCTGGCACATGCGGCAATGGCAGATGGAGGCCTTCCCGAGCGCGCCGTCGATGCGGAAGCGCACGGCCCCGCACTGGCAACCGCCGAAATGCACGGGTCTGTTGTCGAGGGTCATCCGATCGCTCCCTTCCCGCCCAGATGAACGGATCGGGACCACGCCTTCAAGAGGCGAAGCGGTCCGTCGCGCGCACGAGCTCGCGCAAGGTGCCGGGCTCGGAGAAGGCGTGGCCGGCATCCTCCACCATCTTCAGCTCCGATCCGGACCAGGCGCGATGCAGGTCGAACGCGGTGACGGGCGGCGTCACGACGTCGTATCGCCCCTGGACGATGACACCCGGAATCCCGGCGAGCGCGCCGGCGCGCGCGATCAGCTGGCCCTCCTCCATCCAGAGGTCGTGGACGAAGAAGTGGTTCTCGATCCGCGCGAACGCGATCGTGCCGTCGCCGACCGGACCTTGGGACGGGCCGGGCCGCGTCGCGCGCATGGCGACGGTGGCGGATTCCCAGGCCGTCCAGGCGCGGGCGGCCTTCGCGCGGATCTCGCGGTCCTCGTGCAGGAGATGGGCCCGGTAGGCGGCGATCGGATCGGCCCGCTCGGACGCCTGCAAGGGCGCGAGAAAGCGCTCCCATTCGGCCGGGAAGAGCACGGCCGCCCCGCCGCGATAGAACCAGTCGAGTTCGCTGCGCCGGCCGGTGAAGACGCCGCGCAGCACCATCTCGCTCACCCGCTGCGGATGGGTCTGCGCGTAGGCGAGCGCCAGCGTCGCGCCCCAGGAGCCGCCGAACACCATCCACCGGTCGGTCCCGTTCGCCTCGCGCAGGCGCTCGATGTCGGCGACGAGGTCCCATGTCGTGTTCGCCTCCAGACGCCCCGTCGGGCGCGAGCGGCCGCAGCCGCGCTGGTCGAAGAGCAGGACCTTGTAGCGTCGCGGATCGAACAGGCGGCGGTGCACCGGCCCGCAGCCCGATCCCGGCCCGCCGTGCAGGAACACGACCGGTTTGCCGTCCGGATTGCCGCACAGCTCCCAATAGAGCGAGTGCCCGTCGCCGACCTCGAGATGGCCGGAGAGATAGGGCTCGATGGAAGGATAGAGCCCTTCGCCCTCGCCTCTCATCGGCGGCGCTCCCAGGTCGTGACGCGTTCGCCGGTCGCCGGGTCCTTGCCGTCCTTCAGCTGGATTCCTCGCGCCGCGAGCTCGTCCCGGATGGCGTCGGCGGCGGCGAAGTCGCGCGCCTTCAGGAGAACGAGGCGCTCGTCGATGCGGTCTTGCGTCGCGGCGTCGATCGCCGTCTCGCGGCGCGGGTCGAGCCCGAGCAGCGCCAGGGATGCGACGGCGTCGGCCGTGCGGCCTTCGTCGAAGAGCTCGTGGATTCGGGCGAGCGCGGCCGAGACGCCGAGGTCGTCGCAAAGGGCGGCTAGGAACGTCTCGTCGACGCGGCCGTCATCGCCGGCGCGCGCCGCGACACGCTCCCAACGGTCGAGTTCGCGGGTCGCCTCCTCCAGCTTGGCCGCCGTGAAGTCGATCGGCTCGCGGTAGTGCGTGCGCATCATCATCAGCCGCACCGCCTCGCCCGGCCACGCGCGACCGCCGACCTTGTCGGTCTCCAGCACGTCGCGGATGGTGAAGAAGTTGCCCTCCGACTTCGACATCTTCTTCCCCTCCACCTGGAGGAAGCCGTTGTGCATCCAGACCTCCGCCATGGCCTGCGTGCCGTGCGCGCAGCAGGACTGGGCGATCTCGTTCTCGTGGTGCGGGAAGATGAGGTCGAGCCCGCCGCCATGGATGTCGAAGACCTGCCCGAGATAGGCCTCGCTCATCACCGAGCATTCGATGTGCCAGCCGGGCCGGCCCCGCCCCCACGGGCTCTCCCAGCCCGGCTCCTCGGCCGAGGAGAGCTTCCAGAGCACGAAGTCGGCCGGATTGCGCTTGTGCGCCTCGACGGCGACGCGCGCCCCGGCGCGCTGGTCCTCCAGTCGGCGGCCCGAAAGCGCGCCGTAGGCGGGCATGGACGAGACGTCGAACAGCACCTCGCCGCCCGCCACATAGGCGTGATCCTTGGCGATCAGGGTCTCGATCATCGACACCATGTCGGGACGGCCGTCGGCGCGCTTCGTGACGAAGTCGGTGGCGCGCGGCTCGTGCGTCGGCGGCAGGCAGCCGAGCGCTTCGGCGTCCCGGTGGAACTGCGCGGCGGTGCCTTCCGTGACGCGGGCGATCGCCTCGTTCAGCGGCAGATCGGGAAAGTCGCGCGCGGCCCGCGCATTGATCTTGTCGTCGACGTCCGTGATGTTGCGGACATAGGTGACGCGGCTCTCGCCGTAGAGATGGCGGAGCAGGCGGAAGAGGACGTCGAAGACGATCACCGGCCGCGCGTTGCCGATATGGGCGAAGTCGTAGACCGTCGGCCCGCACACATACATCCGCACGCGGCGTTCGGCCTCCGGAATGGAGGCGTCGCGCCAGTCGCGCGGGACGAACGGCGCCTTGGCGCGCGTCAGCGTGTTGGTGAGGGTGAGGCCCCGCGATCCGTCCAATGTCTTCGCCTCCTGTCGAGCCGCCGGCCTTCCGGCGCGGCGCCGTCCCGGCGAGTGCTACATGATCGCTGCGCGATGCGGAACGCCCCGGCCCACGCCCGGCGACCGCCGCGGTGGGCAAACCAACTCGATCACGGATTGTCTCCGATTGTGTCTCCCTTCTTCGCGTTGTTGGGCGCACGCCAGTGAATCCGGTCCTTCCCACGTTTCCTGAACGGGAAATGAACGTTTCATTAAGTATAAATCCGCGCAATTTGCTTCGAAATGCCGTGAAACCGTCTCATTCGCCTGCCATATATGCCGCCGTCACCCCAACGGAGGAAAGAATTCCATGGCGCCGCAGCATATCGCATTCCGCTCTAAGTCGGAGCGCGAGAAGGAAACCAAGCTTCTGGAGCACTACAAGCAGATCGGCATCGCTTCGATCGCAGCCGCCGCGGCGGCCGTGCGCCGGCATCAGCCGAAGGTTCCGGTGCTCGCGACCCGTCCGCGCCTCGACGGCGCGAAGTAAGGTCATGGTTCCCGCGCCGGACCAGCCGGCGGAGCGTCGCAAGACCCGCACGATGGTGCCCTCGCCGAGATCGAGGCCGCGCCACGCGATCGGACCCGCCCGCACGGGCCTGACGGACCACGCGAACTGACCGAGATCGAGCCGGCGGGAAGCCGCCCGCCGAAACAACCGATCGAGAACGCCGGGCGTCCCTTGGACGGCCCGGCGTTTCCCGTTTCAGAACCCGAAGCTGCCCTGCCCGCCGCCGTCCGGCGGCTCCTGCACCTGCGGGCTCATGTTCGCGACCTTGTTGACGGCCTCGCTGACCGCGCGCGCCTCCAGCAGATTCCCCGGCGCGGGCTGAAGGAGGTCGGCCACGTCCTTCGGCTCGAAGCTCCGGCAGTCGAGCCAGCGTGCATAGCCGCCCGGCGGCACGATGACGGGCATGCGCTCGTGGATGTCCGCGAGCGCGGCATTCGCGCTCGTCGTAAGGATGGTGGCCGTGTCGATCTCGCTGCCGTCGGCGGCGAGGAACGTCTCCATCAGCGCGGCGAAGGCGAAGAGGCCGCCGTCCCGGGCCGTGACGAGGAAGGGCCGGGAGCGCCCCTTCCCGCGCTTCTGCCATTCGTAGAAACCGTTCGCCGGGATCAGGCAACGGCGGTGGCGCAGCGCGGCCCGGAAGGCGTTGCGCTCGCCCGCCGTCTCGGCGCGGGCGTTGAAGAGCAGCGGCACGTCGCGCGGGTCCTTGGCGAAGGCCGGGATGAGGCCCCAGCGCGCGAGCATCGGCAGACGGCCGGGCCGCTCGCGGACGGGCGAGTCCAGGACGATCAGGATCGGCTGCGTCGGCGCGATGTTGTAGCGCGGCGGGAAGGCCTCCAGAGCGGCCAGGCCGAAATGGTCCTTGACCTTCAGGGGCGGGGTGTCGAGCTTGAAGCGTCCGCACATGGGTGCGGTTTGTCGATCCGAACCCTGTCCCCGTCAAGCCGGAACCCTCGATGAGCGACCGCCGCCCGACCCTCGTCGTCTCGACCTGCGTTCTGGGGTCGGAGGGCGTGCTTCTCGTCGAACGCGGGCGCGAGCCGTTCAAGGGGCGCTTCAGCCTGCCCGGCGGGCGCGTCGAGTTCGGCGAGACGCTCGAGGCCGCCGCGCGGCGGGAGCTGGAAGAGGAGACCGGCGTGGCGGTGGCGCATCTGGACTTCCTTCGCCTCCACGAGGAGATCGGCGCGCACTGGCATACGGTCATCGCCGTCCATCGCGCGCACCTGCCGACGGGGGCGGTCCCGGTCGCGGCCGCCGATGCGGCGAGCCTCCGGTTCGTGCCGCTCCACGAGATCGAACGCTTCGAGGCGGCCGGCCACACGACGCCGGGCCTGGCCGCCGTCGTCCTGTCGGCCGCCTGAGGCTCCCCGACGCCTTGCAATTTCCCCAATGGCTCGCCATGACGACGGGGATGTCGCGCCCCGTCCGCCCGTTCGGTTTCCTGTTGCCCGCGCTCGCGCTGGCGGCAGGGCTCGTCAGCGCCGGGCCCGCGCCCGCGCAGGAGCCCGCAGGCGAACCGCCGGCCGCGGAGGCGCCGCCGGGAACGCCCGGACAGCCCCCGGCGGAGGGCCCTCCGGCCGAGCCCGTGGACGGCGCCGAGCGCCCGTCGAACGCGGCCTTCATGCAGCCGCTGGGGCGCCTCGCCAACATCCTCGGCTCCATGCACTTCCTGCGCACCTTGTGCGGCGACGAGGACGGCGGGGTCTGGCGCGACAAGATGAACGAGCTGATCGCCGCCCAGCGGCCGAACGAAGCCGACCGGCGCATCCTCGTCGCCCAGTTCAATTCGGGCTATCGCGCCTTCGAGGCCACCTACCGGCAGTGCACCCCCGCCGCCGACGTCGCGACCCGGCGTTATCTTCAGGAGGGCGCGAGCCTGTCGCGCGAGATCGGCGTCCGCTACGGAAATTAATGGTGAATTAAGCGTCCACCGAAGAGCGGGGGATAAATCGCGGGAAATGCGTGCTAAGGCTTTAACGGGGCGTGAATTCGACCGACGCAATTGGAGTTTCTGGATGATCGACATCCACAGTGCCGAACTCGACGAGGTGATCGCCGCCGAGAAGAAGCAGGTCGCGACCGAATATCACAACGAGGCCTGGGCCGATGGGATGTCCGACGGGATCGAAGCCGAGATCCTGGCCGAGACGGCCATCACGACCGCCCTTACCGAACTCGTGCGGCTCCACGGCGAGGCCGAGGCGCTCGACCTCCTCGACACGCTGCGCCAGCGGATCGTCAATGGCGACTATCTCGCGGACCGCAATCTCCAGTAGGACGACCCGGCCGGCGGCGACCCTGGCCGTCGCGCTCGGGATCGCCGCGGCCATCACCGTCGACGCGCACGCCTTCTCGCAGATAACCCGCGAGGACGGGACGATCGTGCGCCCCGGCGACATCATCTCCCATCCGCTGCCCCCGCTCGACCCCGACCGCTCCGGGATGTCGCCGGACTGGGGCCAGGGCCCTTCGCAGCCGGCGACGCAAGGTCCGCCGTCCGATCCGTCCGAAGGCACGGCGGTGGAGGGCGAACCGGCGAGCGGGGAGCCGCTGGCCGTGCGATACGGCGACGACGGCCTTCCGGGCACCGTGCGCGACCTTCGCGCCCGGCTGATCGAGATCGCCGAGGCCGGCGAGATCGAGGCGCTGCGCCCCTATCTCGAAGGCGGCTTCGAGCCGACCGCCCTCTCCGTGACGCCCATCGAGGGCGATCCGATCGAGTTCCTGAAGGCCGCGTCGGGGGACGGCGAGGGCGTGGAGATCCTCGCGATCCTTCTCGACGTGCTCCGGTCCGGCCACGTGCGGGTGGACGCGGGAAGCGATGCAGAGATTTTCGTCTGGCCCTATTTCACGCAAGTGGCGCTCGACGAACTGACGAACCGCCAGCTGGTGGAGCTGTTCCAGATCGTCACCGCGGGCGACTATCGCGAGATGCTCGATCTGGGCGCCTACTACTTCTACCGCGTCGGCATCTCGCCGGAAGGGCGGCTGGAGTTCTTCCTGGCCGGGGACTGAGGCGCCGGTCCGGTTGCCCCGGATCGAGCGGACGGCCATATCATCGCAGGAACGCCCCGCCGCCCGCCAGCCCGGACCGATCATGCCCTCCGCCCGCCTGCCCGACCGCTCGACCCTCCATGTGACCGGCCCCGACGCGGCCCATTTCCTGCAGAACCTCGTCACTGCGGACGTCGAGGGCCTGCCGGAGGGCGAGGCCCGACCTTCGGCGCTGCTCACGCCGCAGGGCAAGATCCTCTTCGACTTCCTCGTCAGCCGGATCGAGGGCGGCTACCGGCTGGACGTCGCGACGGGCGCGCGGCCGGACCTGTCGAAGCGACTGATGCTCTATCGTCTTCGCTCCAAGGTCGAGATCGCGGCCGCCGACGAGGCGGTCGCGGCGGTCTGGGACGAGACGGCCGAGTTCGGCGTGCGGGACGCGCGCTTTGCGGACGCGACCGTCGCCCGGCTCTACGGGAAGGCTGCGGAGGTCGCCGGCGAAGGCGAGGACGCGTTCCGCGCCCGGCGCATCGCTGAGGGCATCGCCGAGGCCGAAACGGACTTCCCCGGCTCGGACGTGTTCCCGCACGACGTGCTGCTGGACCAGAACGGCGGCGTTTCGTTCAAGAAGGGCTGCTTCGTCGGCCAGGAGGTCGTCTCGCGCATGCAGCACCGCGGCACCGCGCGCCGCCGCATCATGGTGCTGCGGGCGGACGGCCACATCACGCCGGGCGCCAACGTCGAGGCCGAGGGCCGCGCCGTCGGTACGGTCCTGTCGGCGGCGGGCGGAACCGCGATGGCGATCCTTCGCATCGACAAGGTGGCCGAGGCCCTTCGCGCGGGGAGCGGGCTTTCGGCCGACGGCGTGCCGGTGGAGGCGGAGGTGCCCGCCTGGGCCGGCTACACCCTGCCGGACGACGCGGCTGGCACCGCCGACTGATGTCGTCGATGAGGGCCAAGCCGCCGCGCGCATGGCAGCGCATGCTCTCCGGGCGCCGCCTCGACCTGCTCGACCCCTCGCCGCTCGACGTCGAGATCGAAGACATCGCCCACGGGCTGGCGCGCGTGGCGCGCTGGAACGGGCAGACGATGGGCGACCACGCCTTCTCCGTCGCGCAGCATTCGCTGATCGTGGAGCGGATCGTCGCGCTGGACGAACCCGACCCCAGATGGCGTCTCGCCGCCCTTCTCCACGACGGTCCGGAATACGTGATCGGCGACATGATCTCGCCCTTCAAGGCGGTGCTGGGCGGCGACTACAAGTCGGTCGAAGTCCGGCTCCAGACCGCCATCCATCTGCGCTTCGGCCTGCCGTCCGTGCTGCCGGCCCGGGTGAAGACCGCGATCAAGGCGGCGGACCGGCTGTCGGCCTATCACGAGGCGACCCATCTGGCCGGTTTCTCGGTGAGCGAGGCGACGCGGTTCTTCGGGCGGCCGGCGCACCGGATCGGCGAGGACGAGATGGTCCCGCGCCCGGCCGGCCGGGTCCAGGCGGACTTCGTCGCCCGCTTCCAGGCTCTGGACCGGGCCAAATCCTGACGAGCGCGGATAGACGTCGCGGGGAATCGCCGGCTCGGGTAACATCGGCCATGACCTATCTCGTCGTCTCCTCTCTCGCCGCCCTGCCCGCCACCGTCGCCGAGCACGGCGCGCTCGACGTCGTCACGCTGATCAACGCGCAGACGCCCGTCGAGCGCCCGGCCTCGGTCTCACCGGAGCGCCATCTGTTCCTGGCGATGAACGACATCGCCGCCCCGGCCGAAGGACTGACGCATCCGAGCGAGGACCATCTCGACCAGCTGATCGCCTTCGGCCACCGCTGGGACCGCACCGCGCCGCTCGCCGTCCACTGCTGGGCCGGCATCTCCCGCTCGACCGCCGCGGCCTACATCCTGGCGCTCTCCATCAACCCGGAGCTCGACGAGGGGCGACTGGCGCAGGAACTGCGCCGCCGCGCTCCGAGCGCGACGCCGAACGCGCTCCTCGTCTCGCTCGCCGACGCCAAGCTGCAGCGCGGCGGGCGCATGGTCGAGGCGATCCGCGCCATCGGGCGGGGCGAGGACGCCTTTTCGGGCACCCCCTTCGTCCTACCGCTGACGCTGTGAGCGATCCGTCCCGGAGCAGCCAGGCGGTCGAAGTCGGCCTCAGCGCCGCCATCGTGTCGGTCTGCGACGGCGAGCCGCGCATCCTCGTCGCGCCGCGCGCGGGGCGCGAACGCGAGGGGCTGCCGGTCGGCCCGTTCGATCCGCTGCGCCACCGCACCTTCGAGATCAGCCTGCGCGCCTTCGTCGGCGAACAGACCGGCCTGCCGCTCGGCTATGTCGAGCAGCTCTACACCTTCGGCGACCGCGGCCGGCACCGCGCCGACGCCGATCGCGCGCTCCAGGTCGTCTCCGTCGGCTATCTGGCGCTAACCCGCACCGAGGCCGGCGAGAACGAGGCCATCGCCGCGACCGGCTCGGCCTGGCAGCCCTTCTACCGCTACCTCCCCTGGGAGGACTGGCGCCAGGGGCGGCCGGACTTCATCGACGGGACGATCCTGCCGGCGCTCCGCAGCCATCGTCCCTCGCCCACGTCCGGCATCTCGCGCCAGATGTCGTGGGAGACGCGGCTGACGCTGGCCTTCGGCGAGGACGGTGCGGGCTGGGACGAGGAGCGCGCGCTCGACCGCTACGAGATGCTCTACGAGGCGGGGCTCGTCGAAGAGGCCGTGCGGGACGGGCGCGCGGGCGCGGCACCGGCCGAACCCTTCGGCATCGCGATGCGGCTCGACCATCGCCGGATCCTCGCCACCGCCATCGCCCGGCTGCGCGCCAAGCTGAAGTACCGGCCGGTGATCTTCGAACTCCTGCCCGCCGAGTTCACCCTGACCGACCTGCAGCGCGCCGCCGAGGCGATCGCGGGCCGGCACGTCCACAAGCAGAACTTCCGCCGCTTCGTCGAGACCACGGGCCTGGTCGAGCCGACGGGCGGCATTGCGTCCGCGACCGGCGGGCGGCCCGCCGCGCTCTTCCGGTTCCGCCCGGAGGTGACGCGGGAAAGGCCCTCGCCGGGCATCCGGTTCGGGCGCGCCTGAAGCGGGCCTCTTGCGGGGTCGACGCTAGGTCGAGGACGGCTCACTCCGCTCGCGGTCGCGCTCGTAGGTCCGGCCGAGATCGAAACGCGGCAGCCAGCCTTCCCGGCGGATCGTCCAGAGCTCGTATTCGGGCCTGAAGCGGTCGGGCTCGTCGAACGCGCCGAGGCTCACCTCGATCTCGCCACCCGTTCGACCGAAGACGGACGATCCGCATGTCGGGCAGAAGGCCCGCCCGTCATAGAAGCTCGGCTCGCCCTCGACCGTGACCGCAGCCTCCTCATAGATCGCCGCCGCATGGAAGAGCGAGCCGCTGTGCTTGCGGCAATCGAGGCAGTGACAGAGCCCGACGCGGTTCGGCGGCCCTTCCGCGGTCAGGCGCACACTTCCGCACAGGCAGCCGCCGGACAATCGATCCATCTGCCGTCTCCGCCCCAGAGCCCTCCCGCGGCTAGATATGGATGTCGAGCCCGACGTCGAGCGAGGGCGCCGACATGGTGATCTTCGAGGTGGAGATGTAGTCGACGCCGGTCTCGGCGATGGACGCGACCGTGTCGAGATCGACATTTCCGGACGCCTCCAGCCGGGCGCGGCCGGCATTGATCGCGACCGCCTCGCGCAGCACCTCCGGTCCCATATTGTCGAGGAGGACGGCGTTCGCACCCGCCTCCAGCGCCTCGCGGAGCTGATCGAGCGTATCGACCTCGATCTCGATGGCGACGAGATGGCCCGCATAGGCTTTCGCGGCGCGAAGGGCCTGCGTGACGGAGCCGGCGACCGCGACGTGGTTGTCCTTGATCAGGATCGCGTCGTCGAGCCCGAAGCGGTGGTTGCTGCCGCCACCGCAGCGAACGGCGTATTTCTCCAGCGCGCGAAGACCGGGAACGGTCTTGCGGGTGCAGCAGATTTTCGCCGCCGTGTGGGCGACGGCATCCGCGAAGCGCGCCGTCAGCGACGCGACGCCCGACAGGTGCATTACGTAGTTGAGCGCCGTGCGCTCGGCCGAGAGCAGCGCGCGCGCGTCGCCCTCGATGGTCGCGACGGTCTCGCCGGGCTGCAATCGGTGGCCGTCGGCAAGATGCGCCTCGAAGCGCAAGGCAGGGTCCATCGCGGCGAAGGCGGCACGGGCCAGATCCATGCCGCAGAGGACGCCCTCCTTGCGCGCCGCGAGGACCGCGCTCGCCCGCCGGCCGGGCGGGATGGTCGCAAGACTCGTGATGTCACCGGCGCGGCCGAGATCCTCGGCGAGTGCCATGCGCACCGCCGCGTCGACGATCAGCGGCGGAAGAGCCGGCGGGAAGGCTTGCGTCAAGACGGTCGATCCTTGTCGTCCGAGCCTGCGCCTCCGGCGATCCAGCCGCCGAGCGCCGCGAGCGTCGTCATGGTCCGGCGCGAGCCGGTATCGGGTTCGGGGAAATCGGAGCGGAACTGCGCGCCGCGGCTTTCCTCGCGCGCCAGCGCCGAGCCCGCGACCATGAAGGCGGCGGTGAACTCGTTCGGGTGGTCGCCGACCTCGCCTTCAAGGTCGGCGATCTCGGCGATGGCCTCACGCAGGAGCGTCGCTTCCCGCACTACGCCGACCTTGGCGCTCATCAGGCGGCGCAGGCGCGCGACGGTCTCGCCCTCGCCGCGCGCCGGCGCCGGCCCGAGATCGCGCAGCGTGCCCGTCGCCTCGCCGGTGGTCTCGCGAAGGTCGCCCGCTACGCGGGAGGCGAAGACCACCGCTTCCAGGAGCGAGTTCGAGGCGAGGCGGTTGGCCCCGTGGACACCGGTGCAGGCGACTTCGCCGCAGGCCCAGAGGCCCGGCAGCGACGTCCGTCCGGACGCGTCGGTCGCGACTCCCCCCATATGGTAATGGACGGCCGGCACGACCGGGATCGGCTGCGTGGCCGGGTCGATGCCCGCCGCGATGCAGGAGGCGTGGACGGTGGGAAAGCGCGTGGCGAAGGCCGCGCCGACGCTCGCGCGGCAGTCGAGGAAGGCGCCCTCGCCGCTCTGAACCTGTTGGAAGATCGCGCGGGCCACGATGTCGCGCGGGGCGAGCTCGGCGTCCGGGTGATGGTCCGGCATGAAGCGCCTGCCCTTCGCGTCGATCAGGTGCGAGCCCTCGCCCCGCAGCGCCTCGGTCGCGAGCGGCGCGGGATCGGCGCCAATGTCGATCGCCGTCGGGTGAAACTGGACGAACTCGGCGTCGGCGATCACCGCGCCGGCCCGCGCGGCCATGCCGAGCCCGCGGGCGCCGGCCTCGGCGGGGTTGGTCGTCACCGCATAAAGATGCCCGACGCCGCCGGTGGCGAGCACCACCGCCGAGCCCCGAGCCTCGTAGAGGCGGCCCTCGCGCGCATAGCGCACGCCTGCGACGCGCCCGCTCTCCGCCAGGAGGTCGGAGGCGACGGCATCCTCCAGGATCGCGATCGAGGGCGTGCGCCGGACTTCGGCGACGAGCGCCTCCATGATCGCGCGGCCCGCCATGTCGCCGTTGACGCGCACGATGCGCCGTTCCGAATGCGCAGCCTCGCGCGAGAGCTGGAGCCGGCCCTCGAGGTCGCGGTCGAAGGGCACGCCGTAGGCGAGGAGGTCGCGGACGCGGTCCGGCCCCTCCCCGATCATGCCGCGCGCCATGGCCTCGTCGACGAGTCCGGCGCCCGCGGCGAGCGTGTCGGCCAGATGCTTCTCGAAGGTGTCGCCCTCGGCCATGGCGGCGGCGATGCCGCCTTGCGCCCAGGCCGAGGAGGCGCCCTGCCCGATCGGGGCGGCTGCCAGCACGAGGACCGGCCGGGGCGCCAGTTTCAAGGCACAGAAGAGACCGGCCAGCCCACCGCCGACGATGACGATCGGCGCGATCGGCTCAGCGGCGGCGTGAGGCCGCTCGATGACGAGAGACATGACGCGTCAGCCCGGGAGGCGGTCGACGAGAAGCACGAGCCCGGCGATGGTCGCGATCAAGAGGGTCATCTGATTGCGCGTCTTCTCGATCGCGAGTTGCAGCTCCGACTTCATCGTTGCCATCTCGCCGCGCACACTTTGGATGTCCGACTTCAGCTCGGTCCGGAGCTCGCCAATATCGCGCTTCAATTCGGCGCGGAGCCCCGCGATGTCAGATTTCAGTTCGGTCCGAACCGACTGAATCTCCGCCTTCACATCGGCGATGTCGCGCTTGAGTTCGGACCGGGTCGCCGACAGGTCCTGCTTGGTTGCGGCGCTGTCGGCCGAACCATCCGCCGCCAGCACGATGGCGGAGGCGATGGCCTCCGCCTGCCGGGGCTCGATGCCCTCGGCGGACAGTCTCTTGGAGATGTCGAGCGACTGGAGACCCATGGGTTCAGCCTATCATCAGTGCCGAAGGTTCACCATCCGCTCCACCGCTGCGCGGGCGCGGGCCGCGAGGGCCGGATCGACATGGACCTCCTCGCGCATGTTGAGGAGCGTGTCGAGGATCTTCGGCAGCGTGATGCGCTTCATGTGCGGGCACATGTTGCACGGCTTGACGAACTGGACGCCGGGCGCCCCGGTCTCGACGTTCGAGGCCATGGAGCATTCGGTGACGAGGAGCACCTTGGCGCCGGGCTTCTGGCCGAGCGCGTAGTCGATCATGCCGCTCGTCGAGCCGGCGTAGTCGGCGACGTCCACGACCGAGGGTGGGCACTCGGGGTGGGCGACGATGCGGATCGCCGGATCGGCGCGCTTGTAGGCGAGGAGCTCCTCGGCGGTGAAGCGCTCGTGAACCTCGCAATGGCCCTTCCAGGTCAGGATCTTCACGTTCGTTTGGCGCGCGACGTTCTGCGCCAGATACTCGTCGGGGATCATCAGCACGGTGTCGGCGCCGAGGCTCTCCACCACCTGCACCGCGTTGGACGAGGTGCAGCAGATGTCGCTCTCGGCCTTCACCTCGGCCGAGGTGTTGACGTAGGTGACGATCGGCACGCCCGGATGGGCCTCGCGCAGGAGGCGCACGTCGGCGCCGGTGATCGATTCGGCAAGCGAGCAGCCGGCGCGCAGGTCGGGGATCAGCACGGTCTTGTCCGGGCACATCAGCTTGGACGTCTCGGCCATGAAGTGGACGCCGCACTGGACGATGATCCCGGCGTCCACCTTCGCCGCCTCGCGGGCGAGCTGGAGGGAGTCGCCGACGATGTCGGCGACGCCGTGGAAGATCTCGGGCGTCTGGTAGTTGTGGGCGAGGATGACGGCGCCCCGCTCCTTCTTCAGCCGGTTGATCGCGGCGATGTAGGGCGCGTGCATCGGCCACTCGATGCGCGGGATGTGATGGGCGACCTTGGCGTAGATCGGCTCCACCTCGGCCGCGATCTCGGGCGTGAACGTCAGGTCCGGCATGGGAAGGACGCCGTAGCGCTCGGCGGCGCTGGGGCCGTCATTGGCCGCAACGGGGCGGACCGGAAATGCCGGGGCCCGGCCTTGGCCGACGATCGCGGCGGCACGTGCGAGATGGGACATCGCTCGTCTCCCTTCACCTCGTTCCGAGGCTCCCCGCCATTTGCTCAAAATGAGCAAAACCACAGGCGAAGAAAAAGCACCGATGGTGCTGCGGACTTCATCTATGGCGTCGGCCGACCGATTTCAAGCGTGCCGCCCCCCCTTCCGATCGGCCCGACGACCCCGGCGCGTTCGTCGGGCCGCGCCGGTGACCTTAAGACCGCGCAACGGGAAAGCGCCGCAGCATCTCCGCGACGAAGGCGTGCCGCGGCGCGGGCGGTTCGATGTTTCGCGGCTGCCAGAAATGCCGGGACAGGAAATGCCCGGTCAGCTGAAAGCCGGCCTCGAGGTCCCGCCGCGCGTCCGCGGCAGGCCCGCCGGTGAGGATCGCGGGGAGCGCAAGAAGCTTGTCGGCCCAGGGCGCGCCGGCCGCCGCCGTCACCGCCCGGCCCGTGCGCGGCGACACGAAGGCCAGACCGGACCGCTCGCCCGTCAAGGCGCAGGCCTCCAGATCGAGCCCGAAGCCGAGCTCCTCGAGGATGGCGATCTCGAACCGCAGCATGCGCGCGGCCGACAGCGCGACGTCCCCCGGATCCTCCAGAAGGCCCGTCATCTCCTCGTAGAGACGGACGTGCGGTTCGCGCTCGGCGAGAAGCCGCAGATGGGCGGCGACGAGCTGAACGGCATGGAGCGCCAGCGGTTCTTCGATCAGGCGCGCGGCCCGCAGCTCCAGCGGCTCCACGACGAAGGTGCCCATATGCTCGTCGAGCCGCGCACGCCACGTCACCTCCACCAGATTGCCGGGCTGGAGCACGGGCTGCTGGCGCCGCGAACGCCCGCCGCGCACCAGACCGAGATGGCGGCCGCGCTCGCGCGTCATGAGCTCGGCGACGACGCTCGTCTCGCCGTGGCGCCGGATCCCGAGGATCACGCCCTCGTCGCGCCACTCCACGCCTCGCTCTCCGCTACTGCGGCAGGCCGGGACGCGGCGGGGCGAGCTGGACGGTGTCGGCCTCGCGCACCCCCTCCACGCCGTCCACCGCGCGGATGAGGTCGATCGCGGCATCGTCTCCGCGCGCGTAGATGGCACCGATCGAGGGCAACACGCGCTCCACCGACAGGCCGAAGCCGCGCACCGCCTGCGCGACCGCGTCGATGTGCGAACGCTTCACCCGGATCGCCAAGTCGCAGACCGCCATGGGGGACTCCTTCGCCGTCCACGCCCAATTATGACGTGGGCGCGTCCTCTTCAACGGGAGCGCGGGCCAGCCCGGCCCCGACGTCGCGCGCGGCTTCGGCCAGGGCCTCGGCGCCCGCCGTCAGCGCGTCCCACAGGGCGCGGCCGCGAAGCGTCTCGTCGCCCTGTGCGAACAGAGCCGCGAGGCCAGCGACGTGCGGGCAGGCCATCGACGTGCCGTCGAAGCTGGCGTAGCGGCGCGGTATGGGAACGGCGGACAGCACCCCCACGCCCGGGCCCGCCAGGTCCACCTCGCCGCCTTCGCCCTCGACGCCGCCGTTCGAGAAGGGTGCGACGGCGAGACGGGGATCGAGCGCGCCGACGGCCAGGATCGACGGCGCGTTGGCGGGCTCGGAGACAGGGGCGACGAAGCCGTATTCGCGCCGCGAATCGTTGCCCGCCGCCGCGACGACCAGAGAGCCGCGCTCCAGCGCGTAGGCCCCCGCCTCCTCGTATTCGGGCGTCCGGGCCTCGCCCGGACGGACGCTGCGGCCGAGCGACATGGAGACGATCTGGCAGCCCTCCTCGACGGCCCAGACGAGCCCGGCCAGGATATCGCCTTCGCGCCCGGCGCCGGTGTCGTTCAGGACCTTGCCGACGTAGAGTTCGGCTTCGGGCGCGACGCCGTAGCGCATCCGCCCGTCGATCAGCGCCGCGCCGACCGCCGTTCCGGCGCAGTGCGTGCCGTGGCCCTGCACGTCCTGGACGCCTTCGCCCTCGACGAAGGAGCGCGAGACGATCGCCCGCTCCGAAAAGTCGGGATGGGTGAGATCGAGACCGGTGTCGAGGACGCAGAGCCGGATGCCCCGGCCGGTCAGGCGGCTCTGCGCCGCGCCGGTCGCCGAAAGGCCCCAGGTGGAGCCTCGGCTGTCGCGGAACGGCTCACGCGGCCGCAGGGCCGATGCCGGTGCCGGTGCCGAGGCCGGAAACAGGTAGAACTCCGGCCGGACCGACCGGACGCCCTCGCTCGCCTCGAGGCGCTGCATCATGGCGCCGGTGCCCATGTCGCGATCCATGGGGACGAGACACAGACCGAGCCGACTCAGAAGCGCCGCGCAAGGGGCCTCCCGGGGCCCTGCGGCGCCGAAATCGTCCGAGGCCGAGCCGGCCGCCTGGAGCGCGATCTCGCGCCCCGCCACGTTCGCGACGATGCCGAACCGCCCTGCACCGTCGAGGGCGGGATCGAAGCGCACGATCAGCCGGCCGGTGGCGCGCGGACGCTGCGCGTCCAGACCCATTCCCTCGTCGCCGTCCGCCATCCGCTCGCTCCGCAGTCGAAACACCACCCGCGCAATTAGTGCGGGCGGCCGACAGATCGAAGGTCAGCGCGTGAAATCGAGACCCATCTCGCGGTAGCGCTCCGGGTCGTCGCTCCAGTTCTCGCGCACCTTCACGAACAGGAAGAGATGCACCTTCTGGTCCGCGGCCTCGGCGATGTCCTTGCGCGCGGCCGTGCCGATCGCCTTCACCGTCTCGCCGCCCTTGCCGAGCACGATCGCCTTCTGGCTGTCGCGCTCGACATAGATCGTCTGCTCGATGCGCACCGAGCCGTCCGGCTTCTGCTCCCAGCGCTCGGTCTCGACGGTGGAGACGTAGGGCAGCTCCTCGTGCAGGCGCAGATAGAGCTTCTCGCGGGTGATCTCGGCCGCCAGCTGGCGGAGCGGCAGGTCGGAGATCTGGTCCTCGGGATAGAACCAGGGCCCCTCGCCCAGCCGCCCGGCGAGGAAGTCCATCAGGTCGTCGCAGCCCGAGCCGGTCAGCGCCGAGATCATGAAGACGCGCTCGAACTCGACGCGGCCCGCGATGTCCTGCGCGAGGCCGAGCAGCTTCTCGCGCTTGACGCTGTCCACCTTGTTCAGCGCCAGGATCGCCGGCCGGCCGCTGTCCTTCAGGCGTTCCAGGATCGTCTCGACCTCGGGCGAGACGCCGCGCTGGGCGTCGACGATGGCGAGGATCAGGTCGGCGTCCTTCGCCCCGCCCCAGGCGGTCCTGACCATGGCGCGGTCCAGCCTGCGCTTGGGCGCGAAGACGCCGGGCGTGTCGACGAAGACGATCTGCGTGCGGTCGCGGATCGCGATGCCGCGCACCAGCGCGCGCGTCGTCTGCACCTTGTGGGTGACGATCGAGACCTTGGTGCCGACGAGCTGATTGACGAGCGTCGACTTGCCCGCGTTCGGCGCGCCGATCAGGGCGACGAAGCCCGAGCGGGTCGGACGGGCGTCGGCGTCGGCGGGAGGAGGTGTCGCGTCTTCGGTCAATGGTTTTCCTTCTGGCGAGATCGCGGTGCGCCTCGCAATCGGCCTCAAGCCGGACAGTCTACAGCATCGGCCCGAAAGTCGGAATCGACTTTCGGAAAGCGCGATGCGTAGGTTCACAGAGCGAGAGCAACCTTCGTGCGTCCGAAAGGACGCACGGCGCTCTCCGCGCTCAGCGCCCGTCGCTCCAGACGCCTTCGCGCTTCAAAAGCGCCTCGGCGGCCTCCTGCTCGGCGGCACGCTTGGACTTGCCGCGCCCTTCGGCGGGCTTCACGCCCTCGACGGCGGCGCGGACGGTGAAGATCGGATCGTGGTCCGGTCCGGAACGGTCGAGCAGCTCGTAGAGGGGAACCTTGCCGGAGCGCTTGTGCGACCATTCCTGCAGCTCGGTCTTGGGGTCGCGCCGCGAAAGGGACACGTCGGCCAACCGCCCGTCCCACTGCCGCAGCACGAAGTCGCGCGCCGTCTCCAGGCCGTGGTCGAGATAGATCGCCGCGATCAGGGATTCGACGACGTCGGCGCGGATGTTGCGGGAGTGCTTGCCGTCGGTCTTGCGCACGTCCCCGCCGTGCCGGATGTAGGGCGTCAGGCCGATCTCGTCGGCGATCTCGGCGCAGGTCTCGGCCGAGACGAGCGCGTTGAGGCGCACCGAAAGCTCCCCCTCGTCCGAATCGGGATAGAGCGACAGGAGCTTCTCGGCGACGGCGAGGCCCAGCACCCGGTCGCCCAGGAACTCCAGTCGCTCGTAGTTGCGCGCGCCCTTCAGCTTGAGGCTCGCGTGGGTGAGCGCCCGCTCGGCGCGCGCCTTGTCGCGGAACTCGATGCTGATCAGCGCCTCCAGCCCGTCGAGCGGCTTGGCGCGCCTCAGCTGAGCCATGTCAGCAGGCGGCCCGGCCGCAGGCTGGTCGGCCACTCCCAGACCTCCAGCGGCGAGGCGTCGTCGATGGAGAAGAAGATGACCTGCGCCTTGCCGACGAAGTTCTCGAACGGCACGTAGCCGACGTCGAAGCGCGAATCGGCCGAATTGTCGCGATTGTCGCCCATCATGAAATAGTGGCCCTCGGGCACGACGAACTCGCGGGTGTTGTCCCCGGCGGAATTGGGCGTGATGTCGAGCGTCAGATAGGAGACGCCGTTCGGCAGCGTCTCGCGGAACTGGGCGATCGGGGCGCCGTCGCTGCCGACGAAATCGTCCACCTGCTCCTTCGGGATCGCCTCTCCGTTGATGAAGAGGACGCCGTCCTGCATCTGCACGCGATCGCCCGGCATGCCGACGAGGCGCTTGATGTAGTCGACCTGCGGCTCGTTCGGCTTGCGGAACACCACGACGTCGCCGAGTTCGGGATCGGAGGCGAGGACGCGCCCCTCGAAGATGTCGGGCGAGAGCGGGAAGGAGTACCGTGAGAAGCCGTAGCTCCACTTGGTGACGAACAGATAGTCGCCGACCAGCAGCGTCGGCATCATCGAGCCGGACGGAATCGAGAAGGGCTGGAACAGGAAGGTGCGGATGACCAGCGCCAGAAGCAGCGCCTGGACGATGACCTTCACGGTCTCGCCGAAACCGCCCTTTTCCTTGCGTTCGGCCTGATCGACCATGCGGATGCCCTTCAAATCATACGGGAACGGGCCCGCAACGGCGCCTTAGTAGTGCGTGAAACCCCGCTCGGCAATGAGCGGACATCCGTTTCGCGCACATCTGCGCCCTGTTCGCAGTCGCGGACGGTGCGTCCTTCGGCGATCTGCGACCCCGTCTTTCGGCACTCGACCTTCCCGGCCGACCCCTCTACCGCGAGCGCACGGATTCTCGTGTGCGCGACGACGGTCCCTGGCTCGTCCCCCTCGTCGACCGGCAGGCTCGCGAACATGCCGAGCGATGGGCGATGGAGGCACCATGCCTCGTGTTCTGGTCCTGCGTCGACGGCGAGGAGGCACTCTACCGGCATCTCAGATCGATCAACATGGTCCGGATCGCCGAGCGCCGGACGGGACGGCATCCGGACGCGTTCGAGTGGGTCGTCTTCCGCCATGCCGATCCGGACGTGCTTGCGCAGACGTTGCCTGCGTTCGACCAAGCACAGTTCAACCGATTCCTGGGACCGGGAGCTGTCGTCTTTCTCCCGGCTGACGACTACGCCGACAGACCGGGACCGTTGCGAGCCCGTCGACAGGAGGGCTCGTTACCGGTCGGAACGGGCCCGCTCACGCTCGATGCCGAGACGCTCGGCAAGATCGAGCAAAGACGCGACGCGGCGATCAGAGCGGGCATAGTCCGGCAATTGCGAGAGACGACCCCGTCGGATCTCGGCGAGTTCACGGAAGAGGAGGTTCGTACAGCGGTCGCCCGCAGCGAGGCGACGGCGGCGGAGCTCGGGATCAGGAGCGCCGAGAACAGAAGGAAGTGGGCGTGGCTCGACCTGGCGTCCGACGGAAATTTCGGGCGCTCGCAATCCGTCCGCGACCATGTGGGGCGGGCGAACGCCGACCACGACTGGGACATGGATACCTTGATCGGCCTCACGCGACGGGAGATCGGGCTCGATGCGCGGTAGCTCGAGGTTCGAACGACAGCCGTTGAATCCCGATCGGGTGGACGGCATCGGACGAGCGGCCGCCGATCTGTTCCGTCGCTTGATGGGAAGGCGAAGGGACGGCCGCGAGCCGACGCCGCTCCCGCCTCCGCTGCCGGACCTGGACGCAACGCCCCGACCGGACGAGCCGCCCGATAGGCGCACGGACCAGTGCGTCGGCGACTGCGAAGAGAACAATCGCTGCCCGGTCAAGACGTTCTGCTTCAACAAGATGCGCTTCATCGGAACACCGAAGGAACCGGTGTACGATTCCCAGCTGGCGGTCCAGGAGGCGACGATGCGCACGATGAGCCCCGGGCAGGTGCTGCAGAACCGGGAGCGTTTCGAGACAATCGGGAGAAGGAGCCTTGAGGCTTTTCCCGAGGTAAGGCAAGCAAAGTCCGCGGTCGTCGAAGCGTGGCTGCGGCGAAACCCTACGCTGGATTACCGATCACTTGGATACCACGCGTTGCATCGCCTGGACATGGTAGCAGGTGGTGTCCCGCACCATTACTACGATCTTGGCGATGGAAGGGTGAATTCGTCCATTGGGGGCAGTTGGTCAAGGTCGAAACTGGCCGCATTGGACCAGCACGCAAGGAACTTACAAGCAAACTACTGCCCCTTGATGGCTGTACGATTCGACAGCTCACCGGCTTGCGTGAACGATCATATCCCGCCCGCTGGCTATCCGGAGTGATCAGCGATGCCCTATTCCGACTACGAGCCGCTTCTTGCCCATGCGCGCAACCTTGACACGGCCGTGCCTGTACCGGAAAGCCGGATTGCGCCTTACAGAGGCATTCTGCCGGATGGGTTGCTCGAATTCTGGGCGAAGCATGGAAACAACCTCGTCTTCGGCGATGGTTATATGCAGATGTGCGATCCATCCACCTTCGCACCGATATTAAAGGACTGGTTCAAAGGCGACGACGAATTCGACCCCGATCGATTTGCTATCTATGCAATTGGTTCGTTTGGACGGCTGGCCATGAGCGACGGTACCAAAAATGACTACAGCATCGAAGTACAAAGAAGCGTATTCGATCACGGAAATTTCAATTCACCGGCGTCAGGCGAAGATTATCTCGATTACTTCATTTCGCACATCTTGAAGCTCGGTACCGTCACGCGCCGTTACGTCGACGATGACGACCTCCACAACGAGGCGGTTGCCAAGTATGGTCCTCTTGCACAGGGGGAGATGTTCACCTGGGTGCCCGCGTTGCAGATCGCCAAGGAGGGCAATCGCATCGAGAAGGTCGATGCCGAGGTTCAGCTCGCCATCCTTCAGGAGCTAGGCCCGCTGAAGTACATCACGATGAACTTCACCGAAGACGGCCTCTACCTCGGCACCGAGTTCAAGCGGTACATCGGTCCGCAAGGTTAAGAGGGATGACCTGCTATCCGGATTGACCAGCAATGCCCTATTCCGACTACGAGCCCCTCCTGCCCTTTGCGCGCGATCTCGACGCGGCCAAGCCCGTGTCGGAAGCCGAAGCCGGACGCTATCGCGGCATTCTGCCGGACGGCCTCCTGGAGTTCTGGGTGCGGCATGGGAACAACATCGTCTTCGGCGACGGGTACATGCAGATGTGCGATCCCGCCGTCTTCGCGCCCATCATAAGAGACTGGTTCGAAGGCGATCCAGAGTTTGAATACAGCAAGCTACCTGTCTTCGCGCGATCCTCGATCGGAAACCTGTACCTGTGTGACGGCTCTCTCGAAGCGTACGCGATTTACGCGCAGTTGGGCGAATTCGCTCACGGCCCGTACGTTCCGCCTCCGACCGGTGAATGCCACCTCGACTTCTTTCTCGCGCACCAACTGAAGCTCGGAACGGTCACGCCTCGATACATCGACGAATACGACACTCATACGGAAGCGGTCGCAAAGCATGGCCCCCTCGCGCCGGGGGAGATGTTCACCTGGGTGCCCGCGTTGCAGATCGCCAAGGAGGGCAACCGCGTCGAAAAGGTCGATGCCGAGGTTCAGCTCGCCATCCTCCAGGAGCTCGGTCCGCTGAAGTACATCACGATGAACTTCACAGAAGACGGCCTCTATCTCGGCACCGAGTTCAAGCGGTACATCGGTCCGCAGGGCTGACGCTGCCGCTTCGATCGCTCGGGCCATCGTCAACCCTGCGAGGGCACGGCCTCGATGATGACGAAGGCCTGCGCGATCGGCAGCTCGTCGGTGATCGTCAGGTGGATCACCGCCTCATGCCCCGCCGGCAGGAGTTCGTTCAGGCGCTCCAGCGCGCCGCCCGTCAGGCGCATGGTCGGCTTGCCGCTCGGCAGGTTCACCACACCCATGTCGCGCCAGAACACCCCGCGCGACAGACCGGTGCCGAGCGCCTTGGAGCAGGCCTCCTTGGCCGCGAAGCGCTTGGCGTAGGAGGCAGCGCGCTGCGCCCGTGCGTCGGATTTGGCCCGCTCGATGTCGGTGAACACGCGCGCCTCGAAGCGACCCGCGTGACGCGCCAGCGTCTTCTCGATGCGGCGCACGTCGATGAGGTCGGAGCCGATGCCCAGAATCATCGAATGGTCTCCTCTCGCAGCATCGGCCCCGGACCGGTTCCGGGAGAGCCCGATGCGCCTTGTCGACGGGTCAGAGCGTGCGGCTGCCGGGCTTGACCGGCGGGATCGCGGCGAGTTCCGGCGGCAGGGCGTCCGGCGCATAGGCCGGCACCTCGTACTCGCAGAGCGCGATCAGCGGGACGCCGACATCGGCCTTGCCGGCCGAGCGGTCGACGAGACAGGCCGCCGCCAGGACTTCGGCGCGCAGCTCGCGCATGCAGGCGACCGTCTCGCGGATCGAGAGCCCGGTGGTGACGATGTCCTCCACGATCACGACGCGCGCGCCCGGTTCCATCTCGAAGCGGCGCAGCTTGAAGACGCCGTTCTCGCGCTCGACCCAGACGGCGGGGCGGCCGAAATGGCGCGCCGTCTCGTAGGCCGGAATGATGCCGCCGACCGCCGGGCCGACGAGATAGTCCACCTCGCCCGCAACCGCCTCGCGGATGCGCGCCGCGAGCGGCCGGCAGAGCCGCTCGGTCATCTCCGGCCGCATGAAGACGCGCGCCTTCTGCAGGAAGACGGGGCTGCGCAGGCCCGATGTCAGGATGAAGTGCCCCTCCAGAAGACCGCCGGCCTGCCGGAAGATGTCGATCACGTCGTCTTGGGTCATGGGGCTCGTCCGGTCCGTTCGGGCGCGCGGGGGGCGCCTCCGCGCGCGATCGCTGCTGCCGGGGATCAGCCGTTCACACGAACGACGTCGGTGACGCAAGCCCTTCCGCGAAGCTGGCCGAGCGTGCGGTTCAGATGCTGGAGGTTCCAGACCTCCAGATCGATCATCATCACGGTGATGTCGGGCGCCGTCATCGCCATCGAGAGGTTGTGGATATTGGCGTCGGCCTCCGCGATCGTCTCGGCGATCTCGGCGAGCGCCCCCGGCTCGTTGATCGCCGAGACCTTCACCTTGGCGGGAAAGCGCGTCGTCATCTCCGCGTCGAGATCCCAGCGCACGTCCATCCAGCGCTCCGGCTCGTCGTCGAAGGCCTGCAGCGCCGGCGACTGGATCGGGTAGATGGTGATGCCCTTGCCCGGCTCCAGGATGCCGATGATCCGGTCCCCCGGCACCGCGCCGTCGGGGCTGAACTGGACCGAGACGTCGTCGCCGATGCCGCGGATGGGAAGCGCGACGCGCTCCTCGTCCAGCGGCGCGGACTTCTGGCGGCCCGGGATGCGGAAGATCATGCCGGCGGCGTGGCGCAGGCCGAACCAGCCCTCCTCCGCCTTCACCGGTGCCTTGACCGCGCGGCTGTCCTGGAAGTCGGGGTGGACGGCGCGCAGGACGTCGCCGGAGGAGAGGTCGCCGCGCCCGACGGAGGCGAGCGCGTCCTCGATCTCCCTGTGCCCGAGCTTGGCGAGGTAGGGCTTCAGCCCGTCGCGCGAGAAGGTCTTGCCCGAGCGCTGGAAGGTGCGCTCCAGGATCTGCTGGCCGAGCCCGGAATACTGGCGGCGGATGGCAAGGCGCGTGGCGCGCCGGATCGCCGCCCTCGCCTTGCCGGTGATGGCGACGTTCTCCCAGGCCGGCGGCGGGGTCGCGGCCTTGGAGCGGATGATCTCGACCTCGTCGCCGTTGGCGAGCTCGGTGACGACGGGCATGATGCGCCCGTTGACCTTCGCGCCGACGCAGGTGTCGCCCACATCGGTGTGGACGGCATAGGCGAAGTCGATCGGCGTCGCGCCGCGCGGCAGCGCGATGAGCCGGCCCTTCGGCGTGAAGCAGAAGACCTGGTCCTGGAAGAGCTCGAGCTTGGTGTGCTCGAGGAATTCCTCCGGAGTCTCGCCCTCCGACAGCATCTCCACGGTCCGCCGCAACCAGGCGAAGGCCGCCGATTCGGAGGATTTGGCGCCGTGGATGCCGTCCTTGTAGAGCTCGTGCGCCGCGATGCCGTATTCGGCGATCTCGTGCATGTCGCGCGTGCGGATCTGCAGCTCGACGCGCTGGCGCGAGGGCCCGACGATGGTCGTGTGGATCGAGCGGTAGCCGTTCTGCTTGGGGATCGAGATGTAGTCCTTGAACCGGCCGGGCACGAGCGGCCAGGTGCGGTGGACGATGCCGAGCGTGCGGTAGCAGTCCTCGTCGGTGCCGACGACGACGCGGAAGCCGAAGATGTCGGAGAGCTGCTCCAGCGAGAGCGCCTTGCGCTGCATCTTGGAGAACACCGAGTAGGGCTTCTTCTGGCGGCCGGAGACCTCGGCCTCGATGCCGCTCTCGGCCAGGCGCTGCGTCAGCGTCGCCTCGATCTTCTCGATCGTGTCGGCGTGGCGTTCGCGCAGCTCGTCGAGGCGCGCGGTGACGGTGTCGTAGGCCTCGGAATTCACATAGCGGAAGGCGAGGTTCTCCAGCTCCTCGCGCATGCCCTGCATGCCCATGCGGCCGGCGAGCGGGCCGTAGATGTCGAGCGTCTCCTGCGCGATGCGGGCCCGCTTCTCCGGCTTCATGTGATGAAGCGTGCGCATGTTGTGCAGGCGGTCGGCCAGCTTGACGAGCAGCACGCGGATGTCGTCGGCGATGGCGAAGAGGAGCTTGCGGAGATTCTCGGCCTGCTCGGCCTTCTTGGAGACGAGGTCGAGGCGCTTGAGCTTGGTCAGCCCCTCGACGAGCTGGCCGATGCGGGCACCGAAGACCTGATCGATCTCCTTGCGCGTGGCGTCCGTGTCCTCGATCGTATCGTGGAGGAGCGCGACGGCGATCGTCTCCTCGTCGAGATGCAGCTCGGTGAGGATCGCGGCGACTTCCAGCGGATGCGAGAAGTAGGGGTCGCCGCTCGCGCGGGTCTGCAGACCGTGCTTCTGCATCGCGTAGACATAGGCGCGGTTGAGGAGGCCCTCGTCGAGATCGGGCTTGTAGGCGGCGACGCGCTCGACGAGTTCGTATTGGCGCATCATGAGCGCGCGGGACCTTTCGAGACGAACAAAAAGGGCGCCGTGCCCGGCACGACGCCCTTCCAATATAGGGACCTCGAAGCGCGGTCCGGAAGTCCCGGACGGCGCTTTCCGTCTCAGTAGTCTTCGTTCTTCTCCGGGGGCACGAGGCCCTCGATGCCGGCCAGCAGATCGTCCTCCGACATGCGGTCGAAGGCGATGTTGTCCTCCGCTTCGTCGCGGCCCGCCTCGGCGGCCGTGGGGCTGCCGGCCTGCGTGATCGCGCCGGCGGACGGGGCCTGCGGCTCGGGCTCGTCGACCTCGACATGCTTCTGCAGCGAGTGGATCAGGTCTTCCTTGAGATCGTCGGGCGACAGGGTCTCGTCGGCGATCTCGCGCAGCGCCACGACGGGGTTCTTGTCGTTGTCACGGTCGATCGTGATCTGCTGCCCCTGCGCCAGCTGACGCGCGCGGTGGCTGGCGAGAAGCACCAGCTCGAAGCGGTTCTCGACCTTGTCGACGCAGTCTTCTACGGTGACGCGGGCCATCGCCTGTCTCCTTCACGGGGTCTCGACTGAACGGGATCAAGCGGTCCCCTTATCGTCAAGCGCCTCTCATGGCAAGGGCGGCCGGGCGCGAGCTTCGGTGCGGTCGTCCCGGCCTTGAAGTCCCGCCGCCCGGCTGCGAGGAAGACGGCCGACGCGAACGAGACCCTCGATGACCGCAACGCCCCTGCCCGCCGAGCCGGCCCCGCCGCCGCGCGACTGCCCGCTCTGCCCGCGCCTCGCCGCCTTCCGCGACGAATGGCGGGAGAAGGAGCCGGACTGGCACAACGCCCCCGTGCGCGCCTTCCTGCCGCCGGAGGGGGCGGGCGCGGTTCGGCTCCTCGTCGTCGGCCTCGCGCCGGGCCTTCGCGGCGCCAACCGCACGGGACGCCCCTTCACGGGCGACTATGCCGGCGACCTTCTCTATGCGACGCTGAAGCGCTTCGGCCTCGCCCGGGGCCTGTTCGAAGCCCGGCCCGACGACAGCCTGGAACTGATCGAGACTGCGATCGTCAACGCGGTGCGCTGCGTGCCGCCGCAGAACAAGCCGACGGGGCCGGAGATCAACACCTGCCGGCGCTTCCTGACGCCCTCGATCGAGGGGTTCGGCGCACTCACGACCATCGTGACGCTGGGGCGCATCGCGCACGAATCGACGCTCCGCGCCCTCGGTGCCAGAATGAAGGACGCGCCCTTCGCCCATGGCGCGGAAGCCGACGTCGGCGGCTACCGCATCGTCTCCAGCTACCATTGCTCGCGCTACAACACGAACACCGGGCGGCTGACCGAGGCGATGTTCACGGACGTGTTGGAGAAGACGCGGCGAAGCCTGGGCGATTGAAGATCCGGACAGGCCATCAAGGGTTCTGGCGCAAGAACTCCGCCCGTGGCCCGCGCCCGAAACGGGCGACCGCGCCACCGACCCGGCCGCCCGTGGCTCTAGATCGCTCGCAACCCGTAGAAGGTATAGCCGAGGGAATCGTCGGCTTCCTCGAAGAGCGCGATCTCGCGACGCGTTTCTTCGATCACGGTTCGCATAGCGTCCGTAGCGCTCTCAAAGAGGGCGTCGGCCCGCGCACTCAGCGGCGCGTAGTAGCCGGAGTGCCATGCCTCGGAGGGCAGGCGCTCGGTGAACAGGACCTCGAATCCGCACGCTTGGGCTCTGGCGATGTTCGTCGGTTCGTCAGCGAGGTGAGGATAGGCCTCGGCCCAGAACGCCTCGACCTTCTCCGGTCTCTCTTCTCGAAACCAGGTCAGCTCGGAGATCACCGCGAATGCGCCCGTCCCCAGTATGGGCCGCCACGCGCACAGCGCTCCGGCGAAGGTCAGGTTGTACGCCGAGCCTTCCGACCAGAGCAGATCCAAGGGACCGCCGGCATGGCGGTACCGCGCCATGTCGCCGACATGCCCCTGGATCAGATGATCGAGACCGCGCGCTTCGGCACGGACCTTCAGGGTCGCGATGAACGCGGAAGAGGCATCCACGCAGTCGACGGGAGTGCCGAGCGCTTCCGCGAGGACCAGCGCCGACGCTCCCGTTCCGCATCCCATATCGGCGATCCGCGGTGCGGGCGGCAGTCTCGGAATGCGATCGAGCATACGACGGGTGTAAGCGTCGTCTCCCGGACCCTGACGCTCCATCGCGCCGTGAAGCGCGACCATCGCATCGATGATCGCGGAGGCGTCAGAGGCCATTGAAGGATCCTGCGACGCGAGTCCCGTGGTGCAAGACGATCGACGGAATGCTCACGGGCGAGCCCTCGTGACGACGGACGGACGTGTCCGACCTGCGGTTCGCAGGGTCGGCTCCACTTGCGCTCCCCTGACCTCGGCCGTCAGCGGCGCGAGACTCCCACAATCTCCAGCATCGAAGATCCGCTCGCCATGCCCGTTTGATACGGGGCACGCCGATGGCGGTAAAGCCCCGCATGGCTGCCGTCGACCCGAAGCCCGAGGAGGGCGACCGACCGTCCATCTCCCCGGCGTCAGACTGGGGTTTCAGTCCCGCCCGGCCGTCTTCATCAGGCGCTGCTTCTCCCGGTTCCAGTCGCGCTCCTTCAGGGTCTCGCGCTTGTCCGGGTCGTTCTTGCCGCGCGCGACGGCGAGTTCCAGCTTCGCCATGCCGCGTTCGTTGAAGTAGATCTTCAAGGGCACGAGCGTCATGCCGTCCTTCTGGACGGCGCCGGCGAGCTTGTTGCGCTGCTTGGCGTGGACGAGGAGCTTGCGGCGGCGCTTGGGCTCGTGGTTGTTGCGGTTGCCCTGAAGGTATTCCGGGACGAAGGAGTTGATGAGCCAGATCTCGCCGCCCTCTTCGGTGGCGTAGGATTCGGCGATCGTCGCCCGGCCGCCGCGCAGCGACTTGACCTCCGTGCCGGTCAGGACGATGCCCGCCTCCAGCGTGTCGATGATCTCGTAGTGGAAGCGCGCCTTGCGGTTCTCCGCAGCAATGTTCGACTTGTCGGCTTTCTTCTTGGCCATTCGAGACACCCCCTACGGGGTCTTCAACGCCCGCCTTCGTCCGTTTCTGTCCGCGTGGAGATGGGCTGAGCCCCCTGCCCTGTCAATCGCTCGGGCGCTCAGTTCAGGAGGCCGGCGTGGCGCAGCGCCTCGTCGATCAGCCGCTCGGTCGACGCCTCGATCGGCACCAAAGGCGAGCGCATCGTGTTGCGGCCCTTGCCGAGGCGCGACAGCGCGTACTTGGTGCCGCAGACGCCCGGCTCGGCGAAGATCGCCTTGTGCAGGGGCATCAGCCGGTCCTGGTAGGACAGGGCCTTGGCGAAGTCGCCGGCGAGGCACGCCTCCTGGAACTCGGCGCACAGGCGCGGCGCGACGTTCGCCGTGACCGAGATGCAGCCGACGCCGCCATGGGCGATGTGGCCGAGCGCGGTCGCGTCCTCGCCCGACAGCTGGACGAAATCCGTGCCGCAGGTGATGCGCTGCTCGGAGACCCGCTCCAGCTTGCCGGTCGCGTCCTTCACGCCGACGATGTTGGCAAAATCGTTCGCAAGGCGCCCCATCGTCTCGGGCGACATGTCGATCACCGAGCGCGGCGGAATGTTGTAGATGACGATCGGCTTGGTCACGGCCCGCGCGATCGCCGCGAAATGCTCGTAGAGCCCGGCTTGAGTCGGCTTGTTGTAGTAGGGCGTGACGACGAGAAGGCCGTCCGCGCCGGCGTTCTCGGCAAAGCGCGCCAGGTCGATCGCCTCGGCGGTGTTGTTGGAGCCCGCGCCCGCGATGACGGGCACGCGGCCGGCGGCCGCCTCGACGCAGATCTCTACGCAGCGCTTGTGCTCGGCATGGGTCAGGGTCGGGCTCTCGCCCGTCGTGCCGACGGGAACGAGCCCGTGCGAGCCCTCGGCGATCTGCCACTCGACCATGTCGCGGAAGGCCGCCTCGTCGAGGTCCCCGTCCTCCCCGAACGGAGTGACGAGCGCCGGCATCGATCCCCTGAACATCAAACTCGTCTCCCAGCGCCGCGGATGGTCCGTCTCGGGGGCGTTTGGCAGGACGGCGACATCAATACGCCGCTTTGCCCCCCACGGTTGGCGGCACCATAGTGAAGGCCCAAAAGCGAGACAAGGCGGCGCCGGCGGGAGGCTTTCAGCCGTCGCTTTACCTTCTCTTCATCGCGTTCGTGAGAGGTTCGGACACCATGTCGCCACGCTTGTTCCCCTCGGCGCCGGCGGCTTCGTGCTTTTCCGAAAGGCTCGCCATGACCGCGAAGACCGCCGCCCGCTCGCTCTCGCTCCAGACGGTGATCGCCGGCGTGCTTCTGGCCTCCTGCACGGCGGAATCGATCCTGCCGGCGAACGTGCCGATGCCGACGCTTCGCGGCGGCGGCGGTCCGGACCTGGCCGCGACCGGCAGCGTCGATCCCGCGCGCTTCGGCGGACCGGCCCCCTCTGCCAACCCCGCGCTGCAGCGCTCCGGCCCCGCGCCGGTCGCCGGCGCCACCGCCTTCACCTCCTCCATCGCGGCCATGGGCTCGCGCACGGGCTCGGTCACGCCGATCCGCGGTGATCTCAAGGCCGGGCTCGATGCGACGCACAACAATGTCGAGCGCGCCCGCGCCATCCGCGAGGGCATGACGCCCGGCTCGCTCGACCGGCACATCCTGTCCTGGGCGATCGCGCTGAAGGGCGAGGGCGTTCCGGCCGCCGAGATCGCGCGCACCGCGCACGAGCTCTCCTCCTGGCCGGGCATGGCGACGCTGCGCGCCAATTCCGAGCGCGCTCTCTACCGCGAGCGCCCCGGCGCACGCGAGGTGATCGCCGCCTTCGCCGGGTCGCAGCCGCAGACGCCGGAGGGCACGATCGTGCTCGCGCGCGCTCTGATGGAGACGGGCGATACGAACCGCGCCCGCGCCCTCGTCGCCAACGCCTGGCGGACCGAACGCCTGAGCCGCGCGACCGAGACGGACATGCTGCGCTCCTTCGGCAGCCTCCTGAGCAAGGCGGACCACAAGGTCCGCATGGAGACGCTGCTCTATGCCAACCGCATCGAGGACGCCGAGCGCGTCTCCGCGCTCGCCAACTCCGAGACGCTGTTCCGGGCGCGCGCGGCCTCGATCCGCGGCGAGAACGCCAGCGCCCGCCTTTCGGCGGTGCCGGCCAACCAGCACGCCGACCCGAGCTTCCAGTTCGCCCGCGCGGTGGCCCTTCGCAAGGCGGACCGGCCGCAGGAGGCCGCCGCGGTCTTCTTCGCGGCGACCAAGGACGCCGGCCAGCAGATCGACCCCAACGCCTGGTGGAACGAGAAGCGGATCGTCGCCCGTATGCTGGTGGAGCGCGGCCAGACGCGCGACGCCTACCGCCTCGTCGCCGAGCAGCCGGCTGAGGGAATCGTCGAGGGCGTCGAGCAGGCCTTCCACGCCGGCTGGTACGCGCTGCGGCATCTGAACGACCCGGCCCGCGCCAGCCAGCACTTCCGGCAGATCGCACAGATCTCCGACCGCGCGCTGTCGCAGTCGCGCGCCTATTACTGGATGGGCCGCGCGGCGGAGGCCGGCGGGCCCGGCAGCGCAAGCGACTTCTACGGCCGGGCCGCCCAGCACGGCGCGACCTACTACGGCCAGCTCGCCGCCGCCAAGCTCGGCCGCACGCCGGGCCCGATCGCCTTCCCGCGCCCGAGCGACGCCGAGCGCCAGCGGTTCCAGAGCCGCGAGGCCGTCCGCGCCATCTCGCGGCTGCAGGAGATCGGCTCCGACTGGCGCGCGGCGAGCCTCTACCGCAGCCTCGCACAGGAGGTCGACAGCCCCGGCGAGCTCGCAATCCTCTCCTCCATGGCGGAGCGGCGCGGCAACCATTCGCTGGCGTTGGAAGTCGGCCGCATCGCCTACGGGCGGGGCGTCAACGCCCCCGCCCTCGCCTATCCGACGGGGGCGATCCCGGCCGGCGCCAACATCTCCGCCTCCGGCACCGCCCTCGCCTACGCGATCGCGCGGCAGGAAAGCTCGTTCAACCCGGCCGCCAAGTCCCCCGCCGGCGCGCTCGGCCTTCTCCAGCTGATGCCCGCGACGGCGCGCCAGCTCTCGCGCGAGATCGGCGCGAGCTATTCGGAGCAGCGGCTCCTGACGGACGTCGCCTTCAACGCCCAGCTCGGCAGCCGCTATCTCGGCCAGCAGATCGACAATTTCGGCGGGTCCTACGTCCTGACCTTCGCGGCCTACAACGCCGGTCCCCGGCGCGCCCGGGAGTGGATCGAGCGCTTCGGCGATCCGCGTGGGCGCCCGCTCGACGAGGTCGTCGACTGGGTCGAATCGATCCCGTTCACCGAGACCCGCAACTACGTCCAGCGCATCATGGAGAACTATCAGGTCTACAAGATGCGGCTCGGCGCGGGCTTCGACATCGAGAACGACCTTCGGCAGGGCCGCCGGAGCTGAAGGACCGCCCGGGGCCGGAAATCCGCCCGGAACCAAAGCGGGCATCCGGACGGGGATCGGGCGTCTGTCTCTCCCCCCGCAAAGAGCGCAACGAAAAAGGGGCCCGGCGAACCGGGCCCCTTTTTCGTGTGTGCCGTGCGCCGAAGCGCCGGCGATCAGAACGAGCGGACGAAGCGCAGGAAGCCGCGCGTCTGGTCCACCGAACCGAGATCGTCGAAGTCGACGTCGGTGTACTGGATCTCGGCGAGCGCGCCGAAGTTCGACGTGAAGTCGTAGCCGACATTGCCGACGAGCGAGTAGTAGCTGCCCGCGGTGGTCGCCGAGGAGAAGGCGCCGGTCGCGGCGTCGAAGCCCGTCACGTAGGTCGTGTCGAAGAGTTCACCGTACTGGCCCGCGACCGCGACGGTGAAGTCGCCGACCGACTGGCGGTAGCCGGCGCCGAGCGCCCACTCCACGAACAGCGTCGCCTCGCCCGGGGTCGGGTTGCGCACGCTAGCGTCGTCGGCCGAGAGGGAGAACGCGTTTCCGAGGCCGCCGATCGTCGAGTAGACCGTCGGATCGAAGGCGTAGGAGCCCTCGACCGACAGGGCGGAACCCTCGGTGAGGATGTCGTTCAGCTGCAGGCCAGCCTTCAGCGCGAACGCGTCGTTCGAGCCGTCCTCGACCAGCGGACGAAGGCCCGGCAGGCCGACCGCGCCGCCGATGAAGTCCTCGTCGTCGATGAAGGGGCTGAAGAAGAAGTCTTCGGCGTCTTCGGTGTTGAAGGTCTCGTCGTAGACGGCCGACAGGAACGCGCCGCCCCAGGCGCCCGAATAGACCAGCTTGCCGTGGACGTCCGGGGTGAAGTCGCCGGTGCCGTCGTCTTCCAGACCGATCACGGCCGAGAGGCCGCCGAGCGCGAAGGTGTAGGAGATCTGGTTGGTGTTGATGTCGCCGAGGGTCAGGTCGGTGTCGGTCAGGAGACCGTCCTCGATGCCGCCGACGTCGTTCGCCCAGAGCGAGTCGCGGTAGCCGAGCAGCAGGCCGCCGAGCTGCACGTAGCCCTGGTCCATCGTGTACGCGGCGTTGCCGCCGCTGTTGTTGGTCGCCTGCAGGCGGGCGAAGGCGCGCAGCAGGCCGAGCTCGGTCTCCTCGCGGACGTCGAAGTTCAGACGGGCGCGGACCGCCGTGTCGACGTCGTAATCGTCACCCTCGGAGTTCACCGCCGGGTCGCCCGCCGCGTTGATCTGCATGCGGACGTAGCCGCCGATGCGCATGCAGGTCTCGGTGCCGGGGATGTAGAAGAAGCCCGTGCCGTACACGTCGCAGACGCGGACGAAGTTCACCGGCTCCGGCTCGACCATGATGACGTCCGCGGACCGTGCGCCGGTCGTTGCGGCCAGGGCCGCTGCGGAGGAGAGAAGAAGAGTTGCGATGCGCATGGAGGGCTCCGATCGACCTTGGATGAATTTCGTCTCGAGTTCCGTTGAGGACTCCCGTGGCAGCGAACCGACGTCCGTTCCAACGGACGATGCCGTGCTTCGCCGACCCCTCGACCGCCAACATCGCAAAGCCGTGACCGCTCCGAAATTGCACAGAGGTCACACTTGCCACTTTCTCGACCTCCCGCGGACATTGTCCGGCCCGCGTTCAGCCCGGGATCAGGTTCGAGAGGCCCGGCGCGCCCGAACGGTGGCTGGGCTCGGGCCGCGCCGGACGGAGGAAGGCCCCTCCCCGCAGACGTCGCGGCCCAGACTCGCCACCACGTCGGCGGGCGGGGTGCACGCGACGCCGAACGCAAAAAGGGGCCCGGCGAACCGGACCCCTTCCATGATGGAAAGCGTGTTGACGCTTAGAAGGTGCGGACGAAGCGCAGGAAGCCCTTCGTCTGGTCGACCGAGCCGACGTCCCCACCGAAGTCAACGTCGGTGTACTGGATTTCCGCCAGGGCGCCGAAGTTGGAGGTGAAGTTGTAGCCGACGTTACCGACGAGCGAGTAGTAGTCGCCCTCGACGTTCGCCAGCACCACGCCGCCGGTCGGAGCCGCGACGAAGAAGTCGGTGCCGAAGGTCTCGCCGTACTGGCCCGAGATGCCGACCGTGAAGTCGCCCACGGCCTGACGGTAGCCAGCGCCGACCGCCCACTCCAGGAACAGCGGAACCGCACCCGGGGTCGGGTTGACGGCCGAGCCCGGCGTGTTGCCCGAGAACGCGGTGGCGAGGCCCGGGATCGTGGCGTAGGTCGTCGGATCGAAGGCGTAGTGACCTTCGAGCGCCAGGGTCGAGCCCTCGGTGATCAGGTCACGCAGCTTGAGGCCGGCCTTCAGAGCGAAGGCGTCGTTCGAGCCGTCCTGGAGACGGGTCGGCAGGTCCGGCAGGAAGATGCCGAGATTGCCGAACGCGGCGGTCGCGTCCTCACGGTTGAAGGTCTCGTCATAGACGGCCGACAGGAACGCACCGCCCCAGGCACCCGAATAGACCAGCTTGCCGTGCACGTCCGGGACGAAGTCGCCCGTCGTGTCGTCTTCGAGGCCGATCACGGCCGAGAAGCCGCCGAGCGCGAAGTTGTACGAGATCTGGTTGGTCGAGATGTCGCCGACGACGAGGTCGGTGTCGGTCAGCAGACCGTCCTCGAGACCACCGACGTCGTTGGTCCAGAGCGAGTCGCGGTAGCCGAGCAGCAGGCCGCCGAGCTGCACGTAGCCCTGCGTCATGTTGTACGAAGCGTTGCCGCCGCGGTTGTTGGTCGCCTGAAGACGAGCGTAGGCGCGAAGCAGGCCGAGCTCGGTCTCCTCGCGGACGTCGAAGTTCAGACGGGCGCGAACGGCCGTGCCGACGTCGTAGTCGTCGCCCTCGGCGTTGACCGCCGGGTCACCCGCGACGTTGATCTGCATGCGGACGTAACCGCCGACGCGCATGCAGGTCTCGGTGCCGGGGATGTAGAAGAAGCCCGTGCCGTAAACGTCGCAGACGCGAACGAAGTTCACCGGCTCCGGCTCGACCATGATGACGTCCGCAGCGCGGGCGCCGGAAACTGCGACGAGGGCCGCAGCCGAGCCGAGAAGAAGGCTCTTGATTGTCATGTCCTGACCTCCAGTCAAGTTAAAAGGTAGGGTTGGGCCTTTGTTACGAAGGACAGCCTTCCCTGCCCCATCCCTTGAAAGAAGGAGGTTCGTCCCCCGCCCTCTTTCGTGATCCAACATTATGCAGGGGCGCTGCCGATGCAATCATGAAAATGCCACTCGGAAGCCCAACCGACCCTTTGGCAACATGGCTGTTGCATCGGCGACACTCAAAGATGAATCGGGAGTAAATCCGGCCGTCTGCGACCCCTGGAAAGCTTACGCAAACCTGATGCCTACGGCCTGACGGGCCGGACCTTGGCCTCGGCGCCCTCCGGCCGAGATAGGTGATGCAATCGGGACACAGTCGCGGGAGGCGCTCTGCCCGATTGAGGCGCCGTCATGGCGCGCTGCGCCTCATTCTCGGGCAGCGCGGCGATCGGTTGCCGGGCTCGCACATCGCCGGAGCGTGGGCGGAACGGGGACGTGCGGCCGGCGTTGAGTCGGCTTCCCGTGTTGCGTCGGAGGCGATGATGGCCGTGCGTCCCGTCTGGAAGGGGCAGATTCGCCTCTCGCTGGTTTCGATTCCCGTCGAGATGTTCACCGCCACGAAGACCGGCGCGGGAATCGCCTTCAACCAGATCCACCGGGAGAGCGGGAAGCGGATCCGCTACGAAAAGGTCGCGCCCGGCATCGGACCGGTCGACAAGGACGAGATCGTCAAGGGCTACGAGGTGTCCAAGGGCGAGTACGTCCTCCTCACCGACGAGGAGATCGAGGACGTCAAGCTGGAGACGAAGAAGACGCTGGAACTCGTCCAGTTCGTCGACACCAACGAGATCCCGCCGCTCTATTTCGACAAGCCCTATTACGTGGTGCCGCAGGACGAACTGGCCGAGGACGCCTTCCGCGTCGTGCGCGATGCGCTGCGCAAGGCCAAGAAGACCGGGCTCGGGCAGCTCGCCATGCGCGGCAAGGAGTATCTCGTGGCGCTGCGCCCCTGCGGGCGGGGCCTGCTCCTCGAGACGCTCCATTACGAGGACGAGATCCGCAAGGCCGATCCGATCTTCGCGGAGATCTCGAACGACAAGACCGACGAGGACCTTCTCGACGTGGCGACGGCGCTGATCGAGAGGAAGACGGCGCCCTTCGACGCCGGCGAGTACAAGAACCGATACACGGCGGCGCTGAAGGAGCTGATCGCCACGAAGCGCAAGTCCGGGGGGAAGGCGCAGATCGACGACTCGAAGGATGACGAGGACGCCGCGCCGCAGAAGTCCAACGTCATCGACCTTATGGCGTCGTTGAAGAAGAGCCTGGAGGGAGGCAAGGACGAGGACGCCGCCGGACCGTCCAGGACCGCGCGGGCGAAGGCTACGGCCAAGAAAGCGGCGCCCTCCAAGTCCGCCTCCAAGCCGGCATCGGCGGGCACCCGGAAGAAGCCTGCCGCACGACAGCGCAAGAGCGCCTGAGGCGGGCGCGATGGGCACGCCGGCCGCCGACCTCCTGAAGGCCTATCGCGAGAAGCGCGACTTCTCCAAGACGCGGGAGCCCGCCGGCGGACGGGCGTCGGCGGAGGGTCTCGTCTTCTGCGTCCAGAAGCATGACGCGACGCGTCTCCATTACGACTTCCGTCTGGAATGGGAGGGCGTTCTGAAGAGCTGGGCGGTGACGCGCGGCCCGAGCCTCGACCCGGCCGACAAGCGCCTCGCCGTGCGCACGGAAGACCACCCGATGGACTACGGGGATTTCGAAGGCACGATCCCGGAAGGCCAGTACGGCGGCGGCACCGTAATGCTCTGGGATTTCGGCCGCTGGTCCCCGCGCGAGGACATGGCGGAGGGGCTCGCCAAGGGCTCGATCAAGATGCAGCTCGACGGCGAGAAGATGACCGGCCATTGGGCGCTGGTCCGCATGAAGCCGCGGGGCAAGGAAACGCGCGAGAACTGGCTGCTGATCAAGGAGAAGGACGAGGTCGCCTCGGACCGGCGCGACATCCTGAAGAAGGATCGCAGCGTCAAGACCGGCCGCACGATGAACCAGATCGCCAAGGGCGACGAGGTCTGGGGCCGGACGACCAAACGCCCCGCCGGGACGGAGCCACCGGAGCGGGCGGCGCAGCCCGCGTCGAAGCGGGCCGGGTCGTCCGGCAAGGCGCCCGCATTGCCACGCTTCCGCCCGCTGCAGCTCGCGACGCTCGTGGACGAAGCGCCGGCGGGACGCGACTGGCTGCACGAGCTGAAATATGACGGCTATCGCGTGCTGATCGCGCGCAGCGGCGACGAGGCCAGGCTCTGGACGCGCAACGAGAAGGACTGGACGGAAAAGTTCGGCGCGATCCTGCCCGCCGTGCGCGCCCTCGCCTGCGACAGCGCCCTGATCGACGGCGAGGTCGTCGCCTTCGACCGGTCGGGCCGGACCGACTTCTCCTCGCTGCAGGCGGCCCTCTCGGACGGCGGCGCCCTCTCCTGCTTCGCCTTCGACCTCCTGGAAATCGACGGCGAGAGTCTCCTCGACCATCCGCTCGTGGAGCGCAAGGAGCGGCTGAAGGCGCTCATCGCCGGCTCCGGCGAGGCCTCTCTCCTTTACAGCGAGCACGTGCGCGGCAGCGGCGGCTCGGTGTTCTCGAAGATCTGTGCGTCCGGCCACGAGGGGATCGTCTCCAAGCGCGCCGACGCGCCCTACCGCGCCGGCCGCGGCAATGCGTGGCTCAAGACCAAATGCACCCGGCGGCAGGAGTTCGTGATCGGCGGATACTCGCCCTCCGACAAGGCCGGCCGTCCCTTCTCCTCCATTCTCGTCGGCGTCCTGGAGGGCGACCGCCTCGTCTATCGCGGCCGCGTCGGCTCCGGCTTCACCGAAGACGTGCTCGACGATCTGTCCGCCCGGTTCGAACAGCTGGCCCGCAAGACGTCCCCCTTCGCCGACCTGCCGCGGGCGATTGCGCGAGGCGCGCGCTTCGTCGAACCCGAAATCGTCGCGGAGATCGACTTCACCGAACTCACCGGCGAAGGCGCGGTCCGGCACGGCGTGTTCAAGGGCCTGCGCGAGGACAAGCCGGCCGCTGCCGTCGTGGACGAGCGCCCGGCCTCGACCGGCGCGGAGAAGAAGAGGCCGGCGGCAAAGCCGACGCGCAAGGGCGACGGCGAACCGGTGGAGATCGCCGGCGTGCGGCTGACCTCGCCGGGCCGGGTCGTCTTCGAGAGCCAGGGCCTGACCAAAGGCGATCTTGCGCGGTATTACGAGGCCGTCGCGGACCGCATGCTCGCCCATGCCGGCGGACGGCCGCTCTCCCTCGTGCGCTGCCCGCAGGGGCGGACCAAGGCCTGCTTCTTCCAGAAGCACGACACCGGCGGCTTCCCCGACGCCATCGACCATGTGGACGTCACCGAGAAGGACGGGGAGAAGGCGGTCTACCTTTCGGTCTCGAACGCCGGCGGCCTCGTCGCGGCGCTCCAGATGAACACGCTGGAGTTCCACATCTGGGGCTCGCGGAACGACCGGCTGGAGAACCCGGACCGCCTCGTCTTCGACTTCGACCCGGACAAATCCTTGAGCTTTGCGGACGTGAAGCGGGCCGCTGCGGAACTGCGCGACCGGCTGGCGGAGGTCGGCCTCGTCACCTTCCCGCTCGTTACCGGCGGCAAGGGCGTCCACGTCGTCGCGCCCCTGTCGCGGCGTCAGGGCTGGCCGGAGGTGAAGGGCTTCGCCAGCGCCGTGGCGCGCAAGATGGAGGCGGACGAGCCGGCCCGCTTTGTCTCGACCATGTCGAAGGCCAAGCGCAAGGGCCGCATCTTCGTCGACTGGCTGCGCAACGAGCGCGGTCAGACGGCGATCGCCCCCTATTCGACGCGATCGCGCCCCGGCGCCCCGGTCGCGACCCCGGTGACGTGGGAGGAACTGGAGGGTCTCGACGCCGCCAACGGCTTCCACCCCGCGGACATCCTCGCCCGCCTCGACAAGCCCGACCCGTGGGACGTCTATGCAGACGTCCGCCAGTCGATCACGGCGAAGGCTAAGAAGCGCTTCGGGGCGGATTGAAGGGAACGAAGGACGCTGCGCTTGTCGGCGTCGGAGACGGGCGATCACAACTGCACGCGCTGCGGACATTCCCATCTATTCCGCGAAGCGGTCTGCGGCCGGACGACGCCTGCAAGCCCGTCACCCCTCGGATCCACCCGTCGGTCGGTATCATCCGCTGATACATTCGGCTTGCAATTCGCGACGTATCACTCTATGATACATTCACGAGGAGCGAGCATGATCGTTTCGACCAAAGGCAGGCTGATCGAAGGAATCGTCGCCGGCACGGTCGGCAAAGGCTTCCCTGCCGATCTCGTGAAGGCCGTTCAGCGCAAGCTCCTCCTGATCGAGGCAGCGATCCGGTTGGACGATCTTCGCTCGCCTCCGGGCAATCGGCTGGAGAAGCTGTCCGGCGATCGTGACGGCCAGCACTCCATCCGCATCAACGACCAATGGCGCGTCTGCTTCCGCTGGACGCAGGCCGGTGCCGAAGACGTGGAGATCGTCGATTACCACTAAGGCATCGGCCCAAGACCGAAATCGATTTCGGAAAGCCTGCCCCATTCTAGGAGCCCATCATGGCACTCAGTCTGTCCCGCCCCATCCATCCCGGCGAAGTTCTCCGAGAGGAGTACCTCATCCCCCTCGATCTGAGTGCCGGTGCTCTCGCCAAGGCTCTCAACCTCCCTCGTACCCGCATCGAGCGGATCGTGAAGGAAGAGGTCGGCATCAGCACGGACACCGCCCTTCGCCTCGGCCGCTACTTCGGATCATCCGCCGAGATGTGGCTGAACATTCAGCGCGCCTATGAGCTTCATATCGAGGAAGAGGCGAAAAGGGACGAACTCGCCAAGATCGAACCGAGAGCGCGGGAGGCCGCCTGATCTCCCGTCCGCACGCCAGACTGTTGGGGGTTTGCGAGCGACCGTGCGACCTGTCGTTCGACCGCCCAGGCGCTATCGGATCGTTCCGAGTTCGCCGTCCCAGTGGTAGAGAAGAATGGTGGGTGATGTAGGGATCGAACCTACGACCCGCTGATTAAGAGTCAGCTGCTCTACCAACTGAGCTAATCACCCGGAAAACGCCGCTCCGAACTCGCCGGTGCAGCGCTGATGGGCGGCTTCTAGCGACAAGCGTCCCGCCTGTCCACCCCCTTTTCGTCGATCATCCCGTCGGCCGGCCGTTGTCGCCGGCCGACGGCTCGGCGTCGTCCTCCACGGGATCTGCAGCCTCGGCCGTCCCGTCGCGCTTGGGCGGCACGAGGATGTCGACGTGCCGTCCGTCGAGCGACAGCGTGACCTTCCCGCCCTTCTTCTGAGTCGCGTCGTCGATGCGCATGATCGAGCTCGTCTTCAGCTGGACCTTGTGCGCCGAGGCCTCCTTCAAGGGCGGCGGGCCGTCCTCGGGCGCGTTCAGCCACTCGATCATCACCTCGCGGTCGCCCTCCGGCAGCCAGCGGATGGTGAAGCGGTCGGAGGCCGGATCGTGGCCCGGCGCCAGCATGAGACTCGGGCCGATGGTCGAGATGATGAGGATCTCCACCATCAAGGAGGGCTCGTTCCAGGGCGCGCCGTCGAGCGTCATCTCGATCTCGACCGGCTCGGCCTCCGCCAGCACCTCCTGGAGAGCCTTGCGGCCCGCTTCGCGCTTGGCGTCGCGCTCCATGTCGTTGGGCACCATGCCGGCGATCGCGGCGAGGGCGCCGACCCCGACGCCCTCGCAGAAGCTGTCGATGTCCTCGTGCCCCTTCACCGTGCCGATCCGGTAGACATGGGTCTGGAGCGACTGGAGGTCGCGCGCCAGCTCCAGCGGATCGCCGAAGATGCCGAAGGAGGACGCGATGTTGTTCGCCCCGCCGGTCGGCAGGATGGCGATGTGGTGCCGGTCGGTCTCCGGCAGCTTGCAGACCTTCGCGACCGTTCCGTCGCCGCCGGCGACGATCAGCCGGCCCTTCGCCTCCGCCGCAGCCTTCTTCCACCCCTTCTCCTTGGTGGAGTGGTAGCTCGGCTCGTAGCCGCCCTCGTGCAGCGCCGCGACGATCTCGTCGGCCCGCCAGCGGGACATCGACGATTTCGGATTGTGGAGCAGCGTCGCCTTGAGTGCAGTGGAGTTCATGTCGAGGACCTTGGGCCGGGATCATTCGCCGACGGGAAACCTAGCGCGCGCGGGCGACAGGTCAGCGGCGGCGGGCTCCTGACGCGAGGGCGTGACGTGCGGGCTCGCGAGGGGACGCGAAAAGGCCCCGCACCCCGGACGAGGGAGCGAGGCCCGTCTTGCGTCGAAGCGGCCGGAGGAACGCCGTCCCGACGCTGGATCGGATGCGCCGGGCGGCCTCAGAGGCGGTACATGATCGAGTCGTTCCAGAAGCGGTCGAGGCGCTGCAGGGCCTTGTTCATCTTCTGGAACTCCTGCTCGTCGAGGCCGCCCACCTTGTCGATCGAGCCGATGTGGCGCTCGTAGAGCTCGGAGACGATCTCGGCGATGGCCAGACCCTCCTTGGTCAGCGAGACGCGGACCGAGCGGCGGTCGACGCGGGACTTCTGGTGGTCGATGAAGCCGAGCTCGACGAGCTTCTTCAGATTGTAGGAGACGTTGGATCCGAGATAGAAGCCGCGCGAGCGCAGCTCGCCCGCCGTCAGCACCGAGTCTCCGATGTTGAAGAGGAGGAGCGCCTGCACCGCGTTGATGTCGGTGCGCCCGTTGCGGTCGAACTCGTCCTTGATGACGTCGAGCAGCCGGCGGTGCAGCCGCTCCACCAGATGCAGCGTTTCGAGGTAGAGCGACTTCAGCTCGACCTTTTCCTCGGTCGCGGCCAGCTCGCTGCGGTTCATCTTCGGATCGGCCATAGTATCTGCCCCGTCGTTGCTTCTGGGAACCGTCAGTACCGGCTCCATCCTTGAGACAGAAATTAGCGCGCCCCTCTAAAATTCGACTTAAACCCCAGCCTTAATGCGACGTTACATCAGCCCGATCAAAGATTTGGCTAATCGAACGTGTATCTTCGGTTCAGGAATTCTACACCGTGTCGGCGCGCCGCCGCAGGACGGCGTCGATCAGCGCGAGGGCGAGCAGAAGGCCGAGGCCGGCCAGATGCCCGCCGAGCACCGCCGGGTGGGCCGCCAGGCCCGGCGGCAGGGCGAGGACCATGAAGGCCTCGACGAGCGCGACGACGACCCACACGACGATGCCCCAGGAGACCGGCATCCACAGCCCCACCCCCGCGATCGGGCACAGGACGGCGAGCGCCGGCGCGGCCATCCGCCATTGCAGCGGCATCAGGTCGAAGCGCCACAAGGGTCCGTCGAAGACGCCCACGAGCCGCACCCAGTAGGCGAGCCCGACGCCGAACAGCGCCACGGCGCTCAGCCGGCACAGCCAGATCGACAGACGCCGCGGCAGGGACAGGTCCCGTCGCCGCTTGAAGACTTCGATGGTCAAGGCATGCCCCCGGCTCGCCGATACTACAGCAGGCTCGAGCGGCCCTTCGCCGGAAGGCTAGAAGCCGCGGGACCGGGCGTCAACGCGGGGCCTTGGTCAAACTGTCCAGCCCGCTCCCGGGTTCGGCGGCTTGCCGCCGGGCGACCAAGGTCTTTAGAACGGCGCCGACGAGCGAAGACGGGCCATCCCATGACAGTCCAGGACACCGCGGCCATCACGCGCCGCATCGACGAGGCGACGGGCGGACGGCGGCTGCGGCGGCTGCGGCAGAGCGACTGGTCGCGCCGACTGGTGCGCGAGAGCGCCGTGGGGAGCGCCGATCTCATCTGGCCGATCTTCGTGCGCGAGGGTTCGGGCGCGCCCGAGCCCGTCGCCTCCATGCCCGGCGTCGACCGGCTCAGCGTCGAGGATTGCGCGGAGGCGGCGAGGCGCGCCACCGATCTCGGCATTCCCGTCGTCGCGCTCTTTCCCTTCACCGACGCCTCCAGCCGGGACGAGACCGGCTCGCTGGCGCTCGACCCAGGCAATCTCGTGTGCCGGGCCACGCGCGCCATCAAGGCGGCGGTGCCCGGCATCGGCATCCTCTGCGACGTCGCGCTCGACCCCTATACGAGCCACGGCCACGACGGGATCGTGCGGGACGGACGCATCGTCAACGACGAGACCGTCGAGGTGCTCTGCCGCCAGGCGGTGGTGCAGGCGCAGGCCGGCTGCGACATCCTCGGCCCGTCCGATATGATGGACGGACGCGTCGCCTGCATCCGGGCCGCGCTCGACGCGGCCGGCCACGGCGACGCGATGATCATGTCCTACGCCGCCAAATACGCCTCGGCTTTCTACGCCCCCTTCCGCGACGCCGTCGGCTCGACCTCGGCGCTGAAGGGCGACAAGCGCACCTACCAGATGGACATGGGCAATTCCGACGAGGCGATCCGCGAGGCGCGCCAGGACGTCTCGGAGGGCGCCGACATGATCATGGTCAAGCCGGGTCTGCCCTATCTCGACATTCTGTCCCGCCTGTCGCGCGAGCTCGACCTGCCGACCTTCGCCTACCAGACGTCCGGCGAGTACGCGATGGTGATGGCCGCGGCCGAGCGCGGATTCCTCGACGCCGACGCGGCCATGGAGGAGACCCTGATCGCCTACAAGCGTGCCGGCGCGAGCGGCATCCTGACCTACTTCGCGCCGCGCATGGCGCAGCGGCTGCGGGCGCGCTGAGGTCGTCGACGTTGCGCGCGGGCGTCCTCCACACCATCTGTGGGGCGCACACGAACGAAAGGCACCGCCTGAAATGACCGACACCGCGAACCTTCGTCCCGATCTCGCGCAGACCGCGTTGGTCGACGAGATGCGCATCTATTCGGGCGTGCGCTCGCGTCGGTCCTTTGCGTTCCTCTTCGACTGTTTCGCGATCCTCCTGCTCTCGATCCCCGCCGCGCTCGTCATCGGGGTGCTGGGCATCGTGACCCTGTCGCTCGGCTGGGCGCTCTACGCCTTCCTGTTCCCGGCGGTCGCGATCCTCTACGTCGCCTTCACGCTCGGCGGCGCCGCGCAGTCGACGCCGGGCATGCGGCTCTTCGGCGTGCGCCTCGCCCGGCTCGACGGCGGGCGCATCGATCCGCCGCTGGCGGTGCTGCACGCCGTCCTGTTCTGGGCGTCCTTCTCGATCCTGAACGTCTTCGTCTATCTCTTCCCGCTGTTTACGCAGCGCAAGCAGATGCTGCACGATCTGCTGCTCGGCACGGTCGCCGTGCGCCGCCACGCCTGATCGAGCGGCTTTGCTCTTTCCGGCCGGCGCGGTTTGCGCCATTCTGTGGCGCCGCGGGGTAATGGCCGCTGCGCCGCCGGGTCGATGCTGACATGACCGCCCATCCGCACCATACGCCGCAGTTCTACCTGACCTCCCCGTCGGTCTGCCCCTATCTGCCGGGCCAGTTCGAGCGGAAGGTGTTCACCCATCTCGTCGGTCCGCGCTCGCCCGACCTTCTCGACCTTCTGACGCAGGGCGGCTTCCGCCGCTCCCAGAACATCGCCTACCGCCCCGCCTGCGAACGGTGCCGGGCCTGCGTCTCGATCCGGATCGTCGTGGACGCCTTCCAGCCGACCCGATCGATGAAGCGTGTGGAGGAGCGCAACCGCGATCTCGTCGCCCGCATGTCCCTGGCCAGCGCCTCCAGCGAGCAGTACGCCCTCTTCCGGCGCTATCTCGAAGCGCGCCACACCGGCGGCGGCATGTCGGAGATGAGCGTCCTCGACTATTCGATGATGGTGGAGGACAGCCAGGTCGACACGCGCCTCGTGCAGTATCGGCGGCGCGGGCCCGACTCGGCCTTTTCGGAGCGTTCGGACGGCGAGCTCCTCGCCGTCGCCCTGTCGGACGTGATGGGCGACGGCCTGTCCATGGTCTATTCGTTCTTCGACCCGGACGAGGCGGGGCGAAGCCTCGGCACGCTCATGATCCTCGACCACATCGCGCGCGCCAAGGCGATGGGCCTGCCCTATCTCTATCTCGGCTACTGGGTCGATGGCTCGCGCAAGATGGACTACAAGATCCGCTTCCAGCCGCAGGACCATCTGATGCCGCGGGGCTGGGAGCGCTACGTGCCGCCCAAGGCCTGACCCCTCCCCGCCGCGCTGTCGTCAGGGGCTCGCCGACACGCTCTGCCTCATCGCGGCCGCTTCGTCGACGACGTCGGCGACGCCGAGGTCGCGCCGCCCTCTCGACGTGTCCAGGACGAGCGCCTGACGGAAATCGAAGGGCGGCGGTTCCGGCACCTCGCCCGGCCGCTTCGGCAGGACGGCCAACCGCTCGCCCATCGTGGGCGTCGTCTCCTCGCCGATATTGAAGATCCGGTTGCGCGCCTTCGGGTGAAGCGAAGCCGTCGCGATCGCCGCAGCGACGTTCTCCACATGCGCGTGCGTCCAGCGCCAGTCCGGCACGGCGGCGAAACCGTAGACGGTGCCGAGATCGGCATTGTCCTCCGGGCCGTAGACCTTCGGCAGCCGCAGGATCGTCCAGTCCGGCGCGCCCGCGGCACCCCGGACCGCCTCCTCGGCGAGGATCTTCTCGTAGGTGTCGGCATAGTCGCCGATCTGCGCCGCCATCCCGCGATAGGGGTAGCGGCTCGTCCGCAGCGGCGCGTCCTCGGTCAGGGGAACGGGCTCGGGCTCGCCCGGCTCGGATTGGGTCAGCCGGCCGTAGGCGCGGTAGACGTCGCAGCTGGAGACGAGGACGAGGCGGCCGGTGCGGCCGGCGAACGCCTGGACCGCCGCCGTCGCGTCGGCCTCCCCCATGGCGACCATGTGGACGACGACGTCGAAATCGCGTTTCACGGCGTCCGGGAAAGCGACGATCGGGTATCGCGCCGAAGGATCGACGATGTGCTCCACAGGCGGCAGGACGGGATTGTCGGTCCGGCCGCGGTGCAGGACGGTGATCTCGGCGCCCGTCGCGTGGAGCGCCCGGACCGTATGGGCGCCGATGAAACGCGTTCCGCCGACGACCAGGATTCTCATCGCTTCGCGCTCCCTTCGCGCCGAATGGCCGGCCTATACCCCTCGCTCCATTTCCATCAGGATAGCGCCGCAAAGGGGGAAGTCGAACCGTCGGCGCCTCTCTTGCGTTCAGGATCCGGATCGTAAGGGGGACGACACATCGTGTTCGATTGGATCGTGGAACTCGTCGAACGGACGGGATACTGGGGCATCGCGTTCCTGATGTTCGCCGAGAACGTCTTTCCGCCCGTCCCGTCCGAACTGATCATGCCGCTCGCGGGCTATTCGGCCGCGACGGGGGAACTCAACATCGCGCTGGTGATCCTCTCGGGCACGCTCGGCTCGCTCGCGGGCGCGCTTTTCTGGTATTATATTGGCCGCACGGTCGGTGCCGAACGGCTGAAGCGTTGGGCCGACAAGCACGGCCGCTGGGCGACGATCTCGGCGGACGACGTCGACACCGTCTCGCTCTGGTTCCGCGAGCGCGGCGGCAAGGCCATCCTGATCGGGCGCATGGTGCCGGCGATCCGCACGCTGATCTCCGTCCCCGCCGGCATCGCCCGGATGCCGCTTGCTCCCTTCCTCGTCTACACAACGATCGGGACGGCGCTCTGGACGAGCCTTCTGGCCGCGGCGGGCTTCATCCTGGAGGCGCAGTTCCAGCTCGTCGAGGACTGGGTGAACCCGGTTTCGACCGTGATCGTCGTGGGCCTGGTCGCCTGGTACGTCTGGCGCGTCGCGACGTTCCGCTCACGCGAGGCGAAGTGACGTCTTTCGCCGTGATCTACCCGTGCGGCAGGATATCGAAGTGCAGCACGTCCTCGCGCAGGCCGAGCTTGTCGTAGAGTGCGATCGCCGGATCGTCGCCCGGGTCGGCCTGGACGAAGATCATCCAGGCACCGCAGGCCTTCGCGATCGGCTTCAGCGCCTCGATCAGCGCCGTCGCGATCCCCTGGCGGCGATGGCTGCCGAGGACGGCGAGGTCGTAGATGTAGATCTCGCTGCGGGCCTGTTCCAGCTTTCGCATCTCGTAGGCGACGAGACCGCCGACGATCGTCCCTTCGCGCTCCGCCACCAGCGGGATCGTTCCCGGCCGGCCGAGCGCGTCGGCCAGCTCGGCGTCCGAGGGCGGACGGTCGGCATAGCTCGCTCGGTCGTCGAAGACGTCCGCGAAGAGTGCGTTCAGCCCGCGCATCGCGGCGACATCGCCGGCACCGAGCCGGCGGATCGAGACACCGCCCGCCGCGCTCATCCGAAGCGTCCCGTCTTCGGGAAGCCCTTCGGCACCATGCGCCCCGCCTGCGCCCGGTCGCCGCGCCATTCGAGCAGCTCCTCGAAGGAGCGCTGGAAGATCCGGCCCGCGCTGTCGGTCCAGGACAGCCCCTCGGCCGCCGAGAACACCTTCGCGTCGGCGATCGCGCCGTCCTTGTAGCGCTGCAGGCGCACGCCCTTGCCGCGCGTCATCTCCGGCACCTGGGCGAGCGGGAAGACCAGCATCTTGCGATTCTCCCCGACCGCCGCGACATGGTCGCCCGCGACGCGCACCGCGAGCGCCAGCTTGAAGGCGCCGGAGACGTTGAGCACCTGTTTGCCCTTGCGGGTGGAGGACATCAGCTCGCCCTCCCCGATCACGAAGCCCGTCCCCTCCGAGGAGACGACCAGCCGCCGCTGCGTCGGATCGACGACGAAGCCCGCGACGATGTCGTGCTCGTCCTCCAGGTCGATCAGGAGGCGCATGGGGTCGCCCTGCCCGCGCCCGCCCGGCAGCTTGTCGGCACCGAGCGTGAAGGCGCGCCCGTCCGTGGAAAGAAGCACGAGCTTGTCGGTGGTGAGCGCCGGGAAGGCGAATTTGAGCCCGTCGCCCTCGCGGAAGGACAGGCCGGAGAGGTCCGCCAGATGCCCGCGCATGGCGCGCAGAAAGCCCTTCTTCGACAGGACGACCGTCACCGGCTCCTTCTCGATCAGCGCGCCCGCGATGTCGTGGAGGCCGTGGGCGGGCGCGTCGGCGAAGGTGGTCCGGCGTTTGCCCAGCTTGGTCTTCTTGGAGAAGGTCTCGCGCACCTCCCGGATCTCGCCCGCGACCACCTGCCACTGCCGCGTCTCGGAGGCGAGGATGCCCTCCTTCTCGGCCTTCTCCTCCGACAGCGCGGCATGCTCGCGCCGCAGCTCCATCTCCTCCAGCTTGCGCAGCTGGCGCAGGCGAAGGTTGAGGACGGCCTCGGCCTGAACGTCCGTCAGCTCGAAGGTCGCCATCAGCTCGGCCTTCGGCTCGTCCTCCTCTCGGATGATGCGGATGACCTCGTCGAGGTTGAGGAAGGCGACGATGTAGCCGGCCAGCACCTCCAGCCGCCGCTCGATGGCGGCCAGACGGTGGGCGGTGCGCCGCTGCAGCACCTCGCGCCGGTGCGACAGCCATTCGGCGAGCACCTCTTTCAGCGACATGACCTTCGGGACCTTGCCGCCCGAAAGCACGTTCATGTTCAGCGGGATCCGGCTTTCCAGATCCGTGGTGCGGAACAGCGATTCCATCAGGAGCGCCGGGTCGACGGTGCGCGCCTTCGGCTCGAAGACGATGCGCACGTCCTCGGCCGATTCGTCCCGCACGTCGGCGAGAAGCGGCAGCTTGCGGGCCTGCAGAAGCTCGGCGATCTTCTCGATCAGCCGCGACTTCTGGACCTGATAGGGGATCTCGGTGACGACGACCTGATAGCCGCCGCGTCCGAGATCCTCGTGACCCCAGCGGGCGCGCACGCGGAACGAGCCGCGCCCGGTGGCATAGGCCTCGCGGATGGTCGCGCGGTTGTCGACGATGATGCCGCCGGTCGGAAAGTCCGGCCCCTCGACGAAGCGCAGGAGCGCGTCGATGTCGGCGTCGGGCTTCTCGATCAGCTTCAGCGCCGCGTCGCAGAGTTCGGCGGCGTTGTGGGGCGGGATGGAGGTCGCCATGCCGACCGCGATGCCGGACGCGCCGTTGGCCAGAAGATTCGGGAAGGCGCCCGGCAGGACGACGGGCTCCTCGTCCTCCTCGTTGTAGGTCGGCTTGAAGTCGACGGCGTTCTCGTCGATGCCCGAGAGCAGCAGGGTCGCAACGTCCGTCATCCGGGCTTCGGTGTAGCGCATGGCCGCCGCGCTATCGCCGTCCACATTGCCGAAATTGCCCTGCCCGTCGATCAGCGGGTAGCGGATGGCGAAGTCCTGGGCGAGCCGCACGAGCGCGTCGTAGATCGAGGCGTCGCCGTGCGGATGGAACTTGCCCATCACGTCGCCGACGATGCGGGCGCACTTCTTGTAGCCCTGCCCAGGGTCGAGCCGCAGGACGCGCATGGCGTGGACGATGCGGCGGTGGACCGGCTTCAGCCCGTCTCGCACGTCGGGCAATGCGCGGCCCATGATGGTCGACAGGGCATAGGCGAGGTAGCGCTCCTCCAGCGCCGCCTTCAGGTCGATCGGTTCGATGTCTCCGCCGCCGGCGGGCGGTTCCACGGTCTTGCCCATGGGCTTTCGGTACCGCGCGCGCGACGGGGGAACAAGACCGGAACGGAAGGCTCCACAGCTTTCGTCCTGCGAACGGTCCGCCCGAGGCGTCCGTTCGTCAGCCTTGCAGTTGCGCCGGCGGGCTTTAAGTTGCGCCGCAGTTAGTCTCGCCGATGTCCTGCGTCGCGCAGGCCGGAAAGGTCGGATCGATATGCTCGCACCCCGCATCCTCCTCCTCTCGTCGACGCTGCTCCTGGCGCTCGGCCAGCACGCCTTCGCGCAGGCCGTCGACGGCGAGGCCTTCGCCGAACGCGTGCAGGCGACCTTCGCCGCCACTGGCTTCCCGATGGAGTACACGGGCGTTCGCGACGAGAACGGCGCCGTCGTCATCGAGGGCGTGAGCTTCGGCGAGGGCGCCGAGGCGACGCCGGTCGGCGACGCCAGGTTCGAGAACGTCACCGGGTCGGATGCGGAGGGCTGGGCTTCGGAGCGCGGAACCTTCGACGACTTCCAGGTGAGCGAGGAGGCCACCGTCACCCGTATCGAGGGACTTGCCGTGGAGGGTCTGTCGATCCGGCCGGGCACGGAGGGCGCGTCGCAGGCCCTGGCGATCCAGACGCCGTCCGGCGAGACGCTGAACGCCTGGTTCGACCGCCTGGTGCTGACCTCGATGCGGGTCGAACGGGACGGCGAAGAGACCTTCGCGCTGCAGGATCTCGACGTCGCGAACGAGATGGCGTCTGCGACCGACATCTCCTTCGACATGTCCGTCGGCTCCTTCTCGCTCGCCACCGGCGCCGACGGCGAGGAGCCGAGCGTTCCCGAAGAGATCGGCTACGAGCGCTTCGCCGGCACGATGTCGGCGAGCGGGGCCTGGAACATGGAGACGGGCGATCTCTCGCTCTCGCCGCTCCAGATTGCCGTCGATGACGCGGGCGAGATGAATTTCGCCTATCGCGTCTCGGGTTACACGCCGCAGTTCATCGCGCAGCTGAGCGCGCTTCAGCAACAGATGGCCGCCGATCCGGAGGGCGGGGCCGGCGCCATGGCGATGATCGGCCTGCTCTCGCAGCTGACGATCCATTCCGCCGAGCTGCGCTTCGTCGACGAGTCGCTGACGAACCGGCTTCTCGATCATTACGCCGAGGAGAACGGGCAGACGCGCGAGGCGCTAATCGACCAGCTCGTGGGCTCGCTTCCGAACGTCCTGGCGGCGCTGAACAATCCGCAGTTCCAGACCGAGGTGACGGAGGCGGTCGACGCCTTCCTGCGCGATCCGCAGTCGATCACCGCCTCGATCGCGCCGGACCAGCCGGTCCCGGCCGCGCAGATCATGGGCGCGGCCATGGGCGCCCCGCAGACGCTGCCGGCGGTGCTGTCGCTGACCGTTCGCTCGAACGACTGACCGGCGCGCGGCGCGGCCCTTCGCGTGACGGACGCCGCGCCCCTCATCGTGACGCTGGAGTTCGACGCGTTAAGCTTCGAGCGCTTCCAGACCATGCGGCTGCGCCACTTCCCGGCGCACCGCAACCACATCCCCGCGCATCTGACGCTGTTCCACCATCTGCCCGGCGAGGAGGTGCGCAAGGTCGCGGGCGTCTTACGGGACGCGACGAGGGACGTTCCACCGATCCCTCTTGGCGCGACCGGCCTGCGCTTCCTCGGCTATGGCTGCGCCTACGAAATCCAGGCCCCCGCGCTCGTCTCGCTGCGCGAAGAGCTCGCAGGCCGCTTCCGCCCCTGGCTGACCCCGCAGGACGCGCAAGGCTTCCGGCCTCACGTCACCCTCCAGAACAAAGCGCCGTCGGGCGAGGCCAAGGCGCTGTTCGCTACGCTCTCCGCCGCCTTCGAGCCGTTCGACGCGACCGGCACCGGCCTCCTCCTCTGGCACTACCGGGGCGGCCCCTGGGAGGCGGCGGGGCGGTTTCCGTTCGGCGGGGCGTAGGCTCGACCCTGGACGCCAGCCGCAGGACGCACGCGGCGGCCAAGCGTCCCCTTCTCCCGGAACGGGAGAAGGTCCCGGCAGGGGGATGAGGGCCTGACGGCCGCGGCTTTCAAGCTGCGAAGGCGCCGCCCTTGGAAGCCCTCACCCGGCTGCTCGCCGCTCGCATCCACCCTCTCCCGTTCCGCGAGTGGAATGGCGCCCGTTCCGGAACCGCAAGGCCCCGTTCGTTACCCCTTCGGCGCGGCGGGGATCGTGCGCAGGCCGAGCTCGCGCAGCTGGGTCGGGGTCGCCTCGTTCGGCGCGTTCATCAGGAGGTCGTGCGCCTGCTGGTTCATCGGGAAGAGCGCGATCTCGCGCAGATTCTTCACTCCGCAGAGCAGCATGACGATGCGGTCGACGCCCGCCGCCATGCCACCGTGCGGCGGCGCGCCGTACTGGAAGGCGCGGTAGAGCCCGCCGAAGCGCTCCTCGACGTCCGAGCGCGAATAGCCCGCGATCTCGAACGCCTTGACCATCACTTCGGGCAACTGGTTGCGGATGCCGCCCGACGCGATCTCGTAGCCGTTGCAGACGATGTCGTACTGGAACGCCTTGAGCGACAGCGGCTCCTGGCCCTCCAGCGCCTCCATGCCCCCTTGCGGCATCGAGAACGGGTTGTGCGCGAAGTCGACCTTTTTGTTGTCCTCGTCCCATTCGTAGAACGGGAAGTCGATGATCCAGGAGAGCTCGAACCGATCGCGGTCGACGAGGTTCAGCTCCTCGCCGACGCGCGTGCGGGCAAGGCCCGCGAAGGGGTAGAACTTGCCCGGCTTGCCGGCGACGAAGAAGCAGGCGTCGCCCGCCTCGAGGCCGAGCGCCACGCGGACCGCCTCGGTGCGCTCCTCGCCGATGTTCTTGGCGAGCGGCCCGGCGCCCTCGATCTTGCCGCCTTCCTCGCGCCAGAAGATGTAGCCGAGGCCCGGCTGGCCCTCCCCTTGCGCCCAGGAATTCATGCGATCGCAGAAGGCGCGGGAGCCGCCGGTCTTGGCCGGGATCGCCCAGACCTCGACCTCGGAATCGTTCGCGATCATGTTCGCGAAGACCTTGAAGCCCGAGCCCGCGAAGTGCTCGGTAACGGCGCTCATCTCGATCGGGTTGCGCAGGTCGGGCTTGTCGGAGCCGTAGGTGCGGATCGCGTCGGCGTAGGGAATGCGCCGGAAGGTCTGCGAAACCGGCTTGCCGTCGGCGAACTCCTCGAAGATGCCGCGGATGACGGGCTCCATCGTCTGGAACACGTCCTCCTGCTCCACGAAGCTCATCTCCAGATCGAGCTGGTAGAACTCGCCGTAGAAGCGGTCGGAGCGCGGGTCCTCGTCGCGGAAGCACGGCGCGATCTGGAAGTAGCGGTCGAAGCCGCTCATCATCAGAAGCTGCTTGTACTGCTGCGGCGCCTGCGGCAGCGCGTAGAACTTGCCCTGGTGCAGGCGGCTCGGCACAAGGAAGTCGCGCGCGCCCTCCGGCGAGGAGGCCGTCAGGATCGGCGTCTGGAATTCGTTGAAGCCCGCCTCGTTCATGCGCCGGCGCATCGCCGCCACGACCTGGCTGCGCCGCATGATGTTCCTGTGCAGCGTCTCGCGGCGCAGATCGAGGAAGCGGTAGGTGAGACGGATGTCCTCCGGGTAGTCCGGCTCCCCGAAGACCGGCAGCGGCAGCTCCTTGGACGGGCCGAGCACCTCGATCTCCTGCGCGAACAGCTCGATCTCGCCGGTCGGCAGCTTGGCGTTCACGGTCTCGGGCGAGCGGGCCTTCACCGCGCCGTCGACGCGGATCACCCATTCGCCGCGCACCGTCTCGGCGGTCTTGAAGGCCGGCGAGTCCGGGTCGACGACGATCTGCGTCAGCCCGTAATGGTCGCGCAGGTCGATGAAGAGCAGGCCGCCATGGTCGCGCACGCGATGGACCCAGCCCGACAGGCGGACATTCGTGCCGACATCCGTGGCTCGAAGGGCGGCACAGGTGTGGCTGCGGTAGCGGTGCATCAGCGGGCTCTTTTTCGGCTCGGTCGAAAGGCGGGCGGCCGGCTCCGGGCTGCCCTCGAAATTGGGGCGGACAAGCGCAAAAGGCTTGGAGAATGTCAAGTTTGGCGGGCGGACGCGCCTCTCGCGGCCCCTCCTTGAGCCTGCCGTCTTCGGCCCCTAAGAGCCTGTCTGTCGAAGGGGCGCCTTGCGCGACCGCCGGCCCTTCATCCGAACGCCCACCGAAAGCGCCTGCGCCCCAGCGATGTCCTACGCCGTCAAGGAAATCTTCTACACCCTGCAGGGCGAGGGCCGGAACGCCGGCCGCGCGAGCGTCTTCTGCCGCTTTTCCGGCTGCAATCTCTGGAGCGGGCGCGAGGAGGACCGCGAGACCGCGATCTGCCGGTTCTGCGACACCGACTTCGTCGGGATGGACGGGACCGGCGGCGGGCGCTTCCGCTCGGCCGAGGCGCTCGCGGGGGCGATCGCGGCCTCCTGGGGCGAGGTCGACGGCGATCGCCTCGTCGTCCTCACCGGCGGCGAGCCGCTCCTCCAGGTCGACGAGGCTCTGACCGCCGCGCTCCACGCGCAAGGCTTCGAGATCGCGGTGGAGACGAACGGCACGATCCTGCCGCCCCCGGGGATCGACTGGCTCTGCGTCTCGCCGAAGGCCGGCGCCGACCTCGTCGTCACGCAGGGCGACGAACTCAAGCTCGTCTACCCCCAGGCCGGGGCGGAGCCGGAGCGCTTCGCCCATCTGCCCTTCGACCATCACCTGCTCCAGCCCATGGACGGGCTGCGCCGAGAGGAGAACACGGCAGAGGCGGTGGCCTACTGCATGGCGAATCCGCGCTGGCGCCTCACCCTCCAGACCCACAAGATGCTCGGAATCCGATGAAGATCACGCAGAGCTTTTTCTTCGAGGCGGCCCACCGCCTGCCGAACGTGCCGCAGACGCACAAGTGCTTCCGCATGCACGGCCATTCCTATCGCGTCGATCTGGAGCTCGAAGGCCCGGTCGATCCGACGACCGGCTTCGTGGTGGATTTCTTCGACGTCGAGCACGCCTTCGCGCCGCTGATGGAGCGGCTCGACCACCACACGCTCAACGAGGTCGAGGGGCTGGAGAACCCGACCGCCGAGCACATCGCGGTCTGGATCTACGATCGCGCCAAGCCGTCGCTGCCGCTCCTCTCGCGCGTGCGCGTCTACGAGACGCCGCACGCCTTCGCCGAGTACGAAGGGCGCTGAGATGGCCGGGAAAGGCGGAACGGCGCTCGTCCTGTTCTCGGGCGGGCAGGATTCGACCACGTGCCTCGCCTGGGCGCTCGACCACTTCGATCATGTCGAGACGATCGGATTCGACTACGGCCAGCGCCACCGCGTGGAGCTCGACGTCCGCCCGCGCATCGTGGAGCGCCTCAAGCGCGACTTTCCGCAGTGGGGCGAGAAGATCGGCGCGGACCATCTCCTCGACATGGGGCTTCTCGGCCAGATCTCGCAGACGGCGCTGACGAGCGCGACGGAAATCGCCATGGAGGCGACCGGCCTGCCGAACACCTTCGTGCCGGGCCGCAACCTCCTGTTCCTCACCTTCGCGGCGACCATCGCCTACCGCCGCGGCGCCAGGCATCTCGTCACCGGGGTCTGCGAGACCGACTATTCGGGCTATCCCGACTGCCGCGACGACACGATGAAGGCGATGCAGCTCGCGCTCAATCTCGGCATGGAGGAGCGCTTCGTCGTCCACACGCCGCTGATGTGGATCGACAAGGCGCAGACCTTCGCGCTGGCCGAGCGGCTCGGGGGCGAGCCCCTGCTCGATCTCGTGCGCGAGGAGACGCACACCTGCTATCAGGGCGACCGCACGCACCGGCACGACTGGGGCTACGGCTGCGGCGCCTGCCCGGCCTGCGAGTTGAGAGCCGCCGGCTGGCGAGCCTTCCGGGCCGAGGGATGAGCCGCGGCGAACTTTTCGGACGGGGCGAAAGCCTCTAGAGAGGTCGCATGAAGCTCATCACGACCACCGCCGAACTCTCGGAAGCCTGCGCCGCGCTCGCCAAGGCCGAATTCGTGACCGTCGACACGGAGTTCATCCGTGAGACGACCTTCTGGCCCGAGCTCTGCCTGATCCAGATGGCCTCCGACGATCTGGCCGTCCTGGTCGATCCGATCGGCGGGGAGCTCGATCTCAAGCCCTTCTTCGATCTGATGACGGCGCCGGAGGTGGTGAAGGTGTTCCATGCCGCGCGGCAGGACATCGAGATCATCTACAAGCTGGGCCAGGTCATCCCCGCCCCGCTCTTCGACACGCAGATCGCCGCCATGGTCTGCGGCTTCGGCGAATCGATCGCCTACGACCAGCTGGTGGCACGCACCACCGACGGGCGGATCGACAAGACCAGCCGCTTCACCGACTGGCGCCGCCGTCCGCTGTCGCAGAGCCAGCTCGACTATGCGCTCGCCGACGTCACGCATCTTCGCGACGTCTACCGTGCCCTGACGGCGCAGCTGAGGGCCGAGGGGCGCGCCGGCTGGGTGGAGAGCGAGATGGACGTCCTGTCGGCGCCCGAGACCTACGATCTGCACCCCGACGACGCCTGGACGCGGCTGAAGCTTCGCGTGAGGAAGCCGATCGAACTGGCGGTCCTCAAGGAGGTCGCGGCCTGGCGCGAGCGCGAGGCGAGGACGCGCGACCAGCCGCGCGGGCGGATCCTGAAGGACGACGCGATCTTCGAGATCGCCCAGCAGCAGCCCAAGGACGAGGAGGCGCTGGCGCGCCTTCGCACCATCCCGCGCGGCTGGGAGCGCTCCAGCGCCGGCCGCGAGATCGTCGCCGCCGTGAACCGTGCGCTGGCGATCCCCAAGGGGGACCTGCCGAGGATCCCCAAGCCCCCGCAGCTGCCGGAGGGGACGGCGGCGGCGGTTGAATTCCTGCGGGTCCTCCTCAAGATCGTCTCGGAGGAGCGCGGCGTCGCCGCCCGGCTGGTGGCGACCGGCGACGATCTGGAGAAGATCGCGCTGGACGGGGCGCAGGCGCGCGTGCCCGCGATGGAGGGATGGCGCCGCGACCTCTTCGGCGCGCGGGCGCTGGAGCTTCTGGACGGCCGCTCCGCGCTCGCCTTCCAGAACCGCAAGGTGACGGTCGTCCCGCTGGGGTAGTGCGGCGGGGCGACCGAACGGTTCGACGCGCGAGGGTCGCGGCCCTGACGCGCAACGGGGTCGCATTGCGCCGGCCCGCCCCCGTCAGTGCCGGGTCGCGCTGGACGCGGCTTTCGATCCGTGAGCGTCCGGGCCGTCCGCGGGGATCGCGATCGGCTGCCCGTCAAGGCTCTGCCGGTACCAGGCGAACCTGTTGCGTCCGCCGGACTTGGCGAGATAGAGCGCCGCGTCGGCCTGGCGGCACAATTCGCCGAACCGCCCCGGACCCGCCTCGCCGACCGACAGCCCCACGCTGCAGGAGACGACGATCGCCCGTCCTTCGACCTGGCGGATCTGCGAGATCGAGGCGGTCACCATGCGCGCCAGCGCTTCCCGTTCGCTGCGCGCGCCCTTCGCGCTGATGGCGAACTCGTCTCCCCCGAGCCGGCCGATCAGCACGGAAGGGGACGAAAGTCGCCGCAGGCGAGCGCCGATCTCCGCGAGCAGCGCGTCGCCGACATGGTGGCCGAAGGTGTCGTTGATGCTCTTGAAATGGTCGATGTCCAGATAGAGCAGGCCGAAATCGGCGCCGGTCGCCCGTTCGGCGACATCCGTCGCGGCGGTCTCGAAATGCTGCCGGCTCATCACCCCAGTCAGCGGATCGACTTCCGTCCGCAGGCGCAGCTCCTTTAGGAGGCTGTGCCGCTCGCGCAGCCGCCCCGCCAGCACCATGAGCGCGTCCGACAGGCTGGTCAGCTCCCGCACCCGCGCGAAGGGCGACAGGTCGGTCCGGTCGAACCGGTCCTCCGACAGATGGATGACCGCCTGACGGGCGGCCAGAAGCGGGCGAACGGTCAGGTCGCGCAGCGCCAGGAGGAGGACGCCGACCGCCAGTCCCGTGACGCCGACCAGCCCGAGCCCCCAGTACAGTCGATTGACGGCCGCGACCTCCTCGGCCTGGAAGCGCCGGACCATGTCCTCCAGGACGACGTTGCGCAGCGTCTCCAGCGGCGCCATGGTCGGAACGTAGAGCTGCGTGACAGCGTCGGGGCTGACGCTGTAGCGTTCGGCCTGCCGCCCCTCCGCGGCCAACTGTCCGATCAGCGCCAGCCCGCTCCCCAGATAGAGGTCGTTGACGTCGCGGAGCACGCTGCCGAAGCGCCCGTCCGGGCCGGATCCGCCTTCGGGCGGCATCATGCGGACCAGATGCAGGATTCGGCCGCGCGTCTGCTCGATCAGCTGGAAGCGCGCGTCGGATATGGGTTCGCCCCGGATGACGAACGGTATGACGTAGGAGCCGATTCGGCCGGCATATTCGCGAAGGTCGCTGGCGGCCTGCGCCAGCATCAGCGGGCCGAGCAGGGTTCCATCGCGCGAGACGACGTCGTGTCTTTGGCCGCTGAGGATCGGCTGCAGCAGATCGACCGCCGCCATCATCATCTCGGCGGCGCCGGAGGTCATCGCCACGCTGCGGCTTTGTAGCGGAAGCCCGGCGATCCGGTCGATCTCCGACCGTCCCCGGTCGAGAGCCACGACCACGTCCGTGATCTCGCGCCCCCAGTCGTCGGGGGTCTGCGCCAGGGCGCTGCGCATCGCGTCGATGGCCCGGTCGGAATCGGCCCGGAACGCCGCCAGCCGCTCGCTCGCCTCGCTGCTCGATCCCGGTTCGATGGACATGGCGACGTTGGACGGTCCCCGTTCGGCCGATATGCGGTTCGACGCGTGGAAGATCGCGGCGAACCGGAGAACCGCCGCGTGGTTCTCCCGCGCCTCCGTCAGCTGGCGGACGTTCGACTGGAGCACGAAGGTCAGGCCCGCCCCGAACGCCAGGACGAGAAGGGCCGTGATCCCGAACAGGATGTGGGAGAGGGAAAGACTGCGGGCGCGCTTCGACACGACGGGACCTGGACCAACAGGCCGCCATCATAGCCGAAGGCGGGCCGACGGCTTACAACCGGTGGGAGAGTCAGACGCTTCCTTTGTCTATGGTTTCCCGCTCGTTCACGGTGCCGGACACGATCGCCTCCGTCCGATGCCGAGGGCCGATCGCTAGCGCACGTCGAAGCGCAGCGTGCGGTCCACCACCTTGGCGAAATGCTGGAGCCGGACCTCGGGGCGCTCGCCGAGAAGCCCGCCCACGTCCTTGGGCACGACGAGCGCGAAGCCGCCGCGCGGGTCCTGCGCCCAGCGCAGGCGGTCGACGATGCCGGGCATCGCGGCGGTGAGGAGGTAGGTGACGCGGAAGAGCGAGGCGAGGATGCGCGCCCTCTGCAGGAGGCGGGCGTCGATCAGCGTCTCGATGTCGGGCAGCGTCTTCTGGTCGAAATTGCCCTCGTAGCGGAAATAGTTGGTGAGGCCGAGGAAGGCCCGGCCGGTGTGGTCGACCGCCGGGAAGGACGAGTGGACGACGAGGTGCAGGCTCTGGCGGCCCCGATAATCCGGGTGGGCCCGCCACGAGACGTCGGCCAGGAGGCAGGCCGCCTTGCGCAGGCGGGCTTCCTCCTCGGTCTCGTCGATCCCGAGCGCGGTGAAGGTGCGGGTCGACCAGTCGACGAGCTCCTCCTCGTGGGCGGGCGAGCGCGAGCGCAGCCGCGACAGCTCGGCCGCCGATTCCAGGAGCGGGTCCTTCTCGCGCTCGGCCGGGGCCAGAAGCGAATGAAGATAGCCCTCGCGCACGCCATAGGCGGAGAAGACGATGGAGGACGGCTTCAGATGCGCGATCAGCGCCTGCAGGGTGGCCGCGCCGTAGGCCAGAAGCGGCCGGCGCGAGCGCGAGATCGCCTGGATGCCCGGCAGGGACTCGGGGTCCTGGCGGACCACGCGCTCCAGGAAGTCGCCGATCGCCTCCGGCTTCATCGGGTAGCCGTGCATGACGTGGAGCGGATAGCCGGTCTGCTCGATGTGGAGCTTGGCGAGGTTGCGCCAGGTGCCGCCCACCGCGAAGAAGGGCCTCCCCTTGCCCTCGGCGGTCAAAGGCGAGGTGAGAAGATGCCCTTCGGCGATGGCGCGGGCGGCCAGCGGATCGCCGCCGCTGGCGTCCATCAGGCGGAGCCCGCCGAGCGGCATGGTCACGCCTTCGCCGATCCGCCCGTTCGCCACGGAGACGAGTTCCAGACTTCCGCCGCCCAGATCCCCGGCCACGCCGTCGGCGCGGTGGAAGCCGGCCAGGACCCCCTCGGCCGCGTATCGCGCCTCCTCGGGCCCGGACAGGATGGTGATCGGCTGGCCGATCGCCTCCTCCGCCGCCTCGATGAAGGCCGGCCCGTTCTGGGCCTCGCGCGAGGCGGCCGTCGCCAGCGGATGAAGGGCGACGACGCCGGTCTGCCGGCAGAGCGCCCGGAAGCGGCGCAGCGCGTCCAGCGCGACGGCCACCGCCTTGTCGTTCAGGCGACCGGTCTGCGCCAGCCCCTTGCCGAGGCCCGCCAGGACCTTCTCGTTGAAGAGCACGGTCGGCGAGCGCACGTGCCCTTCATAGATGACGAGGCGGATGGAGTTCGATCCGATGTCGACGACGGCGACCGGACGGCGTCCGAAGAGGAGGCCCGACTGGGCGTCCCCCCCGAACGCGCTAGTCGAACTGGCCATGCTCGGCGCGCTGCCTTGCGATGAGCTTCGGGGCATTCGTCTTGAGCGCCTTTCCCCGGCCCGACAGGCTCGGGTTGGTCATGAAGTAGCGCTGGGCGTTGAAGGGCGGCTCGCCCTCCGAAGGCTCGATGCGGCGCGAGGTGCCGTCCGAGGAGACCGACCAGCTCTGCTTGTTGTCGAGAATGTTGGCCAGCATGATCTGCGAGAGAACCTGGCTGTGGACCGTCGGCGTGGTGATCGGGATCATCGTCTCCACCCGCCGGTCGAGGTTGCGCGGCATGAGGTCCGCCGAGCTCATGTAGACGATCGCCTCCTCCGACGGGAGTCCCCGGCCGTTGCCGAAGCAGAAGATGCGGCTGTGCTCCAGGAAGCGCCCGACGATCGACTTGACGCGGATGTTCTCCGACAGGCCAGGAACGCGCGGCCGCAGGCAGCAGATGCCGCGCACGATCAGGTCGACCTCCACCCCCGCCTGGCTCGCCCGGTACAGCGCGTCGATGATCTGGGCGTCGACGAGCGAGTTCATCTTCATCCAGATCTGGCCCGGACGGCCCTGCCGCTCGTGCTCGATCTCCGCCTCGATCAGGTCGATGATGCGCTTGCGCAGCGTCAGCGGCGAGATGGCGAGCTTCTTCAATTCTGTCGGCTCGGCGTAGCCGGTGATGTAGTTGAAGATCTGCCCGACGTCGTGTGCGATGTCGGGATCGGCCGTGAAGTAGGACAGGTCCGTGTAGATCTTCGCCGTGATCGGGTGGTAGTTGCCCGTGCCGACATGGACGAAGGAGGTGATCTTGCCCTCCTCCCTTCGCACGACGAGGCTCAGCTTGGAGTGCGTCTTCTTCTCGATGAAGCCGAAGACCACCTGCACGCCGGCGCGCTCCAGGTCGCGCGCCCACTTGATGTTGGCCTCCTCGTCGAAGCGGGCCTTCAACTCCACCAGCGCGGTGACGGACTTGCCCTCCTCGGCCGCGTCCACGAGCGCGCGCACGATCGGGGAATCGTTCGAGGTGCGGTAGAGCGTCTGCTTGATGGCGACGACGTTCGGGTCGCGCGAGGCCTGGCGCAGGAACTGCACCACCACGTCGAAGCTCTCGTAGGGGTGGTGGACGACGATGTCCTTCTCTCGGATGGCTGCGAAGCAGTCGCCGTTGTGCTCGCGGATGCGCTCGGGAAAGCGCGGGATGTAGGGCTCGAACTTCAGGTCGTCGCGCGGCAGCGAGACGATCTGCGACACCGAATCCAGTGCCAGCATCCCGTCCATCACCGAGACGCGGTTCTCCGAGACGCCGAGCTCGGTGGCAACGAAGTTGCGCAAGCTCTCCGGCATGACGGAATCGAACTCGATCCGGATCACGCGGCCGCGGCGGCGGCGCTTCAGGGCCGTCTCGAACAGGCGCACGAGGTCCTCGGCCTCCTCCTCGACCTCGATGTCCGAGTCGCGGATGATGCGGAAGGTGCCCTGCCCGCGGACCTTGTAGCCCGGGAACAGGCGGCCGATGGAGGCCGCGACGACGCTCTCCAGAGGCACGAAGCGGTGGTCGCCGTTCGGGCTCGGGGGCATCTCGACGAAGCGCTGCAGCGCGGTCGGCAGGCGCAGGAGTGCGTTCATCGTCTGGTTGCCGCGCTCGCGCACGAGCGACAGGGCCATCGAGAAGCCGAGATTGGGAATGAACGGGAACGGGTGCGCCGGGTCGATGGAGAGCGGCGTCAGCACCGGGAAGATCGCCTCGTCGAAATGGCGCTGCAGCCAGATGCGGTCCTCCTTCTTGAGATCGCCCGCGCCCACGATCAGGATCTTCTCGGCCTTCAGCTCCTTCACCAGCGCGGCGAGCGCGGCCTGCTGCTCCTCCTGGAGGGCCTCCACCTCGTCGAGGACGCGGTCGAGCTGCTCCTGCGGCAGCAGGCCGTCGTCCGAGCGCACCTGGATCTTCTCGCGCACCTGGCCGGCGAGGCCCGCGACGCGCACCATGAAGAACTCGTCGAGATTGCCGGCCGAGATCGACAGGAAGCGCACGCGCTCCAGAAGCGGATGGTCGCGGTTGCCCGCCTCCTCCAGGACGCGGCGGTTGAACTGGAGCCAGGAGACCTCGCGGTTGACGAAGCGGTCGGCCGGAAGTTCGAGCAGCGGGGCCGGCTGAGGTTCGCTCGAGGTGACGGGAACCTCGCCGATCGCCTCCATCAGGGGCCGCTCGGCCGCGGCGTCCCGGTCGAACTCGTCGCTCGCCACGATGCCGGACAGGGGCGCGGCAGGCTCGTCTCCGACCGCATGATAGAACTCGGGCGGCGCGAGCACGACCGGCTCGTCCGGGTGATGCAGCACCGCGATCTCGCGCTTGCGACGCGGCCGCGCGGCCCGGCGCGCTCTCGTCTTGGTCTCCTTCGGCGTCTTCTGCGCGTCGTCTTTCATCACCGGTCCGGCTGCGAGCGTTGGTTCGACCTGGCTATCTAGTCCGGCATCAATGCCGTTTCACGACGGTCCGCGCGCTTTCTCGCCGCTGTCCTGCAGAAGATCGAGGACGAGGCGGCGCGTCGGGCGACGCCCGGCGGCCAGCGTCTCGCGGTCGATGCGCTCCACGAGGTCCTGCACGGCCTTCAGCGAGCGCTCCACGCGCGGCAGGACGGTCGAGAGAAGCCGCGGGTCGAACTCGATCTGCCGATCGGAGAAATGCTTGGCGAGGACGGCGGCCAGAAGCTCGTCGTCGGGCAGGCCGAGGGGGATGACGGTCGCGGCGTTGATGCGCGAGCGAAGGTCCGGGGTGCGGATGGCGAGGTCGACGGGCTTGTCCCGCGCTGTCAGGAGCACGGTTCCCCCGCCCAGCCGGGCCGCGTTGAGCAGCGCGAAGAGGTCGGCCTCGGGGACCCTTTCGCGGTCGACGTCGTCGAGGACGATCGCAAAGCCCCGCGCCTGCGGGTCGAAGCGCCCGGGCTCGAAGGAACGGGCGCCCGTCGCCTCGACGAAGGACGCGGCGAGATGGCTCTTTCCCGATCCCTCCGGGCCGTGGACGTAGAGCACCGGATGCGGCCAGTTCGGCCAGGCCTCGATGGCGGCGACCGCCAGCCGGTTCGACGCGGCCACGACGAGGTCGTCGCGCGTCGTCGACTGCGTGCGCGGCCAGGGAAGCGGTAGCTGCGCAGCGCGTCTCAATCGGTCCTCGGTCCGCTCTGCGGCGGCAGGATCAGGCCCTCGAGCCGGGCGGGTTCGGGCGCGGCGGCGACGGGGCGGCCGAAATAGACCTCGCTCTCCAGATATTTGGCGAGCGCGAACCGGGTGAGGACGCCGATCGCGGCTGCCGCCGGCACGGCGATGAGAAGCCCGACGAAGCCGAAGATGGCGCCGAAGGCGAAGAGCGCGAACATCAGCCAGACCGGATGCAGGCCGACCGAGGCGCCGACCATCTTGGGCTGCAGGATGTTCCCCTCCAGGAACTGCCCGGAGAAGAAGACCGCGAGCGTCGCGGCGACCCAGATCCAGTCCGGCGAGAACTGAACGAGCGCGACGCCGAGCGCGATGATCAGCCCGACGGCAGAGCCGACATAGGGGATGAAGGAGATGAGCCCCGCGAAGAGACCGATCAGCAGGCCGAAGTTCAGCCCGACCAGCGTCAGTCCGATCGCGTAATAGGTGCCGAGCAGGAGGCACACCGTGCTCTGGCCGCGTACGAAGCCCGCGACCGAACGATCGATCTCGCGGGCCAGGCGGCGCACCGTCGTCACGTGCTGGCGGGGCACCCAGGAGTCGATCTTCTCGATCATCCGGTCCCAGTCGAGCAGCAGGTAGAAGGCGACGACCGGGGTGACGACGAAGAGCGCCAGGAAGTTCACGACCGCCAGGCTTTGCGTCCAGATCTGCCCGACGAAGGTCGTCACATAGGCCGAGCCCTCGCGCACGATGGCCGTGAAGTCCTGGCTCAGCGACTGCTCGGTGTCCTCGAACATCCAGGAGAGCGGCCCGGCGCGCGCCTCGATCGCCAGCGTCTCCAGCCGCTGCAGATATTGCGGCAGGTTCTGCAGGAAGCCGGCGATCTGCGAACCGATCACCGGGACGACCACGAGGATGACCGCGACGAACAGGACGAGGAAGATGAAGAGGATGAGCAGCGAGGCCGTCAGCCGCGACAGGCCGCGCCGGGTGAACCAGTCCGCGATGGGATCGAGGAAATAGGCCATCACCATGCCCAGCACGAAGGGCAGGAGGATGCCGCGGAAGAGCCACAGGAAGGCGCAGAAGAGAGCTGCCGTCAGCCCCCAGAACAGCGCCTGCCGGCGCAGGAGACGGCTTCGGTCCACGATCATCTTCGCCGTTTCCGGGCTATCACGCAGCGGTCCTTGAGATAGGAGGGGGAAGCGTCGCCGGTCAAGTCGCATGGGGCCGAAGACGCCTGCCCGCTTGCAGCGGCGTGCGAGTCGTGCGAGGCGCCACGCGACATTTCGATGAACCGGAACGCTTGAGATGGGCGAGACGCGCAAGAACGGCCTGACCTACGCGGCGGCCGGGGTCGACATCGACGCGGGCAACGAGATGGTGCGCCGCATCAAGCCGCTGGTGCGCTCCACCCGCCGGCCCGGCGCGGACGGGGAGATCGGCGGTTTCGGCGGCCTCTTCGACCTGAAGGCCGCCGGCTTCACCGATCCTGTGCTCGTCGCGGCGAACGACGGCGTCGGCACCAAGCTGAAGGTCGCGATCGACGCGAGGCGCCACGACACGGTCGGCATCGACCTCGTCGCCATGTGCGTCAACGACCTCGTGGTGCAGGGCGCCGAGCCGCTCTTCTTCCTCGACTATTTCGCCACCGGCAAGCTCGACCCCGAGCAGGGCGAGGCGATCGTCGCCGGCATCGCGGAGGGCTGCCGGCAGGCCGGCTGCGCGCTGATCGGCGGCGAGACCGCCGAGATGCCGGGCCTCTATGCCGACAAGGACTACGATCTGGCGGGCTTCGCGGTGGGCGCGGCCGAGCGCGGCCGGCTCCTGCCCTCGGCCGAGCTCGCGGACGGCGACCTCATCCTCGGTCTCGCCTCCTCCGGCTGCCACTCCAACGGCTATTCGCTGGTCCGGCGGATCGTCGAGCTGACCGGCGCGGCCTACGACGCACCCGCCCCGTTCGACGCCGCGCGCACCCTCGGCGAGGCGCTGCTCACACCCACCCGCATCTACGTGAAGCCGCTCCTGAAGGCGATCGCCACGACCGGCGGCGTCCGCGCCCTCGCCCACATCACCGGCGGCGGGTTCCCCGAGAACATCCCTCGGGTCCTGCCCGATCATCTGCGCGCCGAGATCGACCTGTCGGCCATCGCCGCCCCCCCCGTCTTCGGATGGCTCGCGCGCGAGGGCGGCGTCGAGGTCCACGAAATGCTGCGGACCTTCAACTGCGGCATCGGCATGATCCTCGCGGTCTCGCCGGAGGACGCGGCGAGCGTCTCGGCGGTGCTGCAGGACGCCGGCGAGAACGTCGTGCCGCTCGGCTCGATCGGCCCGCGCGAGGGCGGCGAGGCCGTCGTCTACGAGGGAAGCCTCGCGCTGTGAGCGGCCGCACCAAGGTCGCGGTCCTGATCTCGGGCCGCGGCTCCAACATGGGCGCGCTGATCGAGGCGGCGAAGGATCCGGCCTTTCCCGGCGAAATCGCCCTCGTCCTCTCCAACAAGGCGGACGCGGCCGGGCTTCAGACGGCCCGCGCGAACGGCATCGAGGCCCGCGCCATCGAGGGCAAGGCCTACCCGACCCGCGAGGCCCATGAGGCGGAGATGGCCGCCGCCATCGAATCCAGCGGAGCGGAGTTCGTCTGCCTCGCCGGCTACATGCGGCTTCTGACGCCCGGCTTCGTCCAGCGCTTCGCGGGACGGATGATCAACATCCATCCCTCGCTCCTGCCGCTGTTCCCGGGGCTCCACACGCACGAGCGGGCGCTCGCGGCGGGCATGCGCATCCACGGCTGCACGGTCCATTTCGTCACAGAGGCGATGGACGAGGGGCCGATCGTCGCGCAGGCGGCCATCGCCATCCGGCCGGACGACACGGCCGAAAGCCTCGGCCGGCGCCTGCTCGCGGCCGAGCACAGGCTGTACCCGCACGCGCTGCGGCTGGTTCTGGAGGCAGGAGCGGGCGAGCGCGCGGCAGGGCTGCTGATCGAGGCGTGAGGTCTCTTCCGCCGCGGCGATCTCGACAGAGATGTAGCGCTCGGCTACATTTCATCGCGTGAAACCGATCGTCTACCGGGATGCGGCATTGCGGACGCTCCGCAGAATTCCGGCGAACACCGCGCGCCGGATCATCGGAAAGATCGAAGCCTTTGCCCGCGATCCCGCCTCGCAGGCCAACAACGTCAGGAAGCTCCAGGGGCGCGACGGGGTCCGGCTTCGGGTCGGCGACTGGCGGGTAATCATGCAGGACGGGGAGGTCCTCGAGATCTCCGAGATCGGCCCGCGTGGCGGGATCTACGACTAGGATGGTTCGATGAACGAGATGGTGACGATCGAGCGAGCCGAGTACGAGAGGCTTCTGGAAGCGGCGGAGGATCTCGCCGACATCATCGCCTTCGACCGCGCGAAGGCCGAAGGCGGCGAGTTCTTTCCGTCCGCCGTGGTCGACCGGATTCTCGCAGGCGAGACGCCGCTGCGCGTGTTTCGCGACCACCGCGAACTGACGCAGGCGCAGCTTTCGGAGTTGTCCGGAGTCAGCCGGGTCCAGATCGCCGACATCGAGTCCGGGCGGAGAAGCGGGTCCGTCGCCACGATGGGAAAGCTCGCCAAGGCGCTGAACTTGACGATCGACGATCTCGTCTGACGGTCCTGTAATCCTTCGGATGCAGCGGCCGTCAGGCCCTCATCCGGCTGCCGCCACCTCTCCCCGAGGGGAGAAGGTGAAGCTACGGCGCTCCGCCACTCCGTTGAACGAATGAAGTCGGGCGAGACGACCGATCGAGAGGCCCTTCTCCCCTGCGGGGAGAAGGTGGCGGCAGCCGGAAGAGGGCTTCGTAGAGCACCCCGTCAGAAGCCCGCAGCGCTACCCCGCCGCCCGCACCCACACCGCGACGTCGTGGAACGCCGCCCCGCCGAAGGGCGCGGGCGAATCCGCGCCGACCAGCGTGTTGATCCCCTCCCCGCGCTCGAAGGCGGAGTTCGGCCAGAGCCCCTCGTGCAGGACGACGCCCGGCCGCACCGCGTCGGTCACCTTCAGGGGCATCGCCACCTCGCCGCGCCCGTTGCCGACGACGACAGGCTGATCGTCGCCGAGCCCGAGCCGCGCGGCATCTTCCGGGTGCATCATCAGCTCCGGCCGTCCTTCCCGCTTCACCGAGCCGCCCGTCTCGGCGAAGGTGGAGTTCAGGAACTGGCGAGCCGGCGAGGTCGCGAGCTTGAAGGGGTGCGTCTCGTCGCTCGCCTCGTTCAGCGGGGCGTGATCGGGGAAGGACGGCAGCGCGTCCACGGGGCCCAGCAGGCCCATCGACACGGGCGGGCGGTTCGGCGCCGCCATCCCTCGCCAGTCCGCCTTCAGGCGGAACTTGCGGTCCGGCCCGTGGAAACCGTTCAGGAAATGCGCGTCCTCGAAGGAGGGCTGCACATCGAGCCAGCGCTCGGCCTCCAGCCGGTCGAGGCCGCCATGTCCACTGATCGTCAACAGCTTGTCCACATGCTCGCGCTCGCTCATCCCGAATCCCGGAGCGTCCGCGACGCCGAGGCGCCGGCCCAGTTCCTCGACGACGAAATGATTGGTACGGACCTCTCCGGGCCCGTCCACCAGCTTCGGCCCGAACAGGATGTGGCTCTGCCCGCCGCCGCGATAGATGTCGTCGTGTTCCAGGAACGTCGTCGCCGGCAGGACGATGTCGGCCATCTGCGCGGTGTCCGTCATGAACTGCTCTTGCACGGCGACGAAGAGGTCGTCGCGCGCAAAGCCCTGCCGCACGAGGCGCTGCTCGGGCGCGACGTTCATCGGGTTGGTGTTCTGGACCAGCATCGCCGCGACCGGCGGTCCGCCGTGGAGCGCCGACGCGTCCCCGGTCAGGACGCGGCCGATCTTCGACTGGTCGAGATGGCGCACGGACGGATCGCGCGAGGCGTGGCCCTCGATCAGGCGCTTGTCGAGGTTGAAGATCGCGCCGTTGCTGTGGAAGGCGCCGCCGCCCTGGTGCTGCCAATGGCCGAAAACGGTCGGCACGCAGAGCGCGGCATGCATCGCCACCGCGCCGTTGCGCTGGCGCGTGAAGCCGTAGCCGAGGCGGAAGAAGGTGCGGGGCGTGCGCCCGATCAGGGCGGCGAAGGTCTCGATCTCCGCGACGTCCAAGCCGGTGATCGCGGCGGCCCATTCCGGCGTACGGGTGGCCAGATGCGCCTCCAGCCCGGCGGGATCGTCGGCGTAGCGGTCGAGATAGGCGCGGTCGGCCGTCCCGTCGCGGAAGGCGATATGCATGAGCGCGCAGGCGAGCGCCGCGTCCGTGCCGGGCCGCAGCTTCAGCGCGAGATCCGCCTGCTTCATCGTGGCGTTGTCGTAGATGTCGACGACGACGATCTTCGCGCCGCGCTCCTTCCGGGCGCGGATCGCGTGGGTCATCACGTTCACCTGCGTCGCCACCGCGTTGGTGCCCCAGATGACGACGCAGTCCGAGACCGCCATCTCGCGCGGATCGACGCCCGACAGCCGCCCCGTGCCCGCGACGTAACCCGTCCAGGCGGTGTTGGTGCAGATGGAATCGAACTGGTTGGAATAGCGCTTGGCGTGGCGCAGCCGGTGGATGCCGTCCCGCTGCACCAGCCCCATCGTGCCGGCATAGTAATAGGGCCAGACGGCCTCGGACCCGTGCCGCGCCTCCGCCTTCTCGAAGGCCTCGGCGATCTCGTCGAGCGCGGCCTCCCACGAGATTTCGGACCAGCTGCCAGAGCCCTTCGGCCCGGCGCGTCGCATCGGTTTCAGGAGCCGCCCCGGATGGTGCTGGCGTTCGGCATAGCGGGCGACCTTGGCGCAGATGACTCCCGCCGTGTAGCTGTTCTCGGCCGCGCCCCGCACCCGGCCGATGGTCGTGCGATCGAGAACCTCCACCTCCAGCGCGCAGGTCGAGGGGCAGTCGTGCGGGCAGGCGGTGAAGCCCGTGCGGTGGTCGAGCGGCTTGTTCATGCCGCCACTATACAGGCCCCTCGCCCGCCCTGCAGCCCGTTCGAAGAAAGGGCGCCCGGTTTTCCGGACGCCCTTCCCGGACCGCGCTCAGGCCGCGTTGGCGTAGCGCGCCCGCTCCTCGATCGTCAGTGACGGATAGTCGATGAACCCCTTCTCGTCGCCGCCGTAGAAGGTGGACTTGTCGTATTCGTTGAGCGGCGCGCCGAGGCGCAGACGCGTGACGAGGTCCGGGTTGGAGATGAAGAGCTTGCCGTAGCAGACGAGGTCGATCTCGCCCGCCTCCAGCCGCTTCACCGCCAGATCGAGATCGTAGTCGTTGTTGCCCATGTAGGCGCGCGAGAAGCGCCGGCGCAGCGACTTGTAGTCGAAGCCGCCCTTGTCGCGGTCGCCGCCCGTCTGCCCTTCGATGACGTGCAGATACAGGGGCCCGCGCTTCTCGATCTCGTCCACATAGGCGTCGAACAGCGCCTGCGGGTCGGAATCGACGCTGCCGCCGAGGTCGGTGACCGGCGAGATGCGGATGCCGACATGGTCCTTGTCCCAGGCCGCGATCACGGCGTCGAGCACCTCCAGCGGAAGCCGCATGCGGTTCTCGATCGAGCCGCCGTAGCCGTCGATGCGCTTGTTCGAGGAATCGCGCAGGAACTGGTCGAGAAGGTAGCCGTTCGCCGAGTGGACCTCGACGCCGTCGAAGCCGGCGGCCCGCGCGTTGCGCGTCGCCTTGACGTAGTCCTCGACGAGCCGCGGCAGTTCGCTCGTCTCCAGCGCGCGGGGGTGGACGTGGTCCTTGAAGCCCTCTTCGGTGAAGGCTTGCCCGCTCGGCGTCACGTCCGAGGCCGAGACCGGCAGGGCGCCGCCCGGCTGGAGATCGGGATGCGAGATGCGCCCGACATGCCAGAGCTGCAGCACGATCTTGCCGCCGTCCGCGTGCACGGCGTCGGTCACGCGCTTCCACGCCGTCACCTGCTCGTCGTTGAAGATGCCCGGCGTGTAGGCGTAGCCGCGGGCCTCGGGCGAGATGTTGGTCGCCTCCGTGATGATGAGCCCCGCTCCGGCGCGCTGGCGGTAGTATTCGACATGCATGTCCTGCACGACGCCGTCGCTGGTGGCGCGCGAGCGCGTCAGCGGCGCCATCACGGTGCGGTTGGACAGGCGAATCGGTCCGAGATCGAACGGTTCGAACAGGCTCTCGTTGGCCATGGCGGCATCTTCCTCGTGTCTGGCGAAGCGCGCGGAACGGGCCTCGCGCTTTCGGTCGGACGGCGCATATGGGAAAGGTGGCCGGCGATTCACCCCCATCGCCCCATGAACACTCCGTCGCAGTCGCGTGAAGGGCTTTTCGATTGAACTATCGCCACGCCTTCCACGCCGGGAACTTCGCCGACGTCCACAAGCACGCGCTGCTCGCGCGCCTCGTCGCCTACTTCAAGCGCAAGGAGAAGCCGTTCCGCGTCTTCGACACCCACGCGGGACGGGGCCGCTACGACCTTTCCGCCGACGAGGCGACGCGCACGGGCGAGCATCTGACGGGTATCACCGCCCTCCTCGCCTCGCCGGCCGCCGAGCACCCGCTTCTCGCGGACTATCTGGACGTGGTGCGGGCGGCGAGCGCCGAGCGCGGCTCGTCCGCCTATCCCGGCTCGCCGCTTCTCGTGCGCCGCCTCCTGCGCCCGCAGGACCGGCTGTCGGCCTACGAACTCCATCCCGTGGACGCCGCGGCCCTGAAGGCCGAGTTCGCGGGCGACGTGCAGGTCAAGGCGATCGAGCTCGACGGCTGGCTGGCGCTCGGGGCGCACGTGCCGCCGAAGGAGAAGCGCGGCCTCGTGCTGATCGACCCGCCCTTCGAGCGGGAGGGCGAGCTGGAGCGGATCGTCGACGGCCTCTCCGCCGCCCACCGGCGCTGGGCGGGCGGCACCTTCGCCGTCTGGTACCCGATCAAGCGCCCCGCCGAGCGCGACCGGCTGCACGCGCTCCTGAAGGCGAGCGGCATCGCGGACATCCAGACCGCCGAGTTCTTCCGCGAGCCCTTCGGCGAGGAGGAGCGGCTGGTCGGGTCGGGACTGGCCGTCGTCAACGCCCCCTTCGTCTTCAAAGCGGAGGCCGAGGCGGTCATGGCGGCGCTCCTGCCCGTGCTCGGTCTCTCGCAGGGCGCGCATTGTGGCGTTCTTGCGCTGGTGGCCGAGACGCTCTGATGCGATACCTACACCCGTGCATCTTCGCGAGCGTCGCGGAGACAAGAGGGACACGGCACCGATGGCGAACCGCCTCCTGACCATTCTGGCCGCGGCCTGCGCGCTGGCCGCCACCGCGCCTGCCGGTGCGGCGGACCTTCGTCCGGCGCCCGCGCCCGTCGCCGTCCAGGCCGCGCTCGTGCCGGCCTGCGACGACCCGCGCGTCCTCGCCCAGATCGAGGACCAGTTCGAGTACGGCGCGCCGCGCGTCGAACGGCAGGCGCTCGAGGTTCAACAGTTCGCGGGGCTCTTCGAGCGCGCCTATTTCCCCAAGGGCGGCCTGCGCAAGATCGAGCGGCGCTACTGCCAGGGCCAGGCGCTGATCGGCGGCGGCATGATTCTCGACTCGAAGATGGGCACGCCCTACACCACGGTCTACTACGTGATCGAGCATCCGATGGGTTTCGCCTCGGTCGGATGGCGCGCGGAGGGTTGCTTCCTCGGGTACGACCGTTGGAAGGTCTACGGCGCGAACTGCCAGTCCCTGCGCCGCTTCTAGGGCGGCGCTCCTTCGAAAGAGCCTTGATGCGACTGCTTCACTCCCCGTCCTCGCCCTATTCGGTCAAGGTGCGCCTCGCCGCCGCCCTCTGCGACCTGCCGCTGGAGGTGCAGGCCGTCGACACCACGGCAAACCCCGACGACCTTCTCGCCGCCAATCCCCTCGGCAAGATTCCGACGCTCGTCCTCGACGACGGCTCGGCGATCTACGACAGCCGCGTGATCTGCGAGTATTTCGACCGTCGCAGCGGCAACGCGCTCATCCCGCAGACCGACGCGGAATGGCTGCAGGCCAAGCGCGTCGAGGCGCTGGCCGACGGCGTCGTCGACGGCGCCATCCTGGTGGTCTACGAGGCGCGCTTCCGCCCCGAGGAGAAGCGCTACGACGGCTGGACCGACCGGCAGTGGGCCAAGGCCTCGCGCGGGCTCGACCGGCTGGAGGCCGAGATCGACGATCTGCCACAGACGGTCGGCATCGGCCATCTTGCCGTCGCGGCCATGCTCTCCTGGGCCGAACTGCGCTTCAAGGGAAAGTGGGACGAGGGCCGCCCGAAGCTGCGCGCCTTCTTCGACACCTTCGCCGAGCGCTTCCCACCCTTCCAGGACATCCGCTCGAAGGGCTGAGGATGATCGTGGGTGGCGCGGAGATGTCGATCGCTCCGTCGGTCAACGGCTTGAACCACGTCACCCTCGCCGTTTCGGATGTCGCGCGCTCGGTCTCCTTTTATCGCGACGTCCTCGGCTTCTCGCTGCGCGCGCTGTGGGCCGAAGGGGCCTATCTCGAAGCCGGCACTCTCTGGCTCTGCCTGTCCAAGGACGACGAAGCGCAGCTGGCTCCGCGGCCGGATTACATGCATGTTGCCTTCAGCGTTTCGCCCGACGACTACGACGCCCTGAAAGCCCGCATCCTGTCTGCCGCGGCTCTGTGGCGCGACAACACGAGCGAGGGGGCCTCGACCTATTTCCTGGATCCGGATGGACATAAGCTCGAGATTCACCTGGGTTCGCTCGAAACCCGTCTCCGGCACTACGCAGCGCATCCCGAGAAGGGCGTTCGCATCATCGAGTCCTAGACGGCGCTCCGGACGCCCTTGAGAACGCTCCGCACTAAAGCAACTCCTTCTCCCTGGCGGGGAGACGAGGCCGGCAGGCCGATGAGGGGCGGCGCGCATGCGCCGTCCGCGCTTCCTGAAAGATCGCCGACGCCCATCCGGCTTCGCCGGCCCCTCATCCGCCCCTTCGGAGCACTTCCCCCGCAGGGGACGAAGGGCGCCCTTGCCGGATGCGACCGCGCGCGTGCTCGAACAAAAAAGCCGCACCCTGCGGCGCGGCCTCGAATCCCGGTCGCGTCCGGTGAAGCCTAGAACCGAAGCGCCAGACCTGCGCGGATCGAGTGCTCGTCGAAGCCGGAGGAGAACTCGACATTGTTGCCGAGATTGTAATCCTGGCTCTCGTAGTCCGAGTAGCGGTACTCGACGCGCGAGGTGATGTTGTCGGTGACGAAGGCCTCGATGCCCGCGCCGAGCGTCCAGCCCCAGTGCGTGTTGGAATCGCTGACGCCGCCGAGGGTCAGCTCGTTGTTGGCGACCGCCGCGCCGCCGGTGGCGAAGAACATGAACGGATCGTAGGCGACGCCAAGGCGCGCGCGGACCGAGCCGAACGCGCCCGCATCGCCGGCGACCGGCAGGCCGGCCGCCGCGTTGAAGCCGCCGCCGTCGACGTTCGCGCCGCCGACATCGCCCTCGATGCCGTAGACGAGATTGTCGTTCTGCACGTTGAAGCCGGTGTAGACGCCGCCGATGAAGCCGTCGTTGCTGAAGGTCGCGCCGCCGGACTGGTCGACGTTGCGGTCGGCGTAACCGACGAAGCCGCCGACATAGGGACCGGACCAGGTGTAGACGGAGGGCGGCGTCGCGATCGTGGCGAGGCCCATGTCGACGGGTGCCGGGTCGGCCGCGGACGCAGCGACGGTTCCCGTGAGGGAGAGTGCCACCGCGAGGATTGCGCGCAACGCCGACATCGAACTTTCCCGCAACGCCGCCCGATACGCGGCGGCTCGTAGACCCTTTTGCGGCAAACACTCCGGGCGAGCCGGTCGTTCCACCGCTGCGGAACCCGTGCGAAGCGCACCGTTTCCGTGACCCGAGATATAGGCGGCGCACGCCCCGCCTGCCAATTGCACAGAGGGCACACTCGCCGTGAAACCGGCTCCCGTCCTCGGCCGTCGATCGGGACGGCGACGGCGCGCGTCCCATCGTCCGCCGGCGCGTCAGGGGTGAAATCGCGCCCCGGAGGAGGCATATAGCGGCCGGGGCCTGCCGCGATCGGACGGTCCCGGCGAGACGCATGCCCGATCCGGAAGACGATGAGCGACGACGAACCGATTCTCGACGAGGACCTCGACGACGAGGACGATGCGACCGGGACGCCCGCCCCTCTCGCGCAGGCGATCGACTGGAGCGGCGGCGACCTCGTGCCGGCCTCCGACCTTTCCGGCGCCGAACTGATCGCGGCGCTCGTCAAGCGGCTGCCGAATGGGCCCGGCGTCTACCGCATGCTCGACGAGCAGGCCGAAGCCCTCTACGTCGGCAAGGCCCGCTCGTTGAAGAAGCGTGTGGCGAGCTACGCCCGCACCGGTGGCCATTCCAACCGCATCGCGCGCATGATCCGCTCGACCCGGGCGATGGAGTTCGTCTCGACGCGGACCGAGACCGAGGCGCTTCTGCTCGAAGCCAACCTCATCAAGCGCCTGCGCCCCCGCTTCAACGTCCTGATGCGGGACGACAAGTCCTTTCCCTACATCCTCGTCGCCGAGGACCACGAGGCCCCCGCGATCATGAAGCATCGCGGTGCCCGCTCGCGGAAGGGCGCCTATTTCGGGCCCTTCGCCTCGGCGGGCTCGGTCTCGCGGACCGTCAACGCCCTGCAGCGCGCGTTCCTCATCCGGACCTGCACCGACAGCGTCTACGCGACGCGCACAAGGCCCTGCCTCCTCCACCAGATCAAGCGCTGCGCCGCCCCCTGCACGGGCGAGATCTCGATCGCGGACTACAAGGGCCTCGTCGGCGAGGCGAAAAGCTTTCTGTCGGGCCGCTCGGGCGAGGTGAAACGCTCGCTCTCCCAGGCCATGCAGGCGGCCTCCGACGATCTCGACTTTGAGCGCGCCGCCCTCTATCGCGACCGCCTCGCCGCGCTCTCGCATGTGCAGGGACACCAGGGCATCAACCCGCAAGGGGTGGAGGAGGCGGACGTCTTCGCCATCCATCAGGAGGGCGGGCTGACCTGCATCCAGGTCTTCTTCTTCCGCACCGGCCAGAACTGGGGCAACCGCGCCTATTTCCCGAAGGCCGATCCGTCGATCGAACCGGAGGAGGTGATGGCCGCCTTCCTCGCGCAGTTCTACGACGACAAGGAGCCCTCGCGCCTGATCCTGTTGCCGCTGGCGCTGGAGGACGAGGCCCTGCTCGGCGAGGCGCTGTCGACCAAGGCGGGCCGCAAGGTGCGGCTGGAGGTGCCGGCGCGCGGCGCCAAGCGGGACCTCGTCGCCCATGCCGAGGGCAACGCCCGCGAGGCGCTCGGCCGCCGTCTGGCGGAGACCTCGTCGCAGTCGCGGCTTCTGGAGGGTCTGGCGACGACCTTCGCCCTCCCCCGTCCGCCACGCCGGATCGAGGTCTACGACAACTCCCACATCATGGGCACCAACGCCGTCGGCGCGATGATCGTCGCCGGACCCGAGGGCTTCACCAAGAACCAGTACCGCAAGTTCAACATCCGCGGCGCCGACATCACCCCGGGCGACGATTTCGGCATGATGCGCGAGGTGATGACGCGGCGCTTCTCGCGGCTCCTGAAGGAGAACGCGGAGGGCCCGACGCCCCCCGCGCCCACCCCCGAGGGCGAGGACGAGGCGCAGGACGCGGAGATGCCGGCCTGGCCGGACCTCGTCCTCATCGATGGCGGCAAGGGCCAGATCTCGGCGGTGCGCGCGATCCTCGACGAGCTCGGCATCGCCGACAAGGTGACGACGATCGGCGTCGCCAAGGGCGTCGACCGCGAAGCGGGGCGCGAGCGCTTCGTCGTGGAGGGCCGCGAGCCCTTCACGCTGCCGCCGCGCGATCCGGTGCTCTACTTCGTCCAGCGCCTGCGCGACGAGGCGCACCGCTTCGCCATCGGATCGCACCGGGCGCGGCGCAAGAAGGAGTTGGTCGCCAATCCGCTCGACGAGGTCGCCGGCATCGGCCCGTCGCGCAAGCGCGCGCTCCTCCACCATTTCGGTACGGCCAAGGCGGTCTCGCGCGCCGCGCTGGGCGACCTGCGCAAGGTCGAAGGCATTTCCGACGCCATGGCCCAGTCCATCTACGACCATTTCCACGAGCGCGGATAGGCCGGGACCGTCGAGACGCAGGAGGCGCACGCGCACGGTTGACGCGGCCCGCTTCGCCGACCCAAAAGAACCGGACCGCAGGGCATTTCAGAAGCGGACAGCGATCTTCATGTCATCCAAGGCCTACAGCCTGCCGAACCTCCTGACCTACGCGCGCATCCTCGCCGTGCCGCTGGTCGTCGCCTGCTTCTTCGCCGGCGGCACGCTCGAGGCGTCGGACACGGCGCGCTGGTGGGCGCTGTTCCTGTTCGCGGCCGCCTCGATCACCGATTGGCTCGACGGCTATCTCGCCCGCATCTGGCAGCAGACCTCGACGATCGGGCGCATGCTCGACCCGATCGCCGACAAGCTTCTCGTGGCCGCCGTGCTGCTCATCCTGGCCGCGGATGGCACCATCGCGGGCTGGACGATCTGGGCCGCGATCGTCATCCTCTGCCGCGAGATCCTCGTCTCCGGCCTTCGCGAATATCTCGCCGAACTCAAGGTCTCGGTTCCGGTCACGCGGCTCGCCAAGTGGAAGACCGCAACCCAAATGGTCGCCATCGGGTTTCTCCTCGCGGGCCCGGCCGGCGACCGGATCGTTCCCTTCGTCACCGAGACCGGCATCTTCCTGCTCTGGGTCTCGGCGCTGGTGACGCTCTACACCGGCTACGACTATTTCCGGGCGGGACTCCGGCACATCGGCGACTGACCGAGGAGACGGACATGAGGATTCGCTACTTCGCCTGGGTCCGCGAGCGGATCGGGACCGAGGAGGAGACCGTCGCGCTGCCGGCCGGCATCGTCACCGTCTCCGACCTCCTCCTCTGGCTGCGATCGCGGGGCGAGGGCTACGAGGCCGCGCTGCAGGCGCCCGAAATCCTGCGCGTCGCGCTGGACCAGGAGCATGCGGACCATTCCGAGCCGCTCGGGAGCGTGACGGAAGTCGCGATCTTTCCGCCCATGACCGGCGGGTGACGCGGGTGATCGAGGCGCGCGTCCAGGCCGACCGCATCGACATCGGCGGCGAGACGAGCGCGCTCGGGGCGGACGGTCGCGCCGGTGCGGTGGTGGCCTTCGCCGGCTACTGCCGCGACGAGGACGGGCGTCTCGCGGCGCTGGAGCTGGAGCACTATCCCGGCATGGCCGAGCGCCAGATCGGAGCGATCCTCGAGGAGGCCGCGGCGCGCTTCGACCTGATCGCGGCCAAGGCCATCCACCGCTTCGGCAAGGTCGCCCCCGGCGAGGAGATCGTGCTCGTCCTCTGCGCCTCGCGCCACCGCCAGGCGGCCTTCGAGGCGGCCTCCTTCGTCATGGACTTCATGAAGACGAGAGCGCCCTTTTGGAAGCGCGAGCATCTCGTCGACGGGACGGTCGGCGCCTGGGTCGAGGCCAAGGATGCGGACGACACGGCGGCGGACCGCTGGCGACACGACGCCTGAAACGAAAACGCCGGCCCGAAGGCCGGCGCTCGTTCAGCTTGTTCGGCTACAGCATCGGCCCGAAAATCGGAATCGATTTCCGGAAAGCCTGATGCGTAGAGTCAAAGAGATAGAGCGACCTTTGTGCGTCCGAATGGACGCACGGCGCTCTTGGGTTCAACCGACGATCTCGGTCTTGGAGAACCAGTAGGCGATCTCCTCGGCCGCAGTCTCGGGCGCGTCCGAGCCGTGGACCGAGTTCTCGCCGATCGAGACGGCGTGCGTCTTGCGGATCGTGCCCTCGTCGGCATTGGCCGGGTTGGTGGCGCCCATGATCTCGCGGTTCTTGGCGATGGCGTTCTCGCCCTCCAGAACCTGCACGACCGTCGGGCCCGACGTCATCGTCTCGACGAGCTCGCCGAAGAACGGGCGCTCCTTATGCACGGCATAGAAGCCCTCGGCCTCGCGCTGGCTCATGAAGACGCGCTTGGAGGCGACGACGCGCAGGCCGGCATCCTCGAGCATCTTCGTGATGGCGCCGGTGAGGTTGCGCCGCGTGGCATCCGGCTTGATCATCGAGAAGGTGCGTTCGATCGCCATGAGGGGTCGTTCCTTGGGTTTGGTCGGAAAGGAGATGGCGCGCTCTATAGCGGCGCCCTTCCCGCCCGGCAAGGCGGCGGAGCCGATCACGCGTAGGCGCGGAGCCCGAGTTCGCGCTCCATCACGGCCATGTCGCGGTCGTTGTGGATGATCGGCACGTCGTTCTCGATGCACCACGTCGCGACGATCACGTCGATCGTCCCGCGGACGGTGATGCCGCGTTGGCGAAGCAGGCGGTAGTTGGCGGCGGCACGGATGGCGGTTTCAGAGCCGCAAAGCATGACGGGCTCGAAACTGGCGAGCAGGGATCGCGCTTCGGCAAACCCCCGATCGGTTCGGACACCCTGCAGAACTTCGGTCGTCACGAGGTCGCCGACCAGCACGATGTGATCCGCAGCGGCAGATCGCAAGAGGTCGGTCTGCGGTGTCCGTCGGTCGAGCAGGAGGTCTATCCAAATCGAACTGTCGGGCAGAATGCGCGTCATTCGATCGGTTGCCGCGGACGGTCGCGGCGCATTTCGTCCAGATCACCGTCCCAACCCAGACCTCGCAGTCCCTCGATCGCCTCCAGCTGTGCGCGACGCCTTTCCTCGGTCAACGCCCGAAGGCCACGTTCCACGGTTTCGCGCGCGCTTTCCTCGCCTCCGAAGCGCATCGCGGAGCGAAGAAGGTCCTCGTCGATCTCCACTTTCGTCAGCATGAGCATCCTCCAACTGAGCAGCCTCGTAAATATACACACACACTTCGCTCAGACACGATTCCCTTCCCCGCCGCCCTGCTTCGTGGCAAAAGCCCGCCATGCTGCAGATCACCGACCTTTCCGCGCGCGTCGCCGGGCGCCTTCTCATCGACCACGCCACGCTGTCGATCCCGGCGGGGACGAAGGCGGGCCTCGTTGGGCGCAACGGAGCCGGCAAGTCGACGCTGTTCCGGGCGATCACCGGCGAGCTCGCCACCGAGAGCGGATCGGTCTCGTTCCCGAAGAACACCCGCATCGGCCAGGTCGCGCAGGAGGCGCCCGGCACCGACCAGTCGCTCCTGGAGATCGTGCTCGCCGCCGACGAGGAGCGCGTGTCCCTTCTTTCGGAAGCCGAGACCGCGACCGACCCGACCCGCATCTCCGACATCCACATGCGCCTCGCCGACATCGAAAGCCATTCGGCCGAGGCCCGCGCCGCCGCGATCCTCGACGGCCTCGGCTTCGACGCGGCGGCGCAGGCACGTCCGGTCGGCTCCTTCTCGGGCGGCTGGCGCATGCGCGTCGCGCTCGCGGCCGTCCTGTTCTCCCGGCCGGACCTCCTGCTCCTCGACGAGCCGACGAACTATCTCGACCTCGAAGGCACGCTGTGGCTGGAGAACTTCGTCGCGCGCTACCCCTACACCGTGCTATTGATCAGCCACGACCGCGACGTCCTGAACAACGCCGTCTCATCGATCATCCACCTCGATCAGAAGAAGCTCGTCTTCTACCGCGGCGACTACGACAGTTTCGAGCGCCAGCGCGCCGAGAAGCTGGAGCTGCTGCAAAAGGCCATCGTCAAGCAGGACGCGGCCCGCAAGCACATGGAGGCGTTCGTGGAGCGCTTCCGCGCCAAGGCCTCCAAGGCCCGGCAGGCGCAGTCGCGCCTGAAGGCGCTGGAGCGGATGAAGCCGCTGCAGGCCGTCGTCGAGGAGCATGTCGTGCCCTTCGTCTTCCCCGAGCCGGAGAAGATCCTCGCCTCGCCCATCATCCGCATGGAGAAGGTGGCCGTCGGCTACGAGGCGGGCCGCTCGATCCTGCGCGGGCTGGATCTTCGCATCGACGCCGACGACCGCATCGCGCTGCTGGGCGCCAACGGCAACGGCAAGTCGACCTTCGCCAAGCTTCTGGCCGAGCGGCTGAAGGAGCAGTCCGGCACGATCACCCGAGCGCCCGGCCTGAAGATCGCGATGTTCGCCCAGCACCAGATCGACGATCTGCGGCCGGACGAGACGGCCGTCCAGCACGTGCGCCGCTTCATGCCCGATGCGCCCGAGGCCAAGGTCCGCGCCAAGGTCGCGCAGATGGGCCTGTCCACCCAGAAGATGGACACCAAGGCCGACGACCTGTCGGGCGGCGAGAAGGCGCGGCTCCTGATGGGCCTCGCCACCATCGACGCGCCGAACCTCTTGATCCTCGACGAGCCGACCAACCACCTCGACATCGAGGCCCGGACCAGCCTCGTCCACGCGCTGAACGACTATTCGGGCGCCGTCATCCTCATCAGCCACGACCGCCACATGGTGGAATCGACGATGGACCGGCTGTGGATCGTCGGCGACGGCACGGTCTCGCGCTACGATGGCGACCTCGACGACTACAAGAAGCTGATCCTGTCCGGTGCCCGTGCCGGCGCCGGCAACCAGGGCACCACCTACGAGGCGCCTCCGCCGCAGGTGTCGAAGGTCGACCAGCGTCGGCAGGCCGCGGAGCGCCGCGAGGCGCTCAAGCCTCTGCGCACCAAAATCTCGACGCTGGAAATCCAGATGTCTCGGCTTCAGAAGACCATCGCCGGCCTCGACGAACAGCTGAGCGACCCTGCACTCTACACCAGGGAACCGGCGCGCGCCGCCCAGCTTTCCAAGCAGAAGGCGGACGCGGAGAAGACGCTGGCGAAGGCCGAGGCCGAGTGGCTCGCCTTCTCCGAGGAGCACGAGGCCGCGATGGCGGCGGAGTAACCCCGCGCGGCCGAACGAAGAAGCGCTACCGGAACCCTTGCGAGACGAACGCGGCGAGGTCCGCGATCTCCTCGTCCGAAAGACGCTTGGCGACGGGCTTCATCAGGGCGGAGTTCGGCCCGACGGACTCGCCTGCGCGATACGCTTCGAGCCGCGCGGTGACCGTCTCGGCGTCGAGATCCTCGAGCGAGGGAAAGCTCGCCATGCCGCGCCCGGTGCGGCCGTGACATTGCGCGCAAGCCCTCGCGTACAGCGTCTCGCCGGCCGCGGCGTCGGCCTCGGCGGCCCCCGTCTGGGCCATGACCGGACCGTACAGCGAACAGAGGAGCGCGAGCGAGAGCGCGGCGGGAGCGAACTTCATCCGGCGGTTTTCCTTTCGGCTTTCGGCTTTCGGGATGGGACCCGACCCCATTGCGACGACGATCGTCTTGTCGGCGCAAGCGGCGCGGCGCGACCGGCTCGGTCCGTCCGGCCGCCGGAGCGGCCGACCGTGTCCTCCGGCCCGGGGCCGCGCCCCTTGGCTTTCGGGCCGGCGGGCTATTCCGGCATGATGCGGTGGATGTCCCCTTCGTCGACGGCCGCGTAGAGATGACCGTCGGGGCCCTGGACCAGTGACCGGAAGCGTGCCGGCTCCATCGGAAGCGGCATTTCGGTCACGTCGTTCACCGACTGCCCGTCCTGCGCGATGTCGATGATGTCGATGCGCTGGCCGACCGGCGTGCCGCCGAAGCCGATGCCGAGAAGACCGACGACCAGCCGTCCGTCCCAATCGCCCCACTGATCGCCTTCGAGGAAGGTTGCCGAGGAGGTGCCCTGCGACAGGCCGTTGTTGGTCCAGGCCGGCCGCATCGCGTCGGGATAGGCCTCCAGATCGGTCATCGGCATGTATTCGGCCCGCTCCTCGGGCGCCATCTCGTCCATCTGGTTGGGCTCGTAGCCGCAATAGCCGTCCGGGCATTCGCCGCGTCCGGCGGTGTCCGGCCTCGGATCCCAGCCGCCATTGCCGCCCGCGACGAGGGCGGTGATCTCGTCCGAGTGCCAGGGCCCGTGCTCGGACACGATCGGCTGGCCCGTTGTCGGATGGAAGGCGATGCCTTGGACGTTCCGGTGGCCATAGGTGAAGATGCGGGGGTCGAAGCCTTCGGGCGCGCCGTTCCCGGCCGCCGCGGCGCCGTCGCGGTCGATGCGCAGGACCTTGCCGCCCAGGAGCGTCGGACTTTGCGGCACCTCCGCATTGTGCGTGTCGCCCGTCGTCACATAGAGATGCGCCCCGTCGGGACCGAAGCGGATGCGCCCGCCATTGTGCGCGCCGGGGCCGCCGAAGGGCTGGTCGGTCGCCTCGGGCTTGTAGGGGATGTCCTCGACGATGTCGGTCCGGTCCGACACGTCGTCGAAGGCGTCGTTGACGGTCAACCGCAGCACCCGGTTGGAGCCGGGTGCCGTCCTGTTCGACGCGGAATAGACGTAGACCGCGCGGTTCTCCTCGAAATCGGGATCGACCGCGACGCCGTTCATGCCGGCCTGGCCCTCGCAGAAGAGATCGTCGCCCGTGGTCGGGAAGCCCTCCGTGCCGCCCATGCCGAGCAGCGGATGGACCTCGCCGGACGGCGTCCTCACCGAGAGACCGCGGCACTTTTCGGTGAAGAACATCGTCCCGTCGGGCAGGAAGGCCATGTCCCACGGATCCTCCAGCCCCGACAGCACCGTCTCGTGCGTCAGCGTCGGGCCCTGCGCGAACGCCGTGCCCGACAGGCCGAACGCCGCCGACGCCAGCATCGCCGCAAGGCGCCCGCTCGTCTTCAGTTTGCGCATGAGGTCTCCTCCCGCTTCCTCTCCCGGAGCAAATCAAAACACAGGAACGACACTTTCTCTACCGTCATACGATCGGGAACGACAATTTTACTTCGGATTCCCTGTGCAACTGCGATCTATACTGCAACGCAATCTCGCAATTGCGTACTCCCCGGCTCCGACCGGGAACGGAGCACCGAGCGGTGGTCACGGATCGATCACGGATCCGTGTCCAAAACTCGCCTTGTTCCGCTCCTAGCGTTTTGCCGCCGCTGGCCGAACCCGTCGTTCGCGAAGGGGATGCCGCGGCTTCGAGGCAAGGGCGGACGGGCCGAAGCGACCCGACGCCACGGGAGAACCAGCCGATGAAGACCATCACGCTCATGCTCGCCTCCGCGGCGATGTTCGCCGCCCCGGCGGCCTACGCGCAGGCGTTCCAGGACGCCGGCTCCGAGTTGAAGCTCGGCGAGAGCGCCACCGTCCCGCATCTGGTGCCGAACGGGCCGCAGGTGCCGATCGAACTGACCGTCACCGCCATCGAGGAAGGGTCCGCGGACGACCTCTCGGGCTTCGACATCCCGGCGGACCTGCAGGACGCCCGTCCGGTCTATGTCCGCTACGAATACACCAACCGCAGCGAGGAGGACCTCGCCAACCAGCAGATCGGCGCCTTCGTGGCGATCGACGACCGCGACCAAACGCACGCGCCCGCCCTGGCGATGAACGGGCCCGGCACGAATTTCGACCAGTGCCGCGCCAACGTGCCCGGGCAGCTCGGCCCCGGCGAGAGCGCCGAGGGCTGCGTGATGTTCATGCTGCACGAGGACGGCGCGATCGAGGCCGCGGCCTATCGCGGCGGCTATCGCCACGAGACCGGCAAGGACACGCAGGCCGACTACCCGATCTACTACAACCCCGTCCGCTGGACCGCCGACGACCGGCAGGATGCCGGCCGCACGACCGGCGGCGTCATCGTCCGCTGACGCTTGCGGGCGGGCGAAGCATCCCGCTCCGCCCGCCCGCAACGGCTCAATAGCCGACGGTGAAGCGCCGGCGGGAATGTTCGGGCCGTTCCAGTTCGTCCACCAGCGCCAACGCGAAATCTTCGAACGAGACGCGGCTGCCGTGCTCGCCGACGAGGAGAGCGTCGCCGCCGAGCCGGAAGCGGCCTGTCCGCTCCCCCGGCACGAACTCCGCAGACGGCGAGATGAACGTCCAGTCGAGTTCGTTTTCGCTGCGGAGAATGTCGAGGAACGCAGCGCCTGCGGTCGCCTCGGCCTTGTAGGCTTCGGGGAAACCGGGGCCGTCGATCAGGCGGACGCCGGGCGAGGATTCGAGGCTGCCGGCTCCGCCGACGACCAGATAGCGACGGACGCCGGACCGCCGCACCGCCTCGATCAGAGCGTGCGGATCGCTGGCCGTGAAATGGACGGAACTCACGACGGCATCGTGCCCGCGAACGATCCCGGCGAGTGCCTCGCGATCGTAGACGTCGCCCTTCACCGCCCGAACCTTGTCGAGGGCCGGAACGCGCTCGGGATTGCGGACGATGGCCGTCACCTCATGGCCCCGACGCGCGAGTTCGGCGAGAATGCGGGAGCCGGCGTTGCCGCTGGCTCCGATGAGGGCGACGCGCATGGCGCGAACTCCTTCTGGTTTCCAATGGATACTAGGTGCGGTATCGTGATCGCTCTGTAAAGAAGGCACCCGATCCTCATCTGGTCACGCCGGAGAAACCGATGCACGTTCCGAACACCTACGCGGCGACCTGCCCGACCCGCATGGTTCTGGACCGCGTCGCGGACAAATGGACCGTTCTCGTCCTCGGGCTGCTGGCGGAGAGCCCGCATCGCTTCAATGAGCTTCGCCGGAAGATCGGCGGGCTGTCCCAGAAGATGCTGTCGCAGACGCTGAAGACCCTGGAACGGGACGGGCTGGTGGACCGTCGCGCCTTCGCCACGGTCCCGGTGACGGTGGAATACTCGATCACGCCGCTTGGACTGACCCTGGCGCGCACGGTCGACGGTCTGCGCCTCTGGGCCGAGACCCACATGACCGACGTCCTGACGGCGCAGCGGCGATACGACGACGCACGGCCGGGCTGACACGGGTCGCAACCTCATCGGGTCCCATCGGCCCCTGAGGGCGTTTGCGAAGGCCGGCGACGGACACGGCGACGCCCGGGCGACCGGCAAACTTGTCCCCCTTCTGCGCCGCGGGCCTACCCTCGCCTCGCCGCCGGCCTTCGGGCGGACAGCGCGAGCGATCGGCGCGCTGTCGAACGAGGATCGGCGGGGAGCCTCGACGGAGGCCGACCTCAGGTCCGGCGCGCGACGGACCGGATCGGAATCGCCGACGCGGCTTCGAGCCGGACCGGAGACAGCCCCTGCCCGCATCGGGCAATATCGGGCCGAGGTCCGGGGCTTGAGGGCACGAGGCGGACGAATGTCGTCCGCCTTCGACGAGGAGCGGAGCGCCGGACCTGAACCTTCGACACCCCGACGAATACATCGAACGCGGCGTTCCGCTCTTTCGTCCCTCCGCCCGTCGCGGCGCCTTCGCCGCGCGGCGGCGCGTGTGCGTGCGCGTCAGGCCTTCTTGACCCAGCCGCGGTCCTCGCGCTGCTGCCAGTAGGTCACCGTGTGGCCCGCGGTCTTCTCCGCTGTCCACCGGGCGCGGGCCGCTGCGACCTGTTCCGGGTCGTGCCCGTCGAAGAGGTAGATGCCGCGCACGTATGGCTCCAGCGTCTCGGGCACCGCGCCCTCCACCATGAAGCGCACATGCGCCTCGTTCGCGCGGGTGGCCGCATCCACCGTCAGGAGGATCGGCTGGAGCGCGGCGCTTCCGGCCGCATCGGAGCCATGCGGCAGGAAGCTGTCGTCGCGCCAGGTCCAGAGGTGGGCGTCGAGCGAGTCGCGCCGCTCCTCGCTCGCGCACTGCACGACGACGCGCCACCCGCGGTCGAGGCACTTCTGGAGGAGGTCCGGCAGGGCCTCCTCCAGCCGGCTCTCCGTCAGATGGTAGAAGAGGACCTCCGCCAAGGGACGGTCACTTGGCCTCGTAATGGTCGGCGACGAGGCGCTCCAGAAGGCGCACGCCGTAGCCCGAGCCCCAGGACTGGTTGTACTCGTTGGCAGGCGAGCCCATCGCCGTGCCCGCGACGTCGAGATGGGCCCAGGGCACGTCGTTGACGAAGTGCTGCAGGAACTCGGCGGCGGTGATCGAGCCCGCCGCACGGCCGTTGCCGATGTTCTTGATGTCGGCGAACTTGCCCTCGATCTGCTTGGCGTACTCCTTGCCGAGCGGCAGGCGCCACACCTTCTCGCCGGTCGAGAGTCCCGCCTTGGTCAGGCGGTCGGCGAGCTCGTCGTTGTTGGAGAAGAGGCCCGCGTGATGGTGGCCGAGCGCGACGATGATCGCGCCGGTCAGCGTGGCGAGGTTCACCATGAACTTCGGCTTGAAGCGGTCCTGGCAGTACCAGAGCGCGTCGGCGAGGACGAGGCGCCCTTCCGCGTCCGTGTTCAGGACCTCGATCGTCTTGCCGGACATGGCGGTCACGATGTCGCCGGGGCGCTGCGCCTTGCCGTCGACGGCGTTCTCTACGAGCCCGACGATGCCGACCGCGTTCACCTTGGCCTTGCGGCCGGCGAGCGCGCGCATGAGGCCGACGACGGCGGCCGAGCCGCCCATGTCGCCCTTCATGTCCTCCATCGAGGCCGCCGGCTTGATGGAGATGCCGCCGGTGTCGAAGACGACGCCCTTGCCGACGAAGGCGATCGGCGCCTCGCCGTCCGCGCCGCCGTTCCAGCGCATGATCGCCAGGCGCGCCGGCGTCGGCGAGCCTTGCGCGACGCCCAGAAGCGCGTGCATCTGCAGCTCGGCGAGCTGCGTCTCGTCGAGGATCTCGACCTCGAGCCCGGTGTCGCGCAGCGCCTCGATGCGCGAGGCGTATTCCACCGTCGTCAGGACGTTGGCGGGTTCGTTGACGAGGTCGCGGGCGAGATTGACGCCCTCGCCGACCGCCGCGAGCGCCTCGAACCGCTGTTCGGCCGCCGCCGGATCGGCGACGGCCAAGGTCAGGGCCGAGGCCGCCTCCGGCTTGTCCTCGGCGTCCGATTCCTTCGTCTTCTTCGTCTTGTAGCGCTCGAACTTGTAGGCGCGCATCAGGGCGCCGAGCGCGATCGTGGCGGCCGTCTGCGGGTCCAGCGCCCCGTCCGGCGTCTCGCAGAGCACCGTCACCGTCTCGGCGCCGGCCGTCTTGGCGACGATCGTTCCGCCGACCTTGAGCCAGTCCTCCTCCACCGCCGCCTCCGACGCATGGGTGCCGACGAGCAACAGTCGCTCGACGCCTCCGCCTTCGGGGGCGATCGCCTCCACGCTCGCCAGCCGCTTGCCCTTGAACTTTCCGATCGCGGCGGCACGTGTGGCGGTCGCGGCCAGTGTCGCGTCGAGCGACGACGGCAGACGGCCGCCGTCGCCGGCCAGAAGCGTCAGAACGCCCTTCGCCGGGTCCTGGAGCGATGTGAAGTGGATGGTCGGCTTGGTCATGGAAGGCTCCGGAAGGCGGGCAATGCGATGCGGCGCTATCTTGGAAACGCGGACCCGCATTGCAAGCCGTGACGCGCGAGGCGCGGTCCGTTAACTGTGTTCCTTCGCCCTTCTTTAGCCAAGCTCGGGCAGTCTACGCGGCTCGGGGCCCGAACACGGGCGGCCCATCCGTGACGCCCGCCGGCCCATCGGCATGAGGATCGACCCGACCGCCCCATGACGCTCCTGGAACGCTACATCTTCCGCCGCGCCATCGGCTACACGCTCGGCTCGCTCGCGGCCCTGGTCGCGGTCGTCTGGATCGTGCAGGTGCTCAGCCGGATCGACTTCGTGCGCACCAGCGCCTCGGCGGCGGGCAATCTGTTCTGGATCGCGCTGATGCTGATGCCCGACCTTGCGGCCGGCGTCATTCCCTTCGCCATCCTGATCGGAGCCGTGCAGGCGCTGAACGGGCTCAACGCCGATTCCGAGCGCGCGGTCATCGACGCGGCCGGGGCGCCGCGCATCTCCATCGCGAACCCGATCCTCCTCCTCGGCGTCCTCGGCGGCCTTCTCGTCTTCGTGAACTCGCAGGTGGTCGGCCCGAAGGCCTCGGCCGCCTTCCAGAACGGCATCCGCACCATCAACGCGGACGCCATCAGCCTCTTCCTGACGCCGGGCAGCTTCGAGGAGCTGCAGGCCGGCGTCGTCGTATCGGTGGAGGACGCGCGGGGCCGGCACATCGACGGCCTGTTCATGGCCGACACGCGCGAGCCGCAGTACGAGCTGACCTATTTCGCCAAGCAGGGGCAGATCATCGAGCAGTTCGGCAGCACCTTCCTGGTGATGCAGGACGGACAGCTCCACCGCCGGATCACGGCGACGGGCGAGGTCTCGATCGTCGAGTTCCAGACCAACGCGGTCGACCTCTCGACGCTGCGCCCGGTCTCGGCCAACGACTGGGTGCGCATGTCGGAGCGTTCGACCGCCGAGCTGCTGCGGCCGAACCCCAGCGATTCGATGGCCCAGCAGCGGCCCGAGCGCTACGTCGAGGAGATCGCGGCCCGGCGGACCGACTGGCTCTACCCGATCGCCTTCGCTTTCTGGGCCGTCGTCGTGGCGGGCCATGCCCGCACCAACCGGCAGGGCGCCGGGCCGACCATGCTCATCGCGCTCGGCGGAGCGCTGGTGCTTCGGGCGCTAGGCTTCGTCTCGCTCTCGCTCGTGGAGACGAACATCCGCTTCGTCGCCCTCGTCTACGCCATGCCGGTCCTGTCCTTCGCGATCAGCGCGGCGCTCTACGCCACGCAGTACAACATCATCGAGATGCCGCTGGTGCGGCGGATCGCCGGCGTCTTCGCCGATCTCGCCGAAGCGCTGCGCCGCCGGGCGGCCGGGCCGCGCAGCGCGCTCGAGCGAGGGCAGGCCTGATGCGCACGCTCCAGCTCTACTTCCTGCGCCGATTCCTCTTCTCCTTCGGTGCGACGCTCCTGCCGCTCTTCGCGCTGACCTTCCTCATCGACATGGTCGAGCTCAGCCGCCGCGGCCGGTTCGCCGACATCTCGTTCGGGACGGCCGCGGCCATCTCGGCCTTGCGCGTGCCCGCCTTCATCGAACAGGCCTTTCCCTTCGTCGTTCTCTTCGCCTCGATCTTCGCGCTCGTCTCGCTGAACCGGCGGATGGAGCTCGTCGTAGCGCGCGCCGCAGGCGTCTCCATCTGGCAGATGTCGGCGCCCTTCCTCGTCGGCTCCTTCGGAGTCGGCATCCTCGCGGTCGCGCTCTACAACCCGCTCGCCGCCGCCGCGCAGGCACAGTCGCAGGCGCTCCAGACGCTCGTCGCGGGCGAGAGCGCGGACGATCAGGCGGACCGCCCGGCATGGCTGCGCCAGGAGGGCGACGGCCGCCACTCCGTCATCGGCGCGCGCGCCGTCTCGCACGGCGGAACGGAGCTCGCCGGCGTCACGGTCATCCTCTTCGACGAGGACGGCGGCGTGGAGGAGCGCATCGACGCGCCGCGCGCCAGCCTCGGCGACGGCCACTGGCGGCTGGAGAGCCCCGTCGTGACGCGCGTCGGCTATCCGCCCGACCGGCGCGAGAGCCTCGACATCGCGACCGAGCTGCGCCCCGAATACATCGAGGAGCGGATCGCCAACCCCCTCGCGATTTCGGTCTGGGAGCTGCCCTTCAAGATCGAGGCCGCGCGGAGCCTGGGCTACAACGCCAGCGCCTTCGCCATGCGACTGAACACGCTGATCGCCATGCCGGCACTCTTCGCCGTGATGACGCTGGTCGCCGCGACGGTCGCGGTGCGTTATTCACGCATCGGTCAGTCCGCACCGACGATCGTCGGTGGCATCGCGGCCGGTTTCATGCTTTACGTCGTGACCTTCCTGGCGCAGACGCTGGGGGCGAATGCCGTGGTTCCGGCCGTCCTGGCGGCTTGGTTCCCGGTCGTGGCGGCAGGCTTGTTCGGGACGACGATCCTGCTGCACCAAGAGGATGGATAGCATGGGGCCGAGGGGGAACTCGCGCCGTGGCAAGCCGGTCGTCCGGTCGCTGCTGAGGCTCGCTCTGGCGGGCGGCGTCGCCTTGTGCGCGATTCTGCCTCTGAGCTCCGGCCAGGCGCAGGTCACGTTGAGCGATCTGGGTGGCAGCGTCGCCGTCCCGGAGGGCACGCAGCTCTTCCTGGAGGCGGACACCGTCTCCTACGATCGCGAGGGCGCGCGCGTCACCGCGTCGGGCGGCGTCCAGATCGACTACGGCGACTATCAGCTCGTCGCGCGCAACCTCGTCTACGATCAGGCGACCCAGCGGCTCGTCGCGGCCGGCGACGTCGAGCTGATCGAGCCGACCGGCAACCGCATCTATGCCGACGCCGTCGACATCACCGACGATTTCGCCAACGGCTTCGTCGAGGCCCTGCGCATCGAGACGCCGGAGAACACCCGGTTCGCCGCCCAGCAGGCGGTCCGGCGCGACGGCGCGACCACGACCTTCGAGCGCGGCGTCTACACCGCCTGCGAGGCCTGCGCCGAGAATCCCGACCGGCCACCCCTGTGGCAGGTGACGGCCCGGCGCATCGTCTGGGACCAGGAGAACGAGGTCGTTCGCTACTACGGCGCCCGCTTCGAGCTCTTCGGCACTCCGATCGCCTACCTCCCCTACTTCGCCTCGCCCGATTCCTCGGCCGAGCGCCAGAGCGGCTTCCTCGCGCCCCAGTTCAAGTCCTCCGACAAGACCGGATTCGGCGTGCGCGTGCCCTACTTCTGGGCGATCTCCGACGACAAGGACCTGACGGTCGGCGGCACCTACTACGCGCGGCAGGGCTTCCTGGCGGACGCCGAGTACCGGCAGGCCTTCGAGAGCGGCTATTTCACGCTCCAGACCGCCGGCATCGCCCAGCGGGACCCCGACGCCTTCGACGATTTCCGGTCGGACGGCGTCGGCTTCGGACCCGACATTCCGCCCGAGAACCGGGGCATGGTCGGCACCACCGGCCGCTTCGCGCTGAACCAGAACTGGACGGTCGGCTGGGACGCGCTCCTGCAGAACGACCCGAACTTCTCCAACGTCTACGGCATCCCGAACTTCTCGGACATCTACCGGACGTCCGAGATCTACCTCACCGGGCTCGGCGAACGGTCCTTCTTCGATCTTCGCGCGCAGAAGTTCGACGTCCAGACGCGCAACACCTTCACCGAGGAGGTGCAGCCCTACGTGCTGCCGTCGCTGGACTACCAGCGCATCGAGGAAGGCGTCCTCGGCGGCGAGGTCGAGCTGAACGTCAACGTCACCAATCTGCGCCGCGACGAGACTTCTCTCGGCGACCTCCTCATCTGCCAGAGCGCCTTCATCGACAACGGCATCTGCTCGGGCGGAGACTTCGGCGATCGCTACCGGCAGGACGCCTTCCGCTACCGCGGCCTCGAAGGCGACTACACGCGGGCGACGACCGAAGCCATCTGGCGCAGCGACCTCGTCACCGAATCCGGCCTCGTCCTGACGCCGATGCTCGCGGCCCGCGGCGACGTCTTCCGCGCCGACATGAGCACGCCCGGCTTCCCCGATCCGGCGACCGGGACCGCGCTCGGCGGCCTCGCGGTCGACGAGACCGGTGCGCGCGGCATGGCGACGGCCGGGCTCGAAGCGCGCTATCCGTGGCTGATCGAGACCGCGTCCACCAGCCACGTGATCGAGCCGATCGCGCAGCTCCTCGTGCGGCCGAACGAAGGTCGCGCCGGCATCCTGCCGAACGAGGACGCGCAGAGCCTCGTCTTCAACACGACGAACCTCTTCAGCCACGACAAGTTCTCCGGCTTCGATCGCATCGAGGGCGGCACGCGCGCCAATGTCGGCGTGAAGTACGCCGGCGTCTTCGGCCGCGGCTACACGCTCGACGCCGTCGTCGGGCAGTCCTACCATCTGGCGGGCGACAATCCCTTTGCGCAGCGCGATCTGGCGCTCGTCGGCTACGATTCGGGCCTCGAGACGGACCGCTCCGACTACGTGTCCTCGCTGGCTCTGACCGTTCCCGCCGGCTTGACGCTCGCCGCGCAGGGTCGCTTCGACAAGGACGACCTGTCCATGGAGCGCGCGGACCTTTCCGGTTCGATGGACTTCGGCAACCTCCAGACGGCGGTGACCTATTCGCAGATCGCCGAGCAGCCGACCTACGGCTTCGCGGAAGACCGCCAGCAGCTCTCGGTCAGCGGCAACCTCAAGCTGACCGAGGAGATCTCGACCTTCGGCGCGCTGAGCTACGACGTCGAGAACTCGTCGATCATCTCGCGCTCCTTCGGCGTCGGCTACGCGGACGAGTGCTTCACGCTGCTCGCCGAGTACCGCAGCACGAGCGACCGCTACCAGCTGCAGTCGGCCGAGAGCCAGGTCCTGTTCCGCCTGTCGCTGCGCACCCTCGTCGAGACCGAGTTCGGCTTCGGTGTGGGAGGGGACACCGAGACCGGAACCCGCTTCTGAGGGCGACCATCGTTTCGCCAAAGGCTCGACGCATCACTGGCGCGAGGATAAGCCGGTCATGGAAACCGGCAGGATCGACGGAGGCTGACGCGCACATGAAGGCAGGACGCATGCTTCGACGGACCGCCCTGACGTTGACGGTGGCGGTATCCGCGTTCGCCGGAGCGCTGGCGGCGTCGCAGCCGGCCGCGGCCCAGCAGTCCGAGGTCCGCGCCGTGGTGAACCGCGAGGCGATCACCAGCTACCAGATCCAGCAGCGCGCGGCGTTCCTGCGCCTGCGCCGCGAGACCGCGACCAACGAGGCGGCGACGAACGAACTCGTCGACGAGATGCTGAAGCGGCAGGAGATCCGGCGGCGCGGCATCACCATTCCCGACGAGATGGTCGAGGCCTACGTCCAGAACTTCGCGCAGGGCAACAATCTGACGATGGACCAGCTCGGCCAGGTCTTCGGGCAGGTCGGCTTCTCGACGGACGGCTTCCGCGACTACGTGCGCACGCAGATGGGCTGGGCGCAGGCCGTCCAGGCCAACATGCGGCAGGTCGAGATGCTGAGCGAGCAGGACGTGGTCCAGCGCATGCTCCAGCAGGGCGGCGAGAAGCCCTCGACGACCGAATACACCCTGCAGCAGGTGATCTTCGTGGTGCCCGCCAGCGAGCGCGGCAGCGCGATGGGGCGCCGCATGCAGGAGGCGAACGCCATGCGCCAGCGCTTCTCCAGCTGCCCGGCGACCTACCAGTTCGCGCAGGGCCTGCGGGACGTGACGGTGCGCGAGCTCGGCCGCGTCGCCCAGCCCGAGCTTCCGCAGCAGTGGCGCGCCGACATCTCGGCCATCCAGAGCCGCGGCGTGACGCGCGCGCAGGAAACCGAGCGCGGCGTCGAGTTCATCGCCGTCTGCGACCAGCGCGTCATCTCCGACGACCGCGCCGCGTCCATGGTGTTCCAGGCCCGCGAGTTCGAGCAGATGAACCAGCAGAGCGAGCCGGACATCGCCTTCCTGAAGGAGCTCAAGGACCGCGCGACGATCATCCGTCGATGAGCGAGCCGGCTCCGTCCCGCGGCCCGCTGGCCGTCACGGTCGGGGAGCCGTCCGGCGTCGGGCCGGACATTCTCCTCGCCCTCCACCGCGACCGGGAGTCCCTCGGCCTCCCCGACTTCTTCGCCATCGCCGATCCCGCGATGCTGGCGGCCCGGGCCAACCGGCTCGGACTTGCGGTCGAGATCGCGACGATCGGCGCGCCGGGCGAAACCGCCGGGACCGCGCGACGCGCCCTGCCCGTCCTGCCGCTCCTCAACCCGCACGCCGAGACGCCCGGCGAAGTGGATCCCGCCAGTGCCTTCGGCACCATCGAGGCGATCGACCGCGGCGTGCGCCTGTCGCTTGCGGGCGAGGCGCACGCGCTCGTCACCGGCCCGATCGACAAGAAGGCGCTCTACGATGCCGGCTTCTCCCATCCCGGCCACACCGAGTATCTCGCCGCGCTCTGCGGCCAGATCCTCCAGCGCCCGTTCACGCCGGTCATGCTCCTGACGGGACCCGATCTCTCCTGCGTGCCCGTCACCATCCACGTGCCCCTGCAGGACGTCCCGGGGCTCCTGACGGAGGATCTGATCGTCGAGACCGCACGGATCGTCGCCGGCGACCTGAAGTCCCGCTTCGGTCTCGAGGCGCCGCGCCTTGCCGTCTCCGGGCTGAACCCGCATGCGGGCGAGCGCGGGGCGATCGGGCTCGAGGACCGGGACGTGATCCAGCCGGCGGTCGCGCGACTCGTCGCCGAGGGCATCGACGCCGTCGGCCCCCTTCCCGCCGACACGATGTTCCACGCGCAGGCGCGCCGCACCTACGACGTCGCCCTGTGCATGTATCACGACCAGGCGCTGATCCCGGCCAAGACCCTCGCCTTCGACGAGACGGTGAACGTCACCCTCGGCCTGCCGCTGATCCGCACCTCCCCCGACCACGGCACGGCGGCCGACATCGCCGGCACGGGCCGGGCGCGGCCCGACAGCTTCGCCTCCGCCCTGCGGCTCGCCGCGCGCATGGCGCCCTCCGCAGCCCTACCGGGCGCGGCGTCCGCGTGAGCCTCGACGATCTGCCGCCGCTGCGCGAGGTTCTCGCCGCGAACGGGCTGGAGCCGAAGAAGGCGCTCGGCCAGAACTTCCTCCTCGACCTCAATCTCACCGGCCGCATCGCGCGGCAAGCCGACCTGAAGGACGGGCTTCCGGTCGTCGAGATCGGACCCGGTCCCGGGGGCCTGACGCGCGCTCTCCTCGCCCACGGGGCGCCTCGCGTCGTCGCGGTCGAGAAGGACCCGCGCTGCCTGCCCGCGCTTTACGCGATCGCGGACGCCTGTCCCGGCCGGCTGACGGTGATCGAGGGCGACGCGCTCGCCCTCGATCTCGAAAGCCTCGCCGGCGGGCCGTTCCGGGTGGTCGCGAACCTGCCCTACAATGTCGGCACGCAGATTCTCCTCGATCTCGTCACCGCGCCGCAATGGCCGCCGCAATGGCGCGAGCTCGTGCTGATGTTCCAGAAGGAGGTGGCCGAGCGGATCGTGGCGCGCGAGGGCGACGATCATTACGGCCGGCTCGGCGTCCTGTGCGGCTGGCGGACGCAGGCCGAGATCCTGTTCGAGGTCTCGCCGCAGGCCTTCACGCCGCCGCCGAAGGTGACCTCCGCCATCGTGCGGCTGAGCCCTCGCGAACGTCCGTTGCCCGCGTCGCTGGAGGCGCTGGAGCGCGTCACGCAGCATGCCTTCGGACAGCGGCGCAAGATGCTGCGCCAGAGCGTGAAGGCGATCGGCGGGGAGGCGCTCCTGTCGCGCGCCGGCATCGACCCGACACGCCGGGCCGAGACGCTGAGCGTCGAAGAGTTCGTGCGCCTGGCGAACGAACTCTGACGGGTCAGTTGCTGCGCTGTGCTTCTTCCAGGAGCTGGGCCGTGAAGTCGAACAGACCGGGCCGACGATCCCGGCGAAGGCGCTCGGCGTTCACGATCGACAGGACCGACTGGAAGGTGCGGTCCAGATCGTCGTTGACGACGACATATTCGTAGTCCCGCCAGCGCTCGATCTCGACGCTGGCGTTCTTCAGCCGCGTGGCGATCGTCTCGCCGGAATCCTCGGCGCGGCGCATCAGCCGGGCCGCGAGCTCCTCCATGGAGGGCGGCAGGATGAAGATCGAGACGATGTCGGCCTTGGCCTGCTCCTGAAGCTGGCGGGCGCCCTGCCAGTCGATGTCGAAGAGCATGTCGCGCCCCTCGCGCATCGCCTTCTCGGCGGCCGCGCGCGGCGTCCCGTAGAGATTGCCGTGCACCTCGGCCCATTCGAGCAGCGCGTCGCTGGAGCGCAGCCGTTCGAACTCCTCGCGGTCGATGAAATGGTAGTGGACGCCGTCGATCTCGCTCGCGCGCCGCTTGCGCGTCGTCACCGAGACCGAGAGCGAGAAGCGGTGGTCGAGTTCGAGGAGCGTGCGCGCGATCGTCGACTTGCCCGCGCCCGAGGGCGACGAGATGACGAGCATCAGGCCCCGGCGGGCGATCTCGGGGGATGTTTCGGTGTCGATGACCGGCCTCATTCGATGTTCTGAACCTGTTCCCTGAACTGGTCGACCACGAGCTTCAGCTCCAGGCCGACGGCCGTCAGCGAGGCTGCATTCGACTTAGAACAGATCGTGTTCGATTCGCGATGGAATTCCTGGCCGAGGAAGTCCAGCCGGCGCCCCACCGCCTCGCCGGACGCGAGCAGCGTGCGGGCCGCGGCCAGATGGGCCGCCAGCCGGTCGAGCTCCTCGTCGATGTCGGCGCGCGTCGCGATCAGCGCCGCCTCCTGCGCGAGCCGCGCCGCATCGAGCCCCTCGCTCGCGGAGAGCAGCGCCTGCGTCTGGCGCCGCAGCCGTTCGGCGATCGCCTCCGGGCGGCGGGCCGGGTCGGCCCTGGCGCGCGCGGCGAGGTCCTCGATTCGGTCGAGGCGGCGCGACAGGGCGGAGGCGAGCGCCGCGCCCTCCTCTCGGCGCATGGATACGAGCGCGTCGAGCGCGTCCTCGAAGGCCTCCAGCGCCGCGACGCGCACCGTGCCGTCGATGTCGGAGCGCGGTTCGGGCGTCTGCGTCTCGATGACGCCGCGAAGGCCGAGAAGTCCGTCGGCGCTCGGCGGCGCGGCGTGGCCCGCGCGCACGAGTTCGTCCGTCACCGCGCAGATCTCGGCGAGCAGCGCGCGGTTGATCGAAAATCCGGCCGGGACGGCGTCCTGGACGATCTGGAGCGACGCCTGGAGGTTGCCGCGCGACAGGCGCAGCGAGGCGCGCCGCTTCAGCTCGGGCTCCAGCCCGTCCATGCCCGGCGGCAGCCGCTGGCGAAGCTCCAGCGTCTTGCCGTTGACCGAGCGAAGCTCCCACACGAGACGGCCGCCCTCGAGGTGGCGCTCGGTCCGGGCGAAGCCCGTCATGCTGGCGACAGGCATCGGCCGCTTCTCCTTCCGCCCTCGACGGGCGCTACTCGACGAGGGTCGCGTCCTCTTCGGCCTCGGCCTCGGCGGCGGGCGAGGCCGCGCGCTCGGCCATCAGGCGGCGATAGGCGCGGACATTGGCGTTGTGCTCGTCGAGGGTGCGGGCGAAGGCATGGCCGCCCGTGCCGTCGGCGACGAAGTAGAGGTCGTCGGTGTCGAGCGGGTTGGCGACCGCCTCCAGCGCCGCGCGCCCCGGATTGGCGATCGGGCCCGGCGGCAGGCCGTTGATCCGATAGGTGTTGTAGGGCGTGTCCGAATCGATGTGGGAGCGCCGCAGCGGCTCGCCCGGCGGCTTACCGGCACCGCCCCAGATGCCGTAGATGAAGGTCGGATCCGACTGGAGGCGCATGCCCTCGTTCAGGCGGTTGATGAACACGGAGGCGACGTGCGGACGCTCGTCGGCGACGCCGGTCTCGCGCTCCACGATGGAGGCGAGGGTCACGAACTCCTCGACCGTGTCGATCGGCAGGCCCTCGACCCGCGTCGCCCAGATCTCCTCGACCATCTCGGCCTGCGCGGCGCGCATCCGCTCCACCACGTCGGCCCGGCTCTCGCCGCGCGTGAAGACGTAGGTGTCGGGCAGGAGCGAGCCCTCTTCGGGCTTCTCGGGCATGTCGCCCACCAGCGTCTCGTTCGTCTCCAGGCGCGCGAAGACCTGATCGACGGTCCAGCCTTCCGGAACCGAGATCGAATGCTGGATCGAGCGGCCGTCGCGCAGCGCGTCCATCACCTCGCGCATGGAGACGCCGCGCTCGAAGGCGTATTCGCCGGCCTTCAGCTCGCCGCCGGCCCCCGCCAGGCGCACGCCCGCCTGGAAGATTTCGGCATTGTCGATGATGCCCTCGCGCTCCAGGCCCGCCGAGATGCTCTGCAGGCCGCCACCGCGGGGCACCATGAAGGTCGCCTCGGCCTGCAGGGGACCGGGCGCCTCGAACCGGTTGGCGCCCCAGTAGAGCACGGCCCCGCCGATGACGACGCCGATGAGCGCGACGGAGAAGCAGAAGTTGAGGAAGATGACGAGCGAGTTCCGGGAGCCGCGCGAGCGCCGCTTGTCCTTCGGCCTGCGCGAGAAGAATCCCCGCCGAGGCTCCGTCGCGTTCGTCCCGTGCACCACTGTTCCGATCCCCTCGAAGTCGTTTCGCCGCGAGAGCCGAACCATCAAAGCTTTGTGGCGAAAGGCGGGATGCCGGCGTTCACCGGCGCCCCCCGTCCGCGGTCAGCTCGCGGATCCCGGGAGGGGCGTCAGGGCGAACGGCTCCTGAAGGAGGCGGCCGCCCGGACGAAGAGCTCACGCCTCGACGCGCCGCAGCACGAGGGAGGCGTTCGTTCCGCCGAACCCGAAGGAGTTCGACAGCGCCACGTCGATCCGCTTCTCGCGCTTCACGTGCGGGACGAGATCGATCTTCGTCTCGACGGACGGATCGTCGAGATTGAGCGTCGGCGGCGCGACGTTGTCGCGGATGGCGAGGGCGGAGAAGATCGCCTCGACCGCGCCGGCGGCACCGAGGAGGTGCCCGATCGCCGACTTCGTCGAGGACATGGAGACCTTGTCCGCCGAATCGCCGATGAGGCGCTCGATGGCGCGCAGTTCGATCTCGTCGCCGAGCGGCGTCGAGGTGCCGTGCGCGTTGACGTAGTCGATGGCGGACGGCTCGATGCCGGCGCGCTTGAGCGCGGCGCGCATGCAGCGATAGGCGCCGTCGCCATCCTCGGCCGGAGCCGTGATGTGATAGGCGTCGCCGGACAGGCCGTAGCCGACGATCTCGGCGTAGATCCGGGCGCCGCGCGCCTTGGCGTGCTCGTATTCCTCCAGGACGACGACGCCGGCGCCCTCGCCCATGACGAAGCCGTCGCGGCCGCTGTCATAGGGGCGCGAGGCCTTTTCGGGCGTGTCGTTGTACCGGGTGGAGAGCGCGCGGCAGGCCGCGAAGCCGGCGACCGCCAGACGGCAGACCGGCGATTCGGCACCGCCCGCGACCATCACGTCGGCATCGCCGAGCGCGATGAGGCGCATGGCGTCGCCGATGGCGTGGGCGCCGGTCGAGCAGGCCGTGACCACCGAGTGGTTCGGGCCCTTCAGCTTGTGGCGGATCGAGACCTGGCCGGAGGCGAGGTTGATGAGGCTCGCGGGAATGAAGAACGGGCTGATGCGCCGCGGCCCCTTCTCTGCGAGGATCAGCGAGGTCGTCTCGATGGTCTGGAGACCGCCGATGCCCGAGCCGATCAGCACGCCGGAGGCGCACTGGTCCTCGTAGGTCTCGGGATGCCAGTCGGCATCGTCGAGCGCCTCGGCCGCGGCAGCGACGGCGTAGACGATGAAGTCGTCGACCTTGCGCTGCTCCTTCGGCTCCATCCAAAGGTCGGGATTGAAGGTCCCGTCCGATCCGTCGCCGCGCGGGATCTGCCCGCCGATCCGGCAGGGCAGATCTCCGGTCTCGAAGCCGTGGATGGCCGCGATGCCGCTCTTGCCCGCCAGGAGGCGCGTCCAGGTCACGTCGGCCGAAGCGCCGAGGGGACTGACCATCCCGACGCCGGTGATGACGACTCGTCTCATGCGCCTTCCCTTCGCCTCAGCGGACCGACCCGGACGAGACGCGTCAGGACTGGTTCTTCTCGATGAACTTGACCGCGTCGCCGACGGTCAGGATCGTCTCGGCCGCATCGTCCGGGATCTCGACCCCGAACTCTTCCTCGAAGGCCATCACCAGCTCGACGGTGTCGAGACTGTCGGCGCCCAGGTCGTCGATGAAGCTGGCGTTGTCCGTCACCTTCTCCTGCTCGACGCCCAGATGTTCGACGACGATCTTCTTCACCCGTTCGGCGATGTCGCTCATGTTCAGTCCTTACGTTGAGATGGCTTCCGAAAGCCTCGTTAGACGCCGTGCGTCGGTTAATCAAGGCGGGGCGGCCGGGCCGGGTCGCGCCGACACGGGATCGCGTGGGAACACCGGCGCGGAAGTGTTTGTTCCGCCGAGCCTTCGGGGCCCTCCGGCGCCCCCGTCAGATCATCGCCATGCCGCCGTTGACGTGGATCGTCTGCCCGGTGACGTAGCCGGCCTCGGCGCTGGCCAGGAACAGCGCGGCCGAGGCGATGTCGGCGCCCTCGCCCATGCGCTTCATGGGAATCGCCCCCATGATCGCGTCGCGCTGCTTGTCGTTCAGCTTCTCGGTCATGGCTGACGAGATGAAGCCCGGCGCGATGCAGTTCACCGTGACGTTGCGCGAGGCGATCTCCTGCGCCAGCGACTTGGAGAAGCCGATGAGGCCCGCCTTCGCCGCGCAATAGTTCGCCTGGCCCGGATTGCCGGTGACGGCGACCACGGAGGTGATGTTGACGATCCGCCCGTAGCGGCGGCGCATCATGGCGTGGGTCAGGCCGCGCGTCAGGCGGAAGGTCGCCGAGAGGTTCACCTCCAGCACCTTGTCCCAGTCCTCGTCCGACATGCGCACGAACAGGCCGTCGCGGGTGATGCCGGCGTTGTTGACGAGGATGTCGACGCCCTCGAGCGCCTTCTCCGCGTCCTCGGCCAGCGCCTTCTGCTCCTCGCGGGACGAGAGGTCGGCGGGAAGCACGACGGTGCGCTCGCCGAGGTCGGAGGCGAGCGCCTCCAGCTTCTCGCGGCGCGTTCCGTGCAGGCCGACGGTGGCGCCGGCGGCGTGGAGCGTGCGGGCGATGGCCTCGCCGAGGCCGCCGGACGCGCCGGTGACGAGGGCCTTGCGGCCGGACAGGTCGAACATTTCAATCGTCTCCTTGAAAGGGGCGCGCGCCTCAGCCGATGGCGGCGAGCGCGGCGTCGACGTCGCCCGGCGCGCCGACCGGAAGGGCGGACAGGCTCTTGTCGATGCGGCGGGCGAGGCCCGTCAGGACCTTGCCGCTGCCGATTTCGATCAGCGTCGTCACGCCCTGCCCGGCGAGGAACTCCATCGATTCGCGCCAGCGCACGCGGCCCGTGACCTGTTCCACGAGGCGGGTCCGGATCTCGGCCGGATCCGCGATCGGGCGGGCGAGGACGTTGGCGACGACAGGCACCGTGGGCGCCGAGACCGTCGCCTCGGCGAGCGCGGCCTGCATGCGCTCGGCGGCGGGCGCCATCAGCGCGCAGTGGAAGGGGGCGGAGACCGGCAAGAGGATCGCGCGCTTGGCGCCGCGCTCGCCCGCCAGCTTCGACGCGCGCGCCACCGCGGCCGCATGGCCGGAGATCACGAGCTGACCGCCGCCATTGTCGTTGGCGATCTGGCAGATCTCGCCCTCGGCCGCGTCACGGCAGACGGCCTCCAGGTCGGCGGCTTCGAGGCCCATCACCGCGGCCATGGCGCCGAGGCCGGCCGGCACCGCCGCCTGCATCGCCTCGCCGCGGATGCGCAGGAGCCTGGCCGTCTCGGCCAGCGACAGCGCGCCGGCCGCCGCCAGCGCCGAGTATTCGCCGAGCGAATGGCCGGCGACGAAGGACGCCTTGGACACATCGAGCCCGCGCTCCTGAAGCACGCGCAGCGCCGCGACCGACACCGCCATCAGCGCGGGCTGGGCGTTGGCCGTCAGCGTCAGCCGATCCTCCGGGCCGTCGAAGATGACGGCGGACAGCTTCTCGCCGAGCGCCTCGTCGACTTCCTCGAAGACCGCACGGGCGACCGGCGCCTCGTCGGCGAGCGCGCGGCCCATGCCGACCGTCTGGCTGCCCTGGCCGGGGAAGATCAATGCGAAGGACATGGCGCGCCTCGCCTTTCCACTGTTCAAATTGCTCGGGCGGTGGAATGGGCGGTGCGCCCCTCGCCTGTCAAGTTGCGCGCGATCGCGGCGGCCGCGCCGGCTTGACAGGTCGACCGCCCGGCGGGTCTGACATCCGCGCCCGCCGCCCCTATCTGGCGGGGACGCCCTGTCGATCGAGACGCCGCCTTATGCCGAACTTCCAGGACATCACCGAGGACTTCGCCTTCCTCACCGAGGAGAACGACAAGCTCGAATACATCATCGAGCTCGGCAAGCTGCATGGCGAGCTGCCGGAGGAGGAGCGCACGGCCGAAAACGAGGTGCACGGCTGTCAGAGCCGGGTCTGGATCGCTAGCCGGCCCGACCCGCAGAACCCCGAAAGGCTGGAGTTTCGCGGCACGTCCGACAGCTTCATCGTGAAGGGTCTCGTCGCGCTGGCGGTCATCCTGTTCTCGGGCCGCACGCGCGACGACATCCTCGCCCTCGACGCCGAGACGATCTTCATCGAGCTCGGCCTTCGCGACTATCTCACCTCCAAGCGCTCCAACGGGCTTCGCTCGGTGATCGCGCGGATGAAGAAGGACGCGGCCGCCGCTCCGGCAGCCGGCTGAGGGCGCGTCACGTCCCGCCCACGCGGGGGCGGGAATCCGGCGTCCCCCAGCGACGGATGCGGCCTTCGCGCCCCGCGCCGGAGGCATGGCCGTAATGGCGCGAGAGGATCGAAAGCCCTGTCTTCAGCATCAGCTTGGCCGAGCGCGCCGGCCACTTTCGCTCGCGCTCCACCGTCTCCAGACCCTTGAGGAAGCAGCAGACGTCGAGGACGAGGCCCGAGAGCTCCGGCCCGACGGCGTCGAGGGCGTTGGAGACCCGGCGGCGCGCGTCGAGAGCGCTGTCCGACAGATCGCCGGTCCCGTGCGGCGCGCCCGCGCCGCGAGGCCCGAAATCCCAGTTCTGCGAGATGCCCGGCGTCAGCCCGGCGCGGGTGAAGTCGACGCGCAGCCGCTCGCCCGCCCTCGCCTCGTCCTCCGCCAGAAAGGCCGGCTCGCGGCCGCGCGGTGCGGCGAGCCGCGTCAGCGGCGTCTCCTCCTCGTTGAAGCCGGGCCGCGTCACGGGCGCACTCCGCGCGCGGAACCGCAGAAGGAAGCGAGGCGCTCCAGCCGCTCCATCCGCCGGTCGAAGTCGGGCTCGTCGCGCCGGTCCTCGATGCGCCGGAGCGCGTGCGCCACGCTGGTGCGGTCGCGACCGAAGGCCTCGCCGACCGCGCGCATCGGCGCCTGATAGACGACATGCGCCAGATAGATGGCCACGTGCCGGGCCGCTGCGACGTCGGCCTCTCCGCGACGCGGAGCGCTGATCGCCTCCGGAGCCACGTCGAAGGCCGCCGCAGCGATGGCAAGGGCCAACCGGCATCCCGCCGGCGCCGGCGCCGGCGGCCGGCCGGGCGCCCGTCGCGGCAGGGGGCCGCTCCTCTCGCAGATGTTCGGTGTCGGCACGATCGCCTCCCTGTCCATGCGTCCCTTATTGCGGACAGACATAGACCGGATCGACCAGAATAGGAATATTTTCTTTATCGCTTCCGCGTGAACGCCTCGTGAAGGCGCTTCCGGGGCGGCTTTCCGCTTGATCCTGCGCCAGCGGAAGACAGGAATCTATCCCCCATCTCGCCGCCGCGACCATTCTCCGTCCCTCGTGATCGAAGGGGGAGAAACCCATGGCGCAGAACGGAGACCGCGAGGCCGAGGCCCGCTGGCAGGCGGCGATGACCGAGGCCGCGCGCGGCTTCGCGCAGCGGCTGGTGCATTCGCAGGTGGACGGCCGCCGCGAGCTGAGGGTGTCGCTCCTGCGCGCCGGCTTCACCCTGTCCGAGACCGAGGCGGCGGTCGGCGGCGGGCGACAATTGGAACCGGCGCGGCGGCAGGCGATGCGGCAGGCGCTCCGCCGGGAGCTCGACGCCTGCCGGCGTCGGGCGCGGGCGGCCCGGATCGACTACGACCTGAACCGGCACATCGCCGTCTTCCGCGCCCTGCGTCAGCTGGAAGGGTCGCCGACGACCCCGTCCCCTCCGCCGACGGATCGCAGCCGCGCGGACATCGCGTCGAGATCGTCCGCGACGACGGCGCGGGTGGAGTCGAGCATCCGGCGGTAGCGCTCGACGATCTCGCGGCCGAGCGGCGTCAGCACTGCCCCGCCGTGACCGCTGCCGCCGCGTGACAGTTCCACCAGCGGGGCGTCGAACGTGGCGTTCAGCTCCTCGACCAGCGTCCAGGCGCGCTTGTAGCTCATCCTCATGGCGCGGCCGGCCGCGGCGAGCGAGCCGGTCCGCTCGATCTCGCCCAGGAGGTCGACCCGGCCGGGGCCGACGATCTGCCGGGGCCCGAAGACGAAGCGAAGCCGCATGGATGCGCTGCGGCCCGCCCCGACCGTTTTCGACTTATCACGTTCGTTCGGCGCTCCACTCATACCTGCAAGGATAAAGCCGGCTCCCCACCGCAGCAATCCGACCCAACCAGAGCGGCGACATCATCCCCCGAAAGGGTGAAGCCCAAGGCAGCGCCAAGCCCCATCATGCCTTCCACAAACGACGTTCGCCGAGCGGGGAAAGGCCATCGGAGGTGGGACGGATGGTGATGATCGCGTACGCCAGTTGCGCCATCGGTCTCGCGGCCCTGGCGATGTCCTTTCTCCCATCCGCGACTCCCGATCGGCACACGCCCGTATCCCCTCGTCTGAGGACCTTCGAGGAGCCTCGCGTCGCGAGACCAACGGTCTGCCAGCCATCCGAGCAGATCGCGGACTGGGTCGCACCCGAGGATCTGAGGCGGTTGCGAGAGAGCTTCGAGAGTCCGTCCTCCCGACCGGTCCAGGACGGGCTGAACCCAGGCCAGATGAAGCTGGTCGAGATGGCGTCTGTCGGCCCCACGGAAAGCGTCGCGGGGGCGCGGCTGCTGCGAACCTACCTGATGGTCGGAGCCATGAGCGAGCTCGCCGATTGTCAGGCATCGAGCGCGAGTTGCCCGATCCCATCGACCATCATCCATCTCGAGACACGCGCCCGGCAATTGTCGCGCGAGGCTCCGGAGCGGTCAGGCTGGGCCGAACTTCATGACCAGTGGAGAGCGTTCCTCCAAAGCGACCTCAACCGATTTCAAAGCTGCCTGCAGACTTGAGGAGATGGGCTGATGACGATGAAGATGCAGTCGTTTCGGACCGCGGCCCTGGCCTTGGTTGCGGTGATCACCAACCCCGGCGACGGCTCCGCGGATGTCGTGACGAATGTCATAGACAGCGAGAAGCTTGGTCAACGAGCGGCGTTTCAGCTCTACGCGCCGCCCATCATCGAAGGCGAGACCGCGCCCCTTCTCTACCTCCTACACGACGAAACGTGCAGTTCCAGGATGGACTGCTCACCGTCTTGAGGACCCACATCTTCGCTCGACGCACTCGCTCCGCTGCTCGACCGACTGATCGAAGATCGCAAGGTCCGGCCGATGTTCATCGTGTCCGCGCCAATTGCGACAGCCGACCATCAGCACGGGTGGGACAGCTTCTATCTCGACCACGCCGACGGCACCTTCCCGTACCGCGACTTCTTCGTCGAGGAGTTCATGCCCCATGTCGAGCGGGCTCTTCCGGTCCCGACCGCGGGGCGGTGGATCGGGGGCTCGGGCATGGGAGGCTACGGTGCGCTGAGCCTCGTCCTCGATCATCCCGCGCTGTTCGAAGGCGTCGCGGCGTGGGAGCCCTCGGAGTATACACCGGTCGACCTCGTCGAGATGGATCAGGCCGACTACGATCGCCGTTTCGGTCCGAGCTGGGGTGCAGGGCGGTTCGGCGCCGCCCGCATCACCGAAGCCTACCTCGACGACAGTCTGTTCGGCCGCGCCCGGGACGTCGAAGCGCAGGCGTTTGGCAGTACGAAATTCTACATCCGGCTGGCCAGTTCCGGTCCGACCGCCGCAGGTGGTGAACTCCTGCGTCGAAGGATGGACGAGAAGGCGCTGCCCGTCACCTTTACGGACGGGATGGACGACGGGCCGATCCTCTTCGCGGCCTGCATGATGTCGCAGAACCCGCGGTATCGAACCGAAGCCTGCCTGCAGGACGTGCCCCAGCGGAACCCAAGAAATTCGGATCGTCGTTCAACCCGGCCGAGATCAAATCCGCTCAGGACCCAAGGAGGAACCACAAATGAGAGTCCAATGGAGTTTCGGGCTCGCCGTCGCATTCGCGGCCTTGACCTCGTCCGCTGCGGCGCAGACCCCAGCCGGAACGGTCCAGCAGTGCGAGTTCGCACGATGTGACATGTCGACCGGAGAGTGCTGCCGCCTCGCGCGCGAGCAAGCTCAAAGCTGCCGCGCGACATTGGAGGCGGACCGGGACAATTACGCGAATTTCGGGTCAGAGGGGGAGGAGGCCAAGGCTGCGACCGAAGAATGCGTGCGCTGCTCGGAGGTCTTCCTCGCAGCCTATTGCTCCAGCCAGTAGACGCGCAGCGGAGATTCCTCGAACAGGCTATGGGGCGGGTCGCTCGCGACGGCCCCATAGCCTTCCTTTCGATAGGGCGCTGCCCCCTCCCTACTCCGCCGCTTCGGCGAACTCCTCGCGCGGCATTCCGGCGAGAACCTTGTCGAGGGTCATCGGGTAGTCGCGCACGCGCACGCCGCAGGCGTTGTAGATCGCGTTGGTGATCGCCGCCCCGACGCCGGCGATGGCGAGTTCGCCGATGCCCTTGCCGGCCAGCGGGCTCGCGACCGCGTCGTGCTCGGGCAGGAGCACCACCTCCAGCTTCGGCACGTCGGCGTGGACGGGCACGTGATACTCGGCCAGATCGTGGTTCACCATGAGCCCGGAGCGCTCGTCGACGACGAGCTCCTCGGTCAGCGCGGTGCCGATGCCGAAGATCTGCCCCCCGTAGCACTGCGACTTGGCGGTCTTCTCGTTCAGGATGCGGCCCGCCGCGCCCACCATCAGAAGGCGGCGCACGCGCGTCTCGCCCGTCACCGAGGAGACTGCGACCTCGCAGAAATGCGCGCCGTAGCTCGCCTGATGCGTCTCCTTGAAGGCCTTGCCGGGCTTGAACTCGCCGACCACCTCGATCGCCTCGCCGGCCAGAACCTCGGCGATGGCGGTCCGCTTGTTGCCGGCGGTCGCCATGCCGTCCTTGAGCGTCAGCTCGTCGGCCTTGACGCCGAGCTTGGAGGCGATCGCCTCGGCGATTCCCTCGCAGGCGATCCAGACCGAGGAGCCGACCGACTGCGCGCCCCAGGAGCCGCCCGAGCCCGGCGACTTCGGCAGCGCCGAATCGCCGAGCACCACCTCGACGCGTCCCGGCTCGAGACCCAGCATCTCGGCCGCGATCTGCTGCATGATCGTGTAGGTGCCGGTGCCGATATCGGTCATGTCCGTCTCGACCAGCGCCGAGCCGTCCGCCTTCAAGGTCACCCGCGCCGCCGACTTCTGGAGCAGGTTCTTGCGCGACGCCGCGGCCATGCCGTAGCCGATCAGCCACTCGCCCTCGCGCCGGGTGCCGGGCTTGGAGGGCCGCCGGTCCCAGCCGAAGAGCTTCGCGCCTTCGTCCATGCACTCCACGAGCGCGCGCGAGGAGAAGGGCAGGCCCTCGACGGGATCGACCTTGGGCTCGTTGATGCGGCGGAACTCGATCGGGTCGAGGCCGAGCGTCTCGGCCATCTCGTCCATCGCGTTCTCCAGGCTCAGCATGCCGACCGCCTCGCCCGGCGCGCGCATGGCCATGGAGGGCAGGAGGTTGAGGTCCACCTTGCGGTGCGTGATCAGCCGGTTGTCGCTGGCGTAGAGGAACATGGTCGAGATGCCGGCCGGCTCGATGAAGGCCTCGTCGGCCATGTTCGAGCCGATTGTGTCGTGGGCGAGCGCGGTGATCCTGCCGTCGCGCGTGCAGCCGAGGCGGATGCGCTGGACCGTGTCGGAGCGCCGGTTCGTCGCCTGGTAGACCTGCTGGCGGGTGAGCGCGATCTTGACCGGCCGGCCGATCTCCATCGCCGCGAGCGCGGCGTAGACTGCCTCCGGGCCGATGCCGAGCTTGCCGCCGAAGCCGCCGCCGATATAGGGCGCGACGATTTCGATCTGCTCGGGGCCGAGGCCGAGCGCCTTGGCCAGCTGCTGCACGTTGTCCGCGACCAGCTGGTAGCAGCCGTGCAGGACGAGCTTGGCGCCGTCCCACGCGGCGATGCAGGCGTGCGGCTCCATCGCCGAATGGCTCTGGCTCGGCGTCGTGAAGGTGGCGTCGTAGGTGACTTCGGCCTCGGCGAACGCCGCATCGAAATCGCCGACCGTCACGAGGCCCATCTCGTCGCCCGGATCGTAGGCCTCGCCGGTGCGCGACTTCAGGTCGAAGCGGCCGCTCTTCACGCCGTAGCGGATTTCGACGAGCTTGGCGGCGGCGCGCGCCGCCTCGAAGGTCTCGGCGACGACGACGCAGACCGGCTGGCCGTAGAATTCGATCTTGCCGTCGACGCGCACGGGCGGCGTCGGCCCCGGCTCGCCGGAACAGCGCACGGCCCGCTCGTCCACGATGACCTTGAGGACGCCGGGCGCCGCTTCGGCGCGCCCCGTCTCGATCCCGGCGATCGTGCCGGCCCCGATCTCGGACACGACCAGATGGCCGTAGGCGACGCTCTCGCCCTTCCGGTTCTCGTAGGCGTAGGGCGCGCGGCCCGAAACCTTGAGCGGTCCCTCGAAGCGGTCGATCGGCTTGCCGATCACGCCCTCGGCGTTGCGGTCGAGCCGCGTGTCGGTCTGCGCCTCGTCGTGGCGGTAGGTCTTGGTCGTCTCGCTCATCGGTCCATCCCCGTCGCCTCGGCGAGCACCGCGGGAAGCGTGCGGCGCATCAGCTCGATCTTGAAGTCGTTCTCGCCGTAGCCCCTGGCGTCGGCGAGCAGCGTGTCGGCGGCCTTGGCGAAGAGCGCGCGGCTCGGCGCCTCGCCGGTCAGAAGCGCCTCCACGCGCTCGTCGCGCCACGGCATCGTGCCGATGCCGCCATAGGCGAGGCGCACCGTGCCCATCCGGTCGCCGTCCATCGCGACCACGGCCGCGACCGACACCAGCGCGAAGGCGTAGGACGCCCGGTCGCGCACCTTGCGGTAGATCTGCCGGCCGCCGAGCGGCGCCGGCAGGAGAACCGCGGTGATCAGTTCGCCCTGGTCCAGCACCGTCTCGATGTGCGGCGTGTCTCCGGGCAACCGGTAGAACTCGCCGAGCGGGATCGTGCGCGTCGATCCGTCGGCCCTGCGCGTCTCGACGCTCGCGTCCAACGCGCGCATCGCCACCGCCATGTCGGAGGGGTGCGAGGCGATGCACTTCTCGCTCGTTCCGAGGATCGCGAGGATGCGGCTGAAGCCTCCGATCGCGTCGCAGCCCGAGCCGGGCTCGCGCTTGTTGCAGGAGGCCGTCGTCTCGTAGAAATAGCCGCAGCGCGTGCGCTGCAGGAGGTTGCCGCCGGTGGTCGCCTTGTTGCGCAGCTGGCCGGAGGCCCCGGCGAGAAGCGCCTTGGACAGGACCGGATAGTCGCGGCGGACCGTCTCGTGCGCGGCGAGATCGGAGTTCGGCACGAGCGCGCCGATCCGCAGGCCCCCGTCATGTGCCTCGATGTCGCCGAGCGGCAGACGGCTGATGTCGACGAGCTTTTCCGGCGTCTCGACCTGCAGCTTCATCAGGTCGAGAAGGTTGGTGCCGCCCGCGATGAAGCGCGCGGCGCCCGCAGCCGCTGCGGCGGAGGCGCCGGAGACGTCGCTGGCGCGCGTGTATTCGAACGGTCTCATGCCGCGTCCTTTCGGGTCTGGCCCTGCGCGCCCGCCGAGCCCGCCTCGCGGATGGCGTCGACGATGTTCGGATAGGCCGAGCAGCGGCACAGATTGCCGCTCATGCGCTCGGAGATCTCCTTCTGCGTCAGGGCGACGGTCTCGCCCTCGGCCGTCACGTGGCTCGGCCAGCCCTTCGCCACCTCGTCCAGCATGCCGACGGCCGAGACGATCTGGCCCGGCGTGCAGTAGCCGCACTGGAAGCCGTCGTGATGCAGGAAGCTCTCCTGCATGGGATGCAGATTGCCGGGCGAGCCGAGGCCTTCGATCGTGGTGATCTCGTCGCCCTCGTGCATGACCGCCAGCGTCAGGCAGGAATTGATGCGCCGCCCGTTCACCAGGACCGTGCAGGCCCCGCACTGCCCGTGGTCGCAGCCCTTCTTCGTGCCCGTCAGCGCCAGATGCTCGCGCAGCGCGTCGAGGAGCGAGGTGCGAAGGTCGAGATCGAGCTCCCGCGTCTCGCCGTTGATCGTCAGTTTCATCGGGAAGCCGCCCCTTTGTTTGTAAGCCTTCCAAACTGGAGAGGCATCAAGGGCGTTCCATCGCGAAGGCAATGGCCAGGGGAGCGGCGATCGGCCGCCTCCCCCCTCAGGCCCTGACGACGCGCCCGCCCCGCAGTGGATGCGGCGCCCCGGTCGTGCCGGGGAAGGAGATCGGCAGACCGCGCAGGGTGCGGATCGCGAGCAGGGCGAAGCACTCGGCCTCCACCGTGTCGCCGCGAAGGCCGAGCGCGTCGGCGTCGCACGCCTCGACCCTGCAGCGCGCGGCGATTTCGCGCATCAGGGTGGGGTTGTGGCGCCCGCCGCCGCAGGCGACGAGCCGGGAGGGTCGTCGTGGCAGCCGGTCGAGCGCGCGCGAGACCGCGCCGGCCGTGAAGGCCGTCAGCGTCGCCGCGCCGTCCTCCACCGACAGGCCGTCCGCCATCCCTTCCGTGAAGTCGTTGCGGTCGAGCGATTTGGGATAGGGCGCGGCGAGATAGGGGTGGTCGAGCAGGCGCTCCAGCCGCTCCTCGTCGACGCGGCCCCGCGCGGCCGTCTCGCCGCCCGCGTCCATCGCGGCGCCCGTGTGGCGGCGCATCCAGTCGTTCAGCGGCGCGTTGGCGGGTCCCGTGTCGAAGCCGTGCAGCCCGCCCTCGGCATCGACGAAGGTGACGTTCGCGACGCCGCCGAGATTGAGGATCGCGGTCTCCTCCCCCGCGCCGATCCGGGCGAGGAGCGCGCGGTGGTAGATCGGGGCGAACGGCGCCCCCTGCCCGCCGGCCGCAACGTCAGCGGAGCGGAAGTCGTAGACCACGTCGATGCCGAGCCGCGCGGCCATGGCCGCCCCGTCGCCGAGCTGGCGCGTCGCGCCGCGCCGGCCGTCCTTGGGCGCGCGGTGAAGGACGCTCTGACCGTGGAATCCGACCGCCTCGACCTCGTCGCGGCCGATGCCGTGCTCGTTCAACACCGAGGCGACTGCATCGGCCTGCGCCAGCGTCAGCGCGGCCTCGGCCTCGGCGAAGACCGCCGGCTCGGGGCCCTCGAAGCGCCACGCCGCCGCCGCCGCCAAGGCCTCGCGCAGGAGCGGCACGATGCCGTCCGGATAGGGAACGAGCGCCGCCGGGCCGAAGGCCTCGATCGTCTCGCCGTCCGTTCGCAGCAGCGCGACGTCGACATTGCCGTCGAGCACCGTCCCCGTCATCAGACCCACGGCCCACCGCGCCATCGCCGACCTCACTTCGTTCGCACGCCTTTACAAAGGCCTATGGGCTCCTTACGCCTCGCGGGCAACCTTCCCCCGGCCCCATCGCCAGACGATCGGGCCGCGGCGGCAACCCCCGAGGCGGACATGGAGACGGCGGAGCTTCGAACGGCGGACCCGCGCGCGTCGCTGGCCTGGCCGAGCCAGATCCGCGCGACGCTGGTTCTCGGCCTGCCGCTCGCGGGCACGCAGCTCGCGCAGGTCGCCATCCACGTGACCGATACCGTGATGGTCGGGCGCCTCGGCACCGTCGAGCTCGCCGCCGGGGTCCTCGCCACGCAGTTCTTCCATCTTCTCTGGATGCTCGGCTCGGGCTTCGCCATCGCCGTCATGCCTATGGTCGCCGCGGCCGCGGGCCAGGACGACACGCGCTCGGTGCGCCGCTCCGTGCGGATGGGAATCTGGGTCTCCGCCCTCTACAGCGTCGCGGTCCTGCCCGTGACGATGAACACGCGCGCGATCATGACGGCGCTCGGCCAATCGCCGCAGGTGGTCGAGTTCACCGGCCAGTACATGGACGTCCTGCAGTGGGCGATGTTCCCGGCTCTCTGCGTCATCGTCTTCCGCTCGTTCCTCGGGGCCATGCGGCGCGCCAACGTCGTCTTCGCCTTCACCCTGGTCGGCGTCGGCTTCAACGCGCTCGTCGCCTACGCCTTCATCTACGGGCATTTCGGCGCCCCGGCGCTCGGCGTCGCGGGCGCCGGGCTGGCCGGCTTCCTGACCATGTCGCTGATCGCGACGCTGGGCGCCCTCTACTGCGCCCTCCATCCCGCGCTGCGGCATCTGGAGATCTTCGTGCGCTTCTGGCGGCCGGACTGGCCGGGCTTCATGGAGATCGTCCGTCTCGGCTGGCCGATCGGCGCCACCATCGTCGCCGAGGTCGGCATGTTCTGGGCGTCCGGCATCATGGTCGGCTGGGTCGGCCCCGTGCCGCTCGCCGCGCACGGGATCGCGCTGCAGCTCGCCTCGATCGCCTTCATGATCCCGCTCGGCCTCGCCAACGCCGCGACCGTGCGCGTCGGCCACGCCTACGGCGCGCAGGATCCGGCGGGCATCGGCCGCGCGGCGCGCGCCGCGGTCCTCGTCGCCCTCGTCATCGCGGTCTTCGCGGCCATCCTGTTCTGGACGGTGCCCGGGCCGCTGATCGGCCTCTATCTCAGCGACAGCGATCCGGATGCGGCGGCCGTCCTCGCCTACGGCATCCCGCTGCTCGCGGTCGCGGCCGCCTTCCAGCTCTTCGATTCCACGCAGGCCATGGCGGCCGGCATCCTTCGCGGCCTGAAGGACACGCGCGTGCCGATGATGCTCGCCGTCGTCAGCTACTGGCTGATCGGCATGCCGGCCGCCTACGTCTTCGCCTTCCCGCTCGGCTTCGGCGGCATCGGAGTCTGGCTCGGGCTGGGGCTGGGGCTGCTCGTCGCCTCGGTCCTCCTCAGCCGCCGCTTCCTCGCCCGCGAGCGCGACGGGCAGCTTCTCTACGGCGCCTGAACGCCCGGGCCGCGGCGGCCGCGCGGTCGGAGCTTGCGGGGCCGGCCTCCCCTTCCTAGTTCGTGGAGAGAGAAACGGGGAGCGAGCGTGACAGAAGCGGCGCGGCGCGACAGCGCGAGACCAGAGACGGGCCGGTTCCGGCCGGCGCCGACGGCGAGCTTGGCCTCGTTCGGCTCCTGGGCCCTCCTGTTCGCCCTTCTCGCCGGCGCCCTTCCCGCCGCCGCCCAGACCAGCCCGTCCGTTCCGGTGCGCGTCGGCGGCGACTGGGAGTTCGCGGCATGCACCAAGCGCGGCACGGTCAACGCTTCCGAAGGCCGCGAGTTCGTGCCGGTGAACTCCACGCCGACCCCCAGCATGCGGCCGATCGGGCGTCTGCCGGTCGGAACGGAGGTCTATCTGTGCGACGAGAACGGCACCTTCGTCGGGGTCGTGTACGGCGACGGGGATTGCGGTCTGGACGAGCCGATCGAACGGCGCGCGGCCTATCGCGGCGCCTGCGCCTCGGGCTGGGTGCACAACCGGTCGATCGACCGCTCGGACGGCGGCGCGGTCTAGAGAGCGCCCCGCGGCGCTATCGGAGCCGGACGAGACCGATCGAGGACGCTTGGACGGACGGAGGCGTCGTCGCGAGCACCGGGGGCGAGCACCCGGGGGCAAGCGCCTTCGGATCGCCCTGCGGCAGTCTCGCGCGTCGGGATGTCGAAGGAAGAAGTGGCTCCCCGGGCCGGATTCGAACCAGCGACCGATCGATTAACAGTCGAGTGCTCTACCACTGAGCTACCGGGGAACGGCTCGGAAACCGTCATCGCGGCGCCAAGCGAGTGTGCCTATAGCAAGGGGTCGGCCGGTTGCCAACCGCTGCGGGCCGCAAAAATTCACCCGGCCCTGCGGCATCGGCGAACGCGACATTGACACTTGTGCGCCCCATATAGCGGCCGACCCAATGCGAGCCCTTCCATGCCGGACCTTCCGGAACCCGAGACTCCCCGACAGACAGAGCGCCGCCGTTATTTTCGACTGCGCGGAAACACGATCGAGGTCTTCGGCCGGCCGATTCGCCTGCCGGCCTCGCGGATCGCGCGCGTCGGGCTGGGCGTCGCCTTCGTGCTCGGCGGGATCTTCAGCTTCCTGCCGATCCTGGGGCTCTGGATGCTGCCCGTCGGGCTGATCATCCTGTCCATCGATTTCGCCATCGTGCGCCGCTGGCGCCGCCGGTCCACCGTCTGGTGGGAGAGGCGCCGGGAGCGCCGCATGATGGAGCAGAGCCGGCAGGCCGCTCAGGTCCCGACGCCGAGGCCCGCGCCGGCGCCAGCGCCGAAGCCCGATCGCTCCTCGAACTGACACGGGACGCCGCATGACCGATTCGCCCGTCGTCGTCTGGCTTCGCAACGATCTGCGGCTCGACGACAATCCGGCGCTCGCCCATGCGGTCGAGACCGGCCGTCCCGTCGTCGTCCTCTACGTCCTCGACGAGGAGAGCGAGGGCCTGCGCCCCCTCGGCGGCGCGCACCATTGGTGGCTCCATCATTCGCTGAAGGCGCTCGGCGCCTCGCTCGAAAGGCTCGGCTCCAAGCTGATCCTGCGTCGCGGCAAGGGGGCGGAGATCGTGCCGGAGATCGTGCGAGGCACCAAGGCCGGCGCGCTTTATCTCAACCGCCGCTACGACCGCGCCGGCCGCGACGTCGACGAGGTGGTGAGGGACGCGCTCGAGGATGTCGAGGTGGAGGTCTTCACGGCCAACATCCTGCACGAGCCCGAAAAGGTGAAGACCGGCTCGGGCGGCTGGTACAAGGTCTACACGCCCTTCCGCCGCAAGCTGAAGGAGGCCGGCGATCCGCGCGACCCGATCGACGCGCCGGATGCGATCGCGGCGCCCGGGCGCCTGCCGCGCTCCGAGAGCCTCGACGGCTGGGAGCTGCTGCCGACCAAGCCCGACTGGTCGGGCGGCATCGCGGACGCCTGGGAGCCGGGCGAAGCGGCCGGGCTCAAACGCTTCGCGATGTTCTGCGACGAGCTTCTGAAAGGCTACGAGGCCGGGCGCGAGAACCCGTCCGGCGACGAGACCTCGCGCATGTCGCCCTATCTGAAGTTCGGGGAGGTCTCGCCCTATCGCCTCTGGCACGAGGCGGTCGCGGCCGCCGCGCGGCGCAGGTCGATCCCGTCCGGCGCCATCGGCCTGTTCAAGAGCGAGCTGATCTGGCGCGATTTCAACACCCATCTCCTCTTCCATTTCGAGGATCTCGGCACCCGCGACTTCAATCCGCGCTTCGAACGCTTCGAGTGGCGGAAGGACGAAGGCGAGCTGGAGGCCTGGCGGCGCGGCCGGACCGGCTATCCCATCGTCGATGCGGGGATGCGCCAGCTCTGGCAGACGGGCTGGATGCACAACCGGGTGCGCATGATCGTCGGCTCGTTCCTGACGCGCGACCTCCTGATCGACTGGCGCGAGGGCGAGCGCTGGTTCTGGGACACGCTCGTCGACGGGGACGCGGCCTCCAACACCTCGCAATGGCAGTGGATCGCAGGCACGGGCGCGGACGCGCAGCCCTTCTTCCGCATCTTCAACCCGCTGACCCAGAGCCGGAAGTTCGATTCGGGCGGCGACTACATCCGCCGCTTCGTGCCCGAGCTCGCCAAGCTCCCGGACAAGGTGATCCATGCGCCGTGGGAGGCCTCCGACACGGTCCTGAAGAAGGCGGGCGTGACGCTCGGCGAGACCTATCCCAGGCCCGTCGTCGACCACGACGAGGCGCGGCGCCGCGCGCTGGAGGCCTACGAGACCGTCAAAGGCTGATCGGCCCGCGTTCCCGCCGGCCCCCGCGATCCTTGCCTCGCGGCGCCCGCTTGCCTACCGTTCCCTCGACCAACGCCACCCTGCCCCGAAAGTCCCGATGTCCCGCCACAGCTCCGTTCTCGACGCGATCGGCAACACGCCGCTCATCCGCCTCAACCGTGCCTCGGAGGAGACGGGCTGCGAGATCTACGGCAAGGCCGAGTTCATGAATCCGGGTCAGTCCGTGAAGGACCGCGCCGGGCTCTTCATCGTGCGCGACGCGGAGGAGAAGGGCCTTCTGGAGCCCGGCGGGCTGATCGTCGAAGGCACCGCCGGCAACACCGGAATCGGGCTGGCGCTCGTGGCCAATGCGCTCGGCTACCGCACCGTGATCGTCATTCCCGAGACGCAGTCGAGCGAGAAGAAGGACGCGCTGCGGCTGATGGGCGCCGAACTCGTCGAGGTGCCGGCCGTCCCCTACCGCAACCCGAACAACTACGTGAAGCTCTCCGGCCGCCTCGCCGAGCAGCTCGCCAGGACCCATCCGAAAGGGGCGATCTGGGCCAACCAGTTCGACAACGTCGCCAACCGCGACGGCCACACGGTGACGACGGCCGAGGAGATCTGGCAGACGACCGGCGGCCAGATCGACGGCTTCGTCTGCGCGGTCGGCACCGGCGGCACGCTGGCGGGCGTCGCCATGGGGCTGAAGCGCCGCTCCGGCCACATCAAGATCGGCCTCGCCGATCCGATGGGCGCGGCGCTCTACAGCTTCTACACGAGCGGCCAGCTCGCCTCGTCCGGCGATTCGATCACCGAGGGCATCGGCCAGGGCCGCATCACCGCCAATATGGAAGGCTTCGCGCCGGACTTCGCCTACCAGATCCCCGACGAGGAGGCGCTGCCGATCATCTTCGGCCTCGTGCGCGAGGAGGGCCTGTGCCTGGGCGGCTCGTCGGGCGTCAACATCGCCGGCGCCATCCGCATGGCGCGCGAGATGGGGCCGGGCCACACGATCGTGACGATCCTCTGCGACTACGGCAACCGCTATCAGTCCAAGCTCTTCAACCCCGAATTCCTTCGCGCGAAGGGCCTGCCCGTGCCGGACTGGATCGGTCGCGAGCCGAGCTTCGACATTCCCTTCGAGGCCGCCTGACATGGGCGGCGAGACCCGCGACGCCTTCCGCGAGGACGCCTATCTGGAAACGCTCGACGCCACGCTGCTTCGCATCGACGGAGAGCGCGGCCTCGTCTTCGACGCCTCGAACTTCTTCGCCTCGGGCGGCGGACAGCCGGGCGACCGCGGCGTCGCCGAGTTCGAGGACGGCGCACGCGTCGGAATCGTCGACACGGTCTACGGCGAGGACAAGCGCGCCATCGTGCTCCTCGCCGCCGAAGGGGCGGCGCTTCCCCCGCCGGGCGCGCGCGCCACGCTCCGCCTCGACTGGGAGCGGCGCCACCGCCTGATGCGCATGCACACGGCCATGCACCTCCTGACCGTCGTCTGCCCCTACCCGGTGACGGGCGCCGCCGTCGGCGAGGAGGAGAGCCGGATCGACTTCGACCTGCCGGACATGGAGGCCGACAAGGCCGAGATCACCGCCCGGCTGATGCAGCTCGTGGAGGCCGACCACCCGGTCTTCACCCGCTGGATCACGGAAGCGGAGCTCGATGCCCAGCCGGACCTCGTGAAGTCGGCGAACGTGAAGCCGCCGCGCGGGGCGGGCCGGGTGCGCCTCGTCTGCATCGGCGAGGAGGCGGAGGTCGATTCGCAACCCTGCGGCGGCACGCATGTGCGCTCGACCGCCGAGATCGACGCCGTCCACATCGGCAAGATCGAGAAGAAAGGTCGGTCGAACCGGCGCTTCCGCCTGCGCTTCGGAGCGTCGCCGGCCTGACGCGGGACGGAACCGCGCGCGGCCTTGCGCCTTCCGTTCGCCCGACCGGGCCTCTATCCTCGCCGCGAATCCTGACAAAGGCGCCGCCGACCTTGACCGACAATCCCCATCTCATCAGCCCGGCCGAGCTCGCCGCCCGGCTCGGCGAAAGCGGTCTCTCGATCGTCGACGCCTCCTGGTACCTGCCCGCCCAGAACCGCGACCCGAAGGCCGAGTTCGAGGCCGGCCATGTCCCGGGGGCCGTCTTCCTCGACCAGGATGCGGTCGTCGACCCGGATTCGCCCCTGCCGCACACGCTGCCCTCCGCCGATCTCTTCGGCGGGGCGCTCGGCGCCCTGGGCGTCGCCAGCGACGACGAGATCGTCGTCTACGACGGCGCCGGCCTGTTCTCGGCGGCGCGCGGCTGGTGGATGCTGCGCGTCTTCGGCGCCCGCAAGGTGCGGGTCCTCGACGGCGGTCTTCCCGCCTGGCGCGAAGCGGGGCACCCGATCGAGACCGGACGGGCCGAAAAGGCGCCCGCGCGCTTCGACGCGGTCCTCGACCAGAGCGCCGTCGTGCTCCTGCCCGAAATGCGCGGGATCGTCGCCGAGCGGAGCGCGCAGATCGCGGACGCCCGCTCGGGCGAGCGCTTCCGGGCGGAGGCGCCGGAGCCGCGCGCGGGCGTTCGCGGCGGCCACATGCCCGGCGCGCATTCGCTGCCGATGACCGAACTGGTCGAGAAGGGTCGGCTGAAACCGGCGCAGGAACTGGAAGCGGCCTTCGCGCGGGCCGGGATCGATCCGGACGGCGATATCGTCACGAGCTGCGGTTCGGGCGTCACGGCCGCCGTCATCAATCTCGCCCTCGCCTCCACCGGCCGGGCCGAAGGACGCCTCTACGACGGCTCCTGGACCGAATGGGGCTCGTCGCCCGACACCCCGGTCGAGACCGGACCGGCGCGGACCTGACCGACATGCGCCTCGTCGACACCACCGTCACCCAGCTCGTCATGCACTCGCCGCCGCGCGAGCCGGTCGCCAAGCCCGCCAACGGGCGCAGCCTCGACATCCTGAAGGTGCGCAACATCCCGCTCGCCTTCTACCGCTATCTCTACACGGTCGGGCGCCCGCATCACTGGACGAGCCGGCACCTCTCCGACGTCGAGCTGGCGCGCGAGGTGCACTCCGCCAACACGCGGATCCAGGTCCTCTATTGCGACGGCTCGCCGGCCGGCTGGTTCGAGCTCGAAGCGGGCCGTGCGCCCAAGCAGACGCGGCTGGTCCATTTCGCGACCATGCCGGAGTTCCGGGGCCAGGGGCTGGCCCGCTACCTGCTCGGCCATGCGATCCTCGCCGGCTTCGACGAGCAGCCGAGCGGCCTGACGGTCGAGACCAACACGCTGGATCATCCGGCGGCGCTGCCGCTCTATCGGAAGATGGGGTTCCGGCCGCTTTCGACCCGCGAGGTCTCGACCCCGGCGATCGAGGACGAGGTCTGAGCGGGAGCCGGCCCCAACGAAAAAGGCACCGCGACGAGGATCTCGTCGCAGTGCCTTTCGGTCCGGTCGCGGCAGTGGCCCCCGATCGGGGACCGCTGCCGGAGGTCTGGCCCGTGGCCGTTAGTTGACGGCGCGGACGTTCACGGTCGTCGCGTCGAACACCTGATCGGGCGCGGACGGCGAGACGCCGATGCGGGGCGCCGGATTGCCGGTCTGGCCGCGCGTCACGTCCGTCAGTTGGACGGTGGTCGCGTTCTGCTCGCTGGCGGTCGCGGTCGGGCTGATGCCGATGCGCGGTGCGTTGCCGCCGTTGGTGTGTCCCACCTCCTGCAACTGCACGGTGGAGGCGTCCTGCTCGGAATCGGGTGCGCTCGGGCTCACGCCATAGGCGGCGGCGGGGCCGGCGGCGACCATCAGGGACAGGGCGACCAGGGAGGAGATCTTGCGGAATGCGGTCATTTCAACACCTTTAGCATCGTGGCGGGCAGCCTCTTGTGTGCCGCCCGCTCACTTCGATGAGGCTGAGATATGAGCTTACCCTCGGCTGCGTTAGACGGCCCGGCGAGACGTACTGTGCCATCGGTGGAACAGCCGACCGAGCGGGACCTCAATGATTTCGCCTATTTCGCGGCGGTGGTGCGCCATCGCGGCTTCGGCACCGCGAGCCGGGCGACCGGCATCCCGAAGTCGCGCCTCAGCCGGCGTCTGCGCGATCTGGAGGACCGGCTCGGGGCACGGCTGATCCAGCGCTCGACCAGCCGCTTCGAGGTGACCGAGATCGGCCAGATGTTCTTCGCCCATTGCGAGGCGGCGCTGGCGGAGATCGAGGCGGCCGAGGCGGTGACGCAGTTCTACATCGGCGAGCCGCGCGGCCTTCTGCGCGTCTCCAGCCCGCCGGGGGACTGCGCGGACGCGATCGGCAACATGCTGCCGGGCTTCCTTGCCGACTATCCGAACGTGCGCGTGGAGCTCCTCGTCTCGATGCGCCGGGTCGATCTCATCTCCGAGCAGGTGGACGTGGCGGTGCGCGCCCGCTCCCGGCTCGACACCGAACAGGACCTGATCGTCAAGCAGCTGGCGACGCTCCATGCGGTGCTCGTCGCCAGTCCCGAACTGCTCGACCGGCTCGGCGAACCGGAAAGCATCGAGGATCTGTCGCGCTATCCCACCATCGGCAGCCGCGTCACCTCGCCGGGCGAGTGGACGCTCCTCGATGAGACGGGCGCCGTGCACCGCCACCCGCACAGCCCGGTCGTCCTGTCCGACGACCTGACGACCATCGCCAATCTCTGCCAGCGCTCGCTCGGCATCGCCCTCCTGCCCGAAGCCGTGGTGCGCAGCGCCATCGACGACGGACGGATGCGGCAGGTCCTGCCCCGGCTGCGCTCCGACAGCACCATCCTCCACATGGCGTTCCCGACCCGCCGCGGCATGCTGCCGTCGGTCCGCATCTTCATCGACCGCGCCTCGCAGGCGCTGATCGAGCAGTTCCGGGAGCGACGCGCGATCTGAGCCGATCCGTGACGGGGCGATCGGCGCGACGGACGGTTCGCCGCACATCGTGAACGGTGCTTCCAGCCGAGGGCGCTCGCGACCTTGCGCCCGACTGCTCTAGGTTCCTGCGCGTCGCAAGTTTCAACGGAGCCCCCGAATGGCCAAGGTCCTCGTCCTCTACTACTCGAGCTACGGTCACGTCGCGAAGATGGCCGAAGCGATCGCGGAAGGCGCACGCAGCGCCGGCGCGAGCGTCGACATCAAGCGCGTGCCCGAGACGGCGCCGCGCGAGGTCGTCGAGGCCGCGCACTTCCAGGCCGACACCCGCCATCCCGAAGCGCAGCCGGCGGAGCTGGCGGACTACGACGCGATCATCGTCGGCGCGCCGACCCGGTACGGCAACATGAGCTCGCAGATGGGGTCCTTCTGGGACCGCACGGGCGGCCTCTGGGCGAAGGGGGCCCTGGTCGGGAAGGTGGGCGGCGCCTTCACCTCCTCGGCGACCCAGCACGGCGGCAACGAGGCGACGCTGTTCGGCCTGCACAAGACGCTGCTGCACCACGGCCTCGTGATCGTCGGCCTGCCCTACGCCTTCCAGGGCCAGATGACGCTGGACGAGATCGCCGGCGGCTCGCCCTACGGCGCGACGACCATCGCAGGCGGCGACGGCTCGCGCCAGCCGAGCGCCACCGATCTGGACGGGGCGCGATTCCAGGGCAAGCACACGGCCGAGATCGCGGCCAAGCTCTTCGCCTGAGGGCGGGCCAGGGGCGGACGCATCGCGCCCGCCCCTTCCGCTGCCTTCGGCCAGCTCGGTCCGGCAGATCGGCGCACGGGATTTGCGAACGGGCGCCCCGGGGGCCCGTTCCGGGTTCCGTCCACAAAGCCGGACGACCTCGTCCGGCACGGAAAATGGCGGTGTCAGCGGGCCGGCAGGGCCCGCGCCTCGTCGCGTTCGAGAGACGCCCGGAGCTTGTCGAGCGCCAGATTGCTGCGCTTCAGGTGGACGAGGATCTTGCGCGCCGCCTCGGCGGCCGACGCATCGTTCTGCGAGGCCTCGAAACCGGTCACCAGAATGTCCTTCTGCGTCACGGTCGGCATGTCAAACATCCTCCCCAACAACGCTTGATCTTCGATATCGGTCACTCAATCACAGGGTCCGCACGCCCGCAATGCGTGTTCGAAATTCAATCGTTCAGATCGCGGTCGCGCGACTCGAAGTCGCGCATGGGGCCTCTCTTGAACGGCGGGCGATGAACCGAAGCTGAATGCGAAACGGGTCCGCGATCGACATCGCGGACCTTGAGCCAGACGGCGAAATCGCGGAAGAACGAGCGCCCGCCGGTCGCGGGCATCGCGGGCTTGGCGAAATGGTAGACGCAGCAGACTTAAAATCTGCCGGGCCTTGTCCCTTGCGGGTTCGAGTCCCGCAGCCCGCACCAGCCGCGCCCGCTCCGGACGCGGCCGGCGATGCCGGTCAGATTTCCGACAGGGCCCGCTGACAGGCGTCCGCCAGCTGCCGGTTCGGCCGGCTCTCCCCCGGGATGGTCGCCCAGCCCGTCTCCATCACGAGATTGCGGCGCTGCGCGTTCGACGCCTCCATGATCGCGGCGATGCGCGAGGCGCCGTCCGGATCGATCTTGGCACGCTCCAGGCAGACGGGCGTCATCGCGGCGAGCACCGCCGATCGACTGGCCGTCTCGGCCTGCGCCTGTGCCGTACTGCCGCTCACCCAGCCGAGCGCTGTAAAGCCGACGATGGCCAGGGCGATCGCGCCCGTTCCAAAACCGTAGAGCGCCGGCTGTAGCCATTCGGGTCTGGTCATGTCGTTCTCTCCTCTTCGCCTGCAACTGGGCGCATACGAAGACTTCCATCGAAGACTTGAATCAAATCTTACCTTTCCGAAACCTGTCAGCATTGTAATCTTGCCGTTGGTCGCGGACGGCACGACCGGCCGTTCGAGCGCTTCCCGCAGCCGGCGGGCTCGGCTATCGAAGGGTCCCGACGATCGCCGAACGAGGCCGACCATGCCGAGCCCCCTGCCCGCCCCGTTCGAAACCGTCGCGCCGCTCCTCGTCGACGTCGCCATGGGCCGCGCGCCGGCCGATCTCGTGGTGCGCAACTGCCGCTGGGTGAACGTCCATTCCGGCGAGATCGTCAGCGGCACCGACATCGCCGTGAAGGCCGGGCGCTTCGCCTATTGCGGGCCGGACGCCTCCCATGCGGTCGGCGAGACGACGCGGGTGGTCGAGGCGGACGGCCGCTATGTCGTCCCGGGCCTGTGCGACGCGCACATGCATGTCGAGAGCGGCATGGTGACGGTGACGGAGTTCGTGCGCGCCGTCGTCCCGCACGGCACGACCTCGATGTTCGTCGATCCGCACGAGATCGCCAACGTGCTGGGCCTTGCGGGCGTCAGGCTCATGCACGACGAGGCGCTGGTCCAGCCCGTCAACGTCTACGTGCAGATGCCGTCCTGCGTGCCCTCCGCGCCGGGGCTGGAGAACGCCGGCGCCAGCGTGACGCCGGACGACGTCGCCGAGGCGATGGGCTGGCCGCTGATCGTCGGGCTCGGCGAGGTGATGAACTTTCCGGGCGTCTCGGCGAACGATCCGACCATGGTCGGCGCCATCGCCGCGGCGCGCCGAGCGGGCAAGACCGTCGGCGGGCATTACGCCTCGCCGGATCTCGGCCGCCCCTTCCACGGCTACGTCGCGGGCGGCCCGGAGGACGACCACGAGGGCACGCGGCTGGAGGATGCGGTGGCGCGGGTGCGCCAGGGCATGAAGGCGATGCTGCGGCTGGGCAGCGCCTGGTACGACGTGGCCACGCAGATCCGCGCCGTCACCGAGCTCGGCCTCGACCCGCGCTCCTTCATCCTGTGCACCGACGACTGCCATTCGGGCACGCTCGTCCACGACGGCCACATGGACCGCGTCGTGCGCCATGCGATCGCGCAAGGGTTGAAGCCGGTGACCGCCATCCAGATGGCGACGCTGAACACCGCCGAGCATTTCGGCCTTTCCCGCGAGATCGGCTCGGTCACGCCCGGCCGGCGCGCCGACTTCCTCATCGTCTCCGACCTGCCTTCGCTCGCCATCGACGCGGTCTACGCGCGGGGCGAGAAGCTGGCGGAGGCGGGCAGGCTCGTCGCCGACATCCCGGCCTACGACTATCCGGCGAGCGCCAAGGGCACGGTGAAGCTCGGCAGGCGCCTTGTGGCAGAAGATTTCGCCGTTCCGGCGCCGGAGGGCGCCAATTCCGTGACGGCGCGCGTCATCGGCGTCGTGGAGAACCAGGCCCCGACGAGGGCGCTCACGGCCGACCTGTCGGTGCGCGACGGAACGGTCGAGGCCGACGAGGCGCAGGGCGTCTGCCACATCGCGCTGGTGGAGCGCCATCGCGGCACGGGCGGCGTCGTCAACGCCTTCGTCTCGGGCTTCGGCTATCGGGGCGGGATGGCGATGGCTTCGACGGTCGCCCACGATTCCCACCACATGATCGTCGTCGGCACGGACCGCGAGGAGATGGCGCGCGCGGCCAACCGGCTGGGCGAGGTCGGCGGCGGCGTGGTCTTCTTCGCAGGCGGCGAGGAGAAGGCGCTGGTCGAACTGCCGGTCGCGGGCCTCATGTCCACCGAGCGCTGCGAGATCGTGGCGCAGAAGGCGGACCGGCTGATCGAGGCCATGCGCGAGGCCGGCTGCACGCTGAACAACGCCTACATGCAGCACTCGCTGCTCGCGCTCGTCGTCATCCCGAGCCTTCGCATCTCGGACGCCGGGCTGGTCGACGTCGACCGGTTCGAGATCGTCGACCTCCTCGTCTGACCTTTACAAACGGCGGCCGAGGCGCGATAGCCGGCGGCGAGAGTTCGGAACGGTTCGAGGAGCGGCCGCCAAGCGACCGCCGAGACGATGGCTGAAGTGGCTTTCCTGTCGATTATCGGCGCCGGCGCCCTCTAGGGCGGCCGGTTGCCTGCCGGCATCCCGCCTACCTTGGAGCGCGTCCGGCCGCGAGCCGCCCCCGAGGGGCCGCCGCGTCTCGACCTCGTCCTCGAATGCCCGCAGGCGCGCCGCCTGCCGCGAAAGCCCCAAGACCGACCATGACCGACTTCAAGACCCGCGCCAGCGACGCGGAAGCCGCCCTCCGCGCGCTCTTTTCCGAGACGCCGCTGCAGCTGAACGAACATCTCTCCAGCCGTTACGGCGCGCGCATCTTCCTCAAGCGCGAGGATCTGACGCCGGTCCGCTCCTACAAGATCCGCGGCGCCTTCAACTTCATGCGCAAGCGCATCGCGGCGGGCGAGGACGCCTCGAGCTTCACCTGCGCCTCGGCCGGCAACCACGCGCAGGGCTTTGCCTTCGCCTGCCGGCACTTCGGCCGCAAGGGCCGCGTCTTCATGCCGGTGACGACGCCGCAGCAGAAGATCGACAAGACCCGGACCTTCGGCAACGGCGCCATCGAGATCGAGCTCGTCGGCGACTTCTTCGACGAGTGCTACGCCGCGGCCAAAGCCTATGCCGCCTCCAGCGGCGCCGCCATGGTGCCGCCCTTCGACCACGAGGACATCGTGGAGGGCCAGGCGAGCGTCGGCGTCGAGATCACGCGCCAGCTCGGCGGCGAGGCGGCGGACCTGATGGTGCTCCCGGTCGGCGGCGGCGGTCTCTCGTCCGGCCTCGTGCGCTATTTCGAGGGCGGGAGCGCGCCGGACTTCCGCTTCGTCGAGCCGCTCGGCGCCCCGAGCCTTCGCACCTCGCTGACCGAGGGGCGCCTCGTGAAGCTGCCGCAGCTCGACGGCTTCGTCGACGGCGCGGCGGTGGCCGAGATCGGCACCCTGCCCTTCGAGGCGCTGTCGCGCTTTTCCCCCGACAAGGTGCTGCTCTCACCCGAAGGCAGCCTCTGCTCGACCATGCTGGAGATGCTGAACGTCGAGGGCATCGTCGTCGAGCCCGCCGGCGCGCTCGCCATCGACGCCTTGAAGCAGCTGGGCGACGCGATCCGCGGCAAGACGGTCGTCCTCGTCGTCTCGGGCGGCAATTTCGACTTCGAGCGGCTGCCGGACGTGAAGGAGCGCTCGCTGCGCCACGAGGGCCGCAAGAAGTACTTCATCCTGCGTCTCGCGCAGCGCCCCGGCGCGCTGAAGGATTTCCTGACCCTGCTCGGGCCGGACGACGACATCGCCCGCTTCGAATATCTGAAGAAGTCGAGCCGCGAGGTGGGCTCGATCCTCCTCGGCATCGAGACCAAGGACGCCTCGAACTTCGACGGGCTCCTGAAGCGCTTCGAGGCGGACGGCATCCGCTACCAGGACATCACCGACAACCAGATCATCGCGGACCTCCTGATCTGACCCCTCTTCATCTGTGAGCAGGCGCGAAAAGGCCCGGGCGGAGCGATCC
>JAEZXX010000035.1 GCA_023419535.1 Pseudomonadota bacterium | reverse complement strand
AGGCGACCCCGAAGGTCCGACTGTGACCGCATGGGGCGTTGAAGGCAGCGAGGCGATCCATCTCGCGTATTCGGAGAAGCCTGAGTGGGTAACCCTCCACCCATGAACGACAACGCCCCTGAGAGCGCGCGCTGGGTGCCGGTGCGCAGCGGAGCGGTTGAACGCTTTCGCCAAGCGTTGGCAGAAGCCCGAATGACCCTCGGCAAAACCGAGCCTCATTCCCCCGCCCGCGACAGAGCCCGCCGTGAGGCAGAGGCGGTAGTAGTCATGGCACCCATTGACGTGGGGGACAATATGTCCCATACTCACTTTATCGGACAGGCCAGAGGCCGCCTCTTAAAGGAGAAGATCATGCCCCAGACCACCGCTCGTTATATCGTCGTCGGACGCAAGCTCGCTCTCATTTCGGATGGCGGTTCACGCAGCATGTGGACCCGCTCGCAGATTGAGCGGTCCAGCCTTCGCATCATTACCTCGAAGGGGTTCGCCGAGAGCGGGTTCGAGGGCTTGTCCGCTTCGGCGCAGGAAACTCTTCGCATGAATGCGGAAGGCGTCCAGCTTGCTTTGGCGAACGGGCTGTGACGGGAGACGACGTCTCCGCGATCCGCGCAGCGCTGTCTGACGCGGCGGGGCGGCGCATCGACCAGCCGGAGTTCGCGTCCGCCCTTGGCCTTGAAGGTCCAAACAGGCGCAAGACGGTTCAACGCTGGGAGAGCGACGGTCCAAGCGGTCCAGCGGGCGTGGCTATGACCTATCTGGCGCAAGGTGCGCTAGACGCTTCAATGAAGCGGGTCGTCCCCGAACACGTCTTCGGGGGCGGTCTCGGTGAAGGGGGCGCCGGCTACGATACGATCGTCCGCCTCTGGTGGCCCCGCTTTGTTGCCATTGCCCTGCCCGCCAGTGTCCCGCTCACGGACGAACAGCAATTCGTCTGGCTGGAACGCGACGTCGAGCGTCTGGTGGTCGCGCTATGGATCGACGACCCGTCAGCCTTTGGGGGCGGCGAGGAAATCTCGTACCTTCGGCGCGCGGCAACATTGGCTCAAGAAGAGACCATCGACAGCATTGATGAGTTTGGGTGAAGGGCGCCCTCACCCTGTCAGACCTCACCGTCGATAAGGTCGAGGTCACATGCGAATGCGGCCTGTCGAAGAGGTACGACCGCCGGGCCCTGATGGCGAAGGTCGGGGATCACGACCTCCCCTCTCTCCTTCGCGCTCTAGCAGGTGCAGAAGGCTGTGAGAGAGCCTACACGGTGGACATCCACAGTATCTGCCAGATGGCCTATGCCGATGGCGTCATCCCGGTGCGCGAGCCCCGGCAGCCTTAGCGGCGATTATGGTGGGGTAGCAGCGCTCGGGCACGATTTTCAGCTGCGACCGATAGGGGCTGTTGACCGTGTGGTAGACGTTGTTCGTCGAGACGGCCACCGTGCAATCTTCGACATGTGCCACGCGTGGCGCTTTTGGCCCGGCTCCTTCCGCGCGACGGATGAAGGCGAAAAGCCTTGTCCCGGTATCGCTGGGCTGTTCGAGCTGGCACGGCTCTCCGTCGATCCTCTGGAGCTTTTCGCAGATGAGCCGGACATTTCGCTCGGAGCGGCCCGCAGCTTCCATCTGGATCAATGTCAGCGTTCCGAGCGCGCCGATGACGCACACGAGAATGGTGATGATCAGAACAAGATCACGGCGACGCATGACGGTTGCCCTTCCTCAGGATTGATGTCTCGAATTCGGGAATTTCCATGCCTTCCGCGGCCATAGCGCGTTCGAGTTTTCGGATATGGTTCGCCTGGTCCTGCAGCATGATTTCTTGACGCTCGATCGTCTCTGCTTGGTTGACCATAGCCTTCTTCACGTCGGAGAGCTGGCGTTCGAAATCAGCCCGGAACTGAGATATCCGTTCATCGCAGTCCTTTCGGACCTCTTCGAGCGTCTTCTGCAGATCCGACACACGTCCTTCATGGAGCTTGTCCCGCGCGTCCCCCTGGCTTTTGGTGTAGACGAAAATGGCGCTGAGGATGCCTGCAACGCCTGTGAGGACCGCGGCGAATTCCGCGAGACTGATGCCATTCACCACACGGCCCTATCTGCTTACTGCCCGATAGGCTTCTTCGCGGCCCATCGCCCGTAAAGAGCGATGCCGGCGCCGATGACAGGGCCAAGGGCGATCACAAGCTCTAGGACGCGTCCCTGCGCGTCGATATCGAACACGACACCGAAGAGACCCAGGACGCCCGCCAGCGCGGCTAGGATCGCGCCCCAAGTCACGCGAGACTGATACCAGGGCTCCGAGTTCGTCGCATGAGCGATGATCGGGGCCACAGCCTGTGCGATGGGCAGAGCCGCGTTGGGTGCGGCCGGGACATCCTGGCGGGCGATGGTGTCGCGAACGGCGTTCAGAACCGCGCGTTCAGTGGCTTGGGTGGTCATGGTCAGACCTCGTTCGTCGTGATGCTGGCATTGATTGTTGAGGTGGGGAGCGCCGCAGTGGGAGCCGGCGGGGCGGTGGTGGGCCAGCGGTAGCCAAGCAGCCGGTTCTTCGCGATCCGCGAGACCGTCACAGCGTCGGACTGATTGCCCCCGAGGATGTGCAGGTGCGTCTTGTCGTGCCCCACGACGAAGCCGACATGGCCCTGCCAGCCGTTTCGATTCCCGCGCCAGAAGATGGCAATGGCGCCGATCTGAGGGCCGTCCAAAGGCTTCCCCGCCTTCAGCCAGTTGCGGGAGCCCAGCGGGTTGGCCGGCATCGCTTCCTTGGGCAGAGTGGCCGCGAGGACCATGCCGACGAATGCGCCACACCATGGGATTTCGGCCGCGTTCAGTCGGAGCGCAGCGTTTAGCTTCTTCGCGTCGCGGCGCTCGTGAAGACCGTAATAGCGCCGGGCTTCCTCGATCCATAGCGGCTCGGGCTGCTTCGCCGGCGAACCGAGGTTGAGCGCCCCCAAAGTCGTTGGCCCAAGTGTGCCGGGCCATTTGATCGGCAGCTTCTTGTCTCGCTGGAACTGCGAGAGGGCGGCGATCGTCAGACGGCCGGGGATGCCGTCGATAGGACCGACTGAATAGCCGAGATCCTTGAGGCGCGTTTGCACCTCTTTCCATTGGCTCATAGCAGGCTCCAGATATGAAAAAGGCGCCTCGCGGGCGCCGGTGTCGGTGAGTTGTCGTTTGATCAGTTCCAAACAGGGATCTGGTAGCTACCCGATCCGGGACTGTCCGGCCCATTGCCGACGAACTCGATCGTCGCCCCCATCAGAATGACCTCGCTATCCAAGGTGTCTGATGCCAAGTCTCCTCTCCGTTGAACACGAAGCAGGATCGTGTCGCCGAGCGCGTAGGAGAGATTGAGCTGGTACTCGATCGACTGAAGCTCGAACTGGGGTGCAGCCGGAGTGGGCGTGCCGACGATCACTTCAGGTGTCACGATCGGGCCAGTGCCGGTCGGCCCCACGGCCACTGTCGAGACCACCGCGCCTACGAGAATATTGCCAGCCGCTGACGAGTTGCGTCCGACCAGAAGGCGCAGCTTCGCAAGGCCCCCGTTCGCCCATCCCTCTGAAAGAGGCACAATGGCTGTCACCCTGGTTTCGACATCGTGTGGCAGAGCGATGCCTTTCCACTGGAAGGCCAAGTCGGCGAACGTCGACTGATGCGCGAACTCTCCAGCGCCAATCGACTTCCTGGAGCGCAGAGCATACTTCCGCGACACGTATGAGCGGCCGGTGATGTAATCGACCATGTTGCTGGCGTGCCATTGCCCGCCGCCCGAAATGCCTCCTCCCTCCGAAACGTAAGTATCGAAGGAAGTCCCCATCGTTCCGGCCTCCAGAAAGACCCGGCCGACGACATACTGGAAGATCGTCATGTTGGCCGGCTGGAAGCCGAACTGATAGAGATACGCTGCGTATCCGTTACCCTGCACCACGCCGTGGAGAGCCGCGCACTGAACGTTGTCCGTTTCCGAGATCGTGAGAACGGAACCGTTGTAGACGAGACCGAAGATCGCGCCCAGCAACTGCTGCGTAGCCGGGACGGTGCTGCCGTTCCCGCGGAGCATCAGACCGTTGCTGTTGATGCAAGGGCCGTTGATGTCGTGACCCCAAGTGTACCACCAGTTGGGGACCGAGTTCTTCAGCGAGAACGTAACGGGAGAGCCGGAGGTCGCGTCGATGATCGCCCCGGCGAAGCGCATGTTGCGGGCCGATCCGGCTAAGAGACCGAAGGCCGTGTTGTCGAGCCAGACACCGCAGGCTGCGACAGTCGCACCGTCCCATTCGATGCCCGACGTACCACCACCGAACACGATGTCGCCGATGTTGTCCGGCTTGACAATGTACATGTAGCCGTCAGCCGCCCCGAGCCAGTGCATGCGAGGGAGTGACCGGGCCGAACCGTTCGTGTTCACCGTCGAGTCGGAGCATCCGTGACGCGGCCCCTTGGCGCAGAGAATGACGCCCTGGTTGGCAACCAGCGTGGTCGCAAGGCCGTAGACCTTCTGGCTCACCCAGACGACGCCGCCACGAGGCAGCATGTTGATCGCTGTCTGGATGTGAGGCGAACAGTCTTGTGGTGTCTGGCCGGGATCGACGGAGGGCGGATCGAGCTTGTCGAGGTCCACCTCGTCCAGTCCAGCGACATAGCGCCACGACGATCCGTCCGCAGTGCTGAAAACGCCTACACCTGAAGCGCTTTCGGACAGTCGGCTGTAGTGACCGCCCTTGCCGTCGTTCGGGCTATCCTGCCCATTCACCCGGATAAGGTTGATGCCCTCTGGCACCGAAAGTGCGGCCATACCCGCGACGGTCGCGTAGATGGGGACGCTGCCCTGGCTCACGAGATCCGAGGCGAAGCCTTGAGCCAAGTCACGCGCCCTCTGAGCATCTTCGACTGAGATTGCGAGGTTTCCCTGTAGAGCGCTGATGTACGGAGACACGAGGTCATCCACTAGGACCAGATCGGACCAAACCCCATCGCCCTCGGGTCGGTACTGGATGTACGACCCGTTGAAACGCAGATCGGTCTTCGGTCCTATATCGCCCTTGAGGTCAGCGCGATTGGCGATATCGCGCCACGGCTCGTGCGGGCCATAGCGTTGCTGAATAATCCCCTCCGAAACACGAAGCTCGATTTCGCGCCCGTTGACCGGCAGGAGGGCAGGCATAACGCGCAGACGGACAGGCGTGGTGAGGCTCACGAGACTTCTCCGTCGATGAGAGCGAGGGTGCCGATGAAAAGCTGGGTGGCGCCGCCAGGGGTGATGGCGAGGCAGCCGACTTGGTAGGTCGCCCCGACGCGGAGATTGCGCATCTGGTCCGGGGAGAATCGCCACTGGATAACATCCGGTCGTGGCCGCTCGATCGTCCCGTCAGCGGTGGACGCTGACAGCTCGCGGCGGTTGCCGCAGGACTGGATCTCCAACTCGATAGCGATGCCATCAAGGCCTAGGGGCCGGTCGTTCAGAGCGTTGACGACGGCAATGGCCTGCGCCCACCCGGCAGATGAGGTGGCGACGAACTGCATATCGTACATAACCGCCTCAGAGCTTGATGTGGATCGAGACGAAGGCGGTGGGCTGCATGTTCAGGTGGAACTGATTGCCGCCCTGCGACTGAATCGGGTGCGCGTGATCGCCCACCGTGTTCGTCGCCTGCCCTTCGAGTTCGTTCGTCGGGATGCCGATCTCGTTCGGCCCGGCCTGCAGCCGTTGCACACCCGACGGCCGGCGCTGGTACTGATGGTTGTGTCCGCCAGCTCCGAGCGTCGATCCTCCGTGATCGTGCGACGGAAGGTCCGCGATGGCCAGACGGATCGACGAAGCGCCCATCGTCGCCCCAAGCGTATTCGCCGTCTCGCCGTTATCGACCTGGCCGTTGTCGATGAAGCCGGGGATAGATCCCGCCCCCATGCCGTTCAAACCGGCCAATACACGGCCCCTGAAGTCCGGCGTCTGGATGACCTTGTTCGCGGCCCAATCGCCAGCGGCCGACGCGCCCCGTCCGCCACCCACAGGAAGGGTCGGGTCCGATGTCCAGAGAAGGTTGAACAACGCTTCGCAATCAGCGCTCGCGCGCCCCGTGGCGCCCGACGCCGCAGCACCGATGGTGTTCCCGTTGCAGCGAACCCATCCCTCGACGGGGCCGATGCCGTAGAACATGTCCAGCTTGCCGGTCGGGAGCGTGATGCCTCCGCCTCCACCGCCGCCCGAGCCAGTGCCGGGCGTGGTGATCCCGTCCACGTCCCAGAACGTCACTCCGGTCGCGTCGGTGATGCGTAGACGATAATCGCCCTCCGGTAGGAACACAGCCGGGAACACGCCGGCAGAATTCGCAACCACCGGGTGGTCATGCGCGACGTTCATCCCGCCGTCTCGATAGACGATGCGGGGCGTCGTTGTGTTGGCGTCGAAGAAGTAAGCCTTCGCTCCCGCGTACGGGTCCCCGTTCGGATCGATGAAGGGAGCCGGCGCGGGCTGCCAGATGATCGACATGGCACCTCACATGAAAAAGGCCCGCGCAAGGCGAGCCTGATGGGTTGGGCGGGATTGGAGGGCTGGGAATGTCAGAGTTTGAGAAAATGCAGGCGTTGATCGCCGAGCATCAGAAGCGGCGCGTCGGTAACGAGGCGAACGCGGTAAAGATCATGGTGACGGCGGACAATATCTATGACGAGCTGCGCCTGATTCGCGCTCTGCTTCAGGACTTTGCAGCGGGCCGCCATTCGTCCTGAGTGGGCTCCAGCGTCGTCTTCTCCACGTACTCACGGGCAAGGTCGAGGATGCGGTTCGCGGCCCAGCGGCTCGCCGGCATGTTGCATGCGATTTTCATTGCCGTTTGGTGGTGGCCGATCAGGATCTCTTCGTCGGTCATCGTCGTCTCCATCGAAAAGGCCCGGTGGTGAGCCGAGCCTGAGTGATTGCGGGGGATGGGGGGATGCGGCATACTCGGCCGCATGATCGAGCCAATTTTGTTGATCTTTGCCGGGCTGCCCACATGGGTAACCTATGCAGCTTCCGGCGCGGTGTTTGGAGCCGGCGGCGCAGTCGCAGGATGGCTCATAGGAAAAGCCGGATGGCCCGCGCTTTCACGATTCGCAGTCATTGCGGCTATTGTTGGCTCTGTACAGTTCTCGCGTATTTCTGTTGTGCCGGCAGTTGAGAATGCTCGGCTGAATGAAGGTCTTCCAACTCAAGTCGACGAGTACACGACCCTTGAGTTGGCGTCCTTATCGGGACGAGTTTTGACGTACCAATTCACACTATCTGGCGATTTTCAACCAGATCTCGATGTGGGGCAGATAAAATCTGCTGGCATCGATGGTCTGTGCCAAAACTGGATGCCGGACTTTCTGGCCGGCCGATTGTCTAGAGTTGACTACACGTACACTTGGGAAACGGGAAGCGGCGTCTTCAGCTTAACCCAAACAGACTGCGAAAGCCGATGACTGACGGCCCGCTCGACACGACGGGAAAGATCATTGCCGGCGTCCTTACCGCCGCCGTACTTCTTGCACTTGGCTGGGCGATGCGTTGGGTTGAGGCTAACACGGAACTATGGGTGTTCCTGGCGGTGTGCGTTACCTTCTTCGCTCTAACGCTTCTGGTAGCCGTCCGCCTAGACCAGATAGATGCGCGGAACCGCGAGAGATCCCCGTCCCGATCCGATTGGCCTGGGCCTCGATAGCCGGACGACCGGCTGCAGCTTGGGCGAGCGCCGAAAGTCGCATGTTCTGCGCATCATTGATCGGCATCGTGAGGAGGTCGGCCAAAGACCCCCACGTTTCATCCTGCCGAGCGAGACGGTTGGCCGGGCTGGTCCCGAACACGCCCTGCAGGAACGTTTGAGCCGACAGGATCGGGCTACCGCTGGCTGCGCTATCGATCACGCCCGGTGCCGTAGCCTCTTCTACCGCCCGCTCTGCGGCTTGTCGTCCATAGGTGCGCGAGTTGGTCGCGACGGAAGCCCGAAGGTCGTAGGATTGAGCTGCACGGTCCAGTGCCTGAAGCATCTTCCCAGCTTCGTCAGGCCCAACGATCATCGCCAGCTTTTCACGAGCTGCATCGCTCGACAATTCGCGGATCGCCGCGATGCCCTGTCGGGCGTCCACGCTCGGGTCAGAGATCGTGCGGCGGACGTTTGCCAACGTCTCCGCGATCTGCGCGCGCACCCCGCCCTGAACGCTTTTCAATTCAGCGGCAGAAAGGCCGGAAACGAAAGCTTCGGCTTCGTCGCGCGCCATTTGCGGGCGAAGGAGCGTGCTGCCGAACTCGCGCGCTTGGCGGGCTGCGATCGGTTCGGCAGCGGTATCAAGGGCGACGCCATACTCCGGCACGAGGTTCCGGGTCATATTGCGGATGGTCTTCGAGAGCCCTCCGTAAGCTCGACCCTCCGCCGTATTGCCCCCGAGCGCGCCGGCCCCGTCTCCGGCCTTGGAAACGTCGTTCAAGGCTCGGGTGATATAGTCGATCTGGCGCACATCCGGCATCTGCGTGAAGGTGACCGTGCCGTCGTCGGCACCGTTCGCGAGGATCTGTCGCGATTCTGCGCCCTCGACCCGCATCAAATTGTTCGCGCGCTGCAGTACCGCATTCGGAACACGTTTCAGAGCCGCTTCGAGCATCCGGGCCTGGGGCGCAGAGTAGTCGATCGGCGCACCGTACGCGGCGTCATAGGCCGCTTGCCGAGCGGGCTGCGTAGATTCACGCAAAGCCTTCACCGCGCTGAAATTGCCCTCTGCGGGCCCAAGGGCCGCGTCCAGCGCCGCGTTTACATCGTCCGTCGCGCCGCTCGCTCTGGTGTTGATCCGTTCTGCAGCATCGCGTGCGCCAGGCCCGGAGCGGGCGATAGCGGTGTCGAGAATAGAGCGAGTGGCAGGCCCCGAGTCTGCCAGCATGGCGCGAGGACCAGCGTTCGCGATGCTGGCGCTGACCCCATTGCTCGCGTTGTCGGCCGCGAGACCTCGGGTCACAACGTCGACGGCCTCGCGCGTTGTTCCGGCAGCTTTGGCCGCGGCTCGATTAGAACGAGCCGTTTGGACCGCTCCGACGCCTCTGCCGATAAGGTTGCCGGCGATAGGGCCTGCTCCCCCGAGCGCGAGACCAAAACCCGCCCCGGCGGCTGCTCCGCTGGCGCCGTCCCGTGCGGCGCCATCCGCCGCACCGAGCGTTAGACCTGACGCCCCGCCAGCCAATGCACGGGTTGCGACACTGCTCCCCGTCACGCCGAACGCTGCGGGAGCCGCGGCAACGGCGGGAGCAACGCCGGCAATGCCGCCAGCCACTTGCGCGCCTGTATCAACCCAGGGGTTGGCTTCTTTCTCGGCAGCCCCAAGCGCCCGAACACGCTGTAGCGCCTCGTCGTAGGTGCCCTGCCCCGTCGCAGACAGAATCCCTGCCGTAACCTTCTCGGCCCCGCGCCGGATCGAAGGACCGATGACCGGGATGCCCTCGATGAACCCGCCAACCGCAGTTCGAAGCCCACCCGCCGCGCTATCTGGCTCATACCCGAATTGCTGCTTGGGCTGAACAACCGAATCGCGCTCCCAGAAATTTCCGCTTTGGCCAGACGCCGACGATGCAGCCGGGCGGACAACCGCATCCTGTTCCCACCAGTTTGCCATCACTGTTTCGTCCTGATGCTACCGTCCGGCGCGCGATACTGAGCGCCAGATGGAAGAGCCTGATAGGCCTCGCTGGAGGTTATCGTTGGGATGTTGCCGCCCTCGGTGAGCGGCGCGGAGATCGGCGCGGGCAGCTCGGCTTCACGAAGCCACGCCACCGGGTTTGGGAGCGTCCGGAGCATTTCGTTGCCCTGCTCAGGCGTGATCTGCCGAGATGCCACTTGTCCCGCAATATCCGCCTGAGAGAGCTGGTACTGCGAGATGCCGCGCAGGGTTTCGATGATGCGCCGATTGCCCTCGGGCGAATTGATGATCCGGGGGAGAGACTGCTTGAAAAGCTCCAAATCGGCATCGGACATCGGCCCTGACCCAGGCGCACGCTGCTCTGGGACCATCGAATTGATGAGCGCCTGTGCGGCTTGCACGCCGCTCGCGTTGCCGAGGTCGATGCCAAGGTTGCCCGCGATCAGCGTGGCGTTGTTCTGCCAGCCGGACCCCAGCTCACCGAGCATGCCTTCCAGCCGATCAACTCTCGCCAGATTGGTCTGGGCGTTCGGCGCAGAGGACAGAAGCGTCCCGAACATCTCGGCGTTAGCCTTATCCAAGTTCTGGTAGAAAGCGCCTGAGCCGCCACTTTGGTCTCCGACGTTGACTGTCGTCCCGCCACCACCGATCTGCGAAATCTGACCCTGCGGCGAGCGCTGGAAGGGCACTCCCGGCGGCAATCCAAGCTGCCGCGCTTCCTCAGGCGGAATAAGGGCGTACCCCGGCTCCGGTTCTTGCTGGAACACCGGCATAGCCGAACCGCTGGTCGGATCGGTGCGCACCAGCGTACCGCCGACGTTTTGGAAGCCGTAGGACGGGGCGCCCTGCCCTTCGACTACGCGCTTGTATTCGCCCGTCAGGTTGTTGAGCTGGAAGATCGACCCGTCTTCTCGTTCGATCGTGCTCCACGTCTCACGAGGCGCGGTACCTGTCTGGAAGTTCCTCGCCATCTCAATCGCGAGCGGTCGCGTATTCGGGTTGCGAAACAGATCCAGCATGATTTCGCGGTCAGGAAATGCCTGCTGTGCCTCTGCCGGCGGAGTGAAGGTCGGAAGCGGGCTCATAGCTTGACGGGCAGGCGGAGCGAGAGTGCCCCCCGACGTCTCGTCCGTGGCAGAAGGTGCGGCAGCAGGCGCGCTCCCAGTGTAGCTCGCATACCGGGCCGAACGGCTCTGCCGATGCTCAGGAGCGGGGCGGAGGAAGTTGTTCACGATCGCCTGCGCTGCCGTAGCCGTATCGCGGGAGCCCATGATGCTCTGTGCCGCCTTGGCTTCCGGGCCTCCAAGCTCGAATTTGAGGAAGTCCAACTGTGCGTCGATATCGGACGTGTCCACGCCGCGATCCCGAGCGAAGGCTTCGTACATGCGACGACGAGGCCCGGTGAGCTGGTACAGACCATAGCCACCGCGCGAGCCCGGCACGAGAGGCTTGGCCTCGTTGATGTCGGGGTTCAGACCGCTCTCATCCTGAAAATTCAGCACGAACGCATCCGCCACATGCTCGGGAAGACCGCGCTGAATGAGGCCCTGCCGAATGTAGCCCGCACGCTCGCCCTGCGGCACGGACAAGGGAACCCGCGCGGAGGCCGTGGGAGCCGCAGATACGGCGCCGCTGGGAGCAGGCAGCGCGGAACCTTGCCCGAGCGCACCCAGCGAGCTTTTCGCGCCCATGCTGTCGAGATAGCGGCCGAACGTTTCGACGCCCTGACGCTCCTGCAATCGCTCACGCCCCTGCGTGAACCCTTGGCCGAACCCATCCGCGAGCGCGGAAAGGCCGGTCTGCTGCGGCGGGATGAACCAAGGAACGCTCATTTGCCGTATCCGAAGAATGAACCGAGAGCACCGAGAGAGCCCGCGCCAGCCGCTTTCCCGAGAAGTGAACCGCCCAAGCCGAGAAGCGAGTTGAACCCTGCCTGCTTCGCAGCCTCGCGTGTCTCCTGACCGCCGGCGAACATCTGCGTGGCCTGCGTGTTCACCCCGAGCGCTTTGCCGTAGACATCGTTCCTGCGGTCCGCGATCCCGAGATCCAGATCGGCCAATGCACCAAGGCCACCGGCCTGTCCCGCCACACCCGTCTGCCAGAGGCTTCCCAGACCCGAGAGGCGGTTCTGCCAGTTGCCGTATTCCTGATTGGCGAGACCCTGGGCATAGGTGAGCGTGTCGAGGCCCGTCTGCCCGCTCTGAAGGCGTCCCTGGGCCGCCGCACGGCGCTCTAGGGCATCCAACCCCTGCCCCATGGCGAAGTCGTAGCCCGGACCCGTCTGGAACGCCCCCACGGCCCTCGCATTGCCGTCCGCGCCGTTGATGCCGAGGCTGTCGGCGTACAGGCTTGTTCCCTGTTGCCCGATCGCGGCCATGGGCTGATAGAGCCCGCCGATCTGGCTGAGATACCCACGCGCCGCGCCGCCGGCCTCGAGGAGATTCCGGTCGGTGTCCTTGTGGTACTGCTCGACGTTCTTGCCGATCTGCTGGGCTCCGGCGATCGTCGCCTTGCCCTGATTGCCACCGCCAAAGAGCCCCATGGCTACGACCTCGCGTTTTCGGCGTTGATCAGCTCGCGCATCGCCTGATCGGCCGCGCGCGCGTATTCGTAAAAGACCTGCGTCGGGCGCCCGCTCTGATCGAACCAGGCGACATCGGGTCTAGGAAGAACGGGAAGCTGCCGGATCATGCGTTTCTCGCCTCCACGTCAACGGCAGCGCCCATCAGCGTCACCTCGACCGGATCGGACACCTGAAGGCGCCACTGGCGCCCGTTTCGCCCTGTCAGGCCGCAGCGGTGCACGTCGATGCGCCGCGCCTCTCCCTGCGTCCCCAGATCGCGAAGGAGGGCATTTCCGAACGACACCCCACCATCGTCGGACCACGACACCGACACCTTCGGGTTGGTCTCGATTGGGGAGCGCCCACGGTCCAGCCCCACCCCCGTCGTGAAGTCGAAGCTGGCCTTGTTGACGCGCAGACGACCGGGGAACCGGTGCATCTGCGTCGAGCGGACTTCGAACACGAGCGGGTCCGAACCTTCCTGGGCCGTCCGGTCGTCCACCTGATAGAGCGCACCATTGACCCGATCAAAGGTCAGCCAGCGCTCGAAGGCGTTGATGCCGAGCCGGCCTCTCCACCTGTCCTGGCGAATGGATTGCCGCTCGTGCCATTCCTCGGTGGTGAAGTCGTAGACCCAGGTCCAGTTGTTCGACGATAGAACCCAGCAGGCGTGGCCTGCTGCGACGTAGACGCTGGCCTCAAGCTCGCTCGGGTTCGTCACCGCATCGATCATCCGATCTAGAGCCGGCGGCGAAATCTTCTGCGGCGAGTACCCGGAAAGGCGATGCACCGCCCGGTCGTTGCCGACGAAACAGAGCGGATAGGGAAAGCCTTGTTCCTGTCCCGCCACCGCATACGGAGCGAGGAGGCCAATCGGAAGGACGTGACCCCGCTGGAACGGGAATCCCGTCGCGTTGCCGACGTTCGAATAGAATTCGATCGAGGCCGAACCCATGAGAAGGAGGTCCCGGCGCATCGCGACCGCCCGCACGATCGGGTCTGGCGAGGATTCCGCCGAAACATAGTCGTTCGCATTGAACTCAACGTCGTTCAGCGCCGATGAATAGGCCCGCCCGCTGGCAGAGGTGACGATGAAGTAGCCATCGATCTGCGCAAGAGAGTTGACCGCGGGCAAATCGGGATCGACGAACTCGGACACGACGTTCCCGTTGATCCGCGACATTCCTTCCGAATGAAGGATGAGGATTTGCGGCGTCGGAGCACGCTGGTTGCGCTCCATCATCACCTTGCCGTCGCCTGGGACGAGCCCGCCCAGGACGCCGAACGAATAGACCCCGCTGGACTTCGTGATGCTGACGACGCGCGTTCCAATAACCGCGTACAGCACCTCACCCACAGCAAGGGCACCGCGCGGTTCGCCATCAAGACCGGATAGAAGCGCCGTCAGGCCGGGCGCACGGCGCCAGAGCACCTCGCTTCGCCCCCCGACCGGCGCGCGCTCTGCATACGCATTGATGAGGCGTCCGCCATTCTCCGTTGGGGTCAGCCCAGGAGCGGTGGACGCGGGAAACTCGATCGGCGCGGACGGCATCAGAAATACAGCGCCGGGATCGGGTCGCCAGCGTCTCGAACGGCGCGCAGTTCACGCAACCGTCCCTCGGCGTACAGGCGGGTTTCGTCGCTCTGCGGGAGGCCAAACTGTTCGGCGGTCGAATTCGCAAGGATGCGAGCGAGATGGACGAAGGCGTCCTCCTCGACCTGGTCCGGGTCCCCGAAGTTGTAGATGTTTCGGCGCGCCAGGTCCGACAGGACCGGCACCACCTCGTCGTCCACGACCTTGGCATCTTCGGCGCTGGCCTGTTGACCGGCACCGACGACGCCCAAGGCTTGAAGGGCGCGCAACACGAGTTGCTCACGACTTTTCATGATGCGCGCCCTTCAGTTCAGGCCACGTAGGCCGTCTTCTCGTCATCCGAGAGCGCGTTGAAGGCGTCGGCGTCGTCTCGGCTGAGACCGTCCCTTACCTCTTCCTCGCCTCGCATGATCGAGTAGCGGCCACGACCGCGATGCTCCGCCCTGTATTCGCCTTCGCGCACCGGATGGGGAACGGGAGCCGGCTCGGGCTCCTTGACGGGCTCGGGCTCATCGCCCTTCTTCGCGCCCTGCACCTGGAAGTGCGGATTGCCCAGCATCTTGGCGAGATACTGGTCAGGCACGTCCGCGTACTTGCCTTCGGTGAAGGTGACGCCGTAGGCGGAAACGTCGCCCTCGGCCTCGCCGATGTAGCGAGCGCGCACCATCAGATCGCCGCCCGCGTGCGCGGGTCCTCCGTACGAGGCACGAAGGCCTCGACCCAGATGATGGCACGACCCGCCGTTGCCGCCGTCCCAGTCTGGGTGAAGCGAGCATAGAGGATCGTGTCAGTGGCGAGCGGGGCGCCGATGTTCACGCCGGTCCCCTGCTTGTTGTTGCCCGCGGTGCCGGCGGCGGAGTTGGCGGCGGTGATGTAGGCTTCCGCCGTCGTGTCTGTGCCGACCTGAAGGACGTTGGTCGTGCCGGCGTTGAAGGCCGTCACGATGGTGACGCCAGCGCGCAGGACCACCGAGTTCTTCTCGAAGGCGCCGATGGCGATGAGGCCATTGGGCGCCGGAGTCGAAAAGGTGACCTCGCGACCGATGATCGAAACGCCGGTATCCTCAGGATGACGAACCGGGTTGCGATAGATGGGGTTGATGTTGCTCATCGTCCGTCTCCTTAGTCGCCAACCGCGGCGAAGAAGCCGGAGACCATGCCCCGCTGCTTGCCGAGGACGTTGGTCATGGCTGTGCCATCGACGTTGAGGACCTGCTTGTCCTCGCCGATCGTGTAGCCGAGCTTCTTGAGGCCCCACTTGCCGATCATGCCGAGACCGACGACCTGATCGTAGTCGTCCTTCTGCTCACGGCTGGAGTAGCGGGACTTGTTCGCCCAGCCCATTGCCTCCTGACCCAGCAGGAAGAACGGCGCCACGGCGATACCGGCAGTGCCGACGCCCGTGTAGCGGGGCATGTCCTCGACCTCATGGACGATCACGCCGTCCCACTCACGATCGCCGCCCGAGAACAGAAGCTCGTTCTTCGACACGAGCGACACCTGACGCTCGGCTTCCGAAAGGCTGTTCACGAGGTCGCGGAACGCGAAGGGATGTGCGAAGCCCACGAAGAAGCGCTTGTCGTTGCCTTCCACCCGGAGGGGCGTGATGCGCGGACGGGCGCGGAGTGCGATGCGCTTGATGAGGGAGACATTCTCCTTCGTCAGGCGATCGTTCGTCCCATCGACGTTGGCGAGCGAGGCCGCGTGGTCGTTGGTGACGTAGTTGGCCGGCGAATTGCCGTAGAGCACGCGATCGGCGTTGTTCGTGTGCCAGGTGTTACGCTGGGCGGCCGAAGCGGTGGAGTACGGAACATCGAGGCCCTGACCAACGGTCTGCATCCCCTCGATGGTCTCGTACTTCACGTCCTCATCGGCCCAGGCACGGAGCGCGCCCTTGGCGGCCTTGCGCAGGTCGATGGCGGCCAGATCCATGTCGAGTTCGTGGATCGAGACGCCCTTCTTGCGCATGTCCCAGAAGACACGATCGCCGTACTCGCCCAGCTTCTCCTCGTGACCGCGGAGAGGCTGACGACCCCGGATCGAGCCGCGATCAAGGTTGGTGATGAACTCGAACGTGATCCCGTTGCCGCGCTGGGAGGCGAAATCCTCCTTCATGCGGATCGGGTTGTTCGACCCGGTGCCCATGTATCGGGCGAACGGGTTGTTCTGGTAGAATTCGGTCGAGAACTGATCGTCCCAGATGGTGGGAGACAGACCCTCGACGACGCGGGTCTCTGCCATGGTTCAATCCTTTAGGCCGTGCTGCCCTTGGTGATGTCCGAGAGAGGCCGCGGGCCCGTGTAGGTCTGCCCGGAACGAGGCCCGTCATTGCGGGCCTGGGTGAAGTTGCCGGGAAGGCGGGGTTGCGCGGCCGGTGGCTGCTGTTGGCTCGCCTGGAGTTCGGCGATGAGTTCCTGTCGCATCCGTTCCCGGTACGCGGCAGGATCACCGATCTCAGTCAGAGCCCTTCGGTTGCGATCCCAAGCGACGAGTTCCCCGTAGGGATGAGGAGACTGCATGATCCGCACGTAATCGGCCTGCGCACGCGGATCGGATGCCAGAGCACCCTTCATCGCCTCGAAGGCCGAATTGACGGTTTCCGCCCCATGCTCTGCCACGGCTCGCGTCTGCGAGAGGGCTTCATTCTGAGCGGCGATCTGCTGCTGGACGGGGGTAAGCGCAGACTGTAGGAATGCCTGCGGGTCTTCCCAGAAATCGACGGGCTTGGGCTGCTCTTTCGGCTTCTGGGGCTCGGACCGCTGGGCGGCCATCGCCTGCATCATGCCTTCGAGGCGTTGCACCTGATCGCGAAGAGCCTGAGCCTCATCGCGAGCCTGTCGTTCCCGCTCCCTCGATGCATGAAGCGCCTGATGCGGCACCTTGCCATCGCCCTTGGGCTCCGGTTCGGGCTGTTCGGGCTGCGTCTCAGTCTGGGGCTCCGGCTTCTCCTCTGCCTTTCCGGCAAAGCGTCCGCTTTCGTCCCGTGCCTGTCCGCCTTCCTGCTCGTGGGTCTGGGTCTCTTCCGACACGGCTTCGCCGCGCCCGGACATGATTTCGTCCAGCGTCTTCTCGGTCACTTGGATTAGCCTCTGATCAGTGGAGGTTCACGATCGCCCGTGCAGCCCGGCGGCGGCAGCGCCCTTGAGGATGGCGGCTCCTGTCACTATGCGGCGTGACGCCGAAAGCCCGGTTGAGCCCGGCTGCGGCTATGCGGTCACAGGAAGAGGCTGCGGCCGACCGGCCATCAGTGCCCCCAACTGCATCTCCGCAATCTTCTGAACGGCGGACGCCTGTCGGTCGTCTGCCTCGGCATTCGTCTTGCGAACCTCCGCCTCCGCACCCGCGAACTCAAGCTGCATGGCGGCCTGCTGTTCGGGCGAAGGCTGGTTCTGCTGTTGCCCCGCCTCGTCCAACATGCGGATGAGTTCGCCCTTGTTCCGCAGGTTGGACGCGGACAGGTAGACCTTCGGCGGGAACACGACGCCGATGCGCGCCAGCTCCACCATGTTCTGGAACTCTTCCTGTTGCAGCGTTCCCATGTCCGGCGCGGTGTCGATCTCGATATCGACGTCCATGTCTGCCACGGCGTTGTTGAGGATCGGCTGCCCCGTCGAAGGGTCGATGACCGGCTGTTCCATTGGCTGGCCGTCCGGCCCCATCATCGGCGCCATGACCGCCTGGCCTGTCGAAGGGTCGAGCTGCGGCATCATCATGGGCTGCGTGACGGGCTGGTTGAAGCCGACCCATTTCAGATTCTTCTCGTCATCCGTGACGCGAACCCACGTCTCTCCCGTCCAGAACTGCCGCACCCGGCGCCATGCCTTGCGGTAGACCTCCAGATCCAGCTCGCGAAGCGTGTCGGTCAGCGTGCCCATCTGCACGGCGCCGGCTTGCTGCTTGGCGAGGATCGCCCGGCCCGAGTCCTGTCCGTCGCTCTTGCCCTGTAGGGAGGCGTTTGCCCCCAGGTCCTCGAAGATGCCCATGGCCTGCGCCAGCATCTCCATATTGCCCGAGGCGATGTCGCTGGTGGGGATGACGCCCCAATCCCGGCCGAACTGTGCATCGGCACTCAACGGGATATGGCCGTCTGGCCTCGCCATCTCCTTCCGCATCTCTCGCGCCGTCATCTCTCCAAGAGCGCGCGCGTTTCCGAAGGTCTGCCGGCTGTTGATGGTGTGCAGCGCCTTCGACCGGCGCTTGTTCACCTCGTCCTGCATGTCGATCAGGTCGCGGATCGCGCCGTATCGGGCGTTATCGCGGTCCACATAAGCGGACTGCCACGCATAGGGATGCTCGCGCTCGCCGTCCTCGTTCTGCCAGGGAGACGGCCCGCTTTCGAGGATGCCGCCCTTGGTGAACTCGACGTAATCCCACTCGCCGTCATCGGCGATGAAATACATCTGGACGACCCGGACGCGCTTGCGTTTGCCCTGTGCGACCCAGGTGTAGTTCTTTGGCTTGTCGTCGAACGTGCTGGTGGCGACGGTCGCAACGGTCTCGTCGAAGACCTGCCCAGCCCCCTCTCCGTAGCGCCTCACCGCCTCGTCGCGGTCCATCCAAACGACCATGCCGAGGAAGCTGGCGTCCGAATAGTCCGGTTCCGACGAGTACGGGTCCCAGAACATCCGGTCCCACTGGCAGCGGTTGATGACGATCCGATAGTTCGGCTGCACCATGGCCGTCGAAGCCATCATGTCCGAACGCGACCGGGTGTCCTCCTCCGCGATGATCTGAAACCCGCCCCATCCCGCCTTCAGGAGGTCCGCCCATGCGGCCGAGCGCGCGGGGTTGTAGCGGTTGTCGTCCGCAATGAACCGAAGAGCGTCCGTCGCGCCGTGTGCCTCTTCCTCGTGCTTCGGCGTGCGCGGGAGGGCGTTCGGCACCGTGCGCTGGGTTTTCTCCAGGCCTTGCAGGAACTCGATCTTCTGCTTGATCAGGTTCTGAGTGATCGCCGGCTGACCGCGGCGCTTCAGCTCCTTGACCTCGGCATCGGTCCACTGCTTGCCGTCGTAGTAGTCGATGTGGAGTTCTGCCGACCGACGCATCTTGTCGCCAGCATCCTCGGACGACATGAAGCGGTCGATCTTGTCTTCGAGGAAGCGGGCGAGGTCCCTTTCCGCCATCACGCCACCTTCCAATCCATCTCGTCGCGCTCAGGTTCGTCGAACCAATCGCGCGGCGCTTTCACATTCTGCTCATCCACCGCCTTGGCGTAGATCCCGCAGTTGATCGCGTACTCGCCGAAGGCATCTGACCCGTGCGAATTCTCGTCGTGAAGCGGGGTCGTGTAGCTCTGCATCGCATCATTCCAGCGCCGCCGGTATCGACGAAGCCTTTGAACCCCAATCTGCACCCGAGGCGTGTTGTTGAACCTGAAGACCGGCAGAAGCCGGCGGACCGCATTGATGCGCTCTGACGGGCCGTTAGCGATGCCAGGCTGAATGCTTTTCAGCCCCAGCCCCATCAGAGTCTCTAGACGGCTTCTGGCGCCTGCCCCCCATTCCCGGTTTCGCACATCATGCGGCAGGTAGTGCGTGCCGTACTTGAACGGGACGGGCCGATTGATTTGGATCAGAGTAGCGCGACTCTCCAGAGCATCCGGCACCATCTCTGGCATGGCCGCACGGACAACCTGCTCTGCCCCTTCGCCGCTCGCCTCGTAATAGTCCACGGCCCATGCGGTCCGCCCGTCGTTCTGGCAGAACCAGACGGCGGTGTAGTCGTCCACTCCGATATCCCAAGCCGTATCGACCGGGAGACGAGGATCGTAGGGAAAAGCCCCTATCCGCTTCTCCTGCTCTGCGTGGGCGATGAGCTTGGCGTAGTATGCACCCTCGGTGACGATCTCGTAGCCGCCGCCCCAGACGTGATCGGCCATCTCGGGATCGTAGAGCTTGTCGTGCTCCATCTCCTTGCGGAGAACGTCCGGGAACCACGGGTTGTCGTTCCAGTTCGCCGCGACCACGATGGCCTCGGGCGAGGCGTTCGCACCCCTGAAGAATTGATCCACCGCATCATTATCGTGGCGTGGGTTCCACGAGAACCAGAGCTCCGACCCTTCCTTGCGGATCGTCGGACGCAGCATGCGAAACGAGTGAGCCGAAAGCGTCTGGGCTTCCTCGACCCACACCCCGTCGAAACCCTCCAGAGACTTGATGTTCTCCGCGTTGTAGGACTGCATGCCCTTGAACACGACGAGCGATCCGTTCGCGCCCCGGACCTCGCTCTCCAGCACCTCGAAGAAATCGCCGACGCCCAGCTTCGCGATCTTGTCCACGATGAGCTGCTTGACCGACTCCTTGAGCGAGTTCTGCACCTCTCGGATACAGGCCCAGCGCGTCGGCTCCGAATAACACCGCTCGACCAAGGCCTCTGCGAAGAAGTGCGACTTCCCCGATCCTCGCCCACCATATGCGCCCTTGTAGCGCGCCGGCTTCAGGAGCGGGACGAAGACCCTAGCGGTTGGAATCCGAAGGGTCGACAATGGTGCGCTCGATCTTCTCGTACCGGACGGAGCCGCTTAGCTCGTGCTCCTGTTTGTCCCGCCAGTCGCCCGTGCCAGTGTTTTTCAGCGCGAAGATGGACGACGTGACGACCGCGCCGATCTCCGCACCCATCAGCCGGCGCTCAAGGAAAAGCTGCCGTTTGGCCTGGCCTTCCTTTACAGCGTCGGAGAATTCTGGGTGCTGCGACTGCCATTCGTAGCCCGTGTCGCGGTGGAACCCGAGTTCCCCCATCGCGGCAGTCAGCGAGAAACCCTGCGCCATGATCTCTACGACGCGCTCGCAATACGCTGGGTCATAGGACGACGGGCGACCGGCGGGCATCAGCTCGCCTGGATCGCAGTGACGCTCACCCTTGCCCCCGCTGCCGGCTCATACGGCGTGAAGCCGGAGAGCTGGGCGAGGATTGGGTTGAGCGCAGTGAGGAGGCTGAGGATCGTCAGCAGCCCCGTGCTGATCGGGTTGATGACCGGCATGGCGCGAGACTGCTGACCGTAGATCCGAACCCCGGTCCACACATCACCCGTCTTGATCAGCTCGCCTCGGAATTCAGGAACGGGCGTCGTTCCACTGCCGATCGAACCGAACACGAGGACAGGTTCAGCATAGAAGGTGCGCGTGAACGTGATCGTCGCCATGCCATTAGCGTCCAGCGTCGCATTGGCCGCGCTGGTGAGGCGCGGGTGCTGATGGTCCGCCCTTGCCCCGAGACCGACGACGCCAGGCTGAGCCGCACGCCGCTCCGGCATCGGCAGCATGTCGGCAAGGATGGATTCGGCGGGCTGGTACACGGGCATCAGAGAAGCTCCGTCACCTGATAGCTGCCGGTCGTGGGTGCCGTGACACTTACCGCAGTGAGCGCGCCGCGATAGGTGATGGCCGCCTCGAATACACCACCGGCCGCAAGCGCGACGCTGAAGCTGGTGAGGCTGGCCGCCGTCCCGTATTTGATCCTCATGGCAGTGTCAGTGCCGTTGGTGATGATGAAGCCGCGACGCGCCGCGTTGGCCGCGAGAAGCTGCGTGCTTGAGGTGGACGGCGCGACCGTCGTGACGTTGGCCGACGTGGAGACATTGCCGTCGCCTGCATACTCGCCAGACTGATTGACGATGTAGACCGGCTCCGCCTGCTTCTGAGACTGAAGCGTCGGGCCAACATAGGGGAGCGTCTGAGACATCGGCGCTACCTTTCATGCTATGCGTGTATCCATCCCGTGGGCGAACCGCACTTCTTACAACCCTAGATGTAATTCTCTGCCTGAACCTGGGCTCGCTGGGATGCAAGCAGGTGGGCCGCCTGTTCCGAGGCGGACATGCTCTGCTGGACAGAGCCGTTCATCTGCTGGCGCACGAACTGCAGCGCTTCATCAAGCGTCGAGAATGCCGCGAGGACGTCCGCCATCTCGTAGGAACCCGCAGAAGGCCGCGTGACCTGGTAGCCGCCCAACCGAAGACTGGTGACGTTTAGGGTCTGCATGCTCACCTCCAACGAAATCGCCCCGCTCAGCTGGGCCGGCGGGGCTTATGAAGAGTTTACCGGGATAGCCGGTAAGGTTGGTCAGGGCGGGCGAGGACTCCAACATCCCCTCGCATGGCACCCAGTTGCCCGGAAATTCCGGGTACCTGAGTTACGGCCTGGAGATTCACCGTGTCTCCGTCCTGATCTGCATCCCTACGAGCCGGAGCCCGAAGGGTCCGCACCGTGAACGGGGCGGAGTTAGTGCATGGGAGGCTTCGGAGGTTTTACAGAAGGCATCCCGAAGAACGGCACACGGTGCTTGACCGCGAGGTAAAGCGCGAGACCCAGTCCAAGAACGTAGGCTGCCCCAACCGCCAAAAGAAACTTCGGGAGGTACTCCATTACGCGCCTATCAGCTTGAGGAAAGCCCTGGCAGCAGGCTTCCCTTGGACCAAAACAACGTTCTCGCGGCCTGCAATCTGTCGCCCCGTCCTGTCCGACGAATACTGCTTTACCTCGATGAGGAGGTCGAGGTCGGGCAGATAGAAATCCAGACCCTGCGCCTTGTTCTCGCTCTCGTGGGTGAACCGGATACCCCTTGATCGAAGGCCATCCGCAATCATCAGCTCTACAGGATCAGTCGTGTGCATGGCGCGCTCGGAAGGACTCGAACCTACAACCCTAGAGGTAGAAACTCTTCGCTCTATCCATTGAGCTACGAGCGCAATCCGTCAGCGCCTAGGCGCTATCTCTGCCGCGCTTTCATCGGCCAAGAGCGCGGCCATCTTGGTAGGAATCCGGAATGACCAACCGGTCCGATGTCTGTCAAACCCCGCTCTGCCCTATCCCGTAGGCACTGGTGGGCATGCCACCGACTTCGGTTCAGAGCGGGGTCTGATGCCTGTGCCCTTTAGACGGAGCGAGGGGCCGGAGCCCCTGCGTTATCCGGCGGACCTTCGTCCTTGATAACCGACACCGGAGCGTCGGCATCTTACGGGCTATGTGCGAGAGCGGAACTCTGCACCTCGTTGCGCCATGTGGCGCGAATCGAAAAGGGACGAAGCTGCTGGCGCAATTCCGTCCCTACAAATCCCTCTTCCGAAATTCCGAAGGAATTGTCAAGCGATCTTTTCGAGGCCGTAATGATCGGCCAGCGCCCGCAGCCCCTTCTTCAGCAATCCGATCATCGAAGGCGTCCACTGCGAGGCGTCCTCGTCCCGCAGAATGATCCGCTTGCAGAGCGACATGACCGGCTTTCCGTCACGATCCACCGAGCCAAGAACCTGCTCAATCGCCATCATGCGGTTCGCAGCCTTCTTGGCGTCGTCCACGGATGGATCCCCGCCGAAGCCCCTCACCCGGCGCATGTCCATGGCCTGCGGGTTGGGGCTGGGGATGCCGACAAGACGATACCAGCGGTCGTACTCCTCACCCATCGTGTCGCCCGCCTGGACGAGACGTGCGCTTTCGCCCTCTACGGGGTGCAGGAGGCCCTTCAGGTGTAGCCGGCCTAGAGCGTAGCCGTAGAACGGCGATTGCGCGTCCTGGTGCTTCTTCAGCCCGTTGTGACGCATCCGAGCCGCCGATGCCGTTGCCATGTTCGCCTGCTTCTCCTTCTCGCTGAGTTCCGGCACGCGCTTGCCGCACTCGTAGCGCGGCCCGGCCTTCCGGGGGCGCCCGCGCTTGGCCTTGTGCTCTTGGTAGGCTTCGAGGTGGTTCATGCGTTGTTCCAATCGAACACGATCGCGCCGATGCACAGGATGATGGCAGCGAAGAGTGAGAAAGCCCCGTCGCCAGGAAAGTCACCGTTTGATGCACCGACGATGGCGGCCCCGAGAGCGACGTAGAGAGCGCGTGATGGCTTCATGGCCTCTCCTGCTCCGTCTGTGTGTTGGGGCGGGTGGCTTCGGCAACGATAGCGTCGTAGGCTGCCCGCATGCCCTTTGGGCCGGACGGATCATCGCTCCAGGCCAAGGCCTCGCGCATTCGCGATAGTGTTCGGAAGCTTGGCACAGCTGGGATCTGCACGTTCTCAGCCATGCTGCGCCTCTCCTTCTGCTTGGGAGATGAGAGCGCGCAACAGAGCCGAGAGGATCGCAAGGGGCGCGGTTGGCGACCATAATGAGCCGTCCGGGGTAGTCTGGTCGTCGCCCATTACTGCCCACCATGAGCGGCCCTCTCGCGCCAAGAACAGCTCATGGTCAGGAATCAGACGCTCTACGAGGGCTATGGAAGCGTCTAGGGAGGCAGAATACGACGGGCACAGCCGCCATTCCTTTGGGTCGATCGCGTCACCAACGGCGTAGTCGATCGCCCGGCTGGGCCCGCTCGCAGCCTCCACCCGCTCCAGCAGCTCTCTCAGCTTTTCGGTGTCATGCGCCATGAGAGGACTCCCCACGGTACGCAGCGCGCCCAGCGTCGGTGATCGAATACCGGAAGTGCCACGATGATAGACGGGCGATGGCGACAAACCCCATAGGCTCCATGCGCCGCCAAACGGCCGCTAGACGAGGCGTCGGAGGGTTGAAGCCGTAGGTGTTGTTCGGAAACTTCTCATGCAGCCCATCGAGGCTAGACAGTGCTGTGCGCTGCCAGCGCGTCAGCTTCACCTCACCCATGCGCTTGCTCCCCCACGTAGCCCTTCACCTTGGGCAGGTTGATGATCGCGCCTTCCGGATGGCGCCATTGGTAGACGTTGGATCGCGCTTCGATGCCGGCCTCGCTCTTGAGGCGAGCATGGTCCTCGCGGGCCTCTCGGTAGATCTCCGAGGTGCTGATCGTCTTCGCGTTGCGGGTCAGACCGAGCCCAGCAGCGTGCAGAGCAGCAAGGACCTCAGCGGCACATCGGCCCCGGCGCCCGAGGCTCTGGATGATGTCGCGCTCTACGTCTGAATATCGGAGGATACGGCCCATCAGCGCGCCTCTCCGATTGGCTCGCACTGGATGCCAAGCGCCGCAGCCTTCTTCGGCCAAGCCTCAACAGCATGGAGACACGTCGTGTGATCCTTCAGCCCGATCAGCTTGGCGATCTGCGGGTATGAGATTCTGCGCTGGCGGCGGATTTCATAGACCGCATGCTGGCGGGCAATGACGATGTGCTTCACCCTGGATTTTCCAGTGATGGCCCCCACCGTCACTCCATGCGCCTGAGCGACAGCCTCGATGACAGCCCGTCCGGATGAGAGAGGACCGGTCTCCGCCCACCGAGCCGCAACAGCCTCCCAGCGGAACCTCTTGGCCTCTTCGATCGCCTCGCGCCCGAGCCTTCGCAGTTCGGCTTGAACCTTGTCGCGGTCCTTTCGAGCAACCAGAGCGAGCGCTGCAGCCCGCTGCCGGCGCTGTTCTGCATCCTCAGCCCGGCGCAGATCACGCTCCTTGGCGGCCTCGTCCTTGTTTCGAAACATGGTGACCCAGCGCGGATCGATGATCCGGCGGCCAAAGCCGCCCTCGGTGTTGACCCAGATGCGCGGGGCCTTTCTGAGAGCGGCGGGTGGGATATCTTCAAAGGCGTGCATCGCCTTACCTCTGTTCTGGGAGATGATCGGGAGAGACGACGTGCAGCGGACGAGCCGGCTGCCAGGATGGATCGGGGCCAAAGAGGTCTCCGATCTCAGGGCGCGCTCCGGCGCCTTCGCAGCATCCGGGGTACCAAATGGACCCGCGCGGATAGGCGCCGGCCCTCACCTGCTTGCGAGCCCATTCCTTCGTGCACTCGGCAGGAGGACATCGGAGCGGGGCTGTCGCATCGTGTAGAGGATGCGGGGTGGGTAGAAGCCGCCGTCCATCACGGCCTCCGCTCAAAATCTGTGACTTCGGTATGATCGTCCACACTGAGAAGGCGGTGAATCTCCCACCAGCGGGCGGGCTTCCAGCCAAACTCAGCCGCCACCTCAAGCGCCTTCGCTTTCGCCTCCTCTGGAGAACGAAGGCCTCGCACTGATACGGTCATGCAGCCGCTGAAGTCTCTCGCCCAACGAAGCTCGTGGCCGTAGGTGAATTTCGTATCCATCACGCGCTCCTCAGGTTGCTGGCGAGCGCCTGGATCTTCTCGCGCATCCGGGCGCAGTGCTCCTCGGACATGGGCTCTTCGAACTTCTCCTCGGGGAGCCTGAGAAGCTGTTCGGTGCTGTCGACGAGGGCGATGGCGTCGCGCTCCAGCTCTTCGCAGTAGCTCAGCAGTTCGGGGGCAGCCGGCATGAACGTCTTCGAGAACCGCTCCGGCGCCTTGCCCTTCAGCAGGTTGAACACCGCCGTCTGAAGAGCCTTCGCTTTCACGCCGTCGAGGACGAACAGGTAAGCCTCAGCGACTCCCTCGAAGTCGGTTCCGGCGGAAAGCTTCAGACCACCGCCCAGGAGGCGAACAGCCGTCTTGTGGTCCTTAACCGTAGCGACGGTCTGCCAAGCGAAGCGTGTGGACGCTGCCGCCTCCAGACCCGCCCGGCGCTCCTCGTCCGTAGGGGCCATCCCGGTCTTGAAGGCCATCGGTAGACCATAGCTGTCCTTCACGATCCGGCTGCGGATCATCTCGAAGCTCTCTCCGAGATCCCGCTCGTTCCAGTGCGCTTGCAAGTCCGTGTTTCTGGGAATGCGAGTGACGTTGCTCATGACGATGACCCTGTGAACGGGAGGGGTTTTCCAACTGGCGGCGGATCCAATTCCGCCATGCCGCAGGCCAATCGAGCTTCACGCCCTTTTGGCCGGGCGCCGATCGGAAGTGGTCGATGAACTTTTCGCTCTCGAAGCGAGCCTTCTCCGGCGAGAGACCCATCGAAATCGCGAGGCCGAGATCGGGGAGAAAATCTCCGAGCCGAGAGCCCCGATTGCCCTTGGGGGTGGACACCCCGTTAGGGGTGGCGGGGTTATTTCTGGCTTCTGGCTTCTGGTTAGCATTGCCCTCGCATTGCGAACGCATTGCCGACGCATCAGACTGCCGTTGATTTTGTTCGCTTTTCTGCCACCGCTGTCCGGCGGCTCGCTTTCCTACCTCTGACTTTTCCGAGCGGTAGGATTGCTCTTTTTCGACGCGATCGTTCCACAGACCGCCGTCTTTGCGCGTCAACTTTCCGTCCGCCAAGAGCCCGTCGAGAGTCTTCTTGAACTGCGAATTCGAGGCGCCGCAGAGCCGTGCGAGGCGCGGGAAATCTTCGACCAGCGGCTCGCCACGTTCGTACATCATGGAGATCAGGCTGATGTAGACGCCCATCTCCGCAGCGGTCATCCCGCGCGTTCCCGCGAGCCAATCAGACGGGAAGAAGCGGACCCAAGGAAGCGCGCTCATGCCGCCGCCTCAGGCTCTGCGACCTGCACGAGCGCGACGATCGCGTGCCCACCCAGATCGTCCGACCACTGCGCCGTGACGCATTCGGCCAAGGAGTCATCGACGACCACACCAGCGGCCACGAGAGCGTCACTGACAGGCTTGATGACGTTGTCGATGTCGCGGGCGCGCTTGCTGCGCCAATTGCGCTGTGCGGCCACGAGAAGGCGATACGGGCCTTCAATCTTGCCGGGACGCTGGGCAGCGATTTCCCATTCTGCGTACCCACGCCAGAGAGCGTAGGCCTTTGACTTGGTGCTCCGCACCTTGCCGCCCTGGACGAACGAGCTGCGAAGGCCGTTCGTGGACGGGGGCATGTCGGTGAAGGTGATGCGGATCATTGCGACACCGCCCGCATCTATCGTCCGACCGAGCGGAGGATGCCGACACACGCATCAGCGACACGATCCTCGGGGCGAACGAGGCGATACCCCTGCCCCCAGATGATCGCGATATCGTAGCCGTGCGGCTGGATACGCTTGCGAAGGCGCATAACCTGGGTGCGCAAGGTCTGCATGCTGCGCTCCCCGTCAGTGGGTCCGGTACAGCACATCAGAAGGCCGTCGAAGCTCACGCTTTGACGGGATGCGAGGGCGGCGAACATGCGAGCATGCGATCGAGACAGACGCCACTCAGGCGGCGTAGCGCTGGCGGGCGCCATGGCCTCGCGCAGCTGAGCATTCTCTTCCTCTAGGAAGGCGATACGATCCCGAAGGGCGGCCGTCTCGTTCATCCGTCGTCTTCCTCTTCATCCCGCTCGCGAAACCGTGGCCGCGCGCGCAGCTTCAACCTTCGCCAGAAGCTCGCGAGCCTCCGTCTCCAGATCGTCCAGGTTGTCAGGGTCACCTCCCATTGCCCGCTCGAGGGCCAGTTCGGCTTGAAGCTTGCTGATCTGCCGTTGATTGAAGTCGAGGTATGCGAGCCGGATGCGGGCAAAGAGCCCCGCCTCGACGGTCTTCGCGCGCCCTTCCCAGAGGTGCCGCAGCTGAGACCGCGTGATGCCATACCGGCGGCTGATCGCGTCGAAGGCGCGGTCGCGGCTGCCCGACGTTTCGATCTCGCGGACGACCATGCGCTGGACGTGAGAGCGGGCGACGACGGCGCTCATGCGTGCGACGACTTCCGTAATTTCTGCGGACCACATTGGCGGCTCGATGCTCCATGTTTCGGGACATGGAGAGAGCCGCTGACGGACCGCTTCGAAATGACTGCAAAGACCCTGTGTGGCAGGGCATTGAGGGTGATGACGCCTGCAAGGCTGCGCACGCCGGCGATCAGGTCAGCCCCTGCAAGGGCGACCGATCGGAATTGAGGGAAACGGAGGACGCCGGGGAGGTAGCGGCATCCTCCGTCTCTACGCGACAGCCGGGAGGAGACGGCGGGCGCGATCTGGAATACTGGGAAGCTCGCATCTCGAGCTGTCGCCGTAACCGTGAGAGGCTCGGAGGTGCGCATCTACAGTTCGTCGTCCGGCTGGCAGAGCACGAAGATCACCCAGGCGCCGATGATGCAGGCGACGAGCCAGAACACGGGGTCGGACATTCAGCGCCCTCCCTCGCGAGCCTGCTCACGACGCTTCTCGTCGATGAGGCTGTTGACCTGGCGGCGCGTGGCTTCGGTGTCCTCTCCGAACACCTCAAGGGCTATGGTGCTCGTGTCTGGACGATCCTCGCGGCAGTAGATCGCGTAGACCTTCGAGCGGAGTGCAACGCGGGAAAGAGAACGCGCCCCAACAGGCTGTTCAGAGAATGTCGGGGCGCGCGCCATCAGGAGACCGAAGCCTCGTATACGGGAACGCCATCACAGCCGTTCTTCACAGCCTCGATAACGTCTCCAAACGCAGCATCACGAACGTGCTTGATCCGATGAAGGTCAATCCACAACACAAGCTTGCCGTCGACGATCCGGTACCGGAACAACGCCTTGATCTTGTAGCGGTCCCCTCCGTAGAAAACGGGAATGCCAATCTCGATCTCGTTCGGGATCGCGACCTTGCCATCGATGCCGCCGCTGGCCGTCGTCTCGTCCTTGAACGCCAGATCCGTATTGCCGTTGTCGAGACGGACGGACGACTTGAACGTGACCTTCGACTTGGCATCGAGGGTCTTCGCCAGTTCGAGCATCGTGGCGCCGTCCGGCGTCACAACGTCTTCGCGGTTTTCTTCGATGAAACGGGCAAAGTCGGCCTGAGCCATCTGCTTGCCGTTGATAGCGTTCCAGCGCTGCCATTCGAGGGACAGCGGAGCCGTGTAGACGACGGAATGCGCCGCGTGTGCCGGCTCATTCTTGGCGGACAGCCAGTCGATGACGGCATGGACCTTTCCGGCCTCGACATCAGCGAAGACCGCCGTGTCGTCGGTCTTGTGCCGAGTGACATACGCGGTGAGCGCGTCGACGGTGCGGGCCTTGACCTCGCCTTTGGCGTACGCCGGCTTCGGAAGAAAGCGCTCCAGATCATGGATCTTCGCGCTGTCGGGAAGGACGGTGTAGCCACCCCCGCCCTCGATCAGCTTCGGCTCACCGACGATGATGCCCGCGTCGACTGCGGTGTCGACGAGGTTATCCATTGATCGCCTCCTTCAGCGGGCGCTCTGCCGCCGAGACATCGCGAAGCGGAAGGTCCGCCTGTCGGGGGTCGTTGCGGACGAGGGAGCCGGAGGAGGTCGCGAAGAAGATCGTTTCGCGTCGGCTCTTCTCAGGAACCTTGGCCTTGATGTCGGCCGAGGCGAGGACGCTGCCCTCTCCGTTCGGCTTCACCTTCAGCTTGAGCGTGATCTCTCCGACCTTCCCGGTCTCGATCACGCCGGTGACGACTTCTCCCAGCTTCGTGGTGAGGTCTTCGTAGTCCTCGCCGCTGGAAAGCTCTCTGATGACATCTGCAAATGCGCGTGCCATTTTATTCTCCTGGTGGTCGGCCTGTCATGAAGCGGCAAGCCGTTCCGCTTTCGGCCGAGCGTTACGGGCTCGGCCGAATTCCTTTTTCCCGGACGTCGAGACTGGTGCGGGACGCGCTCACGCTGCCACTCCACTGTTGGAGCCGCGTGTCTTGGGGAGACGGGGGGCGGGAGACTGTGCCCGCCTGTGCTCACGCATGAAGTCGCGGATTTGAGCTTCCGTCTCGGGCCAGACGCGGCCCCCGTTCCGAAGGCGGTCGACAAGGCGGCCGTTCTTCGCGGCCAGAAGGCCGAAGCGGAAATCGCCCATCCCGGTCTCGGTGAGGAAATCGTCGATGTCGGATCGAAGCTGCTCGTTCATACAGCCCAATTTACACGCAAATGCGTGCAGTGCAAGTGCCCGCAGGATCGTGCGTGCACGATTTTGGGTTATTGCTATCTGTCCCGAATGGATTCGAACGGCTGGAAGCAGCGTCTTTGGTCCGCCATCGACGCAGACGAGAGAACCGACCGGGCGCTAAGCCTCGCCGCCGGTCTCGGGCCGAACTACGTCCAGCAGATGCGCGACCGGGGCGGCGCTCCGAAGATCGACGCGGCCGAGAAGCTCTGCGCTGTCATGGGCATCAGTCTTCTGTATGTGATGACCGGCCTTCCAATTGACGAGGAAGGCGAGGAATTGATCCGCCTGGCAGCGGGCTCGTCCCCTTCGCAGCGGCATCATCTCGTCCAGCTGCTACGCGGTTCCGGTGAAGATCCCGCGCGTACCTAAGAGCCGCCTGTCGCGCTGACGGTGTAGCTTCCGCCCACGCTCGGGCAACCTCCCATACGCCTGCCATGCCATGCGCCTCCCGGCTTTTCTTCGACGGGCCCAGAGTAGAACGGATCATGAACGACGTGAATAACGCCTGAACGGCTTCTCGCGTTCGTGACGCATTTTTGCACGCATTTGCGTTTGCCCCCGCTTGCAATGCACGCAAAGGCGTGTATTCTCTCCTCCAACAGCACGACGCCGGATCGCCCGGCAGGCTGAGGAGAGAGATGATGACGCCTCGCGAGATGGAAGCGAAAGCACTCGATAACTACGCGGCCCTGACCGGTCCAAGGCGCGACGAGACCATCGAGTACATGCGCGGTGTGGGCGCTGGTCGCTGGGGGACCGTGTCCCGCAGCGCCGTTGAATATGCCTCCCGCGTCCTCCGCGCGATGGGCGCCTGATCCGCTTCTGCCTCGGCTTCCGAGCCGAGTTGGAAACGGATCAACGCCGGATCACCCGGCAACGCAGGAGGATCACAGTGGCAAGCTTTCTCGAATTCGCAGAGGCTGAACTGAAGGCGGCTGGCGCCTTCGATAAGAGCAGCGACTACGGCGGCATGATTGGCGAGGCCGTCATCAAGCTCTGCCGCGCCCATTCGGAAGAGGGGCATTCGGGCTTCTCGTCGAGCCTTGCGGCCAACATGTTCGCCCGTCTCGTTCGTTACGAGCCGCTTTCGCCGCTGACCGGCGAAGACGATGAGTGGACAACGCTCGGCTACGGCGATGCGACCCTAGCGCAGAACAAGCGCTGTCCATCGGTCTTCAAGCGAGCAGACGGCACGGCGTACCACAGCGATGCGGTCGTCTTCCGCGAGCCGTCCGGTGCGTGCTTCACGAGCAAGGATAGCGCTCGCGACATCTCATTCCCGTACTCGCCTAAGACCGAGTACGTCGATGTTCCCGAGAGCCGCTGACCATGCGCTCCTCTCCCGAACCTCTGTTCACTCCCGTCTTCTTCGCTCTGGTGGGCTTCCTTGGTGCGGCTTCGCTCTGGGCTAACCACGCTCTCGCGGACTGGCTTCCGTTTCCCGTCGTCGCTGTTGGGAGTGCATTCTGATGGCGCACGAGAACGCAACGCCCCGGCCTTGGGTGCTCAGCGTCAACGATGACGAAGAGTCGGTCGATATCACCAGCGAGGAGAGGATCTACGGCAGCTACGTCCCAATCGCCCGAACGGATGTTGGCTATTCCGGCCCGATCGGGGTTGAGAACGAGGCAAACCCTGCCCTGATCGTCGAGGCGGTCAACGCCTACGACACTCTCCGCGCAGAGAACGAGCGGCTGGAGGGGGATTTAAACGCATCAGAGCAGGAGCGCGGTATAGCGCTTTCAGCCTTACGCCTTGCTGCCGACCGGTTGCATGAGGAAGGCGCGCCGCAAGCCTACGTGGATGACGCCCGGAGCGTGCTCTTAGGCTTCACGCCGGAAGGTGATCGCGTCCTTCGTCCGGAAGTCACCCCGGAACAGGTCGCCGCCCTGTTCGATGAACTGTCGAAGGGTCCGGTACAGGGCGGCAAGAACGCTCAGATCGCCTACGCGAAATGCGCGAAGATCGTACGCTCCAAACTGGTTCGCGCCGCCTCCTCGGAGCCGGCGCAATGACCGCCCTCCGCACCGCTCTCTCCACGATCCCGCTTCGGGACCGGATCGCTGCCGGCCTGATGTTCGCGACCTGCATCGCCCTCGCGATTTCGGGGTGGGTTCTCCTCGCCAACTCTCACCCGTTGATCGGAGCAGTCTGATGAACATGGACCGTGAAGCCATTCGCAACGCCGTTTCCGACCTGCGCGCGAAGCTCGATGCGCTGACGAACGAACTCGATGTCGAACCCTTCGGCGCATCCTACGACGAAATTCTGCGGACGCAGACGAACATCAGTCGCTGGAGCCGGCGCAACCTCGTCCCGAAGATGATCGACCTTCTGATCGCGGCTGAGGACGCTGGTTGCGACACGCCCCCCCGGCACAGCGTCGTCGGGGAGTTGGCTGAGACGATAGATACAGCCCTGACGGAGCACTACGACGACGCGCACGAGGACGTGCGGGAACGCGCCGCTTCGGCACGGACGCTATTCGGCCGCGCCGAAGTCCGATCTGACCGTGAGCGAGAAGATCGGAGGGCGGCATGAGCAACGCTGTTCAGACCCTCCCGCGCGACGAAGCGCCTCGCCAGTCCACGGCGCTCACGCCAATGGACATGCTGAACAACGCCATCAACTCCGGCGCCAGCGTCGAGATGATGGAGCGCCTGCTGACGATGCAGGAGCGTTGGGAAGCGAACCAGGCGCGCAAGTTCTTTGATGCCGCCCTGTCCGCAGCGAAGGCCGAAATCCCGGTCATCCACAAGGGCGCGAAGGGGCACAACAACAAGAGCTATGCCGACTTCGCGTCGATCGCTCGCGTCGTGGATCCGATCATCTCCAAACACGGTCTCTCCTATCGCTTCCGCACCAGGCAGGAAGTCGGGATCGCCGTGACGTGCATTCTCTCGCACGAGGCAGGCCACAGCGAGGAAACGACGCTCGTCGGGCCTGCGGATGCGTCCGGCAGCAAGAACGCAATCCAGGCCATCGGCAGCACGCTCACTTACCTGCAGCGCTATTCGCTTGTTCAGATGCTTGGCCTTGCCGCATCGGAGGACGACGACGGTCGCGCCATCCAATCGGCCGCCCCCATCACCGAAGAGCAGGCGGGAACCCTTCGCAAGCTGATCGAGGAGACCGCGACGGATATCGCTCGCTTCTGCCGGCACATGGGCATTGAGGCGATCCCAGAGCTGCCGGCGTCGAAGTTCGACACCGCCGTCAAGCAGCTTGAAGCGAAGAGGGCGCGGTCATGAGCGATATCGTTCAGGGCACCCCGGAATGGTTCGCCGCTCGCCTTGGCAAGGTGACGGCCTCGCGCGTGGCGGATGTCATTGCGCGGACGAAGACCGGCTATTCGACCAGCCGTGCGAACTACCTCGCGCAGCTCGTGGCCGAACGCCTCACCGGCACTGTCGAGGATAGCTATTCGAACGCGGCCATGCGCTGGGGCACTGAAACGGAGCCTCAGGCGCGCGCGGCCTACGAGTTCTTCCGCGATGCCGACGTTGCCGAGGTCGGCTTTGTCCCGCACCCGACTATCGCAGACGCGGGCGCCAGCCCGGATGGCCTCATTGGCGAAGAAGGCCTCGTCGAGATCAAGTGCCCGAACACGGCCACCCACATCGACACGCTTCTCGGTCAGAAGGTGCCGGCGAAGTACGTCACGCAAATGCAGTGGCAGATGGCTTGTACGGGCCGGTCGTGGTGCGACTTTGCCTCGTTCGATCCACGCATGCCTGCCGAGATGCAGCTGTTCGTTGAGCGCGTGAAGCGCGACGACGCGGTGATTGCCGATCTGGAGACTGAGGTTTGCGCGTTCCTCGACGAACTGGCGGCGAAGGTAGAGGCGCTGTCTTCCCGCTACCTGAGGGCGGCAGCATGAGTGCCCCCCTCCTCTGCCAGTGGGATGGGGAAGCCTTCCGCCCCGCCTCGCGTTTCATGCAGCGACAGGCCGATCGTCAGTATGTCGTCGGAGAGACCTATCGCCTTGTCCACGAGGAAGAGCGCTCGGACGCCTCGCACCGGCACGAGTTCGCGTGGCTCCGCAACGCGTGGGAGAACCTGCCGCCGCAGTATGCCGAAGCGTTCCCGACGCCTGAGCATCTGCGCAAGCGGGCTCTGATCGAGGCCGGGTTCTTCGACGAACAGACCATCGACGCAGGGACCAACGCAGCAGCCCTCCGGGTGGCGGCATTCGCCAAGGCCCAAAACGGGTTTGCGGCAACTGTCGTTCGCGGTCCCATTGTCGTCGTTCGCACCGCGAAGAGCCAGTCGCGGCGCGCAATGGGCAAGGAGGACTTCCAGCGGTCTAAGGATGCCATCCTTGAGATCGTTGCCGGGCTGATCGGTGTTAGCCCCGAGGATGTGCGGAGGGCCGCATGAGCCACCACGCCCTCACCACCATCGACCCGAAGACCATCATGGCCGCGCGCCGCGCGACCGTCTGGCAACGCATGCTCGTCACTGAAGCGCAGGAAGCGCGACAGGATCGGGAGGACCGTCTGGCCTGCGGGCGGGAGGCGCCCCGTGGCTAAGGTCCCCATGATCGACCAGCCTCTCGGCGGCCGGGACGTAAAGGAGTGGATCGGCTCCAGCCCGAACGCGGCAATCCCGGATTACGTTCGCGACCGTGTGTTCCTTCGGTTCAAGGGGCGCTGCGCGCTCACCAACCGGAAGCTGCACTCTGGCGAATACGACATCGACCACGAGAAGGCGCTTGCCGATGGTGGCGAGCACCGAGAGCGCAACCTGCGCCCGGTCTACCGCCCCGCGCATCGCGAGAAGACCATCGACGAGAATGCGGCTCGCGACAAAGCGGACCGCATGGGCCGCAAGCACCGCGGCACCTGGGCCAAGCCGACCGGCAATGCCCGGATGACCTCCCGCCCTTTCCCCAAATCGCGCCGTTCTGGCGAGGAGTTCGACCATGGCCTGTGAAGACCTCGCGCGGGAAGCGCTGGAGCCGTTCGTCCGTGCGGCCGACAACGCCGACTACGACAACTTCCCCGACCACGCTGTGATCCACTCTGCCCGCAACGGCAAAGGCGAGCACATCTATACCATCACGGCAGGCGACCTCCGCCGCGCCCGCACCGCCTACGACGCTATCGGCTCTGGGGTGAAGGCGGACGAGGCTGCTTCCGATGCTGAGATCGGCCGCGATTTCCTCAACGCTATCGAAGCCGCCCGCTCGCAAT
>JAEZXX010000099.1 GCA_023419535.1 Pseudomonadota bacterium | reverse complement strand
CTACATGCCTCGCATGTGGCGCGGGCGGCGCGGCGCGCTGCTCTCGATGCCCGCGACCCCGTCGGAGACGACCGGACCGGTCTTCGGCCACGACATCCTCGGCCCGCTCGACCACGACCTCATCCGCAATTTCGGCAAGAACGGCGCGGAGGCCATCGGCCAGCGCATCGTCGTCTACGGCCGGGTGCTGGACGAGAACGCCCGGCCCGTGCGCGGCGCGCTGGTCGAGGTCTGGCAGGCCAATGCCGGCGGGCGCTACCGCCACCACAAGGAAGGCTACGTCGCGGCGATCGATCCGAACTTCGGCGGCTGCGGGCGCGTCGTCACCGACGAGGACGGCGCCTACGCGTTCCGCACGATCCGGCCGGGGGCCTATCCCTGGCCGAACGGCGTCAACGACTGGCGGCCGGCGCACATCCACTTCTCCGTCTTCGGCGAGGCCTTCGCGCAGCGTCTCGTGACGCAGATGTATTTCGAAGGCGATCCGATGATCCGGCAGTGCCCGATCGTGCGCACCATCGCCGACGACCGGGCGATCGACCAGCTCGTCGCGGCGCTCGACCGCAACGCGACGGTGCCGATGGACGCGCTCGCCTACAAGTTCGACATCGTGCTGCGCGGACGCCGTTCGACCTTCTTCGAGAACCGCCCGGAGGGGAACTGATGGTGCAGCGGCTCGACTATCTGAAGGAGACGCCGTCCCAGACGGCGGGCCCCTACGTCCACATCGGCACCAACCCGAACTGGGTGGAGATCACCGGCGTCTACGACGCCGATCTCGGCCTCGTCCTCGTCGGGCCGCGGACGAAGGGCGAGCGCATCCTGATCGAAGGGCAGGTCTTCGACGGCGCCGGCGCGCCCGTGCGCGACGCGCTGATCGAGATCTGGCAGGCCGACGCGGACGGCCTTCACCCTTCCCCGAAGGAGACTCGCGGAGCCGCAGACCCGCACTTCTCGGGCTGGGGCCGCCTGCCGACCGACGACCGGGACGGGTCCTTCCGCTTCGAGACGATCAAGCCGGGCATCGTACCGCTGCCCGACGGGCGCCCGCAGGCGCCGCATGTCTCGGTCTGGATCGTGGCGCGGGGCATCAATGTGGGGCTGCACACGCGGCTCTACTTCGAGGACGAGAGGGAAGCGAACGCGGCCGACCCGCTGCTCTCCCGCATCCCCGAGCCGGCGCGGCGACAGACGCTGATCGCCACGCGCTCGGTGCGCGACGGGCTCGGCGTCTACCGCTTCGACATCCGCCTTCAGGGAGACGGCGAGACCGTCTTCCTCGACATCTGACGGGAGGCTTCCACGATGGTGGACAAGACGGTCGCGAGCGCTAGGCAAGCTGTGGCGGACATTCCGGACGGCTCCAGCGTGATGATCGGCGGATTCGGCGGCTCGGGCGCGCCGATCGAGCTCGTCCACGCGCTGATCGACCGGTTCCTGGAGACGGGAAGCCCGAAGAACCTGACGGTGGTCAACAACAACGCCGGCAACGGCCATGTCGGCCTCGCCGCGCTGATCGAGCAGGGCATGGTCGAGAAGCTGATCTGCTCCTTTCCGCGCTCGGCCGATCCGCGCGTCTTCACCGAAAGATATCTCGCCGGGCAGATCGAACTGGAGCTAGTGCCGCAGGGCACGCTCGCCGAGCGCATCCGCGCCGGCGGCGCCGGCATCCCGGCCTTCTATACGCCCACGAGCTACGGCACCGATCTCGCCGAGGGCAAGCCGGTCGAGACGTTCGAGGGTCGGCCCTACGTGCGCGAGCGCTGGCTGAAGGCGGACTACGCGCTGGTGAAGGCGAAGACCGGGGACCGGCTCGGCAACCTCGTCTACAACAAGGCCGCCCGCAATTTCGGGCCGCTGATGTGCACGGCGGCCGCCGTCGCCATCGTGCAGGTGTCGGAGATCGTCGAGCCCGGCGCGATCGACCCGGAGGCCGTGGTGACGCCCGGCATCTTCGTGCAGCGCGTCGTGGAGGTCCGCGACCCGGCGCAGGAAGAGGATCTGAACCGGGCCGGTGCCGCCCATCCGGAGGTGACCGCATGAGCGCCCGTCTGTCGAACGCCCAGATCGCCTGGCGGGCCGCCCAGGACATCGACGACGGCGCCTACGTCAATCTCGGCATCGGCCTGCCGGAGATGGTGGCGCGCTTCCAGCCGGAGGGGCGCGAGGCGATCTTCCACACCGAGAACGGCATCCTCGGCTTCGGCGAGGCGCCGAAGGCCGGCGAGGAGGACTGGGACCTCATCAACGCCGGCAAGAAGGCTGTGACGCTGAAGCCCGGCACCGCCTTCTTCCACCATGCGGACAGTTTCGCGATGGTACGCGGTGGGCATCTCGACGTCGCCATCCTCGGCGCGTTCGAGGTCGCCGAGACCGGCGACCTCGCCAACTGGTCGACCGGGCCGAAGGGTATTCCGGCGGTCGGCGGCGCGATGGACCTCGTCCACGGCGCCAAGCGCGTCGCCGTCATCACCGACCATGTGACGAAGGACGGGCGTCCGAAGCTGGTGGAGCGCTGCTCCCTTCCGCTGACGGGCGTCGCCTGCGTGACGCGCGTCTATACGAGCCTTGCGGTCGTCGATGTCGTGGACGGGCGCTTCGTCCTGCGCGAGAAGCTGAAGGACCTTTCGCTCGACGATCTGCAGGCGATGACCGGCGCCCGGCTGCACATCGACGGCCCGATCGCCGACCTGACCGCACCGGAGCTCTGAAGACCCATGGCCGACGCCTTCATCTGCGCCTATTGGCGCACGCCCATCGGCCGCTTCGGCGGCTCTCTCGCGTCCGTGCGCGCCGACGACCTCGGCGCCGTGCCGCTGAAGGCGCTGATGGCGCACAACCCGTCCGTCGACTGGGATGCGGTGGACGACGTCCTCTATGGCTGCGCCAACCAGGCGGGCGAGGACAACCGCAACGTCGCGCGCATGTCCTCGCTGCTCGCGGGACTCCCCGTCGGCGTCTCCGGCACGACGATCAACCGGCTCTGCGGGTCCGGAATGGACGCCGTCATCACGGCGGCGCGCGCGATCAAGGCCGGCGAGGCGGAGCTGATGATCGCGGGGGGCGTCGAATCCATGTCGCGCGCGCCCTTCGTGATGCCCAAGGCGGACGCGGCCTTCTCGCGCCACGCCGAGATCCACGACACGACCATCGGCTGGCGCTTCGTCAACCCGCTGATGAAGAAGCAGTACGGCGTCGATTCCATGCCCGAGACGGCGGAGAACGTCGCGGCGGACTACGGCGTGTCGCGCCAGGACCAGGACGCCTTCGCGCTGCGCAGCCAACAGAAGGCCGTGGCCGCGCAGGAGAACGGCCGGCTCGCGCGCGAGATCGCGCCCGTCTCGATCCCGCAGAGAAAGGGCGATCCGAAGATCGTCGACACCGACGAGCACCCGCGCGCCGACACGACGCTGGAGGGGCTCGCCAGGCTGAAGGCGCCGTTCCGCGAGGGCGGCACCGTGACGGCCGGCAACGCCTCGGGCGTCAACGACGGCGCGGTGGCGCTGATCGTGGCGAGCGAGGACGCGGCCCAGCGCCACGGGCTGACGCCGATCGCACGGATTCTCGGCGGGGCGACGGCCGGCGTGCCGCCGCGCATCATGGGGATCGGCCCGGCGCCCGCCTCAGCCAAGCTGATGTCGCGGCTGGGCCTGACGGCGGCGGACTTCGACGTGATCGAACTCAACGAGGCCTTCGCCAGCCAGGGCCTCGCGACCCTGCGCGAGCTCGGCATCGCCGACGACGATGCCCGCGTGAACCCGAACGGCGGCGCCATCGCGCTCGGCCATCCGCTCGGTGCGTCCGGCGCGCGGATCGCCGGCACGGCGGCGCTGGAGCTCTCACTCACCGGCGGGCGGCGCGCGCTCGCCACCATGTGCATCGGCGTCGGACAGGGCATCGCGATCGCGCTGGAGCGCGTTTGAGATGAGGGGTCTCGCCGCGGGGATCGTGCAGGACGAGGAGATCGCGGCGCATTTCTCGACGAAGGCCGAGATCGGCGCGATGCTCGTCTTCGAGCGCGAGCTTGCGGCGGTGCAGGCCGATCTCGGGATCATCCCCGGCGAGGCGGCCCTTGCCATCGCGCGCGCGGCGGACGCCTTCGAAGCCGATGGCGGGGCGATCGCGGAGGGTATGCTGCGCGACGGCGTGCCGGTGCCGGCGCTGGTCAAGGCGCTGCGCGAGAGCGTGGGCGAGCCCCATGCCGTACACCTGCACCATGGCGCGACGAGCCAGGACGCGGTCGACACGGGCCTGATGCTGCGCATGAGGCCCGTGCTGCAAGCTCTTGCGGCGCGATGCGAAACCGTCGTCCTCGCGCTCGACACCCTGACGCGGCGCGAGGGGCGCCGGCCGCTGATGGCGCAGACGCGCATGCAGGCGGCGCTGCCCTTCACGGTGGACGCGAAGATCGCGACCTGGATGCGCCCGCTCGCCGACCACCGCGCTCGGCTGCGTGATCTCGACGACCAGCTCCAGGTCCAGCTCGGCGGTCCGGTGGGCGACGGCGCCTCCTTCGGTCCGGTCTATCGCCGGCTTCGCGAGGCGCTGGCGCTGCGGCTCGGCCTGATGGACGCCGAGCCCTGGCACTCGGACCGCACCCTCATCCTCGACCTCGCGCAGGGGCTGGCGCTGGTCACCGGCACGCTCGGCAAGATCGGGCAGGACGTGGCGCTGCTCGCGCAGAGCGATCGCGGCGCCGTGCGGATCGAGGGCGCGGGCGGGTCCTCCGCGATGGCGCACAAGCAGAACCCGGTCGCGGCCGAGCTTCTGGTGGCGCTGGCGCGGCTGAACGCCGGCGCGCTCGGCACGCTCGCCCAGAGCCTCGTCCACGAGAACGAGCGTTCGGGCGCTGCCTGGACGCTGGAATGGCTGGTTCTGCCGCAGATGGCGGAGACCGCCGGCGCGGCGCTCCGCCACGCAGAAGGGCTCGCCGCGAATCTGAGTTTTGGCGCCGGGTGAGAAGAGGGCCGGTTCGGCCCTTTGTCCTTGCGCCGGCGCGGGCCCGCGCGGCACTGTGCGGCGCGAATGCGAAGGGCATGACGAAAGGACGGACGATGGGCGGACAGACGACGGGCGCGAGACTTCTCGCCGAGGCCCTCAGCATCAACGGCGTCGAGACGATCTTCGGCGTGCCGGGAGAGAGCTACCTCGCCGTTCTCGACGCGCTCGTCGACCATCCCGAGATGCGATTCGTGACGACGCGGCACGAGTCCGGCGCCTCCTTCGCGGCGGAGGCGGCGGGCAAGCTCACCGGACGCCCGGGCATCTGCTTCGTGACGCGCGGGCCGGGCGCGACCAACGCCTCGATCGGCCTGCACACGGCGCAACAGGATTCCACCCCGATGATCCTCTTCATCGGGCAGGTGGCACGCGACATGAAGGAGCGCGAGGCCTTCCAGGAGATCGACTACAAGGCCTATTTCGGCTCGATCGCCAAATGGGTGGCCGAGATCGACGACGCGGCGCGCGTGCCCGAATTCGTCAGCCGCGCCTTCCACGTCGCCATGAACGGCCGGCCGGGCCCCGTGGTCCTGGCGCTGCCCGAGGACATGCTGTCCGGCCCGGCGGATCGACGGTCCGCAGTGCCGGCCGCCGTCGCGTCGCCGCCCGCGCCTCGCCCGGCCGACATCGCCGCCCTGCGCGAGCGATTGGC
>JAEZXX010000047.1 GCA_023419535.1 Pseudomonadota bacterium | reverse complement strand
GGACGTAGCTCATGCCGGCCTTCACGTGGCCGAGCATGGAGGCGAGGAACTCGACGATCGCCTTGCCCATGCCCGTCGCGTCGAGAATGCAGCCGAGCAGCACGAAGATCGGCACCGAGATCAGGATCAGCGAGGACATGCCCTCGTCCATCCGCCCGATCATCACCATGGTCGGGATCGAGCTCGTGAAGGTCAGGAAGGCGAGCGCCCCGAGCCCGAAGCAGAAGGCGATCGGCACGCCGAGGACGAGGAAGAAGGCGACGAAGCCGACGAGGAAGATCAGGATGTTGGCGTAGCCGAACGAGGAGAGGCCCGGCGAGATCTGCCAGAGCGCTCCGACGACGAGCGCGATCGCGAGCGCGCAGCTCGCGACCTCGACGGGGGAGGCGCCGCGCACCGCGTCGCGCAGGACGAGGAGCAGCATCAGGCCGATGCCGACCGGCAGCGCGCCGACCCGCCAGCTCATCGGAATGTTGAGGGCCGCCGAGGTCAGATAGGATTCCTCGATCACGTACTCGACGGCCGGGGCGAGCATGGCGAGGAGAAAGGTCGCGACGAGAAGCAGGCCGAGCGTCGAGGCGAGGCGGCGCAGGCGCTCGGGCATGGCGTTCAGGAATAGCGTCAGCCGCAGATGCTCGGCGCGGTCGATGGCGATCGCCGAGCCCAGCATGGCGAGCCAGAGAAAGCAGATGGACGCCGCCTCGTCGATCCAGACCACGGGGATCGAGAAGACGTAGCGCGAGGTCACACCCATCAGAAGCAGGCCGACGATGCCGACGAGGAGCGCCGCGGCGGCCCATTCGACGGGCTTGAGGAGCGGCGAGCCGGGCCGGGCCGCCGGCATCACCTCCTCAATCGTCTCGTGAAAGATCGCGTTCGTGCCGGTCGCCGTCATCGGGCCGTCTCCCCCAGGGTCGTTCGCTGTGCGGCCCGCGGCCGCCGGTCGTCTGAAGGCGGCGCCCTCCCGGCGCCGCCGGCGGTCAGGGCAGGTTCTCGCGGAACACCACTTCGATACGCAGCGGCGAGAGCGCCGGATCGGCGGGCCGGCCGGCGCGCATGTCGGAAAAGACGGCGGCGCAGCGCCGCACCGTGTCCTCCGCGCTCTGCGTGATGACGGCGTCCATCGTGCCGTCGACGAGGTAGTCGCGCGTGTCGGGCGTCAGGCCGTGGCCGACGAAGACGATCTCCTTCTCGCGCCGCGCGTCCTTGAGCGCGCGGCCGATGCCGGACGCGCCGCCGCCGATGTTGTAGATGCCCGCGAGATCGGGGTGCTGCGACAGGAGCATGCGCATCTGCCGGTAGTTCAGCCCCTCGTCGTCCTGGCCCTCGCGAAGGCCGACGACCTCGATGCCCGGATGCTCCTCCTGCAGGAGGTCGAGAAAGCCCATCTCGCGCTCGCCATGGGCGCGGTAGCCGAGGCTGCCGGCGATCATCGCCACCTTGGCGGGCCGGCGGGTGATGAAGCGGGCGAGGAGATAGCCGGCCATGCGGCCGGCCGCGCGGTTGTCGAGGCCGAGATAGGCCGTGCGGCCGGGGCTCGCGACGTCGGAGATCAGGGTGACGACGGGCACGCCCGAAGCGGCGATGCGGTTCACCGCCTCGCGCACGCTCGGATGCTCGATGCCCATGAAGGCGATGCCGGCGGCGGTCTTGGCGTGTTTGTGCAGCGCCTTCGACAGAAGCTCCGGGTTGAAGGAGCGGATGGTCTCGACGGTCGGGCGCAGCGACAGGCGCTCGAAATGCGGCGTCATCTCCGTGATCATGCGCCCGAGCATGGCGAGGTAGCGGTTGGTGCCCTCGGGCAGGATGAAGACGATCTGCGCCTTGGGTGCCGCCTGCCGGGCGCGCTCGTCGCTGCCGTCCACGTAGCCGAGCTCGGCGGCCGCCTGCAGCACCCGGACGCTGGTGCGCGACTTCACCCCGGCGCGTCCGTTCAGGACGCGGTCGACCGTCGCCGTCGAGACCTCGGCGAGCCGGGCGACGTCGGTGATGGTGGCGCGCCGGGCGGCGGCTGCGGGGTCGGCCCTGCCTGATGACATCAAAAACCATCAAAAATTCGATTTGACCACATCAGTCTTATGATCGATTTTGCGCTTGGGAAAGCCGAAATCGACAGACCGGGAGGAAAAACGACATGCCGATCACCCGCCGCACCCTGCTGCAGGGCCTCGCCGCAGCGCCCGCCGCCGCGACGCTCTTCTCCATCCCGCGCTTCGCCAACGCGGCCGAGATCACGCTGCGCTACGGCAACAACCTGCCGCTCACCCACCCTTTGAACATCCGCGCCAAGGAGGCGGCGGACCGGATCGCGCAGGAGAGCGACGGGCGCGTGGAGATGCAGATCTTCCCGGCGAACCAGCTCGGCGGCGACACCGACATGCTGAGCCAGGTGCGCAACGGCGCGCTGACCTTCTTCACGCCTTCCGCGCTCGTCATCGCGACGCTGGTGCCGGTCGCGGCGATCAACGCGGTGGGCTTCGCCTTCGACAGCTACGATCAGGTCTGGGCTGCGATGGACGGCCCGGTCGGCGCCTATGTCCGCGAGGCGATCGCCGGCTCGCGCCTCCACGCGCTGGAGACGATGTGGGACAACGGCTTCCGCCAGATGACGACGAGCGGCGATCCCATCACCAACGCCGCCTCGCTGGACGGGCTGAAGATCCGCGTGCCGGTCTCGCCCATCAGTATCTCGATGTTCTCCGGCCTCGGGGCCGCGCCCGCCAGCCTCCAGTTCTCCGAGGTCTACACCGCGCTCCAGACCAAGGTGGTGGACGCGCAGGAGAACCCGCTGCCGATCATCCAGGTCGCCAAGCTCTACGAGGTCCAGTCCTCCTGCGCCCGCACCAACCACATCTGGGACGGCTACTGGTTCATCGCCAACGGCCGCCAGTGGTCGGACCTGCCGGACGACATGAAGGAGATCGTCTCGCGCTCGATCAACGAGGCGGGCCTCCAGCAGCGCGCCGACATCAAGGCGCTGAACGAATCCGTCGAGGCGGATCTTTCGGGCAACGGCCTGACCTTCAACGACGCCGACACCGAGAGCTTCCGCGCCAAGCTGCGCGAGGCCGGCTTCTACGCCGAGTGGAAGGAGAAGTTCGGCGAGGAGGCCTGGGGCCATCTGGAGAGCGCGGTCGGCACGCTCGCCTGATCGCCGGCGCCTTCCTCCTTCCCGGCCTGGGCGCCGCAGATCGGCGCGCCCGGGCCCTCCTTTTTGCATTTCGAAAGGCATTGCATGAGCCGGTTCTTCGGTGAGATCAGGCAGCTCGGCTACGTCGTCGACGATATCGAGGCGGCGATGGATTACTGGTCGCGCACGCTCGGCGTCGGTCCGTTCTTCTACAAGGAGCGCGTGCCGATCGAGAACTACCGCTATCGCGGCGAGGCGCACACGCCGCACAATTCCGTCGCGCTCGCCAATTCGGGGCCGCTGCAGATCGAGCTGATCCAGACGCGCAACGACGCGCCGTCGATGTATCGCGACTTCCGTCAGGCCGGACATCGCGGGCTCCAGCACGTCGCCTACTGGACGCAGAGCTACGACGAGGATTTGACGCGCCTCGTCGCCGAAGGCTTCATGCCGGTGATGAGCGGCGAGGTCGGGGAGCGCGGCCGCTTCGTGTATTTCGACACCGAGTACCACCCCGGCACCGTGATCGAGCTCTCCGAGGTCGCCGGCCCCAAGGGGCGGATGTTCGACATGATCCGGCAGGCCTCGCAGGACTGGGACGGGCGCGATCCGGTCCGTCCCTTCCCCGATCTGGCGCTGGTCTGAGCCGATGACGGCCGAGACGTTCGAGGCCCGCTACCTCGTGGAGACGCCGCTGCCTCTGGAGAAGGTGGCGGAGATCATGGCGGGCGAGCAGTCCTGCGGAACCTTCGCGCGCGTCGAAGGCGAGACCGATGCGCTGCGCGAGCGGGCGCGGGCCGTCGTCGTCTCGACAAGGGACCTGGGCGAGGTCGAACGACCTTCGCTGCCGAGCGCCTGGCTGGATCGACGCGGCGGCAGCGAGCGCCCGCGGCGCGGCGAGGTGACCATCCGCTTTCCCGTCGCCAATGTCGGCGCCAATCTGCCGACGCTCGCCGCCACGGTCGCCGGAAACCTCTTCGATCTCGGCGAGACGACGGGGTTGAGGCTGGAGGACGTCCGCCTCCCCGCCGCCTATCGCGAGCGCTTCCGCAAGCCGAAGCATGGCATCGCGGGCACCCGCGCGCTGACGGGCGTCTCGACCGGCGCGATGATCGGCTCCATCGTGAAGCCCAATGTCGGCCTGTCGGCACGGGAGACGGGCGATCTCGTCGCGCGGCTCTGCGCGGCGGGGCTCGACTTCGTCAAGGACGACGAGATCGCGGTCGATTCCGAACACGCTCCGCTGCACGAGCGCATCCGCGCGGTGATGGCCGCCGTGCGCCGGCACCAGGACCGCACCGGCAAGCACGTCATGGTGGCCTTCAACATCACCGACGAGACCGACGCGATGCGCCGGCATGCCGATCTGATCGCCGACGAAGGCGGCACCTGCTGCATGGTGAGCCTCAACTGGTGCGGCTTCTCGGCCGTCGAGACGCTGCGCCGGCACACCGACCTCGTTTTGCACGGGCATCGCAACGGCTACGGCGCCTTCTCGCGGCACGAGGCGCTCGGAATCGGGTTCGGAGCCTATCAGACGCTCTGGCGCCTCGCGGGCGTCGATCACATGCACGTCCACGGGCTCGGCGGAAAGTTCGCGCAGGAGGATGCGGAGGTCGTGGCGAGCGCCCGCGCTTGCCTGACGCCGCTGGCGGGCGCCGACGATCGCGTCCTTCCGGCCTTCTCCTCCGGCCAGACGGCGGCGACGGTCCAGGCGACCTTCGATGCGGTCGGGTCCACGGACCTTCTGTTCATGGCGGGCGGCGGCATCATGGCCCATCCCGGCGGCCCGGCCGAGGGCGTCGCCAGCATCCGCGCCGCGTGGGACGCGGTCCAGGCGTGCCGGAGCGTCCGGGACGCGGCGGCGCACGAGCCGGCGCTGGCGCAGGCTCTGGACGCCTTCGGCGCGGCATGATCCAGGGGGACGGCGCCGCCTACGGCTGGTTCGGGGACGACTTCACCGGCGCGACGGACACGCTGGCCACCATCGCCGAACGCGGCCACCGGGCGTTCCTGTTCCTCGGCGTGCCCGACCTTGAGCGCCTGGCCTCGCTGGGTCCTCTCGACGCGGTCGGCATCGCGAGCGCGGCGCGCGCTCTCGGCGCCGACGCGATGCGGGCCGAGATCGAGCCGACCGCCGGCTTCTTCGCCGCGCTCGATGTGCGCCTCCTCCACTATAAATGCTGCTCGACCTTCGACAGCGCGCCCGAGGTCGGCAACCTCGCCGTCGCGCTCGAGGCGCTCGGGCGCTTCAACGCGAACGGCCCGGCCTTCGTCCTCGGCGGCCAGCCCTCGCTTCAGCGCTACTGCGCTTTCTCGAACCTCTTCGCACTGGGCGGCGGGGACGTGCACCGGCTCGACCGCCACCCGACGATGAGCCGCCACCCGGTGACGCCGATGGGCGAGGCGGACCTTCGGTTGCACCTGAAGGCGCTCGGCCTCGGCGCCGTCGAGACGATCCACTGGCCGGCGCTCGAGGCCGACGTTGCGTTCGGGCCGTCGATCGAGCGATGGGAGCGCGAGAGCGTCGAGGCGGTCGTGATCGACGCGCTGACGGCGTCCCACGTTGAGGCCGCCGGGCGCATCCTGCGGTCGCGGCCAGCCCGCAGCATCGCCATCGGCGCGAGCAGCGTGGCGGAAGCCTGGTTCGAGGATCGGGGCAGGCCCTTGATCGGCGCCTCGGACGCCGCGCCCGGTCCCGTCCTCGCCATCGCCGGCTCGCTGTCGGAGACGACGCGCGAGCAGGTGAATGCGGCGACGGCCTACGAGCGGCTGGAGATCGAAGCCGAGAGCCTTCTGACGAGCGCGGCCTACCGCGCCGGTCTCGTCGAACGCGCGCAGACCCTTCTCTGCGACGGGCGCAACGTGCTCCTGACCACGCGGCCGGTCGGCGGCGAACGCCCCGAGAAGGCGCAGGAGGCCCTGGCCGCCCGCTCCGCCGACCTCGTCGCTGCGATCCTCGACATTCGTCCCGTCCGCCGCCTTCTCGCCGCCGGCGGGGACACGTCGAGCCGCGTGGCGCAGGCGCTCGGCATCTGGGGGCTGAGCTACGAAGGACGCGCCGCCAAGGGCGTCACCGTCAGCCGGTCGCGCAGCGACCGCCTCGAACGCGACGGCATGACGCTCCTTCTAAAAGGCGGACAGATGGGCGACGAAGCCCTGTTCGATCGCTTTGCCGCGGCAGGATGAACGACCGCGTCACGGTCTCTTGGACCAGAGTCGAGCTGCGCATTGATCGGCGAGCGCTTACTGGAATCTTGCTTGCAGCTGAAGGATCGCGGCCCGCTTTGGGTGCGGGCGGGCAGAGCAGATGGGGCCCGTAAGTTGACCGTCGGTCCAAAAACCGGATCGCTGGCGGCTCATGGTTTGGCCAATGATCAAGGATCGCTTTCCGACATCGCTCCCGATGCACCATCTTCGAAGACTTCGGCGGCGGACCCATTCACACGATCGGCCTGCCGATGACGATGCGGCGGCGCGGCGGCGCGGCTTCGAGCGGCGTTTGGTGATCGAGGGGCAGGCGGACGCATCCGCCCGTCCCGATCGGCCGCTGATCGAGATGATCGCTCGCGCCTATCTTTACCTTCGCGCGCTGTCGGGAGTGGATCGGCGGCAAGTGGCGCTGATCGGCCCCCACTGAGCGGTCCGGTTGGAAAGTTAGTTCAGGGTTGGTCGTTGCACCAGCGGTAGCTTGGCTGGCGGAGCAGGTCGGGTCAGCGCAGCCGGGCAAGCGGCGAAAGCTGGCACGAACACTTCTGGTGCCGGCGGTTTGTAGCCGATCGATCCGTGCGGCCGGATCGTGTTGTAGTGACGCCGCCAGCTTTCGATGACGATCTGCGCCTCGCGCAAGCTGTAGAAGATTTCGCCGTCGAGAAGTTCGTCGCGAAGGCGAGCGTTGAAGCTCTCGACATAGCCGTTCTCCCACGGACTACCGGGTGCGATGTACGCGGTCTTCGCTCCAACGGCCGTGACCCAGTCCTGCACAGCCTTGGCGATGAACTCGGGACCGTTGTCGGACCGAACGTGGCCGAGCACACCGCGCAGTAGAAGCAAGTCCGACAGGACGTCGATGACATCCGTCGAGTTGAGCCTGCGAGCGACCCGGATGCTGAGGCATTCGTGCGTGAACTCGTCGATGACATTGAGCATCCGGATTTTGCGGCCATCATGCGTGCGGTCTTCGACGAAGTCGTAGGACCAAACATGGTTAGGATGTTCGGGCCGCGGCCGAACACAGGAACCGTCATTCAACCAGAGCCGTCCGCGCTTGGGCTGCTTGGCGGGCACCTTCAGACCCTCACGGCGCCAGATGCGCTCGACCCGCTTGTCGTTCACCACCCAACCAGCATCCCGCGGCAGGGCCGCGATCTTCCGGTACCCATAGCGACCGTACCGACGCGCCAACTCGACGAGGTCGGCCGTGAGCTGCTCTTCGTCGGCCCGGCCCCGCGGCACCTGACGCTGTGTCGAGCGGTGCTGCCCGAGGGCGCGGCATACCCGCCGCTCGGACAGCTCCGTCACCGTCATGACGTGTTCGACACAAGCGCGCCGGCACGCAGGGCTCAGTAGTTTTGCATTCGCTGACCTTCGGTTTCCCGTGCGGCCTCGCTGAGGATCAGCTTGTCCAAGGTGAGATCGGCGACAGCTTTGCGAAGCCGCTGGTTCTCGGTCTCCAGATCCTTCAGCCGCTTCACCTGGTCGACTTCAGGCCGCCGAACTCCTTGCGCCACCGATAGTAGGTCACCTCCGTCACGCCGATCGAGCGCACCGCATCCGCTACCGTGCGTCCCTGCGACACCAGAACGTCAACCTGCCGCAGCTTCGCGACGATCTCTTCGGGCTTGGGGCGTCTTGCCATCTCCGTCCTCCTTCAGGCTCCAAAAGCCATACTTCAGGGCGGACCATTTCAATGGGGGTGGATCAGTCCTCGAGGATGGCGTGGGGCCAGTCCATCCCTATATTTCAGCAGGTGTTCGGCCGGCGAGGTGGGCTGAAGCCTCTGACCTCTGTGATGGCTGGTCCGCAGTTCGCAGCCGGTCCGGAGGCCGAGTGGGTTGACGCGCTTGAATCTGATCGACCGCACAGGTCGTGAGCGAACACATTGATCCAGCGTAAGCATCTGTCCCTGCTGCTGCGCAACTCGGCGTTACGCAGAACGCCGCTGAGATTGCTGCAGGGAACCGTCTGCTCCGATCCGGCTCGGTTCAGCGGGGTTTGCGCCTCAGAAGCGGTAGCGCGATGCCGCCGATGAGGATGACGATCAGCATCAGGGAGAAGGGGCGTTCGAGAAAGATCATCGGGCTGCCGAGAGACAAGAGCAGTGATTGTCGCAGCGATTCCTCCAAGAGCGGTGCGAGCACCAAGGCCAGTACCAAAGGCGCGCGGGGCAACTCCGCTTTGATCATTCCGTACCCGATGGCGCCGAACACGATCGCGGTGATCATGGTGCCGAACGTCAATGTCGCGGCGTAGGCCCCGACGAGCGAGAAGAGGACGATGCCGGGAGCAAGGTAGGCGTAGGGTACACGCAGGAGCAGCGCGAAAACAGGGGCGAGCGGCAGGTTCATGATGAGGAGCAGCACGTTGCCGACGAACATCGAGGCGATGAGGCTCCATACCAGGACGGGCTGATCGGTCATCAGCGTCGGTCCGGGGCGGATACCCTGCAGGATCAGTGCAGCGAGCAGGACTGCCGTGCCGGTCGAGCCCGGGATGCCAAGCGCCAGCATCGGCGCCAGGGCACCGGTCACAGAGGAGTTGTTAGCGGATTCGGACGCCGCGACGCCATCGAGGGCTCCTTTGCCGAATCGCTCCGGTCGAGGGGAGAAGCGGCGCTCCACGATGTAGGCGAGGAACGCGGCGACGGTCGCTCCGGCGCCCGGCATCAGCCCGATCCCGAAGCCGATCGCTGACCCGCGCACCACCGGCATGCGGATCTCGCGCCACTCCTGGGCGGTCAGCCACATGTCGCGGAAGCGCGTGCGCAGCGGCTTCTCGTCGCTGAGCTGTTCAAGGGAGACCAGCACCTCGGCGATACCGAACAGGCCGATTGCAACCGGTAGAAAGTCGAGCCCGTCGAGCAGGAAGCCGCTGCCGAAGGTCAGCCTGGCAGTGCCGCTGATCGGATCGACGCCGATGACGGCGATTGAAAGACCGAGCATGGCCATCAGAAGCGCCTTCACGGGCGAGCCGCCTCCGAGGCCGACGGTTGCGACGATGCCGATCACGGCAAGGAGGAAGAACTCCGGCGCGTTGAAGCGCAGCGCGATGGCGCTGAGTCCGACCGCCGCGACAGCCAGTGCGACGGTTCCGCAGATGCCGGCGAAGAACGAGCCGATCGCGGCGGCTGACAGAGCCGCTCCCGCTCTACCTTGCTTGGCGAGTTGGTACCCGTCGAGCGCAGTCATGACGCTGGAGGATTCGCCGGGCACGTTGATCAGAACCGAGGTGATCGTGCCGCCGTACATCCCTCCGTAGAGGATGCCGGCCAGCATCATGATGGCAAGCGAGGGCTCCATGCCAAAGGTGACGGGCAGCAGGAGCGCCATGCCGGCTGCCGGACCGAGGCCGGGCAGGGCGCCAACGACCTGTCCGATCAGTACGCCGAAGAAGATCGCCAGGAGCCCGCTGGGCGTGAGAACGACGGAAAGGCCGGCTGCGAAGTTCGCGAGAAGGTCCATGGCAGCACTTTCTTGCAGGTCAGATGCCGAGAACGCCGGTCGGCAGGCGGATGCCGAGCCACGCGACGAAGACGCCGTAGACGATGCCCGTGGTGATGGCTGCGGCGAGAAGGCTGGGAAAGACGGGCCTGCGCAGGACGAGCAGGAGCACCAGGAACACGAAGAGCGCTCCCGCGACGACGAACCCGAGATAGACCGCCGCTAGAGCGAAGGCCACGATCGAACCGGCGATCAGGGCAACCCGCAACGCTGCCCGGCCCCGTGGGAGTTCGACCGGCGTATCCACCGTCCGCCGTCCGATCTCGAAGAAGTACATCACCGAAAGGACGAGCGTGATCGCGGCGACGATGAGTGGAACGAAGCGGTCGCCGGGTGAGAAGCCGCTCCAGATCGGCAGGCCGTGGGTGCCCAGCGCGACGACGATGGCGACGAAGGCCATAAGAAGGGCCGCCGACTGTTCGAATCAGCGCATCGTTCGGTCTCCCATCCTGCCACGCGTCGCGACGTCAGATCTTTGCCGCGCCAATCGCCTTCAGCACCTCGATCCGAGCATCAGCAAAACCCTTCATCCGGCCTGCGAGCCCTTCGCCGGTCATGATCTCGCTGCCGAGATAGTTGTCGGCAATCGCGGCTCTCCAAGCGTCCGTCGCCGTCAGTTCTTCGATACGCGCCGTCCACCAGGAAACCACCGCCGGATCGAGTTCGGGCGCCCCGAGAAGGCCGAAGACCTGACCCCAGACGACATCGACACCCTGTTCGCGCGCGGTCGGAATTGATGCGAGCGACTCCTCGGTGCGCCGATCTTCGTTGAAGATCGCCAGCGCCTTCGCGCTGCCGGCTTCGATGAGCGGCAGCGCTTCGTCGATCGTCAGCGTGATGAGGTCGACATTGCCGCCTAGAAACGTGGCCTGCGCCGCGCCGCCACCCGAATGCGGGATGAAGGTCATGTCGGTGCCGGTCGCATTCTCGATGAGCCCGAGCACCTGTTCATCCGTGCCGCCAGCGCTCGATCCGGCCATGCGGATCTCCGCTGGCCTGGCCTTGGCGATCTCCACGAGTTCGCTCAGCGAGTCCGCTTCGTGATCGGGGGTCGCCAGCATCACGAGCTGCGTTTGCACGAAGACGCCGAGCGGGGTGAAGCGATCGTAGGTCGATGCGATGCCCTGGACGATCGGCGTCGAGAACACCGGCTCCGCCAGAGCCATCAGGTCGTTCTCGCTGCCTGGCCGGTCGAGGACGTAGTTCATCGCCGTGGTCATGCCGCCGCCCGGGCGGTTCACAATCACGATCGGCTGTTCGACCAGTCCCTGATCGTTCCAGATCTGCGCCGCTCGGCGCATGAGGATGTCGGGCGTGCAGCCGGCCGAGCAGCCGACGGTGATCTCGATCGCACCTTCGGGTGCGCGCATCTCCTGCGCGGGTGCCGCGGTGGTGCATACGCCAAACGCAAGTGTCGCGATGGTTGTGTTGCGAAGCGTGGACATGGTTTCCTCCTTGTGCCCAACTCGAAGTCGAAGTCCGATCAGTCAGCGGCGGACGGCTCCTCATGCCCGCAGCAGACGCGTCTCTCAAACCGCTGCGAGGCGGCGGTTCCGGATCGCGTCCACGTCCTCCAGAACCGCCCCGCGTTCCTCGGCGCCGAGTTCGATCAAGGGCGGCAGGACATACCGGTAGCCGTCATGGCCCGATCTCGCCGCGACCACCGCCTTGACCCCGGCGATCAGCGATGGGCCGGCGACCCGTGCGCGGATCGCCACGGCGCGGTCGAGCGCCTCGGCGTCGCCTTCACGCCACGCGCGCGCGCAAAGGTCGGCGTTAAGATTGGCGGTGGCCGAGATGCAGCCCGCGTACAGTCCGTCGCGCGCCTGGAGAAGCGATGCTTCGTTCGAGGGGAAGACGTCGAACCCGTCGATAGCTGCGAGATCGGCCGCATACGCCATGTCGCCGGACGAGTCCTTCAGTCCGACGATGCGCCCAGGAACGGCTTCCATAAGCCGTTCCACCAGCGGCCGCGTGTAGACGATGCCGGTCATGGCGGGAAAGTTGTAAAGGTAGAGGGAGATCGCAGTGTCCCGCGTGGCTTCGGCGACCATGCGGAACGTGGCGATGATCCCCTCGTCCGGGACGCCCTTGTAATAGAAGGGTGGAAGCAGGAGGGCGCCTGCGTAGCCGAGTTCGCCGGCATGCCTGGTGAGTTCGACGGTATCTGCGAGGGCTGCGGTTCCCGTACCAACCATCAGGCGGTCTTTCGGGAGGTTCGCGCCTGCGGCGCTCATCAGTGCCTTGCGCGCTGCCACTGGCAGCGACGTGGCTTCTCCGGTCGTGCCGAGAACGTTCAGTGCGTCGCAGCCGTTCGCAAGAAGGTGTCCTGCGAAGGCGACGAAGGCGCCGGCATCGGGCTCGTTCTTGTCGGTGAACGGTGTCGGAATGGCAGCGATAACGCCGGAAAGGCGGGCGGTCATGGTGTATCCTGTTCTCTTACGACGGCTGCGTCGAAGCCGTAGAGGCGGGCCGGGTTTTCGACGAGGATCGTCCGCCGCGTTTCCTTATCTCTCACCCAGAGGGCGAGGAGATCGAACAGATCGCCGTCGTTGGGCATCGGTCTCGTGACCATGACGTGCGGCCAGTCCGACCCCCAGACGAGCCTGTCCGGTGCGGCTTCTAGCAACGCTGCAGCAAAGGGCGCGACGTCGTCGTACGGAAGCGTGGGTTCGGCGGAGATGCGGTAGGGCCCGGTCATCTTTGCCCAGCAACGCCCCTCGCGCATCAGCGCCAAGAAGCGCTGGTAGCCCGGATGCTGGGCGCCGCCGTGCGATTTCGCGTAGCCGAGATGCCCGACGACGGACGGCACCGCCAGCCGCTCCACAAGGCGAAGGAAATCGTTCGACAATTCGACGTGGACGAGGAACTCGACGTGCCAGCCGAGCGGCTCGATCCGACGGGCGAGATCGACCACCGTCTCGGTCGAATCGTACGGCATGCCGCCGCGGTCGACGAGATTGACCCGGATGCCGCGCACACCGGCCGCGTGAAGCGAGGCCAGATCCGCTTCGCTGACGGATTTTGGCACTGCGGCAATGCCTCGCCGGTTCACGGGGTCGAGCGCGATGGCGTCGCAGACGGCGCCATTGTCGGTTCCGTGGACGCTGGCCTGAACCACCACGGCGCGGGACAGGCCGAGCGCGGATTGCAGTCGTGCAAGATCGTCGGGCGTACTGTCCGGCGGGGTGTAGGCGCGGTTGTCCTGGTAGGGATAGCGGTCCGCTGGCCCGAAGACGTGGACATGGCAGTCCGTAGCACCGGCCGGTACCGTGAAGGCGGGTGTGCGCGGGGCTCGATCGGGCGCCGCGCAGAGGGGAGCGTCCGAAACCATCAGAGCCTCCGCGTCCCGCGTTCGTATGATAGCGTTTCAGCGATCCAGTCGGCTGCGATCGACACGCCGGCCTGCCGATCGTCGACATGGGCATGCTCGCAGCCGGGTTCGCCGGAGGGAACGACCCGAAGGGTCTTCGCGGTCGTTTCTGGAATGGCTTCGAACAATCGATGGGCGTTCGCCACCGGTACGATACGATCGCTCCCGCCGTGCGTCACCAAGAACGGCATGTCGATCTCGGCGGCGACGTTGCCCGTCCCATAGTCTTGCGCCTTTGCAAGCGCTTCGTCTGCATCAGCAGCGCCCATCACCCACCTGAACTGGAAGGTAGATTGCGCGACCGAACGGCCCTCCAACTCGGCCTTCTCCATGAGACCCTTCTGAAACGCGGCAAGATCCCAATGGCCGGAGGTCATCGCGACCGCTCCCGCAAATCGAGGCTCGCGAGCTGCGATCCGCGCCGCGTAGCAGCCGCCGAAACTGTAACCCATGGCGACGATCCGCATGGGATCCACGTCGCTTCGTCCGCACAGCAATTCGTAGGCGGCGGCCGCCGGTACCTCGTAGTCCGGTCGGGCGTGGATGCCGCGCAGGCGCAAGCTTTCTCCCTGTCCTGGCCCGTCCACAGCGAGCGTGTTGATCCCTCGTGCGGCAAACTCGAGGCCCGCGAAAAGGACGCTCATCTCCTTGCAGTTGTCCATGCCGTTGAAGATCACGACCGTCGGGGCGGGCCCGTCGACGCCGCACGCCGGCATGAAGAGCGCTGGTAGAGAAACCCCGTTGGCGTCGAGTTCCAGGAACTCAACAGCTGGAAAAGCAAGTGCTAACCCGGCGTGGTACGCAGCGAAAGCCTCCTCGCAAAGCCTGCGCTTCTCCTCCCCCAGCGGAACGAAACGCTCGCCGGTGTAGAAGTAGTTGCCGGCCCGAAGACGATACATGCCGGCGGTCGAGACCGCGCCACGCGCCTCCGCTTCGTCCGCCAGACCCATCGCCCTCACTCCCGCACGCCCCCAAGCCGCCTGAAACGCACCGGCCGACCCGTCCGAGCTTTCCAGTTCGCCGACGACCACGTCGATGTCGGCGAGAGCGACAGCGCCGTAGGGAGCCATTCCACGACAGACGAGGGTCGCGTTCGACCACTGGAAGTTCTCGGGGAAAGGGTCAGTCCAGGAGCGGCGAGAGGGCACTTCGCGAATTCCTGCGAAAACGAACCACCGTATTGTAGCGGCAACTGGGAAACTGGGCAACCCAATTAACGATGCATGTTGACGTGTCGCTGCAGTCTTGCGACTTAGACCGATCAATTCCTGCCGGATTTCACGATGTCGAACGCCGCCACCGCCCTTTCCGGCCCAGTCCGCAATTCGCGTCTCTCGGAAGAAGTCCTGTACCGGATCGATCGTTTGGTCGCGGAGGGTGGGGTGCAACTGAACGGGAGGTTTCCAAGTGAGCGCGCGCTTCAGGAAGCGTGGCAAGTCTCTCGCCCAGTCCTGCGTGAAGCGTTCCGGATCCTCGAGATGCAGGGGATCATCGAGAGCCGGCCAGGTGGTGGCCGCTTCTTGCGTTCGCTACGTGTCCTTGATCCAGCTCGTTTACGCGCTGGCGCCATCAACGTCGATCGCGCCCTGCTCCTCCAGATTTGGGAGGCGCGCGAAGCCGTCGAGATAACAATCTGCGAACTTGCGGCGGTACGCAGGACAGAGGACCAGTTGGCGCGGATCGAGCGGCCGCTGCTTGAGGCTGCGGTGGCGGACATCGTCGATCTTGCATCGCTCGACCTGAACGGAGAGTTCCACCGGGCGGTAGCGGCAGCTTGCGACAACCCTGTCCTGGAAGAACTTAGCGAACGGCTGGTGCGCCAGTCCGCCCAAACCGGCTTCCGCGGCCTCGTCGGGGAGCGAACTTGGGCGGCCTTGCAGGGCGAGCACCGCCCTATCTTCGAAGCCATCCGCGATGGTGACTCGGAGGCGGCAAGGCAGGCGATGAGGCGACACTTCGCGAACCTCCGTGAACGCCTGCTTTAAGCAATTCTACGGTTTCAAGTGTTGGCATTGATATCTATGGGTTCGCGTCATAATCCAATCAGAAGACCCGGCGCGGTTCAAACCTGTTCGCCAAGCTCAAGGACTGGAGGCGCATCGCCACCCGCTACGACCGATGCGCCCACACGTTCTTCTCGGCCATCTGCATCGTGAACCGCGCCGGGTTTGCCGGAGGCTGATTGGTTTGAGTCCTACGCGGCGATCGGCGTGGGCTCAAGCGTAGCGTAGTATGCGGCTTCGGCTTCGGCTTCGGCTTCGGCGGGCGGGATGTTTCCG
>JAEZXX010000041.1 GCA_023419535.1 Pseudomonadota bacterium | reverse complement strand
GGACGTAGCTCATGCCGGCCTTCACGTGGCCGAGCATGGAGGCGAGGAACTCGACGATCGCCTTGCCCATGCCCGTCGCGTCGAGAATGCAGCCGAGCAGCACGAAGATCGGCACCGAGATCAGGATGAGGGCCGACATGCCCTCGTCCATCCGCCCGATGACGACGAAGACCGGCACGTTCGTCGTGAAGGTCAGGAAGGCGAGCGTCCCGAGGCCGAAGCAGAAGGCGATGGGCACCCCGAGGACGAGGAAGAAGGCGACGAAGCCGACGAGGAAGAGGAGGATGTTGAGATTGCCGAGCGCGCGAAGGTTCGGCCCGAGGACCCAGAGGAGCGCCGAGGCGCCCGCGACGAAGGCGACGGCGCCGAGCGCCTGGAGGGGCGAGCCCTGCCGCCAGATCTGGGCGAGGACCAGAAGCAGCATCAGGCCGATGCCGAAGGGGATCGCCGAGACGCGCCAGGAGAGCGGAATGTTCAGCGCCGCCGAGGTGATCCAGGATTCCTCGATGGCGTAGTCGATGGCAGGCCATACGAGGGCGGCGAGGAAGGTCGCCATCAGGACGAGCGCGAGCGTCTCGGCGCGGGGGCGCCAGCGCTCCGGCATCAAGGTTAGGAAGATCGTCAGGCGCAGATGCTCGGCACGGTCGATGGCGATGGCCGAGCCGAGCATGGCGAGCCACAGAAAGGAGATCGAGGCGACCTCGTCGATCCAGATGATCGGCCGGTGGAAGACGTAGCGCGAGACGACGCCGGTGAAGAGCAGCGCGACGATGAGGGTCAGGAGAGCGGCGGCGACCGCTTCCACCGGGCGCATGAAGGCCGACCCGCGGCGCGGGCCGGCGTCGAGATCGGGTGCATCGAGCGTCGAAACGCCCTCGGACGCCAGCGTCATGTCATCCTCCCAACCGGCTCTTGCGCCGCCGAGCGCGCGGATGCGCGCATCGGCGATTGGCCGGCGGCCTCCTCCAAGGCCGCGACCGGAACCGGTATCCTGCAAGGCACGCGGCGTCTCCCGAGCGCGCGTCCCGTTCCTCCCGAAAGGCGACCGTTCGGTCGCCGAGGCCGCGATCGGTCCATCGCGTGGACCTGTACGACGCCGCTAGAAAAGCCGGCTTCGGAGGACCTCGCAAGAGACAATCGTCAGCGAAGCGCAAAAAGGGCAGCGGGAGATCCACATCGTGGACCGTCTACTCCGGGTCCTCTCCGGGCCGGGTACCGTACCATTCGGCATAGGGCGAGTTGCGGACCATGCGACGGTTGAGGTCCGGCGCGCCGTCGTCCCACCAGACCGGTCCGCGCTCGCCGAGCGCGCGCTTGGCCGAGTCCACCGCGGCGCGGGCCGCCGCGAGAGCGTCCTCGTTCCCGGCGGACTTCGCATCGCGCACGGCACGGCGTGCGTCCATGAGGGCATCGACGTATCGCTGCCGCTCGTCTTCAGGCAAAGCCGGGTTCGACAGGCGCCAGAGCCGCCCGCGCACCACGAGATAACGCCCGTCCGGCGTGACGCGGTGTTTCACGACGCCCGGAGGCGCATCGCGTCGAACAGCGCGAGGGAGACGACGACGAGCGCGATGAGTTCGGTGCCGATGGCGAAGGGAAGCGCGAACAGCGAGGCCTGGGCCAGCGCGACGACCGCGATCTGCACGAGGGCGATCGACAGAAGCACCGGGCGCTTGCCGGACCAGTCGGCGCTCGCGGGATGAGTGCGGGCGATGGCGCGCGCGGAGAAGGCGACGACGATCGGGATCGCGACGGCCATGAGCGCGACGGATGCGAGGGCAAGGGCGGTCAGGTCCTGCAGCTGTGCCGGGAGAACCAGTTCGTAGAGGGCGAGGAGGAGCGGGCCGACGACGACGTTCGTCATCAGAGGCGGCCAGAGAAGAACCGGCATCCAGACGGAGGGGTCGCCGCCCGCATCGCGGACGCGCGCCTGCAGGGCTCGGGTGGCGAAGACCACCGCAGCGATCGCGCAGAGAAACAGGACGATGGTGACGAGAAGCGTCTGCGGCGCCAGCATTCCGATCCGGACGCTTTCGATTCCGCGCGCCGTGTCTCCGGGAAGGCCGGCCAGCGCGGACAGCGCGATCAGGAACCACAGTCCCGCGAAGGGCAGCCCCGGCAGCCGGATCCGATCCGCGAGAAAGACATGGACCGCGACACCGCCGACGAGCGTCGCGACGATGAGAGAGATCGCGCCGACCCCCTGGTCCACGAGGACGCCGCTGCCTTCGAGCGCGTAGGCGATCCCCGTCGCCTGCAATGCGGCGAGGGAGAGCGCGAGGATGGCGACGGTGATCGCCCCGGCCGGGACGCGTTCGATCCGGCTCGCCCAGCCCGGAACGACGAGGCGCAGGATCTCGAACAGGATCAGCACGGAGAGGAACGGCTGGAGCCCGAGCGCCAGGATCGACGCGCGCGCCAGAGCGCCCGGCTGGGCGGCGCTCGTGCCCGGATCGAACACCAGCGGGTCGAGCCCGGGAAGGGGGATCGCCGTGCCGAGCGAGACCAGAAGCCCCGCGGCGAGAAGCGGCAAAGCGGGCCGCCAGTCCGGCTTCGGCTCGGGTGCCGCAGTCGTCATGTCCGCCCCTCTCCGCCGGATCGGGCCGAAGCCGATCCGGCCTTCGGCGTCGAAACCCCTTGCGAACCTATGGCGCCGCGTGGTCGCGTCGACGGCGATCGCAGCGCTCGCCTCGGAAAGCCCGACGCCGAGTCCCGTTCCGATGTCGCTCGTCCCGTTCGACAACGGCGCTCGGTTCCTCGCCGCTCTGCGTGCCGGATGGGGCGAGGCGGGGCTGATCGACTGGATCGCCTCGGTCGAGGCCGACGAGCGCGTCGCGGACACGCTGTTCGACCTTCCGCTCCGCGCGCTCGAGCTCTACGGCTGAAGCGGAGCCGGTTCGCCGCGCGGCGCCTCCTCCAGAAAGCGCCGCCGGTGCTCGGGCGAGGGCACCATGCAGGTCTCGCGCCGGCCCGCGATGCGGTAGCGGTGCCGCGCGATCAGACCGTAGGCGCCGTCGCGGACCCTGCGCGGCACGAAGCGCAGGACGCGGGCCCAGCGCCAGGGACGGGGCAGGCGGCGCGCGATCGCGATCGCCGCGTCGCTCTTTTCCAGCGCCAGGCCGTGCTCGAAGAAGAGGAATGTCGAGGGGTCGTCCAGCGAGACGCCGTGCTGTTTCGCCAGATACTGGCCGTAGGGCGACTGCAGCGGCGTGAAGCGGATTGTCCGGTCACGATCGAGCTTCAGGACCGCCGCGACGTTGGCCGAGCAGAAATTGCAGTGCCCGTCGAAGACCATGAGGCCGTCGGGACTGTCCGCTCGGCCCGGCTGCTCGCCCCAGAACCCGATGACCCACGCGTTGTCGTCGACGGGCGGCGGAGGCAGGCGCGCGATTTCCGGGACGGTTCCCTCGGTTGCGCAGAGGCAGACCGGGTCTCCATAGTCGTAGCCGATGTCGGCCAACGACAGGCTCCGGAGGTCCACCGTCCTGTAGGGCGGAACGGTGCCGCCGATCTGGTAGGCTGCGAGAAGGCCAGCCGCCTGCTCCGCCCGGATCGCCGCCATCCACCACTCCGGCTCGCCGCCGTATCTGCGTGGCAGGTGACGCAGCAGGTCGAAGATCGCATCCTCGTCGAACGCACACACGAGGATGTCGCGCCGCATGGCGGGGGTCGCCTTCCGGTTCGTCGACGCGACTTCGCTCATCTGGCAGCCCCGCCGGGAACAGGGATCAGGTCCGTGTCGCGTCTCGTCACCGAGGCGCTCGCGAGATCGCCCTGTCTCAGAATCGCGAAATCGGGCTCGGTCGCGGGCACGAAGATGAGGTCCAGGACATAGGCCAAAGGCTCCGGCTCCGACGAGTTCGGCAGGCCGTCGTCGTGCTCCGCCGCGCCCTTCGGTCGCTCCTTCCCTCCGCCGCTCTGCGCGGAAAAAACGAGCCCGTAGCGTCCCGCAGGAACATCGACCGAAGCGGGAAACAGGACGTCGCCGATCGACAGCGAACCGGCGGGAACGTCGAACGGGACCTGGACGGCCCACAGGACCTCGTCCGAGAGCATGTAGTCCGGTGCGACCGACACGCGCAGAAGGCTGTCGCCGTCGGCGTCGTCGACGCCGAACGCCACGCGGCCGGGCGACCAGGCGAAACCCTGATCCACATGCGCGTCGTCCCAGCGGAGCGCCGCCGGCGGCAGGCCCGGCGCCTCGACGAGGATCTGCCCGTAGAAGATCGTGACGACGAATTCGGCGATCATGGGCTCTCCGGCGTCAGGCTTCGGGCCGCTCGCTGCTTAACTAGGCACCCAGCCCGTCATCGACAGGACGTTGCCGCCGAGCCGCTGGAAGGCGCGCTGGCGGCAGGAGAAGACGATGATCTGCTGGTCGCTCGCCTGCCGGTGCAACGCGTCGAACATCCGCTCGATGCGGTCGTCGTCGGAATAGACCAGCGCGTCGTCGAGGATGACGGGCGCGGGCCGGCCGTCACGGGCGAGGAGCCGCGCGAAGGCAAGACGCGTGAGCACCGAAAGCTGCTCGCGCATGCCGCCGCTGAGGCGCTCCACCTCCTCCTCCACACCCGCGCGGTGGATGCTGCGCGGCAGCAGCGTCTTCTCGTCGAAGGCGATGGTCGCGTCGTCGAAGAGAAGGCCGAGCAGCGGCTTCAGTTCGGTCATGACGGGCTTGAGATAGAGCTCGCGGGCCTGGGAGCGCGCCGCTTCCAGGGCCGCGCCGAGCCTCTGGAGGAGCGCGACCTCGCGCTCGAAGGCGGCCACGCGCGCCTCCGCGGTCCCGAGCGCCTCGGCGCTCTCGCGCCAAGCCTCCTCCACCGCCTCGTCGGAGCGCGCCGCGATCTCCGCGTTGACGCGCACGAGCTCGTCGCGCAGCGTCTGGACCGCCTTGAGCGAGCTTTCCGCGACCGAGCGCAGGCGCTTCAGCTGCGCCTCGGCGGCCAGCAGGTCGGCGGCCTCGGCCCCGAGGCGTTCGGCATCGGCGCTCGTCTCGGCCAGCCGCTCCTCGGCCTGGCGTGCCGCGCCGAGAAGGTCGGCCTCGCGAGCGCTCCGCCCGTCCGCCGGCCCGAGGATCGCCTCGATGCGGGCGCGCTCGGCCTCGAGCCGCGCCAGATCGGCGC
>JAEZXX010000008.1 GCA_023419535.1 Pseudomonadota bacterium | reverse complement strand
AACAGCGACTTCGCCGCCGCCTCGGCCGCATCGAAGAGCGGCGCCGGCAGGAACGAGAGCGCCAGCACGAAGATGGTCGAGAGCAGCAGGACGGTGCGCACGCCGTAATCCGCGGCCTCGAAGGCCGGCTTCGGCTCGTCGAAATACATCACCTTGACCAGGCGCAGATAGTAGTAGGCGCCAACCACGCTGGTGAGCACGCCGACGACGGCCAGCACGTAGAGCTTGGCGTCGATCGCGGCGCTGAAGACGTACCACTTCGCCCAGAAGCCGGCGAGCGGCGGGATGCCGGCGAGCGAGAACATCATCATCGACATCGCAAACGCCATCCAGCCATTGGTGCGGGACAGGCCGGCGAGCTCCGAGATGTCCTCGACCAGCTTGCCGTCGCGGCGCATCATCAGCACGCAGGCGAAGGCAGCCAGCGTCGTGGCGAGATAGATCGCCATATAGGTCATCACGCCGCGCACGCCGTCGGGAGTGCCGGCGGCGAGGCCGACCAGCGCGTAGCCCATGTTCGCGATCGAGGAATAGGCGAGCAGGCGCTTGATGTTGCGCTGGCCGATCGCGGCGAAGGCGCCGAGCGCCATCGAGGCGATCGAGATGAAGACGATGATCTGGCGCCACTCGTGGATCGCGCCCGGGAAGGCTCCGACGAAGACGCGGATCACCATCGCCATGGCGGCCATCTTCGGCGCCGAGGCGAAGAAGGCGGCGACCGGGGTCGGAGCGCCCTCGTAGACGTCCGGCGTCCACATATGGAACGGCACGGCCGAGATCTTGAAGGCGACGCCGGCGGCGATGAAGACGATGCCGAAGATCAGGCCGATGCCGGCATGGCCGCCCTGGGTCGCCGCGGCGATGCCGGTGAAGGTGACGGTGCCGGTGAAGCCATAGACCAGCGAGCCGCCATAGAGCAGCATGCCGGAGGAGAGCGCGCCGAGCACGAAATACTTCAGGCCGGCTTCCGTCGACCTGGCGTTGTCACGGTCGAAGGCGGCGACGACATAGAGCGCCAGCGACTGCAGCTCGAGGCCGACATAGAGGCCGATGAGATCATTGGCCGAGATCATCATCATCATGCCGATGGTGGCGAGCACGACCAGGATCGGGAACTCGAAGCGCATCGCGCCGTCGCGGCGCAGCGTCTCCGCCGAGAGCAGGATGGCCGCGCCGGCGCCGAGCAGAGTCAGCACCTTCATGAAGCGGGCGAAGCCGTCGACGATGAAGCCGTCGTTGAAGGTCAGCAGCTTGCCGCCGGCCGAGACGACGACCGCCAGGGCAACCGCGAGCAGCGCCAAGGCGAGGCCTTCGAGCAGGCGCGTGGCGCGCTCGCCCTGGATCGCGCCGATCAGCACCATCACGATGGCGCCGATGGCGAGGATGATTTCCGGCAGGGCCGGGCCGAGAGCGGGCAGAGCCATGACGAGACCTTACTGCGCGGCCGCCACCGCCGTCTTCGCGACGGCGAGCGCAGCCTGATAGTTCTTGATGAGCGCCTCGGTCGGCGCCGCGAAGGCGTCGAGGATCGTGTGCGGCTGGACGCCGTACCAGATCGTCAGCAGGACGAGCGGGACCAGGATCGCGATCTCACGGCCGTTCAGGTCCTTGATGTCCTTGAGCTCGGGCTTGACCAGCTCGCCGAAGACGACCCGGCGGTAGAGCCAGAGCGCATAGCCCGCCGAGAGGATGACGCCGGAGGTGGCCAGGAAGGCGACCCAGGGATTGGCGCGGAAGGCGCCAAGCAGCGTCAGGAACTCGCCGACGAAGCCCGCGGTGCCGGGAAGGCCGACATTGGCCATGGTGAAAACCATGAACACCACCGCATAGAGCGGCATGCGGTTCACCAGGCCGCCATAGGCGGCGATCTCGCGGGTGTGCATGCGGTCGTAGATCACGCCGACACAGAGGAAGAGCGCGCCGGAGACGAGGCCGTGGCTCATCATCTGGAACATCGCGCCCTGGATGCCCTGCGGCGTCAGGGTGAAGAGGCCCATGGTGACGAAGCCCATATGCGCCACCGAGGAGTAGGCGATCAGCTTCTTGATGTCCTCCTGCATCAGCGCCACCAGCGAGGTGTAGACGATGGCGATGACCGAGAGCGCGAAGACCAGCGGCGCGAAATAGGCCGAGGCCTCCGGGAACATCGGGATCGAGAAGCGGATGAAACCGTAGCCGCCCATCTTCAGCAGGATCGCCGCGAGGATGACCGAGCCGGCGGTCGGCGCCTCGACGTGCGCGTCGGGCAGCCAGGTATGGACCGGCCACATCGGCATCTTCACCGCGAAGGAGGCGAAGAAGGCAATCCAGAGCCACTTCTGCATGCCCGACGGGAACTTGTGCGCCAGCAGCGTCGGAATGTCGGTGGTGCCGGCGTTCCAGTACATCGCCATCACCGCCAGCAGCATCAGCACCGAGCCGAGCAGCGTGTAGAGGAAGAACTTGTAGGAGGCGTAGACGCGCCGCTTGCCGCCCCAGATGCCGATGATCAGGAACATCGGGATCAGGCCGGCCTCGAAGAACACATAGAACAGCACGAGGTCGAGCGCCGCGAAGACGCCGATCATCAGCGTCTCGAGCACGAGGAAGGCGACCATGTACTCGCGCACCCGCTTCTCGACCGAGGTCCAGGAGGCGAGGATGCAGAACGGCATCAGGAAGGCCGTCAGCACGATGAAGGGGAAGGAGAAGCCGTCGACGCCGAGCTTGAACCTGATCGCGTCCGAGACCCAGCCATGGGTCTCGACCAGCTGGAAGCCGGGATTGGACGTGTCGAACCGGCCCCAGGCGACGCAGGCGAGCGCGAAGGTCAGCAGCGTCGTGACCAGCGCCACCCAGCGGGCGTTGGAGCTGACCGAAGCCTCGTCGCCGCGCTGAACCAGGATGAAGGCGGCGCCGACCAGCGGCAGAACCAGAAGACCGGTGAGGATACCGAAACCGAAGGACATCATCTCACCCGCGGGTCACAAGATACCAGGTCACCAGCCCAGCGACGCCGATCAGCATGGCGAAGGCATAGTGATAGAGATAGCCGGTCTGCAGCCGGACCACCCGGTTGGTCACGTCGACCACGCGGGCCGAGACGCCATCCGGCCCGAAGCCGTCGATGATCAGGCCATCGCCCTTCTTCCAGAGGAAGCGGCCGAGCCACTTCGCCGGGCGCACGAACAGGAAGTCGTAGAGCTCGTCGAAGTACCACTTGTTGAGCAGGAACCGGTACAGCGCCGGGTTCGCAGCCGCGAGCCTGCCAGGAATGTCCGGCCGGCGGACATACATCCAGTAGGCGAGCAGGAAGCCGATCACCATCGCCACGAAGGGCGACAGGATCACCCATTTCGGGACCTCATGCATGGCATGGAGGATGTGATTGTCCTTGCCCATGAACAGGGCCGACTTCCAGAAATGCTCGAAGTCGTGGCCGATGAACGCCTCCTTGAAGGCGAAGCCGGCCGCGATCGCGCCGATCGAGAGCAGGACGAGCGGCAGCAGCATCGTCCAGGGGCTCTCGTGCGGGGTGTGGTCATGGCCGTGGTCGTCGTGGCCGTGATCATCGTGAGCATGGGCGGCGTGCGCATGGTCGTCATGGCCGTGGTGAGCATGGCCGTGGCCCCAGCGCGGCGTGCCCTCGAAGGTCATGAAGTAGAGCCGCCAGGAATAGAACGAGGTCATGCAGGCCGCGACCACCAGCAGCACGAAGGCGTAGGAGCTGGCGAAGCCGCCGGTCGCCACCGAGGCGTAGGCGCTCTCGATGATGGCGTCCTTCGAGAAGAAGCCGGCGAAGCCGAAGATCGTGCCGGGGATGCCGACGCCGGTCAGCGCCAGCGTGCCGATCGTCATCGCCGCCGCGGTCAGCGGGATGTGCTTCCTGAGGCCGCCCATATGGCGCATGTCCTGCTCGTGATGCATCGCGTGGATGACCGAGCCGGCGCCCAAGAAGAGCAGCGCCTTGAAGAAGGCGTGGGTGAAGAGGTGGAAGATGCCGGCGCCGTAGTTGCCGACGCCGAGCGCGACGAACATGTAGCCGAGCTGGGAGCAGGTCGAATAGGCGATGACGCGCTTGATGTCGTTCTGGACGAGACCGACGGTCGCGGCGAAGAAGGCCGTCGTCGCGCCGACGAAGGTCACGACGGTGAGCGCCGTCATCGACGTCTCGAAGACCGGCGACATGCGCGCCAGCATGAAGACACCGGCGGTGACCATGGTCGCGGCGTGGATGAGCGCCGACACCGGCGTCGGGCCCTCCATCGCGTCCGGCAGCCAGGTGTGCAGGCCGAGCTGCGCCGACTTGCCCATCGCACCCATGAAGAGGAGCAGGCAGATGACGGTGAGCGCAGCGCCCGTCGTCAGGCCGTAGCCTGCGAATTCGAACACGATCTGCGAGGCCGCTTCCTCGCCGCCGTCGAAGACGGCGGTGGAGGCCGCGAAGATCTGGTCGAACTCGACCGCACCGAAAAGGGCGAACAGGCCGAAGATGCCGAGGAGGAAGCCGAAATCGCCGACGCGGTTGACGACGAAGGCCTTCATGGCCGCCGCGTTGGCCGAGGGCTTCTGATACCAGAAGCCGATCAGGAGATAGGAGGCGAGACCGACGCCCTCCCAGCCGAAGAACATCTGCACGAGGTTGTCGGCCGTCACCAGCATCAGCATGGCGAAGGTGAAGAGCGACAGATAGGCGAAGAAGCGCGACCGCGACTTGTCGTGGTGCATGTAGCCGATCGAATAGACGTGCACGAGCGCCGACACCGAATTGACGACGACGAGCATGACGAGCGTCAGCCGGTCGATGCGCAGCATCCAGGGCGCGACGAGGTCGCCGGACTGGAGGAACGGCAGGAGCTGCACGCGCAGGACCTCCGCCTCCCCCCACCCGAAGGTGACGAAGGCGATCCAGGACAGGACCGCCGAGACGATGAGGAGCCCCGAGGTGACGTATTCGGACGCCTTGTGGCCGATCGACGGGCCGAAGAGGCCCGCGATGATGAAGCCCAGAAGCGGAAGGAGGACGATCAGCTGATACATCGGAAGAGCGCTCTCAGCCTCTCATCGCATTGACGTCGTCGACCGCGATCGAGCCGCGGTTGCGGAAGAAGACGACGAGGATCGCCAGGCCGATCGCGGCCTCGGCGGCGGCCACCGTCAGGATGAACAGCGCGAAGACCTGACCGGCGAGGTCGTTCAGGAAGTAGGAGAAGGCGACGAGGTTGATGTTCACCGCGAGCAGGATCAGCTCGACCGACATCAGAATCGTGATGATGTTCCGCCGCCGCATGAAGATGCCGAAGACGCCCGTCACGAACAGGATGGCGCCGATGGTGAGGTAGTGTCCGAGCCCGACTTCCATGGGTTAGATCCCCTTCCCGCTCTCGACCTTCACGATTTCGATCGCGGTCGCCTTCGTGCGGTTCACCTGCGCGGTGATGTTCTGGCGCTTCAGCCCTTCCTTGTGGCGCAGCGTCAGCACGATCGCGCCGATCATCGCGACGAACAGGATGAGCCCGGCCATCTGGAAGAAGAAGACGTAGCGCGTGTAGATGACGAGCCCGAGCGCCTCGATGTTGGAAACCTCCGAGAGCGGCGGGATGGGCATCACCGTGCCGGTCGAAAGCTGCGGGTCGTAGTAGGTGCCGGTCACCGCGATGACGAGCTGGAGCAGCAGGACGCCCGCGATCACCGCGCCGATCGGCGCGTATTCGACGCTCTGCCGCTTCAGCTGGCCGACGTCGAGGTCGATCATCATGACGACGAAGAGGAAGAGGATCGCGACCGCGCCCACATAGACGACGATCAGGATCAACGCGAGGAACTCCGCCCCCGTCAGCAGGAAGAGGCCCGCCGAGGCGACGAAGGTGAGAATCAGGAAGAGCACCGAGTGGACCGGGTTGCTCGCGATGACGACCATCAGCGCCGACCCGACCGTGATCAGCGCGAAGACGTAGAAGAAGAATGCCTGAAGGCCCAGCATCGAGGGCTCCCTTCGGTCCGTGCGGCTTGCGGCGCCGGCCGTGCCCGGCGGCGCCTTCCATTCAGTTCGATGTCGGTGCGAACGGCCCGCCGGGCCGTCCGCTGCCGATTAGCGGTAGGGCGCGTCGAGCGCAATGTTGCGCGCGATCTCCCGCTCCCAGCGGTCGCCGTTCGCGAGCAGCTTTTCCTTGTCGTAGTAGAGCTCTTCGCGCGTTTCGGTCGAGAACTCGAAGTTCGGCCCCTCCACGATCGCATCGACCGGGCAGGCCTCCTGGCAGAAGCCGCAATAGATGCACTTCACCATGTCGATGTCGTAGCGCACCGTGCGGCGGGTGCCGTCGTTGCGGCGGGGACCCGCCTCGATCGTGATCGCCTGCGCGGGGCAGATCGCCTCGCACAGCTTGCAGGCGATGCAGCGCTCCTCGCCGTTCGGATAGCGGCGCAGCGCATGCTCGCCGCGGAAGCGCGGCGAGACCGGGCCCTTCTCGAAGGGGTAGTTCACCGTCGCCTTCGGCTTGAAGAAGTACCGCATCGAAAGCCCGAAGGCCTTCACGAACTCGATCAGGAACAGCGAACGGATGGACTGGGCGATGGCGCTCATGAGCGGTCTCGGTTCGTCTTGTGGCGGGGGCGAGCGGGCGTCACGCGAACGCGCCGCCCCAGCCGGTGGCCTGAAGGATGAAGGCGACTATGATGACGGCCGCCAGGGAGATCGGCAGGAACACCTTCCAGCCGAGACGCATCAGCTGGTCGTAGCGGTAGCGCGGCACGAACGCCTTCACCATGGCGAAGAGGAAGAAGCAGAACGCGACCTTGGCGAGGAACCAGATGACGCCCGGCACCCAGGTGAAGGGCGCGAAGTCGAAGGGCGGCAGCCATCCGCCGAGGAACAGGATGGTCATCAGGCAGCACATCAGCGTGATCGCCGCGTACTCGCCGAGCATGAACATCATGTACGGGGTGGAACCGTACTCGACCATGAAGCCGGCGACGAGCTCCGATTCCGCTTCCGGCAGGTCGAAGGGCGGTCGGTTCGTCTCGGCCAGCGCCGAGATGAAGAAGATCACGAACATCGGGAACAGGACCAGCCAGTGCCAGTCGAGGAACGAGCCCGGCAGGCCGATCATCGTCCCGAGCCCGGTCTGCTGGGCGAACACGATCTCCGAAAGGTTCAGCGACCCGACGCAGAGGAGGACCGTGACGATGACGAAGCCGATCGAGACCTCGTAGGACACCATCTGCGCCGCCGAGCGCAGCGCGCCGAGAAAGGCGTATTTCGAGTTCGAGGCCCAGCCGCCCATGATGACGCCGTAGACCTCCAGCGAGGCGATGGCGAAGACGAACAGGATGCCGATGTTGATGTCGGCGATGACCCAGCCGTCGGCGACCGGCACCACCGCGAAGGTGGCGAGCGCCAGCGTCACCGCGACGAGCGGCGCGAGCAGGAACACCGGCTTGTCGGCCGAGGCCGGCAGCACCGGCTCCTTCAGGACGAACTTCAGGAGGTCGGCGAAGGACTGGAACAGGCCGAAGGGGCCGACGACGTTCGGACCGCGGCGCAGCTGGACTGCCGCCCAGACCTTGCGGTCGGCGAGGAGAATGTAGGCGATGAGGACGAGCAGCACGACCAGGAAGAGGAGCGACTGCCCCACGATGATCAGCGCCGGCCAGACATAGCTCGAGAAGAAGTCCATCGGTCCCGTCCGCCCCTACTCGGCCGCTTCGAGATGTTCGGCCCGCGCCAGACGCGAGCACTCCGCCATCACCTTCGAAGCGCGGGCGATGGGGTTGGTCAGGTAGAAGTCGCCGATCGAGGACCGGAAGCCCTCGCCGGAAAGCTGTCCGGCGCGGTCGGCCAGCGTGCCGAGCGCGCCCGCATCGGCGGGCGTCACGCCCTGCACCAGCATGTGCGGAACGGCGGAATAGATCTCGCGGCGCAGCGCAGCGAGCGAATTAAAGGGCAGCGCCTTGCCGAGAACGGCCGAGAGAGCGCGGACGATCGCCCAGTCCTCGCGCGCCTCGCCCGGCGGGAAGCCCGCGCGCGAGCCGGTCTGGACCCGGCCCTCGAGGTTGACCCAGGTGCCCGACTTCTCGGTGTAGGCCGCGCCCGGCAGGATGACATCGGCGCGGTGCGCACCCTTGTCGCCATGGGTGCCGATATAGACGACGAAGGCCCCTGCCCCGATCTCGATCTCATCCGCGCCGAGATTGAAGAGGAGGTCGACGCCGCCCGAGGCCATCTCGGACGCGGTCTTGCCGCCCTCGCCCGGCACGAAGCCGATGTCGAGGCCGCCGACGCGGCTCGCCGCGGTGTGCAGGATGTTGAAGCCGTTCCAGCCCTCGGACACGGCGCCGATCTCGCGGCCGAGCTTGGCGACCGAAGCGAGCACGTCCGCCCCGTTCGCACCGGTCAGCGCACCTTGGCCGAGGACGATCATCGGACGCTTGGCGCCCTTCAGCGCTTCGTGGAACTCCGACGACGCGCCGGCGATGTCGCCGAGCGTCTGCGGGCCGGCGCCGAGATAGGTCGCGGGGTAGCGCAGATCGACGCGCTCGCCGATCACGCCGATCGGGAACCCGCCCATCCTCCAGCGCTTGCGGATGCGGGCGTTGAGGACCGAGGCTTCGAAGCGCGGGTTCGCGCCGATGATCAGGAGCGCGTCCGCCTGCTCGATGCCGGCGATCGTGGTGTTGAAGAGGTAGGACGCACGGCCGTTGGCCGGGTCGAGCTTCGCCCCGTCCTGGCGGCAATCCACATTCGTCGAGCCGAGTTCGCCGAGCAGCCGCTTCAGCGCCCACATGTCCTCGACGGCGGCCAGATCGCCCGCGATCGCGCCGATGCGAGAGCCGTCGAGACCCGACGCTTTGGTGCGAATCGCCTCGAAGGCCTCGCCCCAGCTGACGGGCTGGAGACGGCCGTCGCGGCGCACATACGGGCGGTCGAGGCGCTGCGTGCGCAGGCCGTCCCAGATGAAGCGGGTCTTGTCGGAGATCCACTCCTCGTTCACCGCGTCGTTGGTCCGCGGCAGGATGCGCATCACCTCGCGGCCGCGCGTGTCGACGCGGATCGCCGAGCCGACCGCGTCCATCACGTCGACCGTCTCGGTCTTGGTCAGCTCCCACGGCCGCGCCTGGAAGGCGTAGGGGCGCGAGGTGAGCGCGCCGACCGGGCAGAGGTCGATGACGTTGCCCTGGAGCTCGGACGTCATCGCGTGTTCGAGATAGGTGGTGATCTCGGCGTCCTCACCGCGGCCGGTCAGGCCGAGCTCGGAGATGCCGGCGACCTCGGTGGTGAAGCGGACGCAGCGCGTGCAGTGGATGCAGCGCGTCATGATCGTCTTGACCAACGGGCCGATATACTTGTCTTCGACCGCGCGCTTGTTCTCGCTGTAGCGCGAGCCCGAGACGCCGTAGGCCATCGCTTGGTCCTGCAGGTCGCACTCGCCGCCTTGGTCGCAGATCGGGCAGTCCAGCGGGTGGTTGATGAGGAGGAACTCCATCACCCCTTCGCGCGCCTTCTTCACCATCGGCGTGTTGGTGAAGATCTCCGGGGCCTCGCCGTTCGGGCCGGGGCGCAGGTCGCGCACGCCCATGGCGCATGACGCAGCGGGCTTCGGCGGCCCGCCCTTCACCTCGATCAGGCACATGCGGCAGTTGCCGGCGATCGAGAGGCGCTCGTGGAAGCAGAAGCGCGGAATCTCCGCGCCGGCCTCCTCGGCCGCCTGCAGCAGCGTGTAGTGATCGGGAACCTCGATCTCGGTGCCGTCGACTTTGATCTTCGCCATGGTCGTCAGTGCCCCGTCGTTCCGAGCGAGCCTTCGCGTGCGGCGTCGTGCCGCCTCGCGGCTTCCAGCTCGGCTTCGATCGCCGTGTTGCTAATGTTGGCAAGGAAGGCGGGACCGAGACCGGTCGCTTTCGTCTCCTGCCACCCGTCGAACTTCCGGTTCAGCATCGAAATCTTACAAGAAAGCTCAGCTAGAAGTTGGTCGTGCTCGCCTTGCGTCGCACGGATGTCTTGAAGAAGCCGGAGAATCAGGCTGGCGCCGTCTTCGCTCATCCCCTACTCCGCCGCTTCGAGCACGACCGCGCGGCGGTCCGCATCGGCGTTGCGCGAGAACTCGTCAATGCGGCGCTCGATCTCCTTGCGGAAATGGCGCACCAGGCCCTGGATCGGCCAGGCGGCCGCATCGCCGAGCGCGCAGATCGTGTGGCCCTCGACCTGCTTGGTCACGTCAAGCAGCACGTCGATCTCGCGCTTCTGCGCATTGCCGACGACCATGCGCTCCATCACGCGCCACATCCAGCCTGTGCCCTCGCGGCACGGCGTGCACTGCCCGCAGCTCTCGTGCTTGTAGAAATAGGCCAGCCGCGCGATCGCCTTCACGACGTCGGTGGACTTGTCCATCACGATCACCGCCGCCGTCCCGAAGGAGGACTGGATCTCGCGCATGCCGTCGAAGTCCATCGGCTGGTCGAGGATCGACTCGCCCGGCACCAGCGGACAGGACGAGCCGCCCGGGATGACCGCGAGGAGATTGTCGTAGCCGCCACGAACGCCGCCGCAATGGCGGTCGATCAGCTCGCGGAACGGGATCGACATCGCCTCCTCGACCGTGCACGGCCGCTCCACGTGGCCGGAGATCGAGAAGAGCTTGGTGCCGGTGTTGTTCTGGCGGCCGAAACCGGCGAACCAGGCACCGCCGCGGCGCAGGATCGTGGGCGCAACCGCGATCGACTCGACGTTGTTGACGGTCGTCGGGCAGCCGTAGAGGCCCATGTTGGCCGGGAACGGCGGCTTGAGGCGGGGCTGGCCCTTCTTGCCCTCGAGGCTTTCGAGGAGGGCGGTTTCCTCGCCGCAGATATAGGCGCCCGCGCCGTGATGGACGTAGACGTCCATGTCCCAGCCGCACTTGTTGTCGCGGCCGAGCAGCCCCGCGTCGTAGCACTCGTCGATCGCTGTCTGCAGCGCCTCGCGCTCGCGGACGTACTCGCCCCGCACGTAGATGTAGGCGGCGTGCGCGCCCATCGCGAAGCTCGCGATGATGCAGCCCTCGATCAGCGTGAACGGGTCGTTGCGCAGAATCTCGCGATCCTTGCACGTGCCGGGCTCGGATTCGTCGGCATTGACGACGAGGTAGTGGGGACGCTCGCCCACCTCCTTCGGCATGAAGGACCATTTGAGGCCGGTCGGGAAACCCGCGCCGCCACGGCCGCGAAGGCCGGAGGCCTTCATCTCGTTGATGATCCAGTCGCGGCCCTTGCCGATGATGTCGGCCGTTCCGTCGAAATGGCCGCGTTTCATCGCGCCCTTCAGGCTCTTGTCCCGAAGACCGTAGATGTTGGTGAAGATGCGGTCCTGATCCTGAAGCATGGTCTGACCTTACGCCCCGTTCGAGCCGTCGGGCTCGTCCGTCTTCTTCGCCGGCTTGCGTCGCGCGGGTGCAGCCGCCGTCGGATCGGCCGTCCCGGTGTCCTCGGTGGCCGCCCGCGCGCCCTCGCCGCGCCCCTTGGAACCGGCCGTGCGTGCGGTCTTGCGCACCTGCGCGCCGCCGCCGTCGTCCGGCTGGAACTTGTCGGCGACGACCGCATCCTCGGCCGCGCCTTCCGCGCTCGGCAGTTCGGCGCCCGACGCGCGCGCCTTACGCGCCGCGGATCGGCCGATCGTCGCATCCTCGGCCTGCGCTTCCTTCGCTGCAGCATCGGTTGCGCCCTGGCGCGTTCCGCCCGTGCGACCGGCACCTGGACCTGCGCCGGCATCCGGATCGGCGCTCGCCGCCTCTTCAACCGCCGGATCGACCGAAGCACCGACCTTGTCGGCGGGCGACTTGATCGACGGATCCGTTTCGGCGGCATGCGTGTCGACGCGCGCGGCCTGCGACGGCGCCGGCGATGCGGTGCCAGCCCCCCTGCCCTGCGCCGGGCTGGAGCCGACCGCAGCCTGCTCGTCGCGCTCGCCGATCTCCTCGTCGTCCTCGAAGGAGGTCAGCGTCGTCAAACCGCCGACGGGGACGGACAGGTGGCGCTCGATCTGCGGGCCCGGCTTCACCGGTTCACCGCGCTCGAAGGCGTCGATGATCTCGCCCAGACGCTCGGGCGTCAGGTCCTCGTAGGTGTCCTTGAAGACCATGACCATCGGCGCGTTGACGCAGGCGCCGAGGCACTCGACCTCTTCCCAGGAGAGCGTGCCGCTCTCGTTCAGATGCTGCTGGTCGCGATGAATCTTCGAGCGGCAGACGTCCTTCAGGGCTTCCGCGCCGCGCAGCATGCAGGGCGTCGTGCCGCAGACCTGGATGTGCGCTTTGGTGCCGACGGGCTTCAGCTGGAACTGGGTGTAGAAGGTCGCGACCTCGAGCACGCGGATCAGCGGCATCGCGAGGCGATCGGCCACATGCTCGATCGCGGCGCGCGTGACCCAGCCATCCTGCTCCTGCGCCCGCATGAGAAGGGGAATCACTGCGGACTGCTGGCGACCCGCCGGATAACGGCCGATCAGCTTCACCGCCCAGTTGTCGTTCTCGGCGGTAAAGGCGAAGCTTTCGGGCTGAACGGCTTCGTCGGCAAGACGTCGGACGGACATCGGACCTCAATTCAGAACGGTTCAAACGTTCGCTGTTGCGGCGCGTTCTAACATAGGCGCCTCAAAAGGCTAGAGCGCCGGACCACCCGTTTGCGCATGGCGTGCCATGCGCGGGCGATCAGGCGGTGAGAAGCTCTTCCACCGTCACCGAGAAGCCGGGCGGCGAGAGGTCGATCACGGCCTCGCGGCCGAGGATGATGGTCTCGATCACCGTCTCGGCAGATCGCCGACGATGGTGGATGACACGGCCTTCGTCGCCGAGAACGATCAGGTAGTGAAGCATCGAAGGGACCGCGAAATAGTCGATCAGCTTGCGCTCGAAATCGGTCCTTGCGGTCGACGGCGAAAGGATTTCGACCACGACGATCGGGTTCGGAGCGAACATCTTGTCGGCGTCGTAGGGCCCGCAATGGACAACGGCATCCGGCTCACGAACGGTTCGCTCGCCGACCCGAACGCTGACGCCGTCCGGGAAGGCCCGGCAGTCTGCCAGACCCGCAGATTGCAGGGCCGTTCTGAGCGCCAGCCACGCTGAGGCTTTCCGCTCCGCATGACTGATCTTCTCGGCCTGCATACGGACCGGCACGCCGTCTATAAGCTCGTACCGCTCCGTATCCTCCCACGTCTCCGCCCAGGCGAAGAACTCGTCGGCGGTCATGTTCTGTCGGAGAGCGGGCTCGGCGGTCATGCATGAAAGATAGGGCGAAACGCCCTACCGATCGACCTCGCCGAACACGATGTCGCAGGAGCCCAGGATCGCCGAGACGTCCGCCAGCATGTGGTCCTTACAGAGGAAGTCCATCGCCTGGAGATGGGCGAAGCCAGGCGCCTTGATCTTGCAGCGATAGGGCTTGTTGGTGCCGTCGGAGACCACGTAGACGCCGAACTCGCCCTTCGGCGCCTCGACCGCCGTGTAGACCTCGCCCTCGGGAACGCGGAACCCCTCGGTGTAGAGCTTGAAATGGTGGATCAGCGCTTCCATCGAGCGCTTCATCTCGCCGCGCTTGGGCGGCACCACCTTGCCCTGCTTGGAGGACACCGGGCCGACGCGCTCAGGTCCGGCCAGACGCTCGATGCACTGCTTCATGATCGCGGTCGACTGACGCATCTCCTCCATGCGGATGAGGTAGCGATCGTAGCAGTCGCCGTTCTTGCCGACCGGAATGTCGAACTGCATCTGGTCATAGCACTCGTAGGGCTGCGACTTGCGAAGGTCCCAGGCCGCGCCCGAACCGCGCACCATCACGCCGGAGAAGCCCAGCGCCCAGCAGTCCTCGATGTCGACGACGCCGATGTCGACGTTGCGCTGCTTGAAGATGCGGTTCTCGGTCAGAAGCTCGTCGATGTCGTCGACGGCCTTCAGGAACGGGTCGCACCACTCGCCGATGTCGTCGACGAGGTCGGCGCCCATGTCCTGATGGACGCCGCCGGGCCGGAAATAGGCCGCATGGAGACGAGCGCCCGAGGCGCGCTCGTAGAAGACCATCAGCTTCTCGCGCTCCTCGAAACCCCAGAGCGGAGGCGTCAGCGCGCCGACGTCCATCGCCTGCGTGGTGACGTTGAGAAGGTGGGAAAGGATGCGGCCGATCTCGGAGTAGAGCACGCGGATAAGCTGCCCGCGGATCGGCACGTCCACGCCCGCGAGCTTCTCGATCGCGAGGCAGAAGGCGTGCTCCTGGTTCATCGGCGCGACGTAGTCGAGCCGGTCGAAATAGGGGATCGCCTGAAGGTAGGTCTTCTGCTCGATCAGCTTCTCGGTGCCGCGGTGAAGCAGCCCGATATGGGGGTCGACGCGCTCGACATTCTCGCCGTCGAGTTCGAGCACGAGACGCAGAACGCCGTGCGCCGCAGGGTGCTGCGGGCCGAAATTGATGTTGAAGTTGCGGACGTCGATCTCGGCCATGTCAGGCGCCTTGGTTTGCAGCGAACTGCGCCATCACCTCGGCGCCCGTCAGCTTGCGCGTATCGTTCGCGAACGAATAGTGCGGCGGCTTGTCGTCGATGAAGATCTCTTCGGCGAAGACGAAACCGCTCGTGTCGTCGAAGGCGTGCATGGAGACGGCGATCATCGAGCCGTCGAGCATCCGCCAGGCGAGCGTCGAGCCGCAGGCGGTGCAGAAAAGCCGTTCGCCGTAGTCGGACGACTGAAAGCTGCCCACCGGCCCTTCGAACTCGATGCCGGGCTCGCAGGGTATCGCCATGAAGACCCCGCCGGACCAGCGGCGACAGCGCGAACAATGGCAGACATCCATCTCGAGCTTGGCCGGAACCGCCGAGAGGCGAACCGCCCCGCAGAGGCAGCCGCCGGTGCGTTGCGCTTCCATCGCCTCGCCCCTTAGTTCGCCTTCGCCTTCTCGTCGCCGGGAAGCACGTAGTCCGTGCCTTCCCAAGGCGAGAGGAAGTCGAAGTTGCGGAATTCCTGGCGAAGCTCGACCGGTTCGTAGACGACGCGCTTCAGCGCCTCGTCGTAATGGACCTCGACGAAGCCCGTCAGCGGGAAGTCCTTGCGCAGCGGATGCCCCTCGAAGCCATAGTCGGTGAGGATGCGGCGCAGGTCCGGGTGGCCCGTGAAGAGGATGCCGTAGAGGTCGTAGGCCTCGCGCTCGAACCAGTCGGCCGCCGGAAATACGCCGTGGATTGAGGGTACGGGCGCGTCCTCGTGCGTGGACATCTTGACGCGGACGCGCTGGTTCATCCGCGGCGAGAGCAAATGAGTGACGATCTCGAAGCGCTCGGTGCGCTCGGGATAGTCGACGCCGCACAGATCGACGAAGTTCTTGAATTGGCAGTTCGCATCGTCGCGCAGATAGGTCATCACCGAGACGATGTCGGCCGGCGCGACGGTCAGCGTCAGTTCGCCGAAGGCGATCGAAGCGTCTGCGATCTTCGCGCCGATCGCGCCCTCGCGCAGGTAGGTGGAGAGTTCGGACAGCGCTTCGCTCATTTCAATCACCGCTCGATCGTGCCGGTGCGCCGGATCTTCTTCTGGAGAAGAAGCACGCCGTAGAGCAGAGCCTCGGCGGTCGGCGGGCAACCTGGCACGTAGATGTCCACCGGCACCACGCGGTCGCAGCCGCGCACCACCGAGTAGGAATAGTGGTAGTAGCCGCCGCCGTTGGCGCAGGAGCCCATCGAGATAACGTAGCGCGGCTCCGGCATCTGGTCGTAGACCTTGCGCAGCGCCGGGGCCATCTTGTTGGTCAGCGTACCCGCGACGATCATCACGTCCGACTGGCGCGGCGAGGCGCGCGGCGCGAAGCCGAAGCGCTCGGCGTCGTAGCGCGGCATCGACATCTGCATCATCTCGACCGCGCAGCAGGCGAGGCCGAACGTCATCCACATGAGCGAGCCGGTGCGCGCCCACTGGATCAGGTCCTCGGTCGAGGTGACGAGAAAGCCCTTGTCGGCGAGCTCGTTGTCGACGCCCGCGACGAACGGGTCCTGCGCCGGCGCCACAAGTTCGGAGCGGTCGCGAAGGCTCGGTGTCGGGTCGATCAATCCCATTCGAGCGCTCCCTTCTTCCATTCGTAGATGAAGCCGACCGTCAGGACGGCGAGAAACACGGTCATCGAGAGCGTGCCGGCCCAGCCGAGCGGGCCGAAGGCGGCCGCCCAGGGGAAGAGGAACGCGACCTCGAGGTCGAAGATGATGAAGAGGATCGCGACCAGATAGAACCGGACATCGAACTTCATGCGGCTGTCGTCGAAGGCGTTGAAGCCGCATTCGTAAGCCGAGAGCTTCTCGTCGTCCGGCGCCTTGAAGGCGAGCAGGAACGGCGAGACGAGCAGCGCGATGCCGATGAACAAGGCGACACCGACGAAGATGACGATGGGCAGATAGGAGGCGAGAAGCTCGTTCACTTAAGGTCGTTCCGATCCCGCAAGCGCCGCGAAGCGCCCTCCCGTGTCCGGGCAGCGCCGCCTCTCGTGCTCTTCGATTCCGTTGAACGGAAGGTAAGTGCTTCCGCCCGCTGATCAATGCGGCAACCGGGCGCGCCGGCCCGGTTCTTCCGTGGCGAGGATTAGACTCTTCCCAAAGTGGACGCAAGCGAGCGCGAGCCCGGTTTCGGGCCCGCGTCGCCACCGGCATGGCGGCGCGGCCCTCCCCCGCCCCCGGGGCGCGGCGAGAGCCTTGACAGACCGGCCTCGCGCGGGGTCGAACCAACGCCATGAGCATCGAACTCGACACCAGCTTCGACGCGCGTCCCGGCGAGGCTGTCGAGGTGGCGCCCCGGATCGTGCGCATCACCGCCGACAATTCCGGACCGTTCACCTTCTACGGTACGAACAGCTACATCGTCGGCACGGACCGGCTGGTGGTGATCGACCCGGGTCCGGACGACGACCGCCATCTAGAGACGCTCGTCGAGGCGATCGGCGGCCGGACCGTCGAGGCCATCCTCGTCACCCACACCCATCTCGACCACACGGGCCTCACCGCCAAGCTGAAGGCGGCGGTCGGCGCGCCCGTTCTCGCCGAAGGGCCCCACCGCGCCGCGCGACCGCTCCACGAGGGTGAGAGAAACGGGCTCGAGGGCGCCGGCGACATGGATTTTCGCCCGGACCGGACCGTCGCGGACGGCGAGACGCTGGTCTTCGGCGCCGGCACCTTCGAGGCCGTCGCGACGCCGGGACACGCCGCCAACCACATGGCCTACGCGCTCCCCGCGCAGCGCGTCCTCTTCGCGGGCGACCACGTCATGGGATGGTCGACGACGATCGTCGCCCCGCCGGACGGGTCGATGCGGGACTATCTGCGCTCGCTGGACCGGCTGATGGGCCGGCCGGAGACCTTGTATCTGTCGGGGCATGGCGGACCGATCACGTCGCCCCAGCCGCTTCTGCGCGGTCTCAAGGCGCACCGGCTGATGCGAGAGGCGGCGATCCTGGAGCGCGTGTCGGCCGGAGACGAGACCGTGCCGCAGATCGTGGCCTCCATCTATCGCAAGACCGATCCCCGCCTTCACGGCGCCGCTGGCCTCTCCGTGCTGGCCCATCTGGAGGCCCTCGTCGAGGAGGGACAGGTTTCGAGCGACGGTCCGCCGACCGTCGGTGCGCGCTTCAAGCGGATCTGACGCGTCAGCTCTCGGCCGCCTCCGGGCCGCTCTGGAGGAGCGTCACCGCGGCGTCCAGCCGGGCGAGGAACCCCTCGATGAAGCGACGGTTCTGCCCGAGGTCGCGCGGCAGGTCCCGCGAAACCGAGCGCATGTCGACATAGCTCGTGCCCTCGACCTCCGCGATGCGCACCGTCACGTCGCTGGCGAAGCCGAGGATGGGCGCATAGGCGACGGCGGTGATCAGATACTCGTCCGAATCGCTGGCCGCGAAGGGATCGATTCCCTGCGCCTTATCGTCTCCCAAGGCGTCGCGAAACCGCGGTATCGGAACGATCACCGTGCCCGACACGCCGAGATCGCCTTCGGCAGGCTGCGGCACGCGACTCGCCTGCACCTCGACGACGTCCCAGCCGCTCGCCTCCAAAGTCGCGCGGGCGGCGCTGTAGACGTCGGCGGCTGTGGCGCGGAAGTCGCGGCCGAGGACGATGCTCGTCGAACCGGGCTCGGCCGACGCGACCTGCACCTCGGCAGCCGATGCCGGGTCGATACCGTCGGTCTGCGCCATCGAGGAGGTCGGATATTCGAGCGCGAGCGCGATGCCCAGCGCGAAGGGCACCGCCACAAGACTGGAGAGGAACAGCGCAGCGACGGCTCGTCCCCCGCCCCGGTCGCCGCGCGTCCAGGCCTTCGCGATACCCGAGAGCGCCATCAGGAGCGCCAGGAGGACGAGCGCGGCGATCGCGGCGATCGACACGGAGAAGCCCTGCAGGTCCAGGATCTGCAGACGCAGGAAGGCGAGCGCCGCGAGAAGCAGCATGGCGGCGAAGCTCGCCAGTGCCCAGCCATAGGTGCCGAGCCGCGTCCGCTTTCGGATGTAGTGTCCGCTCAAGCTCGTCGCCCGCCTCGCCCGCAATCCCTCGTCGATGTCCGAGCGTACATCGTCGCGTCCGCTCCGTCAGCCACGCCCGCGCCCTTTCGCGCTGGAGACGCTGCGCAGCGTCCGGTCCGCGCGGATGGTCGCCTGGGCGGCGGCGAGGCGGGCGATCGGCACGCGGAAGGGGGAGCAGGAGACGTAGTCGAGCCCGACCTGTTCGAAGAAGGCGATCGAGGTCGGATCGCCTCCCTGCTCGCCGCAGATGCCGAGGGTGATGGACGGGCTGGTGCGCCGCGCCTTGTCGACGCCGAGGCCGATCAGTTCGCCGACCCCCTCCACGTCCACCGACTGGAACGGGTCGCGATCGATGATGCCGACGCGCTCGTAGGTGGACAGGAAGTTCGCCGCGTCGTCGCGCGAGATGCCGTACACCATCTGCGTCAGATCGTTCGTGCCGAAGGACAGGAAGTCGGCGATCTCGGCGATGGTGTCCGCCCGCACGATGGCGCGCGGCAGTTCCATCATCGCGCCGACCTTGTAGGAGATCGTCCGCCCGCGCTCCAGCGCCACGAGCTCGGCCACGGCCTCGATCTGCGTGCGCAGGAAGTCGAGTTCCTTGCGCAGGCCGACGAGCGGAACCATGATCTCGGGCACCACGTCCTTGCCGGTCTTCTCCCCCGCCTCGATGGCGGCCTCGAAGATCGCACGAGCCTGCGTCTCGACGATCTCGGGATAGGAGATCGCCAGGCGGCAGCCCCGATGACCGAGCATCGGGTTGAACTCCTGGAGGTTCTCGATGCGCTCGGCCAGGATCTCGCGGGCGATGCCGAGCGCCTCGGCGGTCTCGGCGATCTCGGCCGCCCCCTTGGGCAGGAACTCGTGGAGCGGCGGGTCGAGGAGACGGATCGTCACCGGCAGACCGGCCATGATCTCGAACAGCTCGACGAAGTCGGAGCGCTGCATCGGCAGGAGCTTGGCCAACGCTTCGCGGCGCCCCTCCTCGTTGCCGGCCAGGATCATCTCGCGCATCACGCCGATGCGCTCGCCCTCGAAGAACATGTGCTCGGTGCGGCAGAGGCCGATGCCCTCCGCCCCGAATGCGCGCGCCGAACGCACCTCGGCCGGCGTCTCGGCGTTGGTGCGCACGCCCATGCGGCGCGCCCGGTCCGCGAACTCCATCAATGTCGCGAAATCGCCAGAGAGCATGGGGCGCGTCAGCTTCATGGCGCCGAAGATGATGTCGCCCGTCGTGCCGTCGATGGTGATCTCGTCGCCCGCGTGCAGGACGCGGCCCGCCGCCGTCAGAGTTTCCGCGTCGGCCTGGATGCGCAGGGTGCTCGCACCCGTCACGCAGGGCTTGCCGATGCCGCGCGCGACCACCGCCGCGTGGCTCGTGGTGCCGCCGCGGATGGTGACGACGCCCTCCGTGACATGCATCCCGTGGATGTCGTCCGGCAGCGTCTCGGTGCGCACCAGGATCGAACGCCGGCCTTCGGCGGCCAGCGCGAGCGCCGCTTCCGCGGAGAAGACGATCTCTCCGGTCGCCGCGCCCGGCGAAGCCGGCAGGCCGCGCGCCAGGATCTCAAGCGTCCCGCCGCGTTCGATCGTGGGGTGGAGAAGGTCGTCGAGAAGCGTCGGGTCGATACGCAGCAACGCCTCGCGCTCGTCGATCAGGCCGGTGCGCACCATGTCCACGGCGATGCGGATGGCCTCCGCGACACCGCGACGGGCGAGCCGGCTTTCGAGGAGGAAGAGTTCGCCGTCGCCGACCATGAAGTCGACCTCGCAGGCGTCCCCCATGTGCTCCTCGATGCGGCGAACATGATCGGCGAGCGCGGCGAGATTCCCGGGAAACTTCGCCGCATCCTCGCCCGCGAGGTCGAGCATGACGCCGCGTTCCCCGATCTCGGCGCCCTCCGCGCGCCCGCGCAGGGCGAACTGGCCCGTCAGGCCGGCGCGTCCCGTTGCCATGTCGCGCGAGATGGCGCGTCCCGTGCCCGAATCGCGGTCCTTCTCGTTGAAGATCATCGCGTGCGCCGAAACCGCCAGACCGGCGTTCTCGGCGATGCCGTGAAGCACGCGGAAGGCGCGCGCGACCGGACTGCGCCAGCTCTCGAACGCGCCCTCGATCGCCAGCACGAGCTGCTCGAAGGGCGTCTGCGGCAGGGCGACGCCGAACTCGGAATCGAGGAACCTGTGATAGCGCGCCATCAGCGCGCGCCAGCCCTCGATCGTGGCCGGCTCGTCTCCGCCCCAGTCGAGGCTCGCGCGCTCCTCGTCGGCGATCTCCTCGAAGCCGCCCTCGGGCACCTTGTAGACCAGGGTCGAGAAGCTTTCGACGAAGCGCCGGTAGCTGCGGAAGGCGAAGGACGCGTCGCCCAGTTCGCCGGCGAGCGTCTCCACCGTCCGGTCGTTCATGCCGAGATCGAGCACGGTCTCGGCGAGACCCGGCATCCGCAGGCGTGCGCCCGTGCGCAGCGCCAGGAGGAGCGGTCTCGACTTGCCGTCGAAGGTGCGGCCGGTGGCCGTCTCCAGCCACTCGACGGCCGAGAGGATCTCCGAGCGCAGGCTCTGCGAAAGCCGGCCGTTGGCGGCGGCGCATTCGCGCCAGCCCGTCGTCGACACCGTGAAGCCGGGTGGCACCGGGAGGTCGAGATGGGCGAGCATGGCGAGGTTGGCGCCCTTCAGCCCGAGCGCCTCAGCGGCGTCGGCGGGCCGGTCGGCCGCGCCTCTCTCGAAGGTGAAGACCCTCTTAGCCATCGATCCGCCGGACGCCCCCTTCGCGGGGCAACGGTGCCCGCCTCACCGCCATTCTAACGCACTGCGGCGATCCGCCAATGCGCCCCGGGGGTCAGCGATGGCTCTCGATGACCGCAGCCATCTGGTCGGCCGTCATCGCGCCCGAATAGCGGTCGCCGTTGACGAAGAAGGTCGGAGTGGCCTGGACGCCGAATTCGCTCTCGCCGCGCTCGCGGACCTCGGCAACCTGGCCCTGGAGCTCGGTGTTCTCCAGACATGCGACGAACTCCTCCTGGCTCATGCCCGACATGCGGGCGATCGACAGGAGCGCGGCGGAGACGTTCTCGGCGCGGGCCCAGCTCTGCTGCTGCTGGAACAGGACGGAGATCATCGGCTCGCGCCGCTCTTCCGGCACGCAGCGCGCCAGCATGAAGCCGGCGAGCGCGGCCGGATCGAAAGGAAACTCGCGCAGGATCACCTTGGCGATGCCGGTGTCGACGTAGTCGGCCTTGATGTCCGGCAGGGCGGTGTTGTGGAACGTCGCGCAGTGCGGGCAGGTGAGCGAGGCGTATTCGATGATCGTCACCGGCGCGTTCGGATCGCCGATCACGATGTCGGGCAGCGCCCCTTCGGCCATCAGCTCGTCGACGTCGACGCTGCCCTGGGACTGCGGAGGGGTCGCCGCCGCGGGGTCGGTGCGCCGCTCGGCGGCGGGCGCGGCCGCTTCGCCCGTGGCGGGTGCAGCCGCTTCCTGAGCCTGCGCCAGCCCGACGAGCCGCACGGATCCGTCCTCCCCGCTCAGGGCCAGACCGAGGATCGCGGCGCTCGCGACCATCACGGACGCGCGGCGGGCGTGGCGCATCAGGGCCTCGGACTTCGCAGCTTCCGACTTCACGATTCTCATCTCACGTCCCCGTTCAAGGCTCGACAGGCGACCAACCGGATCCCTTGCGCCGTCGCCTTCTGCTTTAGGCGCGCAAATCGGGCATTCCAAGGCCGTCGACGCCGATTTGGCCCGCTGGTCAGTGAACCCCGCCTGAACGCTGCGTTCAATCGCGCGCGGCGCGGTTGCGCGCCAGGACGCCTTCGCCGAACCGTTCCAGCGCAGCCCTGAGCCGCGGGCTTTCGATCCGGGCGGTCGCGTCGCCGATGGCCTTGCGGTCCAGCGGCCCCAGCTCGGCCAGCGCCGGCTTGCGCGACGGCGCGGTGGCCGGCGCGGCACGCTGGACGATCTTCAGCCGCCCGACCGCGTGGTAGCCGAAGAAGACGTCGATCCGCTGGAGGAGTTCGCCCGCCTCGTGCTGCAGCCGCAGCGCGAACGCACCTTCGCAGGCCACGACCAGCGTCGCCGGCTCGAAGGGGTCGAGGTCGCTGCGGCGGGCCGCCCAGATCAGCTTCTCGGGCCGTGTCCCTTCGGCCAGGCGCGCTCCCGCGATCTCCGGCCAGGAGGAGACCAGCGCACTCGACATGCCGGCCTTCCGGGCGAGGATCGGATCGACCAGGCCGGAAACGAGGTCGGCGAGCGGTCGGGCGGCCGGCCGGCGCCATCGGGGGTCGTTCGTCGTCACGGGCACGGTCCGAATTCCGACATGAAGCCCTGACGATCTCGCGAGCGTCGGGGCCCGCCCTTGATGAACGAGGTCGGGACCCGTATCAAGCGCCGCTTGGCCCCGAGGCCCCGCGGCCGCCCGCCGCACGAGGATCCGAGGGCCGAACGCGGCCTCGAACGCGGACGAACGTCCGCGATCTCAAGCAGTTGGAGACCGGCGTTGCGGTTCTACGTGATCAATCTCGACCGCTCGCCCGACCGCTGGGCGTGGATCGAGCGCGACGCGGCCCGCCATGTCCTGACGGTCGAGCGCGTGACGGCGGTCGACGGCAAGGCGGCTGCGCTTGAAGAGTGGGTCGACGTGGACCACCGCGCCTTCCGCCGTCTTCACGGCCGCACCATCCTGCCGGGCGAATACGGGTGCTATCGAAGCCATCTCAGGGCGTTGGACGCCGTCCTTGCCTCGGGCGACGAGGTGGCGATCGTCGCCGAAGACGACGCGGTGCTCGACGCTGCCGCTGTGGAGAAGGTGCGTGCCGTGCTCGCCGAACGTCCGGGCCTCGACATGCTGAAGCTCGCCAACCACCGGGTGAAGGGCTTCGTGCGCCACGGCGGGCTGGGCGAGACCGAGTTCGGGCGCTGCATCCACGGCCCGCAGGCATCCGCCGCCTGCTACGCGGTCACGCGAGCGGGCGCCCGGCGGCTGCGCGAGGCGCTCGCCGTCATGCGTCTGCCCTACGACGTGGCCTTCGAGCGCGGCTGGGCGATGCAGGCCTCGATCTTCACGCTGCGCTCGTCCGGGGTGCAGCTGCGCTCGCAGGAGCTGGCGTCGACCATCGTGCCCGGCGGGCACGGCGACGACTACGCCCGCTCCAAGCCGCCGCTGGCTCTGCGGCTGCCGACGGGTCTCTTCCGCGCCGCCGACTATGCGCGCCGTGCCCGGTACGCTTTGCGATGAGAGCCTTCTTCACCGCGATCGTGCGGTTCGTACACTGGCCGAACGTGGTTCTTCTATGCGGGCTCGTCTCCGCCGTCTTCGTGGAGACCGACCTCTACCGCTACTGCCTTCCCTTCCTGCTCCTGGAAGGAATCGTCGCCTATTATCTGCGCCAGAACCGGCCCGCGATCGGCCCGATGGGGATTCTCTGCGCGCTCTGGGGAGCCCATGTGGCTCTGCGGCTGGCCTTCGGCCTCTTCGACCACGGCGACCCGTTCCGCGGCTCTTCCGAAGGCGTCTATCTTCTCGCGCTCGTACTGCCGACGCTCGGCTACGCCTTCTATCTCCACCGTGCGAACCTGCGCGCGCTGACAGGCGTGTTCCTGCTCGTCAGCCTCGTGACCCTCGCAGCGAGCCTCGATCTCCACGCGATCCTGGCCGGGCAGCGCGCCGACGTCCTGTTCCATTCGAACACCATCCACGCATCGATCGGCGGCGGTCTGATCGTTCTCGCCATGTCGGCGCTGCTTCTCTACGCCTTCGAGGCACGCAGAGAGCCCGCCGGGCTGCGGATCGCCGTCGCGCTCCTGGCTGGCCTGACGATCGTTTTGGCGCTTCTCGGCATCCTCGGCGCCCGATCGAAGGGCGTCTGGCTGGCGCTGGGCGTCAGCCTGCCCGTGATGCTCCTCGCCTTCCTCGCCGTCACCACCGCGCGGCACAAGCTCGTGCCTGTCGCCGCGGCGGCAACCGCCTGCGTCCTCCTCGTGGTGCTCTTCGCCGACCAGATCGCGCGCGAACTCCTGCCGAACGCGGAGGCGGCGCTCGCGATCGGCTCGCTGGTGGCGAGCGAGGCGGATCTGACCGCGGCCCTCGAGGACGCGATCGCCGCAGGCTTCGTGCCCTTCTCCTTCAACGAGAGGCTGGCGCTGTGGGTCAACGCGCTGGAGGTCTGGCGGCAATCGATCCTCGTCGGCTCGGGGAGCGAATGGATCGACCTCTGGGCCGCCGGACCCTATTCGCACGAACACGGCAATCTGATACACAACGGCTATCTGGAGATCGCGGTGCGCTACGGGCTGCTCGGCCTCGCCTTCTACGCCTTCGCCAGCGGCTGGACGCTCTGGCAGGCGGCGGCGGCGCGCCGCGAGGGGTTGATCGGCAACGCCACCTTCGTGCTCGCGCTCGGCGCCATCGTTTTCTTCGCACTGACGCTCGTCACCAATTCCAACATCCGTCTCGCCATCGGCGAGTCCTTCATGCTGGTTTCCGGCGGCTTCGGCTTCTTCTGCTACTTCCTGCGCCAGGACGCGCGCCTCGCGCCGACGACCGCCGGAGGATCGCGGTGACGGGAGCGGGAGCCGTCGCCGCCCCCCTCCTCGCCTGGTACGATCGCCACGCGCGGAGCCTGCCCTGGCGGACCCCGCCGGCCGACATCGCGGCGGGCGTGCGGCCCGACCCCTATCGCGTCTGGCTGTCGGAGATCATGCTCCAGCAGACGACGGTGGCGGCGGTTCGCGCCTATTTCCGCCGCTTCACCGAGCGCTGGCCGACGGTCGAGGCGCTGGCCGCGGCGGAGGATTCGCAAGTCATGGGCGCCTGGGCAGGGCTCGGCTACTATGCCCGCGCCCGCAACCTCCTCGCCTGCGCCAGAGCCGTCGTCGCCGACCATGGCGGGCGGTTTCCGGCGACGGCCGCCGGGCTGAAGACCCTGCCCGGGATCGGCGACTACACCTGCGCCGCGATCGCCGCGATCGCCTTTGGCGAGCGGATCGCCGTCGTCGACGGCAACATCGAGCGCGTCACCACCCGGCTGCACGCGATCGAGGCGCCCCTGCCCGGTTCGCGCCCCCTGATCCGCGACCATGTGGACGCGATGACGCCGAAGGAGCGGCCGGGCGACTTCGCGCAAGCGCTGATGGATCTCGGCGCCACGGTCTGCACGCCGAAGAGCCCGGCCTGCATCCTCTGCCCGATCGCCGAGCCCTGCGTCGCGCGCGGTCAAGGACGACAGACAGAGTTCCCGCGGAAGGCGGCGAAGAAGGCGAAGCCCTCCCGGATCGGCGCCGTCTTCGTCGCCGAGCGCAAGGGCGACGGCGCGATCTGGCTCCGGTTGCGCCCGGCTTCGGGCATGCTCGGCGGGATGGCCGAGCCGCCCTCGACCGCCTGGAGCGCGCGCGCCGACGGGGCGACCGGCGAGGATGCCGCGCCCTTTCCGGCCGACTGGCGTCTCACGGGCGAGGTCGCGCACGGCTTCACCCATTTCGACCTCACGCTGGAGGTCTGGCACGCCGTCGTCGCAGAGGATGCGGCAGGAAAGGACGGGTGGTGGGCGCCCTTCGAATCGATCGAAGACGAGGCGCTTCCGACGCTGATGCGAAAGGCGATCGCGCGGGCCGGCGGCGAAACGGCGCGGCCCCGCGGGTCCCGTTGAGCCTCAGGCCTCGACGCTGGCCATGCGGCGGCGGATCTCCGAGCGCAGATGGTCGATCGGCGTCAGCGCCGCGCCGTCGCGCACGTGCCAGAAGGTCCAGCCGTTGCAGGCCTCCTGCCCCTGGACCATGGCGCCGATGCGGTGGATCGAGGCGCTCTGCGTCCCATGGACGAGCGTCCCGTCCGCCTTCACGCGCGCCGAATAGCGGCCCTTGGCGTCGGTAAGTTCGGTGCCGGGCTGGATGAGCCCCGCCTCGACGAGCGAGGAGAACGCCACACGCGGCTCGGCGCGCTTGGGAACCGCGAGGCGGATCGAGGCCTCGTCGAGCGGCTCGACGGCCATGATTCGGCGCGTGGCCGCCTGGATGTAGGCGTCTTCGCGCTCTATGCCGACGAAGTGGCGGCCGAGGCGTTTGGCGACCGCGCCCGTCGTGCCCGATCCGAAGAACGGATCCAGCACGAGGTCGCCGGGCTTGGTCGAGGACAGGATCACGCGGGCGAGCAGCGCCTCGGGCTTCTGCGTCGGATGCGCCTTGCGGCCGTCCTCGTCCTTCAGCCGCTCGGCGCCCGAGCAGATCGGGAACATCCAGTCCGAGCGCATCTGAAGGTCGTCGTTCGCCGCCTTGAGGCTCTCGTAGTTGAAGGTGTAGGCCTTGGAATCCTTGGAACGCGAGGCCCAGAGCATGGTCTCGTGGGCGTTCTGGAACCGGCGGCCGCGGAAGTTCGGCATCGGGTTGGCCTTGCGCCAGACGATGTCGTTCAGCATCCAGAAGCCGAGGTCCTGCATGATCGCGCCGACCCGGTAGATGTTGTGATAGGAGCCGATCACCCAGATGGTACCGTTCGGCTTGAGGACGCGCCGGGCGGCGAGCAGCCAGGCCCGGGTGAAGGCGTCGTAGGCCTGGAAGCTCTCGAACTGGTCCCAGGCGTCGTCGACGGCGTCGACCTTGGAATGGTCGGGCCGAAGGAGGTCGCCGCCGAGCTGCAGATTGTAGGGCGGATCGGCGAAGATCGCGTCGACGGAACCCGCGGGCAGCGCCTCCATCTTCGAGACGCAGTCGCCCTTCAGGATCGTATCGACATACGCCGCGCGTCCCGACGCTGAAACTTCGGACTGGGGCGCGCGGCGTAGGTTCGACATTTCACTCACCCGGTCTGACGCAAGAACAACTGGACCGCGATCATAGTTACCGAACGACGTAAACGATCGGTGAACCTCACCGTCACCCTCGCGTTTGGCGCATCCGGCGCCCGCGTGCTACGGCCCCCGCGCGGCCGGCACGCCGCATTCCTTCCGCACGGCGAGTTCGACGAATGGCCCTCTCCCTCATCCTGTTCGACTGCGACGGCGTGCTCGTCGATTCCGAGATCGTCTCCGCGCGCATCGAATCGGAGATGTTCGCCGAGTTGGGCTACGAAATTTCGGCCGAGGAGATCGCGGCGCGCTTCGCCGGCCTGACGCTCGACCGCATCCTCGCGGCCCTCTCCGAGGAGACGGGCATGGTCTTTCCCGAGGATTTCGTCGCGCGCGCCGAGGCCGAGGCCGACAAGCGCCTCGCCAAGGTCGAGGCGATCGCGGGCGTCCACGACATGCTCGACCGGCTGGAGCTGCCGCGCGCTATCTGCTCCAACTCGCTCGGCGAGCGGCTGAAGATCATGCTGTCGCATGTCGGGCTGTGGGACCGCTTCCGCCCCTATGTCTACTCCTCGCGCGAGGTCGGATCGCGGCGCATCAAGCCGGCGCCGGACGTCTATCTGCACGCCTGCAGGGAATTCGAGGTGGAGCCGCGCGACGCGATCGTCATCGAGGATTCGGTCCACGGGATCGCGGCCGCCGTGGCCGCCGGCTGCCGCGTCGTCGGCTTCACCGGCGCGAGCCACACCCACCCCGGCCACGCCGACGCGCTGACCGACGCGGGCGCCGAGACGGTGATCTCACGCCTCTCCGACTTTCCGTCCGTCGTCGAGGCGTTCGCGGAGTGGGAGCGCGCCTGAGCTCGCTCCCGGGTGCAAATCAGTTCTGCTCGTCGAATCCGACCTGGATGTTGATGTTGCGGCTTGCCGGCTCGGAAAGGCGGATCGCCCGGTCGACATAGGCGAAGCTCTGCGCGCCCGAGCCGCGCGCGATCGGCACGCCCAGGCGCCCGAGATTGGAGTAGAGCACCTCGTCGCCGCGCACGACCACGACGCGCAGCGGCAGACCGACCTGGCCCGAGGGGGCGGCCGCGCCCGGCATGACCCGGCCGGCGATCCCGACCTCGATCTGCAGCACGCCGTCGACGACGCGGCAGGACCGCGAGGTTTCCGAGATCGAGGCGATGTACTGCAGCGCGTCCCCCTCGCCGCGGCGTAGGATCGAGGTGCCCTCGCGCTGGACGACGGGCGGGCAGTAGGCGGCTTCCGTCCCGACCGGCTGGGGAATGGCGGGCGGCGGCGCGCTGCCGGTCGAACAGGCCGAAAGGACCGCGAGGCCCATAGCGAAAGGGGCGGTCCTCAGAGCGCGAAGCGGTGCCATCGGCAGTCCTTCCTTCATATGCGACGGCGGTCTATACCATTGCCTCCCGCGCGGTGCGACCGCGGCGGGGAACCATCCACGGCGGCGCGCTCCGGCGCGGCCGGGAACGGAATGTCGAGAGCCGCGTGTCGGGCGGGCTTGGGAGTTGCCGTGAAGTATGTGAGTTCGCGGGGGCAGGCCCCCGTCCTTGGGTTCAGCGACGTTCTCCTGGCGGGCCTTGCCGAAGACGGCGGCCTCTACGTTCCGCAGTCCTGGCCGGCTCTGTCGGAGGCGACGATACGGTCCTTCGCCGGGCGGCCCTATGCGGAGATCGCGCTGGAGATTCTGACGCCCTTCGTCGGCGACGACATCGCGCAGGCCGATCTGAAGCGCATGGTCGACGAGGCCTACGCCACCTTCCGCCACCCGGCCGTCGCGCCCCTGGTGCAGGTCGGGCCGAACGCCTTCGTCCTGGAGCTCTTCCACGGGCCGACGCTCGCCTTCAAGGACGTCGCCATGCAGCTGCTCGCGCGGCTGATGGACCACGCGCTGACCGCGCGCGGCGCGCGCGCGACCATCGTCGGCGCGACCTCGGGCGACACGGGCGGCGCGGCCATCGCCGCCTTCTCCGCCTCGCAGCGCACCGACATGTTCATCCTCTTCCCGCGCGGCCGCGTCTCGCCGGTGCAGCAGCGGCAGATGACGACGTCCGGCGCCGCCAACGTCCATCCGATCGCGGTCGAGGGCACCTTCGACGACTGCCAGGCGATGGTGAAGGCGATGTTCAACGATCAGGCCTTCCGCACCCGCACGGCGCTCTCGGGCGTCAACTCCATCAACTGGGCCCGGATCATGGCCCAGATCGTCTACTACTTCACCGCGGCCGCCAGCCTCGGCGCGCCCGATCGCCGCGTGTCCTTCACGGTCCCGACCGGAAATTTCGGCGACATCTTCGCCGGATACGGCGCCAAGCGCATGGGTCTGCCGGTCGATCGGCTCGTCATCGCCACCAACGAGAACGACATCCTGGCGCGCACGCTGGGCTCGGGGCGCTACGAGATGGAAGGCGTCAAGGCGACGAGCTCGCCCTCCATGGACATCGAGATCTCCTCGAACTTCGAGCGCCTGTTGTTCGAGGCGGGCGGACGCGACGGCGACGACATCCGCCGGCAGATGGACAATCTGAAGCAGTCGAAGAGCTTCACGCTGCCGGGCGCGACGCTGGAGGCGATCCGCGCCGAGTTCGACGCAGGGACCGCGAGCGAGGACGAGGTGCGCGAGACCATCGCCGACGTCTTCGAGAGCTCGGCCTATCTCCTCGACCCGCACACCGCCGTCGGCCTCGCGGTCGCGCGCCGCCACGAGGGTCAGGCGCCGATGATCGTTCTCGGCACGGCCCATCCGGCGAAGTTCCCCGCGGCCGTGGCGGCGGCCGTCGGCGCCGAGCCGCCTCTGCCCCCGACCCATGGCGACCTCATGAAGCGCGCGGAGGTGTTCGAGACGGTCGCGAACGATCTCCCGACCTTGCAGCGCTTCGTCGAGGAGCGTTCCCGCGCCGTCTCGCTCGGGGCCGCCGCATGAGCGTCGAGATCACGAAGCTCTCCAACGGGCTGACGATCGCCACCGAGACCATGCCCGCGCTGGAAAGCGCGGCGCTCGGGATCTGGGTCAAGGCGGGCGCGCGCGACGAGGGGATGCACGAGCACGGCATCGCCCATCTGCTCGAGCACATGGCCTTCAAGGGCACGACCCAGCGCTCGGCGCGCCGCATCGCCGAGGAGATCGAGGACGTCGGCGGCGAGCTGAACGCCTCCACGAGCGTGGAGACCACGGCCTACTACGCACGCGTGATGCGCGAGGACGTGCCGCTCGCCCTCGACATCCTCTCCGACATCCTGCTCGATTCGAAGTTCGACGAGGAGGAGCTGGCCCGCGAGCAGCACGTCATCCTGCAGGAGATCGGCGCCGCCGAGGACACGCCGGACGACATCGTCTTCGATCACTTCCAGGCGCAGGCCTTCCGCGATCAGGTGATCGGCCGGCCGATCCTGGGCACCCGCGAGACCGTGCGCTCCTTCACGCCGGAGGGGCTGCGCTCCTATCTCGGCTCGCACTACACGCCCGACAAGCTGGTCGTCTCGGCGGCAGGCGCCGTCTCCCATCAGGACGTCGTCGACCGCGTGACCGCCAATTTCGGGCACCTTTCGCCCGGCACCGGCATCGAGGCGGAGGGCCGCACGCCGGCCGCGTACACGGGCGGCGAGTTCCGTCAGGACCGCGACCTCGCCGACGCCCAGCTCGTGCTCGGCTTCCAGGGCCGGCCCTACTATCAGCGCGACTTCTACGCCTCGCAGGTCCTGTCCACGATCCTGGGCGGCGGCATGTCGTCCCGCCTCTTCCAGGAGATCCGCGAGACGCGCGGGCTCTGCTACGCCATCTCGGCCTTCCACTGGAGCTTTTCGGACACCGGGCTCTTCGGCGTCCATGCCGCGACGGGTGAGGACGAACTGTCCGAGCTCGCCCCCGTGATCGTGGAAGAGCTGGCCCGGGCCGCGGACGGCATCACGGAGAAGGAGGTCGTGCGGGCCCGCTCGCAGATCCGCTCCAGCCTTCTGATGAGCCAGGAGAGTCCCGCCTCGCGCGCCGGCCAGATCGCCCGCCAGCTTCTCTTCAAGGGCGCGGTGATCGAGAATGCCGAGCTTCTCGAGCGGCTCGCCGCCATCTCGGCCGGGCGCCTCGCCGACCTCGCCGGCCGGACCTTTCTCGACGTCAAGCCGACGCTGGCCGCGATCGGGCCGCTGCGTCTCCTGCCCTCGCTCGACTCGATCGAGCAACGGCTGGGGAGCCCGGCGCTCGCGGCCGGCTGACGCGACGGACGGACCCGGTGTTCCTCCTCGACTGGTTCGGCGGCGTGCCGACGCCGGCGCTCGCCGGCGAGCGGATCGTCCTGCGCGCGCCCCGCGCCGGCGATTACGAGGAATGGCGTGCGCTTCGCGAGGCGAGCCGCGCCTTCCTGGTGCCCTGGGAGCCGGCCTGGAGCGCCGACGAACTGTCGCGGGCCTCCTTCGAGGCGCGCCTGTCACGGTACCGGGCCGACGCGCGCGCCCGTCACGGCCACGCCTTCTTCCTGTTCGAGACGATTTCGGGTCGGCTGTGCGGGGGAATCACGCTCGGCCAGATTCGCAGGGGCGTCGCGCAGACCGGGACCCTCGGCTACTGGATGGGGGAACGCTTCGCCGGACACGGCCTGATGGCAGAGGCCGTCCGTTCGGTGTCCGCCTATGCCTTCGACGTGGAACGGCTGCACCGGATCGAGGCCGCATGCCTGCCGCACAACCAACGGTCGATCGGACTTCTCGAGAAATGCGGCTACACCCGCGAAGGCCATTTGCGTAAGTATCTCATGATCGCGGGAACCTGGCACGATCACCTTCTCTATTCGCTCCTGTCCGAGGACGGCTCCCTTCCGCGCGCCCGGCCCGCGACACGGCCACGGCTGCAGGACGAGGTCGATCCGGTCCCCCATGCCTGAAATCGAGCGTTTCCGCCGTATTCTCCTCGGCCTGTTGCTGGTGCTTTCGGCGCTCGTCGCCCCGGCCCCGGCGCAGGCGCTCGAGCCTGTCGAGGTCTCGCGCCAGGACGTCGCGATCGACCTCCTGCCCGCGGTCGACCTCTATGCGGGCCAGGGCGAGAGCTTCCAGGTGACGACCGTCCCGGCCGCCGACGGCGTCGTGCGGCGCTTCGAGGTCGAGGCGGCCACCGCCAGCGGCTCGGGCAACTGGGCGGTCTTCGCGCTCTCCAACAACACCGACGAGCAGCTCGACCGCCTCGTCGTCGCGCCGCATTTCAAGCTGCCCGGATCGGGCATCGTCGCGCCCGATCTCGGCTCGCGCCGCATCACGGCGATCACCCCCTCCGTGGGCTCGGCGCTGGAGCGCCAGGAGAGCACCGAGGCCGATCTCTTCTTCGTGACCATCGATCCCGGTTCGATCGTCACCTTCGTCGCCGAGCTGTCCTCCGACAGGCTGCCCGAGATCCGGCTCTGGGAGCCGAACGCCTACAAGGACACGCTGAACTCCTTCACCCTGTATCGCGGCATCGTCCTCGGCATCGCCGGCCTTCTCGCCGTCTTCCTGACGATCCTGTTCGTGGTGAAGGGCTCGCCGATGTTCCCGGCGACCGCCGCGCTCGCCTGGGCCGTCCTCGCCTATGTGTGCATCGATTTCGACTTCTGGCAGCGCCTCGTGCCGACCGATCCGGGGCGCGAGACCATCCTGCGGGCGACGACCGAAGTGGCGCTCGCCTTCACGCTCATCGTGTTCCTCTACGCCTATCTGAACCTCAACCGCTGGCACGGCGCGCTTTCCGCCTTCACGGTCCTGTGGCTCGCGGGCCTGTCGGCGCTGGCCTTCATGGCCGTCGTCGATCCGCCCTTCGCGGCCGGCTTCGCGCGGCTCTCTCTCGCCGCGACGGCCGGCATCGGCCTCGTCCTGATCCTCACGCTCGCCTTCCAGGGCTTCGACCGGGCGGTGATGCTGATTCCGACCTGGCTCCTGATCATCGCCTGGCTCGGCGCCGGCTGGGCGACGCTGACGGGCGCGATCGACAACGACATCATTCAGCCCGCGCTCGCCGGCGGCCTCGTCCTCATCGTCCTTCTCATCGGCTTCACGGTGATGCAGCACGCCTTCGCGGGCGGGAGTCTGGCGAGCGGTCTCATCTCCGACATGGAGCGCCGCTCGCTGGCGCTGGCCGGCACGGGCGACGCGATCTGGGACTGGGACGTCACGCGTGACCGCATCTTCACCGCCTGCGATTCGGACGGCATGGCGCAGATGCCGCTGCGCGCCATGAACGGGCCGGCGCGCGACTGGCTGCCGATCCTCCACCCCGACGACCGCGACCGCTTCAAGGTGATGCTCGACACGATCATCGAGCACCGGCGCGGGCGGATCCTGCAGGATTTCCGCGTGCGCTCGGGCGACGGGCACTACTACTGGATGCACCTGCGCGCCCGGCCCATGCTCGGCTCCGACGGCGAGGTGGTCCGCTGCGTCGGCACCCTGAAGGACGTGACGGACGACAAGAAGTCCGAGGAGCGCCTTCTCCACGACGCGCTGCACGACCAGCTGACGGGCCTGCCGAACCGCGAGCTCTTCCTCGACCGGATGGATTCGATCGCCGCCATCGCAGCCACGCGCGCCGATCTGCGACCCTCGATCTTCGTCATCGACATCGACCGCTTCAAGCAGGTGAACGACGATTTCGGGATCGCCACCGGGGACACGATCCTGCTGACCATCGGCCGGCGCCTCAAGCGGCTCCTGAAGCAGCAGGATTCGCTCGCCCGCCTGTCCGGCGACCAGTTCGGCCTGATCCTGATGTCGCGCACCGATGTCGCGGCCGTCGCCCAGGTCGCGGAGGATCTGCGCGAGGCGATCCGCGCGCCCATCAACTTCACCGACCGCGAGATCGTGCTGACCGGCTCGATCGGGCTCACCGGCTGGAGCGAGGGCAGCGCCGCCGAGGATCTCCTGAAGGAGGCCGAGCTCGCTATGTACCAGGCCAAACGCCTGGGCGGCGACCGTGTCGAGCCCTTCCGCTCGGCCTACAAGAGCGTCGGCTCGGGGCGCCTGGAGCTGGAGTCGGACCTTCGCCGCGCCTTCTCGCGGCAGGAGCTGTCGCTCGCCTTCCAGCCGATCGTGCGGCTGGCCGACGGATCGATCGAGGGCTTCGAGGCGCTGCTTCGCTGGGAACACCCCAAGCGCGGTCTGGTCTCTCCCTCCGAATTCATCCCCATCGCCGAGACCAGCGGCCTCATCGTCCAGCTCGGCCAGTTCGCGCTCGACGAGGCGGTCCGGCGCCTGTCCGACTGGCAGCGCCTGTCGGGGCGCTCGGGCTTGACGGTCTCGGTCAACATCTCGTCGCGCCAGCTGATCCGCCAGGATCTCGTCACCGACGTGCGCACGGTGCTGTCGCGCCACAAGCTGAGCCCGGAGAGCCTGCGGCTAGAGCTGACCGAGTCGCTCGTCATGGACAATCCGGAGCGCTCGGCCCAGCTGCTGGCGCAGCTGCGCGAACTCGGCGTCGGCCTGTCGCTGGACGATTTCGGGACCGGCTACTCCTCGCTGTCCTACCTGATGCGCTTTCCGTTCGACACGCTGAAGATCGACCAGTCCTTCCTGCGCAAGGAATCGATGCCGCAGCGCCAGGTCATCGTGCAGTCGATCGTGACGATGGCCCACGAGCTCGGGCTCTCGGTCGTCGCGGAAGGGGTCGAGACGAACGACGACGCCGAGCGCCTCAAGGCCCTGAACTGCGAATACGTCCAGAGCTTCATGTTCGCCCCTCCGATGAACGCCGAGGAGACCCGGCGCCTGCTCCAGGAGCGAAAGGGAGCCAAGCCCCGGACCGCGTCGCAGCCGAGCGCGACGACGAGACCGGCTCAGGCGTGACCGGCCTCCGAGGCGAGGAAGGCGGGATCGACGCCGATCGTCTTCAGCGCGCGGCCGTATTTGTCGTCGAGCCTGGTGTCGAAGAGGATGTCGAAATCGGCACGGCAGGTGAGCCAGCCGTTCGCCGCGATCTCCGCTTCGAGCTGCCCGGCGCCCCAGCCGGCATAGCCCAGCACCATGATGGCGGTCGACGGGCCGAGGCCGCGCGAGATCGACTTCAGGATGTCGAGCGTCGGCGTCAGTGCGACGCGGTCCTCCACGGGCACGGTCGATTCGGATCCGTAATCGTCGGAGTGGAGCACGAAGCCCCTTCCCTTCTCGACCGGCCCGCCTTGGCAGACGGAAATCTCGTGACCCTTCAGCGGCAGGCGGATCTCGTCCGCAGAAGAGACGATGCCGAGCTGCGTCAAAAGGTCGGGAAAGCTCAGAGCCTGACCCTTGTTGATGACGAAGCCCATCGCGCCGGAGGCGGAATGCGCGCAGATATAGACGACGCTGCGAGCGAAGCGCTCGTCCTCCATCCCGGGCATGGCGATGAGGAAATGCCCCTCGAGGGAGGGCCGGTCACCCGGCCCGGATCTGATCGTGTCGACGTCCATGATGCCTAGAGCGGCGTCTGCTCCATTCGCACGGGCAAGGAACGCTCTATCCTCTTGTTTCTACGCTTCCAGCTTCCCGAAAACCGAGACCGGCGTTCGGGCCGATGCCTTAGATAGCTCGCCGTCGCCTCCGATTCATCAAGGGCGGGACGCAAGATTTGGTTAGCGGGCGTGCGGGCAGGTCCCGGTGCCGCGGCGGCCGGACGATGACGGACGTGGTTCCGTGTCGCGGGTTTCGGGCTATCATGGCCCGATGATCCGCCTCCTGCAGGTTCTCGCTCTCGTCGCGTCGACCATGCCGCCGCCCGCCTTCGCGGCTGAATACCGCACGGAAGGCGCGACGATCCGCCTCATCGCGGAGCCGCCCGACGCCGCCGGACGGATCCGCGGCGCGGTTCTGTTCGGGCTCGATCCCGGTTGGAAGACCTATTGGCTCGATCCGGGCGAAAGCGGTCTGGCGCCGCGCCTGGACTTCTCCGGCAGCCGGGACGTCGACGATCCTCGCCTTTCCTTTCCCCCACCCGAGCGGCTCACCGCGAACGGCGAGGCGCTCAACGGCTACGACGCGCCGATGGCGATCGCCTTCGAGACCACGGGCAAGGCCGACGGACACCTCGTCCTCTCGTTCCTTGCCGGCGTCTGCCGGACGCTCTGCGTCCCCGTGGCGGCGACGCTCCACCGCGATCTCGCCGAGCCGCTCTCGATGGCAGATGCAATGGCGATCGACCGCGCGTTCCTCAGCCGCCCGGCCGATGGGGGCGCCGTAGCGGCGCGGATCGAAGGCGACACGCTGTTGGTCGAGGCCCCGTCCGAACCGGCCGTCCCGGACGACCTTTTCGTCGCAGGGTCTCCCGGCTGGCGGTTCGGCGAGCCGACGGCGCGCGAGGGTCGCGTCTGGCACGTGCCGATCCGCGAGCGGCCCCGCGACGGCCGGGCTCCGACCGTTCCGTTCCAAGCCGTTTTCGTCGGCGGCGACCGAGCCTTTTCCTTGACGATCAGCCTTCCCTGACACACGACTTCCAGGAACGGGCGCGGGCCCCACGGAGAGACCACGATGAGCATCAAGCCTGGTGACAGGATCCCCTCGGCGACCCTTCGCACCCCGACGGCGGACGGACCGGCGAACATCACGACCGACGACATCTTCGCGGGCAAGACCGTCGTCCTCTTCGCCGTTCCCGGCGCCTTCACCCCCACCTGCCAGAACAACCATCTGCCGGGCTACATCGAACTGAAGGACGAGCTGCGGACCAAGGGCGCCGAGACGATCGCCGTCGTGGCCGTCAACGACGTCTTCGTGATGGACGCCTGGCGCAAGGCGAATGCCGAGAGCGGCGACATCCTCTTCCTCTCCGACGGCAATGCCGACTTCGCCAAGGCGGTCGGCCTCGACGTCGACCTCACCGCCAAGGGCTTCGGCACGCGCTCCCAGCGCTATTCGATGCTGGTGCGCGACGGTGTGGTGGAGACGCTGAACATCGAGGACGCGCCGGGCCAGGCCGAGAAGTCCTCCGCCCGCACCATGCTCGACCAGCTCGGGGCCGCTCGGTCCTAGAGCGACGGACAGGCCTCCTCGGAGCCGGTCCGCCGCGCGTCAGGAAAGCTTGGCGCGTCGGTCGCGCAGGAAGGTGACGTTGTCCGCCAACGGCTCGGCGTCCTCGCAGACCACGCGGTCGCGCCCCCGCTTCTTGGCCTCGTAGAGGCAGGCGTCGGCTGCCGCGAAGAGGACGCTGCGCGAGCGGGAGTGGTCGGCTTTCGCCACTCCGATGCTGACGGTGAGCGGATGCGGCGTGCCGGGCGTCGGATCGAAACGGATCGCGCCGACGCTCGATCGGATCCGCTCGGCGATGTCCACCGCATCGTCGAGCCCGGTCTGCGGCAGGTAGATCGCGAACTCCTCGCCGCCGATCCGGCCGACGACGTCCCTCTCCCGTACGGCGCTGGCGATGCTGGCGGAGAGCAGCGTCAGCGCTCGATCGCCGACCAGATGGCCGTAGCGGTCGTTGATGCTCTTGAAGTGGTCGGCGTCGACGATGAGAAGCGCCCCGCGCCGCCGGTTGGCGCGCGCGGCCGCCATCTCGTCGAAGAACGGAACGCGGGAGAGCAGTCCCGTCAGGTCGTCCCGCGTCGCCTCCTGCGCCAGCGTCTCGTGCGCCTCGCGCAGACGGTCGTAGAGCGCGCGCATCCGCGCCTCCTGCCGGAAGATGAAGACGGCGAAGGGAAAGGCCGTGAAGGCCGTGATGACGGTGTTCACGAGGATCGAGAAGGCGTCGTAGTTTTGGCCGAGCGACGTGCGCACCCCGAACGAGACCACATGGCCGAAGATCACGATGCCTGTCGTGAGGGCCATCGACTTGAGAAGGATCTGCAGCATCGCTGCGACTCCGTGGGAAAGGCGAGGACGCCGGACAAACGCCGAAGCGATCGGCGCGGCCGGCCCGCACACGGCGATCGGGAGAGCCGGATGCGTGGCGCTGTGTAGTCTAGCCGACAAACGAAGACCCCATTCGGTCAGAAAAGCGCGGGAATGGCGATTTCCCACAAGGATCGCACGCCTTCTTTGCGACAGGATGAACCAAGTCTGTTCGCGAGGCGGCAGACTTGGGAAAGGACGCATCGAAGGCGAGGATGGGTGGCGCGGACTGCGGTGGTGCGACCCAACGGACCGCACGCGCGCGGGTTCCGAACGATCGGCGATCGAACGCGGTCCAGGCGCACCGCAGCATCGCCGAAGTTCGGGATCGATCCTCGAAACGCCTGATGCGTCGTTTCAATACGATAGAGCGACCCTTGCGCGGGCGAACGGGCGCACGGCGCTCTCGGTCGTCCCGCCGAGACGCTCTATGGACGCGGCAACGAGATGTTCTGAAAACGTGGAGCTGTCGAGGAGACTGGTACGCCCAAGGGGAATCGAACCCCTGTTTGCGCCGTGAGAGGGCGCCGTCCTAACCGCTAGACGATGGGCGCATCCGCCGGGGCGCCGCCCCGGAACGGCTTCGATATAGCCAACCGGATCGGGGATGGCAACCCTTCCCGGCACGCTCTTCCGATCAGCGGAATGCGATCGGATGGCGCGACAGGATCGACCCGCTCGCCCGGTCCATGACGAGGAGTTCGTCCGCCCCGTCGACCCCCGAAACCCGCAGGAGGACGGCGCCGTCGGAGAGGCTGGTCTCCAGGATCTGGGTCCCGGCCGGCAGGACGAAGGGAACGCTCGCCCCGTCCGCGATCGCGCCCGCGCGCGGCTCGTTCACGCGATAGACAACGGCCGCCAGCACCGCCATAACGCCCACCAGCATGACGCCGATGGAGACGGCGAGGAGCCGCACCATCTTGCGGCGCACACGCTCCGTCGCGGGGTCCAGAGGGGCTTCGGCCGGATCGTCGATCCGGTTGTCGGATGGGCTCATCGGAAACTTCTTCGTCGGAGGGGCGTGTGTCCGGCATCGATACAGGCGCGCGCAAGCGTGAGGCAACCCTCGTCGTCGGCCCTGCCGAGGCGGGGCTTCGGCTCGACCGCTTTCTGGCCGGCGCCCTCGGCGGGGAGTTCTCCCGGGCCCGCCTCCAGGACCTGATCGCGGCAGGGCAGGTCCGCGTCGCCGGATCGTCCGTCGCGAGCGCGTCGCGGAAGGTCGCGGCCGGCGAGACCGTCGAGCTCTCGGTCCCCGAGGCCGCCGAGCCAGACCCGCAGCCCGAGGAGATCGCGCTCGCGATCCTCCACGAGGACGCGCATCTGATTGTCGTCGACAAGCCGGCGGGCCTCGTCGTCCATCCCGGACCCGGCAATTGGTCGGGCACGCTCGTCAACGCGCTGCTCCACCATTGCGCCGGTTCACTGTCCGGCATCGGCGGAGTGAAGCGCCCCGGCATCGTCCACCGGCTCGACCGCGACACGAGCGGAGTGATGGTCGTCGCCAAGACCGACGCCGCCCATGCGGGCCTCGCGGCCCAGTTCGCCGCGCACGGGCGCGACGGCAGGCTGGATCGCAGCTACGAGGCCCTGGCCTGGGGCGTCCCCGCCCGCCCGCGCGGGGCGATCGAGGCCGCGCTCGGGCGCTCCAACAGCGACCGGGTCAAGCGCGCCGTGGTGCCGGAGGGCCGCGCCGATGCGCGCCACGCGGTGACGCATTACGAAGTGCTCGCGCGCGCCCCCGGCCCGGAGCCGCTCGCCAGCCTCCTGCGATGCCGGCTGGAGACGGGGCGTACGCACCAGATCCGCGTTCACCTCGCCCATATCGGCCATCCGCTGATCGGCGACGACGTCTACGGCGCCGGCTTCCGCTCGCGCGTCGCACGGCTCGACGAGAAAGCCGCGATCCTGGCGGCCGCCTTTCGCCGTCAGGCGCTTCACGCGCGCACACTCGGGTTCGAGCATCCGGCGACCGGCGCTTCGATGCGCTTCGACGCCCCTCCCCCGCAGGATTTCACGGAACTTCGGGACGCGCTCCTTCATTGACACGATCGAGGGCGCCGCTGAGGCGGGCCCCGCCGATCAGAGCGTTCCCGGAGTGGAACAGGCTGTCCCGCGTCGATGGGCGGCGCGGCCATGCATTGGCCAGAAGGCGACACCATATTCATCTGCAAGGGCGTGGCTTCATGCGCGCCCCGACCCGGCCGGCTCGAATGAGCGGCCGCAACGAACGGAGAGTCCGATTCATGGCGCAGTCCAATCTTCCGAGCATTGCTTCCGGCGAAGGCGGCCTCAGCCGCTACCTGGAGGAAATCCGCCGCTTCCCCATGCTGGAACCGCAGGAAGAGTACATGCTCGCCAAACGCTATGCCGAGCATGACGACCGGCAGGCGGCGCACAAGCTCGTGACCAGCCATCTTCGTCTCGTCGCCAAGATCGCGATGGGCTATCGCGGCTACGGCCTGCCGATCGGCGAGGTCGTGTCGGAGGGCAATGTCGGCCTGATGCAGGCGGTCAAGCGCTTCGACGCCGAGCGGGGCTTCCGCTTGGCGACCTACGCGATGTGGTGGATCAAGGCCTCGATCCAGGAGTACATCCTGCGCTCGTGGAGCCTCGTGAAGATGGGGACGACGGCGAACCAGAAGCGCCTGTTCTTCAACCTTCGCAAGATGAAGAGCCGCATCCAGGCGCTCGACGAGGGCGATTTGCGGCCCGACCAGGTGACGCAGATCGCGACCCAGCTCGGCGTCGGCGAGGACGAGGTCATCTCGATGAACCGCCGCCTTTCGGGTGATGCGTCGTTGAACGCGCCGATCCGCGCGACCGAAGGCGAATCCGGCGAATGGCAGGACTGGCTGGTCGATGACAGCAGCAGCCAGGAGCAGGTTCTGATCGAGCAGGACGAGCTGGAAAACCGCCGCTCCATGCTCGAACAGGCGATGGATACGCTGAATGACCGTGAACGCCGCATTTTCGAGGCGCGCCGCCTCTCGGACGACCCGATGACGCTGGAAGACCTTTCCAGCGAGTTCGGTATCAGCCGCGAACGCGTACGCCAGATCGAAGTGCGTGCGTTTGAAAAGGTGCAGGCTGCGGTGAAGGCCGCTGCCTACAAGCAGCAGAAGGCGCTGAACCATGTCGAGGAAGCGCACGCCTAAAGTCACAAGGCACCAAACCGACGCTGACAAGTTCTTTCTGCCGCAGACGGACAACCGTTCTGCGGCAGAATTATTTGGGCGTTACTGAGCCCCCTCGCCTTTGGCGAGTTCAAATCCTTCATCTATCCAGCCTGTCAGCCCGCCCGCCATGATCTTGACCGGCCGGTCGAGATTGGCGAGCCGCAAGGCGCCACGCGCCGCGCCATTGCAATGCGGTCCTGCACAATAAGTGACGAAAATCGTTTCCTGCGACCATTCCGCCATCTTGGACGCGATAATCTTGCCGTGCGGCAGATTGATTGCGCCCGGAATATGCGCCTCTGCAAAATGCACAGGGCTACGCACGTCGAGAAGCACGAAATCGGCTCCTTTGGACAAGGCATCGTGCACGTCCCAGCAATCCGTCTCGAATGTGAATTCGGCTGCGAAATGATCCCGCGCCAATGCGCTAGGCGCTGGCGGGATGGCAGTTACGGCTGATTTCCTGTCGGTCTTTGTCACACTATCCATGGGCGATCTCCTTTGTCTTCGGAAAGATTGTCGCCCATTTTCCAATTCACTTGCAATTGGCGTGATTGACAATATACGTAAAGATAATGACAAACCAGATACCAGACCTTAAAGGCCCACTCGTCGTAGCGCTTCTCTATGACCGGCTTTGCACCTTTGAATTCGGCATAGTCGCCGAAATCTTTGGCCTGCCCCGCCCGGAAATGGGACCGGGATGGTATCGCTTCGCCAGTTGCCCGATTGAAGACGGCCCGTTGCGTGCACATGGCGGGTTCGTCATCACGCCCGATGGCGGTCCCGATCTCATTGACGAGGCCGACATCATCATTATTCCGGGCTGGAAAGGTGCAGACGTTCCGGTGCCGGAAGCCATCAGCGAAAGGCTGCGACACGCGCACCAGCGCGGAGCGCGCCTCGCCTCCATCTGTTCAGGGGCTTTCGTCCTGGCTGCGACGGGACTGCTCGACGGTGGCACCGCCACCACGCACTGGCGCTATGCCGACGCGCTGCGTAACAAACATCCCGCAATAGATGTCGATGATGCGTCGCTCTATCGCGAACATGATCGCATCTTCACTTCGGCCGGCAGCGCAGCCGGAATAGACCTCCTCATCGAAATCGTTCGACAGGATTTCGGAGCCGCCGCCGCAAATTCCGTTGCCCGGCGGCTGGTCATGCCCGCTCACCGCACGGGTGGACAGGCACAGTTTCTCGAACGTCCGGTCACAAGGCGCGAAGGCACCACAATCAGCCCGGTTCTGGACAGGATGCGTGCCGATCTTGCCGCGGAATGGACAATCGAGCGCATGGCGGCTGCGTGCCGGATGAGCCCACGCACATTCCTGCGGCGCTTTACTGAGGCAACCGGCGCCACGCCCGGCGACTGGCTCACCATGGAGCGTATCGCGGCTGCCAGGGAATTGCTCTCTCAGGGACAGGCAAGTATTGACGATGTTGCTGCTTCAGTCGGCTTTGGAAGCGCGCACACGCTTCGCCATCATTTCCGTCAGAAGATCGGGATCAGTCCGGCGGAATATCGCAGGCGGTTCCTCACGGAAACTGTCATCCAAGCAATATAAAACCGTCAAACAACTGTAATGGATTGGCTTTAGGGACGAGGGTGTGTTTCACCCTGGAGCGGGCCAGTTGAAACGGATTCGTCGGAACCGCTCCAGCCTTTTGTTTTTACGCATGTCTTGTCCCGAAACCGGTTCCCACTTTCGGGAGACATGCTCCAGCCCGAAGGTCATCCCATGAAAAAGCTCCTGCTCGCCGCAGCTCTTGCGCTTACCGCTGCCACCGCCGCATCTGCTTCCGAATATGTCTCCTTCCTCGATTATCCGCAGAAGGAACAGGACGGGACGGAGTTCTTCACAGCCATCGAAATCCCGCAAGGCAGCTTCACCAAATATGAAATCGATGACAAGACCGGTCACATCGTCGTCGATCGCTACCAGTCCATGCCTGTGATCTATCCGGCCAATTACGGCTCGATCACCAGCACGCTTGCTGGCGACGGCGATCCGCTCGACGCGCTCATCTATACGCGTGAGCCGATTGTTCCGGGTGCGATTATCAAGGTTCGTCCCATCGGCGTCCTGAAGATGATCGATGGTGGCGACCAGGACGACAAGATCGTCGCCGTCCCGACCACGGACATCGATCCGACCTATGACAACATCAAGGAAATCACCGATCTGCCGAAGATCGAACAGCAGCGTCTCGAAGCTTTCTTCCGCGTCTACAAGCAGTTGCCGGAAGGCCGTAAGGTCGTTGAACTGGGCGGTTTCGACAGCGCCGAAGCAGCCCGAAACGAAATCGCCAAGGCCATCAAGGCTTTCGCTGAAAAGAAGTAACCGGCACTATCTCGGCTCGCGTCAAAATAAAAAAGGCCGCTCAAAGCGGCCTTTTTCTGTTTCGATATGTAAGACTAGTTCGTGCCGAGCACGTCGTTGAACGCCTTCTCGCCCGGCACGCCCTTTTCAAGGCTGATAAGGG
>JAEZXX010000124.1 GCA_023419535.1 Pseudomonadota bacterium | reverse complement strand
TACCGAAACCACCGGCCGAAACGCTGCGCTCAACAACGGCTCCGCGCTTCAGCCTCTTGCAACCGCCATCAACCATGGCTCAGATCACGACAGGACTCTCGTTCCCGCTGGATGAAAAACGGGGGTCACGTCATTGCCCTTGTTCTTCTTAAGAAAGTTCGGCTGGACGTAGCTTAGGTCTACAACGAACTGCTGAACTTCACGCTTCGTGTACTGGTCGACAGGCTTATCGCCAACTAGCGCGACGAAGGTCTCGCAGACGCGCCGGATTGTCGGAAGGTCTGGATGATTGGGTCTCTTCGTGTCGGCGATGTGCGCGACCAGCGCAGTGCACGCCTCGGTGAACCGCTTCGCATCCTTACGGACCACCTTATCGGCTTGAAGCGAAGTCCGAAGATCAGCGAACTCAATTCGCTGACGTTCCATGAAGCTGTCCATCAGGACTGCAAACTGTCGATTCTGCTCAGACGTCGCCTGCTCCTTCGGCGGGAAGCCGAAGACTTCACGGGCGTGCCGATCGCTCGTTAGGCTTACGCGCAGGGATCGCTCGACGTGGTCGCCCACCATCGCCGTCAGGGTGCCCGTCCTCATCGCTCGGTCGAAACCAAGTCCCGCGAAACCGTCGAAGACCTTATCGCGGACCTCCTCACCAATATCGGCACCGAGATCGCCTTCTGAAAGGACGTTCATACCGGCCAAGGACGGGAGAACCATCTCAAGCCGCCGATCCTCGGTCATCGACGCCAAGAGACGGTCAACTCGCTCTCTCTCCGTCAAACGCGGATCGAGAGCCCGCGTGACCTTGGCGCACGTCTCGGGCGTCATAGGCGTGCGCCGTAGTTTGAAAAGCTGCCGTAAGTATCCTGCATAGACATCCGCCTTCGCCTGGGCCTCAAGCCGACCGATAGGACCGAGGCGGACCCGAATCGGGCTGAGACGGTATTGTGCCCTCAGGGAAGCAGGAATCCGAATCTGGAATACATAGACGTCCCGACGACGAGTAAGGAAGCGAGTTCGCAAGTGTACCACCGGGTGTACATGCGGTAGTCTGTGGCACAAACGGCTTGCGATTCGGGCGTTTGGAATGTGGCGGAGAGGGAGGGATTTGAACCCCCGATGCCCTTGCAGGCATGCCGCATTTCGAGTGCGGTGCATTCAACCACTCTGCCACCTCTCCGTCCGAGGCGGAGCGCCGATGCCCGACGAGGGGGGACGGCGGTCCTGAAAGCGTCGGGCCCGAGAGCCCGGTGGTCGTCGCCTGTCGGCGTGCCGCGCTCTCTACCAAACCCGGCCGCCGTCCCGCAAGGGCTCGTTTCACGCAAAGGCGGTCACGTTTCCCGCCTCCGCCGTTCGGGAGTTCCATGGGGTCGAAGGACGACCCCATGATCACCGCCGGTCCGGCGGCGGGAGCGCTTGGTCGCCCGCGGTGCCTGCATCTTCCATGGCGAGGCGTTCTGCGGCCGAAAGAGCGCGGCCACGGGCAATACCGACGGTCGACGTCGATGCGGAGCCCGCCGCCCGTCGCCGCCTTCGCCCGGACGCCCGCTCGTGCAACCGGAGGGAGCCGTCCCGTCGGCGGGTTAAGCTCCCGTTAAGGATCGGATGCGAGTGTCGCCCTCGAAACCAAACGTTAACGAAGATGACCGAACCGTTGAGCCCCAAGAAAGCCGTCCGCCTGCGCGGCCGCTCCTTCCTCGCCCTGGCGCTGTCGCCGGAACTGCCGTTCTCCGAATGGCTGGCGGGGCTGGACGATCTCGCGCGCCGCTCGACGGGCTTCTTCCTCGGCCGGCCGATCATCCTCGACGTCGCCGGCCTCAAGGTCGGTCGCGACGAGCTTTCCTGGCTGGTCGAGGAACTGACCAAGCGCAACGTGCGCATCATGGGCATCGAAGGCGCTCTGCCCTCGCAGCTCGGCCCCGGCATGCCGCCCGAGATGCGCGGCGGGCGGGCGGCCGGCGACATCGAGGTTCCCGAGGGCGAGGAGGCGTCCGCGTCCGCAGCCCCCTCCCCGGTCGGCGCGAAGGCCGCCGGGGCTCCGCCCGCGGTCACGGTCTCAGGCGTGCCCCAGGCCCACTCCCTCATCATCGAGGAATCGGTGCGCTCGGGCCAGTCGATCATCTTCCCCGAGGGCGACGTCACCGTGCTCGGCTCGGTCGCCTCGGGCGCCGAGATCATCGCCGGCGGCTCGATCCACGTCTACGGCGCGCTGCGCGGCCGCGTCCTCGCCGGCTCGGCCGGAAACCCCAACGCCCGCATCTTCTGCCGCAAGCTCGAGGCCGAGCTGATGGCGATCGACGGCCTCTACAAGACGGCCGAGGACATACAACCCGATCTCGTCGGAAAGCCCATCCAGGCCTGGCTGGAGGGCGACGCCCTCATGGCCGCCTCCTTGGCCTGATACCGGCGGCGCGACGAACACGAACGAGAAGGATGCCGTGAGATGGCAAAGGTGATGGTGGTCACGTCGGGCAAGGGCGGCGTCGGCAAGACGACCTCCACGGCCGCGCTCGGAGCGGCCCTGGCGCAGGGCGGCGCCAGCGTCGTCGTCGTCGACTTCGACGTCGGCCTGCGCAATCTCGACCTCGTGATGGGCGCCGAGCGGCGCGTCGTCTACGATCTCATCAACGTGGTGCAGGGCGACGCCAAGCTCGCCCAGGCGCTGATCCGCGACAAGCGCTGCGAGACGCTTCATCTTCTGCCGGCCTCGCAGACCCGCGATAAGGACAACCTCACCGCCGAGGGCGTGGCGCGCGTCATGGACGAGTTGCGCGAGCGCTTCGACTGGGTGATCTGCGATTCGCCCGCCGGCATCGAGCGCGGCGCGACGCTCGCTATGCGCCATGCCGACGTCGCCGTCGTCGTCACCAACCCGGAAGTCTCCTCGGTGCGCGATTCGGACCGCATCATCGGCCTGCTCGATTCCAAGACCGAGAAGGCCGAGCGCGGCGAGCGCATGGAGAAGCACCTCCTCCTCACCCGCTACGACCCGATCCGGGCCGAGCGCGGCGACATGCTGAAGGTCGACGACGTCCTGGAGATCCTGTCCATCCCGCTCCTCGGAATCATCCCCGAGAGCGCCGACGTCCTGCGCGCCTCCAATCTCGGCGCGCCGGTGACGCTGTCGGACGCCTCCAGCGCCCCGGCCCGCGCCTATATCGACGCGGCCCGTCGCCTGAAGGGCGAGACCATTCCCATGGCAGTTCCGAGCGACCGCAAGGCCGGTCTCTTCGGCAAACTCTTCGGAAGGAAGGCGGCATGAACCTTTTCGGCTTCTTCCAGAAGCGCCAGGACACCGCGCCCGCCGCGCGCGAGCGTCTCCAGGTGCTTCTCGCCCACGAGCGCGCCACGATCGGCCAGTCCGATCTCGTCGCCACGCTGCGCGAGGAAATCCTCGCGGTGATCGCCAAGCACGTGTCGATCGACCGCGACAAGGTGAAGGTCAAGATGGACCGGCGCGACCAGATCTCGACGCTCGAGGTCGACATCGAACTGCCCGGCCTGACCGGCGTTCCCCGCTCCGCAGCCGCCTGAGGCCACCTCGTCCCCGCGCTCGCCGGAGCATCAACGGCGCGCGGGGCCCTACGGATCGGCCCTTCCCGGCCGGTGCGCTTCGGCCCCAACCTCCCCCGGGCGCGCCACGTCCGGCGGGCGCACCCTGTTCACGGCGCCCGCCGGGCGCCGGCAGGGCCATGGACTGGCATAGAGCATGGAGACTCCCATGAACCGAGCCGAACTCCTCGAGCGTCTGCAGGTCCTCCAGGGCCTTCCCGAACTTCAGGGTCGCAACATCCGCTCGATCGCCCCGATCCTCTCCACCGACGCGCTGCTGCGGCACGTGGAGGCCTGCGAGGCGACCGCCGAGCGCATCCGCCG
>JAEZXX010000042.1 GCA_023419535.1 Pseudomonadota bacterium | reverse complement strand
GCGATCTACGACGTCATCCTGGAGGAGGCGATCGCCCGCAAGGCCAACATCGCGCAGTTCTGGTCGAACGAGAACGAGGCGCAGGGCGCCTTCCGCGTCAACGGCTGCGCCGTCGGCCAGACCTGGGACTCGACCGCCGCCGCGCTGCGCAAGGAAGGCCTGCCCATCGGCTTCCTCGCACCCAAGGAAGGCGCGCTCGCCTGGATGGAGGGCGTCTCCATCCCGGTCGGCGCCGGCAATGTCGACGGCGCCTACGAGTTCATCAACTGGATGCTGACGCCGGAAGCCGGTGCCATGTACACCAACGCGACCTCCATCAACTCCACCGCCGTCGGCGCGGCCGACCTCATCTCCGACGACGCGCGCCAGTTCTTCGCCGACGCCTATCCGGGCGACGCGCTGGAGAAGCTCTGGTGGTGGCCGATCCAGGAGAACTGGTTCGTCACCAAGCGCAACGAGTATCAGGACCGCTTCCTCTCGGCCTGATGTCGACCTGAGCGGGGAGGGGGCGCCGGCGCGCCCTCTCCCCTTCGAGCATTCAGAGGAACTTTATGTCCCATTCGGTCGAGCTCCACGACGTCGGCATGCGCTTCGGGGCGACGCGCGCGGTCGGCGACGTGTCCTTCACGGTGGAGGGCGGCGAGTTCTTCTCCATCCTCGGGCCGTCGGGCTGCGGCAAGACGACGATCCTGCGCATGATCGCCGGGTTCCTGGAGCCGACCGAGGGGCGCGTCCTCATCGGCGGGCGCGACATGAAAGGCCTCGGGCCGAACCAGCGTCCGACCGCGATGATCTTCCAGAGTCTCGCGCTCTTCCCCCTGATGAGCGTCGCCGACAACATCGCCTTCGGGCTGGAGGCGCGGGGCGTATCGAAAGCCGAGCGCCGCAGGCGCGCCGACGAACTTCTCAAGCTCATCGCCCTCGACGGCTACGGCGACCGGATGCCTGGCGAGCTCTCCGGCGGCCAGCGCCAGCGCGTCGCCATCGCCCGCGCGCTCGCCGTCGAGCCGCAGGTGCTCCTCCTCGACGAACCGCTCTCGGCGCTGGACCTGAAGCTGCGCCAGCACATGCGCGCCGAGCTCCGCGCGCTCCAGAAGCGCACAGGCGTCACCTTCGTCTACATCACCCACGATCAGTCCGAGGCGCTGGCCATGTCGGACCGGGTCGCGGTGATGAGCGAGGGGCGCCTGCAACAGGTCGGCACGCCGCGCGAGCTCTACGACGACCCGAGGACGCCTTTCGTCGCCTCCTTCGTCGGCGAGACCAACGCCCTCTCCGGAACCGTCCGGCGCATCGAGGCCGGACAGGCGGTGATCGAGACCGCCTTCGGCCCGCTCGTCGGCCGCGCCGGCGAGGGCCTGTCGGACGGGGCCCGGGCGCGGATCTACGTGCGGCCCGAGGCGCTGCGTCCGGCGGGGGAGGCCGGCAACTCGGTCACCGCCACCGTCGAGCGCGTCGATTTCGAGGGCGCCTTCGCCCTGATCCACGCGCGGGCCGCCGGCGGCGAGCGGGTGCTCTCCTCGGTGACGAGCACGGAGCTCGCCTCGGCTCCGGCGGTCGGGGTTGCCACACGCCTCGCCTTCGCGCCCGCCCATGCGGTGGTGCTGCCCGATGGCTGATCTCTACCGCCGCTTCGGCCCCGGCCTCTCGACGCTCTTCCTGACCCTCGTTGCCGTCTGGCTCGCGGGCATGGTCATCGCGCCGAACCTGATGATGATCGACTACGCGCTGCGGCCGAACCTCGCCCCCGCGCTGCGGGGCGGCGACGGTGACGTCTACTCCGTCGCCAACTTCGCCTATTTCGCCGGCGAGGCGACGCATCGGGCGATCTTCTTCAAGACGGTCTGGGCGAGCGCGCTGGTGGCGTTCCTCACCTTCCTCGTCTGCTACCCCATTGCCTTCTGGCTGGCGCAACGCGCCACGAAGAACCAGACCGCGCTCGTGCTCCTCGCGCTGACCATCCCCTTCTGGATCAACGAGGTGCTGCGCACCCTCGCCTGGTACATCATCCTCGCCTTCCGCGGGCCGCTGAACGTCGTCCTGATGGAGCTTGGGATCATGGAGACGCCGTTCCGCTGGTACGGCGACACCGGCGTCCTGATGGGCATGGTCTACGCCTACATCCTCTTCATGCTCTTCCCGATCTACAATTCGATCGAGAGCCTGGAGAAGGCGCAGATCGAGGCCGCGCGTGACCTCGGCGCCCCGACCTGGCGCATCCACTGGCGCATCGTCATCCCGCACGCCAAGGCCGGCATCGCGACGGGCTGCGTCTTCACCTTCATGCTCGCGGCCGGTTCCTACGTCGCGCCCGCGCTCCTCGGGGCGCCCGGCTCGCGCTGGTTCACGCAGATCATCTACAACTGGTTCTTCGAGGGCGGCGACTGGAACCGGGGCGCGGCCTACGCCATCGTCCTCCTCGTCCTCTGCCTCGCGGTGGTGCTGGCGACGCTAAAGCTCTTCCGCGTCAATCTGACGGACGTCGCCAAATGAAGGCCTCCGACGCGATCGCCAAGGCGCTGTTCGGCTTCTACTTCGTCGCCTTCTTCCTCTATCTCTTCGCGCCGCTCGCCATCATGGGCGCCGCGACCTTCAACGAGAGCCGCTTCCCGACCGTGGTTCCCTGGCAGGGCACGACGCTGCAATGGTTCGCCGCGCTCTTCGCCGACCGTGCCATGTGGCAGGCGCTCGGCACGAGCTTCGTCGTCGCTTGTCTCGTGGTCCTCGTCTGCCTGCCCGTCGGCACCGCAGCCGCGCTGGTGCTCACCAGCCTGCATGCCCGGGCGCGGTCCTTCGCCTACGGGCTGATGGTCTCGCCGCTGCTGGCGCCGGGCGTCGTGATCGGCATCGCGACGCTGATCCTCTGGCGCGAGATCGGGGTCGGCGGCGGCGTCTTCCTGATCGTGGTCGCCCAGTCGAGCTTCATCATCTGCTACGTGATGCTGATGGTGGCGGCGCGGCTGCAGCGCTTCGACCGCACCCAGGAGGAGGCCGCGCTCGGGCTTGGCGCCTCGAAATTCATGGTCTTCCGGCGCATCCTCCTGCCGTTCCTGAAGCCCGCGCTGATCGCGGCGGCGCTTCTCGCCGTGCTGCAGTCCTTCGAGAACTACAACACGACGCTCTTCGTGCGCGGCTTCGACACCCCGCTGACGGTGCACATCGCGACGCAGGTGCGGACGGGGCTGACGCCTGCGGTGAACGCGCTCGCCCTCGTCATGATCGCGGTCACGATCCTCGGCGCGACGGCGTTCGAGATCGCCCGACGCCGCCGCGAGCGGGCGTCAGTTCACGCCGCGTAGGGCCTCGACGGTCTTCCCCAGCATCGCCTCGCCCTCGTCGGTCAGCCGCCCACGACCGTTCTCGACGGTCAGGAAGCCGGCCTCCTCCATCTCCTTCACGCCGCCCGGATCGGCGCGGTGGCCGGCCCCGTCCTCGAGGACGACGTCGCGCACGATCTCGCCGCTGGCGAGCTGGTGATAGGCTGCGAAGGTCAGGATCGAGCGGGCCTTGTCGGACATGGGCATCGGGTCACTCCGTCGGGTTCTGTTCAGGACCCAACGGCCACGGGCCATGCCCGATCCCTTCGCCGCTTTGCGGCGGCTGGTCGCGGCCCGTCCGTCAGCCGCGTTCGAGGTGCCGGAACTCGGCGATCACCTGCTCGTAGACCCCGCGCTTGAAGGGCACGACGAGGTCGAGCACCTCGTCCATCGTCTTCCAGGCCCATTCAGTGAACTCGGCCTCGTGCCCGCCGGGGGGCGGCGCGATCTCGATCTCGCTCTCAGGCCCGGTCAGCCGGAAGGCGAACCACTTCTGGCGCTGGCCCTTGAAGCGGCCCTTCAGCGCGACGCCGACGAGTTCGGGCGGCAAGTCGTAATCGATCCAGCCGCGTGTCTCGGCGAGCAGCTCGACCGAGCGCATGCCGGTCTCCTCGTAGAGCTCGCGGGTGGCGGCCGGCAGCGGCTCCTCGCCCTCGTCGATGCCGCCCTGCGGCATCTGCCAGAGCTTCACCGCGCCATCCATCTCGCCCTTCGGGATGACGACGCGCTTGCCCATCCAGACGCGGCCTTCCGCGTTCAGCACCATGATGCCGACGCAGGGGCGGTAGGGCAGGTTGTTGAAGTCGATCGGGTCGGTCATCGCGGGGCTCCGGAGGTCGTGCCGCGATGTAGGCGCTGCCCAGCGCCGCACGCAACCGTCAGATCGCCTCCGGATCGTGGGCGAGCGCGGAGACGGGCACGATCTCGATGCCGCGTGCCCGCGCCTCCGGGATCCACGCCGTGATCGCGGCGACCGTGACGTCGAAGGCGCTGGCGATACCGATCGCCGAGCCTTGGGCCCGGGCGGAACGCTCCAGGATGTCCAGCTCTGCCCGGATCGCAGCCTCGTCGCGGACCTCGTCCAGCACCCGCTCGCCTCGCGCGAAGGGCACGCGATTGGCGGTGGCGACGTCTCGCGCGACGGAGCGCGGCGAGGCGCCGTCTTCGACGAAGAGGAGCCCGCGCCGCTCGATCTCGTTCAGCACCGGCTCCAGCGCCGCGGGCTCGGCGGCGATGCGGGCGCCCATGAAGTTCATCACGCCCACATAGTTGGTCATGCGCGAGAGCGCGCGATGAAGGTCGGAGAGATCGCCGGCGGCGATGCTCTCGGCCGTCAGCGTGCCGGGACCGGCCGAGACGTTCGGGTAGCCGAAGGGCTCCATCGGCACCTGCAGGAGAAGCTCGTGGCCCGCCCGGCGTGCCTCGTGCATCCAGCGGTCGAGAGAATTGCCGGAAGCGGCGAAGGCGAGGGTGACGGTCTGCGGCAGGGCGGACAGCGCGCCCTGCGTGCCGGTCTGGCTGATGCCAAGCCCGCCCACGACGAGGGCGATCCGCACCCCGCCCGCCCGCCCGCGCTCGCCGGCGTAGACATCGAGCGGCCGGCGGCCGTCTCTGCCGCGCCGGGGCAGGGGACCGAAGGCCGAGGATTCCAGGAGTGCGTCGTCGGGAATGTGCGCGAAGCGCGGCGGCTGGCGCAGCGAGCCGGGTTCGGACACGCGGATCGAACCCGTATAGGCCTCGTCGAGCGCGAAGGGCGCGACTTCCACGACGCGCATGCCCGGGCTCTGATCGCCGCGAACGATCGTTGGAGCGGCCTCGACGGGCGTCGGGGCGGTCTCCGTCGCGGCGAGGACCGGTGACGGTTCGCCGGGCAGTGCGGCCGCGCGCTGGAACTGCGGCTCGCGCAGCGCGATGGCCGCCGATCCGCCGGCGACGGCGAGCGCCAGGAGGGCGAAGGCTGCGCGGGACGACGAGACCCGGGGAAGCCGCACGACGCGGCGACGATGCTCGATCGTCCCGAGCGGCTGGTTCAGGTCTAGGGTCATCGGTTCCGGCCTCGCGCCCTATCCGCGCGAAACCGGACGGTACCGGGCGAGGCTGGCCCCTGGCTGGCCGGGTTCGGCGACCGAGGAGCCGGACGACCGAAACGAGAAAGGGCCCCGACCGCATGGTCGGAGCCCTTCGATCACAAAGCGGCTGCGGGCGAGCCCGCAACGGCGCTCAGTTGGCGGCGGAGGCCGCCGTGTCGTCGCGCGGCGGGAAGGCCGCGTGCGTCTCGGTGCCGTTCAGGAGGCCGAAGGCGTACTGCAGCTGCAGGTCGTCGGCCATCTCCGGCGGCACGTAGTCGAGCGAGCCGGAGCCCTCCTCGGTCTCCTCGGCGCCGGTGATGTGGCCGCGCAGGGAGGATTCGCCGCGGCGCGCGTCGAGCTCTTCCTGCGTGATGCCCATCTGCTCCAGCATCTCGGCCGGCAGCGGCTGCTCGACCGTGATGTCCGGATCGATGCCGCGGCCCTGGATGGAGGAGCCGGACGGCGTGTAGTAGAGCGCCGTCGTCAGGCGCAGCGCGCCGTTCTGGCCGAGCGGGATGATCGTCTGGACAGAGCCCTTGCCGAAGGAGCGCGAGCCGACGACGGTCGCGCGACGCTGGTCCTGCAGGGCGCCGGCGACGATCTCGGAGGCCGAGGCCGAGCCGCCGTTGACGAGCACGACCAGCGGCTTGCCGTCGACCTCGTCGCCCGAGCGGGCGTTGTAGCGGCGCGTCTCCTCGGCGTTGCGGCCGCGGGTCGAGACGATCTCGCCATTGTTGAGGAAGACGTCGGAGACGCTGACGGCCTCGTCGAGGAGCCCGCCCGGATTGCGGCGCATGTCGAGGACGTAGCCCTTCAGCTCGTTCTCGGGCACCTGCGCCTTGATGTCCTCGATGGCGTCCTGGAGGCCGACCGTGGTCTGCTCGTTGAAGCGCATCAGGCGGATGTAGCCGATGCCGGCTTCGATCGAGTGGCGCACGGACGGCACGCGGATCTCGGCGCGCTCCAGCGTCAGGCGGATCGGCTGGGCCGCGCCCTCGCGGATGATGGTGAGGTCGACCGAGGTGCCGATGTCGCCCTTCATGCGGTCGACGGCGTCCGTCAGCGTCAGGCCGCGCACCTGCTCGCCGTCGATCTCGGCGATGAGGTCGTTGGCGAGGATGCCGGCCTCGTCGGCGGGCGTACCCTCGAAGGGCGAGATGACCTTGACGAGCTCGTTCTCCATGGTGACCTCGATGCCGAGGCCGCCGAACTGTCCGCGCGTCTCCGTGCGCATGTCCGCCGTCTGCTCGGCGTTCATGTAGGAGGAGTGCGGGTCGAGCGCGGTGAGCATGCCGTTGATGGCCGTCTCGATCAGCTTCTCGTCGTCCGGCACGTCGACATACTGCGAGCGCACGCGATCGAAGACGTCGCCGAAGATCGCCATCTGGCGATAGGTGTCGGAGGCGGCGGCCTGCGCGATGGCGGCCGGCGAGCCGAGCACGGCGGTCATCGCGGTGGCCCCCAACAGGGCACCTGCGAAGAGTATCGAGACCTTACGAATCATTCCTCGTCCTTCCAGATGCCCCCTCGACCCACCAGGGGTCGGGGTCGACGGGCTTCCCGTCCTTGCGGAACTCGACATAGAGCGAGGGTTCGGGCGACGGCAGATCGCTCGGAGCCGCACTCGCCAGCCGCCTCGCGCCCATCACCGCCACCGGCTCCCCGGCCAGTACGAACTGGCCGACGTCCACGTCGATCTCCCGCATGCCCGCCAGGACGATATGATAGCCATCGCCGGCGTTCAGGATCAAGAGTTGGCCGTAGGTGCGGAACGGCCCCGAATAGAGGATCCGTCCGTCCGCCGGCGCGGTGACGAGGTCTCCGCCGCGCGCCGCGAAGGTGACGCCGTCGGACCTTCGCCCGAAGCCGTCCTCGTCGCCGAAGCCGCGGATGGCCTCGCCGGCCACGGGTTTCACGAGACTCCCCTCCAATGTCGAAAATGGGGCCGACACCTCCAGGGCGTTCATCTCACGGCGAAGTGCGTCGATGTCGTAGGCGGGCCGTTCCGGAGCGGCCTCGGGCCGGGTCGCGGCCATCTCGACCGGGTCGCCCGAGTCTACGCCGGGGCGCAATTCGCCCGCGGCCTGCGAGGCCGCTCTTGCCGCGGCGACCCGTTCGGCCCTCGCCTCCTCCTCCTCACGCGTGGCGATCCGCCGCGCCTCCGCCTCGGCGGCCTCGCGCTCGGCGAGGCGGCGGGCCTCCTCTTCGGCCGCCTCAGCGGCCGCGAGGTCGTCCTCCAGCGCGCCGATGAGCTCTTCGAGCGACGAGGCGCGCCCGGCGAGCTCCGCGCCGCGCGCCGCGATCTCGCTCATGGCTTCGCGCCGGTCCGCCTCCAGCTTCTCGCGTTCCTGCGAGAGGCGTGCGAGCCGCTCCTCCTCCTCGCGCTGGCGCTGCAGGCTGGCCGAGAACGCCTGCCGCTGCTCTTCAATGTCCACCCGAAGCGCTGCCAGTTGATCGAGATCGCGCCGCAGCGCATCGGTCTCGTGCCGGATGGTCGGCACCACGGAGCCGAGCAGGATCGCGCTGCGCACCGAGCCGAGCGCGTCGTCGGGATGGACGAGGATCGCCGGCGGGGGGCGCCGGCCCATGCGCTCCAGCGCCCCCAGCACTTCGGCGAGCGTGCCGCGGCGGGCGTGGAGGGATGTCGAGAGCTCGCCTTCGCGCAGGCGCAGCTGGGCGATCTCCTCCTCGCTGGCAGCGATCTCGGCGGCGGCGCGCCGCTGCGCCTCGGCCGCTTCGATCATCGCCGCGCGAATCGTCTCGCGGTCCTTGGCGATCGCCTCGATCTCGGCGTCGAGCGCGCGCGTGGTCTCCTCCGCCGTCACGATCTGCGCGCCGAGCGCCTCCAGCTCAGCGCGGGCCTTTTCGCGCTCGCGCTCGATCGTCCCGATCTCGACGGAGGCCATGCGGATGTCGCGGGCCGGCATGTCCTGCGCCCCCGCGGACCCGAAGGGCAGGGCGAGGGCGACGGCGAGCGCGGTGGACAAGCGGGGGGTCGCCCGGCCTTGCCGTCCTCCGATGCGCGCCGCCATTCCCGGCATGTCTCGCTTTCCCCTTTGCGGACCTTCGGGCACCTTGAGCGCCGCGGGTCCAGTCTCGCGCCCGGATGCGGCGCGCCGAAGGCCGGTCCGCGCCGAAGTCCGGTCAAGATCGGTGCCGCGACCGACGCTTCAACGGGCGTCGGTCATGATTCGCCTTCACCCCTGCGCGAGCCTGTGGCGCCGGTGGCCTCGGACCATTCAGCTGCGGTGGTAGGGATGGCCCGACAGAATGGTCGAAGCGCGGTAGAGTTGTTCGGCGAGGAGCAGGCGCACGATCTGGTGCGGCCAGGTCATGGCGCCGAGGGCCAGGACCGCCCGCGCTGCAGCGCGGATGTCCGGGTCGAGCCCGTCCGGGCCGCCGATGACGAAGGCCGTCTCGCGAACGCCCTCGTCCCGCCAGGCTCCGAGACGCGCGGCGAAGGCTTCGGATGTCTCGCTGCGGCCGGTCTCGTCGAGAACGATCAGGGCAGCTTTGTCTGGGAGGGCGGCAGACAGCCGAGCGGCCTCGTCGCGCTTGCGCTCGGCCGGGTTCGCGGAACGCGCCTCCGGCAGTTCCGTCACGCCGCCCCATTCGAGCGCGACGGCGGCGCCGGATTTAGCGAGACGGTCGAGATAGCGGTACGTCAGGTCGCGCTCGGGCCCGGATTTCAGCCGGCCGACCGCGGCAATGGTCAGCCTCACCGCCGAGCGCGCCGCGCGTCCGCGCGGACGCGGACCGGTCGCGCCGTCTCCCCAATCCTCGGCATCGGGCTTTCCGAAGACCGTGTCCGGCCTTCGGGCCGATGCGTCCGCCCGGTCAATGGACCTGCGTCGCCGAGCCGGTCTCGGAGACGGACCACATCTTCTCGATGTTGTAGAAGGCGCGGACCTCCGGGCGGAAGATGTGGACGATGATGTCGCCCGTGTCGATCAGCACCCAGTCCCCGTTCTGCAGGCCCTCGACCTTGGCGGTCCCGAAGCCGTTCTCCTTCAGGTCGCGCAGGAGATGGTCCGCGACGGCGGCCACGTGACGGTGCGAGCGGCCGGAGGCCACGACCATGTGATCGGCGAGCGCGGACTTGCCCTGAAGGTCGATCGAGGCGACGTCCTCGGCCTTGGAATCGTCCAGGCTCGAAAGGACGAGTTCGATGGCGTCGCGCGGACTGTCTCCGGCGGGCGCCTCGGAAGGCGCGTCGACGACGGCTTCCGGTTGAGATGCAGGTCGCAGTGTGTCGTTTCCTTCTGCCGGACCTTTTCGCGATGCGGCCAATACTCCGCAACTCCCAGTAAAGTGGCAAAAAGGCTTGGCCGTTTCAAGACGGCGTCGCCGAAGCCGACCGAATCGCGGTGGAGGAGAGGGCCGAGCGCGGTCCGTGGAGATAGACCCAGGCGGGCGCGGGCGAGAAGGGAAGGGCCGCCGCGCGCTCCTCCGGCAGGCGGTGCCGTGCGAAGGTCCGCGCCATCGGCGCCGAGAGGGTGGCGAGCGTCGCGCCCGGCCGGTCCACGACGGCGATCGGCAGGCGGCGCACGATGTCGGGCCAGTCGCGCCAGTGGTGGAAGCCGGCGAGGCTGTCGCCGCCCATGACCCAGACGAAGTTGACGCCCGGCCGCCGCTCCAGCACCCAGCGCAGCGTGTCGGCCGTGTAAGCGAAGCCCGCACGGGCCTCGAAGCCGGTCACGACGATACGCCGGTCCGTCAGGAGCGCGCGCGAGGCGCCGATGCGGTCCGCCAGCGGCGGCAGGCGGCCGTGGTCCTTGAGCGGGTTGCCCGGCGTCACCATCCACCACAGGCGGTCGAGACCGAGGCGCTTCAGCGCCGTCTCGGCGACGAGCTTGTGAGCGGCATGGGGCGGATCGAACGTTCCGCCGTAGAGGCCGACGGTCAGGCCGGCCGGCGCGGGTGGAAGCCGCAGATCCTCCGGCCGGGTCCCCGCGCTCACGGACGCGTCTGGCCGGTGCCGCGCACGCGGTAGTTGAAGCTCGTCAACTGCTCGACGCCCACGGGCCCGCGAGCATGCATCTTACCCGTCGCGATGCCGATCTCGCCGCCGAAGCCGAACTCGCCGCCGTCGGCGAACTGCGGCGAGGCGTTATGGAGGAGGATCGCCGACTCGATTTCCGACAGGAAACGCTCGGCCGCGGCCGCGTCGTCGGTGACGATCGCCTCGGTGTGGGCGGAGGAATACTCGCCGATATGGGCGATGGCACCCTCGACGCCGTCGACGAGCGCGACCGAGATGATCGCGTCGAGATACTCGGTGCGGAAATCCTCTTCGCTCGCGCGATTGGCGGCGGGGAACAGCGAACGCACCTCGTCGGTGCCGCGGATTTCACAGCTGGCCTGTGACAGCGCGTCGAGGATGGGGACGAGATGCGTCGCGGCGACCGCGCGGTCGACCAGCAGCGTCTCGGCCGAGCCGCAGATGCCCGTGCGGCGCATCTTAGAGTTCAACGCGATCTCCACGGCCATCTGCAGATCGGCCGCGGCATCGACATAGAGATGGCAGAGGCCTTCCAGATGCGCGAAGACCGGCACGCGCGCCTCGCTCTGCACCCGAGCGACGAGGCTCTTGCCGCCGCGCGGCACGATGACGTCGATCGCCCCGGACAGGCCCGTCAGCATCTCGCCCACCGCCGCGCGGTCGGGCGTCGGCACGAGCTGGATCGCGTGCGCGGGCAGGCCCGCTTCGCGCAGGCCATCCTGCAGCGCCGCGTGGATCGCCCCGGACGAGCGCAGCGAATCCGATCCACCGCGCAGGATCACCGCGTTGCCGGCTTTCAGGCACAGGGCGCCGGCGTCGGCCGTCACGTTCGGACGGCTCTCGTAGATCACGCCGACGACGCCGAGAGGGGTGCGCACGCGGCTGATCTCGAGCCCGTTCGGGCGGGTCCAGGAGGAGACGACCGCGCCGACCGGGTCGGGCAGGGCGGCGATGTCGCGCAGGGCCTCGGCGATGCCGGCCACGCGGGCCTCGTTCAGCGTCAGACGATCGAGCTGGGCGGCGGCCATTCCGTTGTCGCGGGCCCGCGCCAGGTCCTCCGCGTTGGCCGCGATGATATCGGCGGTCTTCGCCTCGACGGCCTCGGCCATCGCCAGGAGGGCCGCGTCCTTCTCCTCCGCCGAGGCGGTGGCGAGGCGCCGCGAGGCGGCCTTCGCGGCGCGGCCGATCCCCGTCATCAGGCCGGCGACATCGTCTTCCATCCGGGTTCCGTCCGCCATCAGGCCATGTCCTTCTCGGTCTCGTCCGCCATCCGTGTGACGAGGTCGTCGCGGTGGATCATCGCGGCGCGCGGCGGATAGCCGAGCACCGCCTCGATGGCGCCGGTGCGAAGGCCGGCGATGGCGCGGGCGTCCCTGGCATCGTAGGCGACGAGTCCGCGGGCGACCTCGCGGCCCTTCCCGTCGAGGACGAGGATCGTGTCGCCGCGCGCGAACTCGCCGTCCACATGGGCGACGCCGGCGGGCAGGAGCGAGCGCCCCGCCTTCAGCGCGGCGACGGCGCCCGCGTCGACGGTCAGGCGACCGGTGGCGTTCAGGTGCCCGGCGATCCAGCGCTTGCGCGAGGTCACCGGGTTGGAGGCCGGCGAGAACAGCGTCATCCGCTCGCCACGCTCGATCGCGAGAAGCGGGTTCATCCGGTCGCCGGCGGTGATGATCATGGCGGCGCCGGCGGCCGTCGCGATCTTGCCCGCGTCGATCTTGGTGCGCATGCCGCCGCGCGACAGCGTCGAGGCGGCCCCACCCGCCATCGCCTCGATCTCGGGCGTGATCGCGGGCACGTGCGGGATATGGCGCGCGTCCGGATCGCTCGCCGGCGGGGCGGTGTAGAGCCCGTCGATGTCGGAGAGGAGCACCAGGAGGTCGGCGGACATCATGGTCGCGACGCGCGCGGCGAGGCGGTCGTTGTCGCCGTAACGGATCTCGGAGGTCGCGACCGTGTCGTTCTCGTTGATCACCGGCAGGGCGCCGAGCGAGAGCAGCGTGCCGATGGTGGCGCGCGCGTTCAGATAGCGCCGCCGCTCCTCGGTGTCGCCGAGGGTCAGGAGCACCTGCCCCGTCACGATGCCATGCGTGCCCATGACCTCCGCATAGGCACGAGCGAGCGCGATCTGCCCGACGGCGGCCGCGGCCTGGCTTTCCTCGAGCTTCAGGGCGCGCATCGGCAGCTTGAGGATCTTGCGGCCGAGCGCGATGGCGCCCGACGAGACGAGCAGGACCTCGCGGCCCTCTTTCGTCAGCCGCGCGACGTCCTCGCCGAGCGAGACGAGCCAGTCGCGCCTCAGCCCGCTCTCGGCGTCGACGAGCAGGGCCGAGCCGATCTTGACGACGATGCGGCGATGGGAGCCGAGCGCGTTCATCCCCGCCAGTCCGCCTCGCTCAAACGTCCGCCGTAGCGCTCCTCGTCGGCCTGCGCCTGCGCCTGCCGCTCGTCGGGGAGCGTGGCGCGGCTGATCTCGCGCTTGAGGCGCCGCAGGGCCTCGGGAATGCCCTGGCGCGAGACGGCCGACAGCGGGATCGGCGAATGGCCGATCTCGGCCTCGAGCGCCTTCATCTTCTCCTCCAGATCCTCCGGCGTCAGGACATCCATCTGCGAGAGGGCGACGATCTCGGGCTTCTCGGCAAGGCCGCCCTCGTAGAGCTCCAGCTCGCGCCGGACCGTGCGGTAGGCCTTGGCGACGTCGTCCTCCACGGCCGAGACGAGGTGCAGGAGGACGCGGGTCCGCTCCACGTGGCCGAGGAAGCGGTCGCCGATTCCGACGCCCTCGTGGGCGCCCTCGATCAGACCGGGAATGTCCGCGATCACGAACTCTTCGGTGTCGACGGTCGCGACGCCCAGATTGGGGTGGAGCGTCGTGAAGGGATAGTCCGCGATCTTCGGGCGCGCGGCGGTGACGCTCGCCAGGAAGGTCGACTTGCCGGCGTTGGGAAGGCCGACGAGCCCGGCATCGGCGATCAGCTTGAGCTGGAGCCAGATGGTCAGCTCCTCGCCTTCCAGGCCCGGATTGGCACGCCGCGGCGCCTGGTTCACCGAGGAGCGGAAATAGGCGTTGCCGAAGCCGCCGTTGCCGCCGGCCGCGATGCGCTCCACCTGGCCGATCTCGGTGAGGTCGAAGAGCAGCGTCTCGCCGTCCTCGGCATAGACCTGCGTGCCGACGGGCACCTTCAGCGTCACGTCGGCGCCCTTGCCGCCGGTGCGGTTGCGGCCCATGCCGTGCATGCCGGTCTTGGCCCGGAAATGCTGCTGGTAGCGGTAGTCGATCAGCGTGTTCAGGCCCGACACGGCCTCGACGAAGACGTCGCCGCCGCGTCCGCCGTCGCCGCCGTCCGGCCCGCCGAACTCGATGAACTTTTCGCGCCGGAACGAGACCGAGCCGGCCCCGCCGTCGCCCGAGCGCACATAGACCTTCGCCTTGTCGAGGAATTTCATGGGTCTTCGGCCTTCTCGGAAGGGGTTGTCTTATCGTTCCGCTTCAGCGGAGGGAAGGGCGGCGGTGGCCTTGGCAAAGACCACCGAGGAGGTCGCGAGCGGCAAACCGAAACGCGACACGACCACGTGGTTGGCGACCGTCCCGTCGCCCTGCATCCGCATTAAATGGCGGAAGCCGAGCGGCATGCCCCCGCCGGGCGCGACGCCGTCATAGGCGAGGCGTACGCCGACGGCGTCGGACACGCCGATGACGGGGACCGGCGGGGCCATCGAGCCGTTCGCCCGCTCGGTCTCGACCGTTCCCTCGTAGCCGCCCGGTACCGTTCGAAGGTGCCAGACCTGGAGCCGCTCGCCGTCCTCGAAGTCGAAGCGCTCCTCAAGCCGGAAGGCCTCGCCCTGTCGTTCGCCGAAAAAGCGCGCGGTGAACGCTTCCCGGTCGACCAGCAGCGTCGTGATCGTGCCGCGGCTGACGCTCGTGCCCTCGAAGAAGGCGAAGAGGTCGAACCCGCCCCGATCGCCCGCCGCCGGCTCGCGCGCGTTCCAGACGAGAAGCGCGGCGAAGCCGAGGATTGCGAGGCCGAGGAGGAGCGCGAGGCGTTTCACTTGCCGCCCCAGCTCTTCAGCGATTGCCATGAGCGCCGGTCCATCCGGTAGGTCTCCGAGGCGACGCGGCCCGCCGCGAGCGAAACGTCCATCGAGGTGCCGGCGTACTGGAAGCCGCATTTGCCGATGACGCGGCGCGAGGCGCCGTTGACGACGCGGCAGCGCACCTCGACCTGGGCGACGCCCAGCGCCTGGAAGGCATGGTCGAGGAGCACCTGCGCCGTCTCGGTGGCGAAGCCCTGACCCCAATGGGCCCGGCCGAGCCAGTAGCCGAGCTCGAGCGCCCCGGGCCGCCCCACAGGCTTGAGCCCGGCGCAGCCGAGAAGCACGCCGCGCCCGGCGGTGCGGACCGCGAAGACGCGCTCGTCCCCGAGGTCGGAGAGGAAGTCCTCGGCGTCCTCCAGCCCGTAGGGATGGGGGATGCGCGAGGTCATCTCGGCGATGTGCCGGTCGTTGGCGAGGACCGCGATCTCCGCGGCGTCCGCCATCCGCACGGGTCTGAGGACGAGGCGCCTGGTGCGCAGACACTCGTCCTCGTCGATCCTCTCCAGGCTCATCGCTTCAGTCCCTCCAGGAACGAGTAAAGGGGAGATGGGTGACGCCCCATCTCCCCTTTCGATCTCGATCCCCTCGGAACCGTCTGGTTCCCTATCGAGCTCCGGGTCGGTGGGACGCCGGCGCTCGAAGGTGCAACCGGGTCACTCGGCGGCTTCGGCTTTCGGCATGACGGCGACGTAGGTTCGGTTGCCGGACTTCTTCTGGAAGGTCACGGTGCCGTCGTTCAGCGCGAACAGGGTGTGGTCGCGGCCGATGCCGACGCCATTGCCCGGATGCCAGCGCGTGCCGCGCTGACGGATGAGGATGTTGCCGGCGCGTACCGCCTCGCCGCCGAACTTCTTCACGCCGAGGCGCTTGGACTCGGAGTCGCGGCCGTTGCGGGAGGAACCGCCTGCCTTCTTGTGTGCCATCGTTCAGTCTCCTGTCTCGGGAAGGGCCGGGCTCGTCAGAGCCGCACGGCGCCTTTCGTCATTTGAATATCGCTACGGGCGGCCGGTTCCGCCACCCGTTTTCTCGGAACGCCTCAGGCCTCGTCGGAGCCTTCCGCCTTCTTCTTCGAAGCACGGGGCTTCTTGGCCGTGCCCTCGGCCGGCGCCTCGGCGGTCTCGGCCTTCTTGGCCGCGCGCTTGGGCTTCTCGGCCTTCGGCGCGTCCTCGGCGGCCGCGTCCGTCACCGCGGCGTCCTCGGCCTTGGCCGGCTTCTCGGCCTTCTTGCCCGAGGGCTTGGCCCCGTCCGTCAGAATCTCTGAGATGCGGATCAGCGTCAGGTCCTGACGATGGCCGCGCGTGCGCTTGGAGTTCTGGCGGCGACGCTTCTTGAAGGAGATGACCTTCGGACCGCGGACCTGCTCGACGATCTCGGCGGCGACGCTCGCGCCGGAGACGAAGGGCGCGCCGATCGACGTGCCGACCATGAGCACCTCGGCGAAGGAGACGGTGTCGCCCGCCTCGCCCTGAACGCGCTCGATCGTGAACTCGTCGTTGGCGGCGACGCGGTACTGCTTCCCGCCGGTCTTGATGACTGCGAACATTGAAATTGGCCTCTTCGCGTGCCGGTTCTCGGGACGCTGGGTCCCGGACCGTCTTCTTGTCGTTCTTTTCGTGAGACGCGCCCCGACGGTCCCGACAGGGGACGAGGAGCGCACACGCGCGTTGCCATAGCGGCCGAAGGGCCGGCGGTCAAGGTTGGGCGCGCCGGCCAGCCCCGACGAGACATGCGCGAACGCCTCGCTTCAGCCCGCGGACGGGGCCTGCGTCGGGAAGCACGCCGAAGCGCTCATGGTCTGCGACGCCCCCATCATCGTGGCGACGAAGGGCAGGGGCGAGAAATTGTCGGAGGTCAGCGTGACGCCCGACTGGCCCGGCTGCCCGCCGCAGGAGGCGTTGTCCGTGACGGCGATGTCGGCCGCCGAGAGCGCGAGGCCCCAACCGGCGGCCTCGGCGGTGACGAAGGCGACGGCGGCGGCCGCGTCGTAGACGCCCTCCGCGGAGCAGGCATCGCCCCGGATGCCGATGCAGCGGGCGCTGGAGATCGCGGTGCGCTCCAGCGCCGTCTGGGTCCAGAGCACGCGCGCGACCTCGACCGAGCCGAGGAGGAGCGCGACGAGCGGCACGGCGACGAGCGCGAACTCGACCGCGCCCGTGCCGCGGCGGTCCCGGAGGAGGCGGGCGAGAACGGCGCGGTCGAAGGGCCGGGCCACGGGGTCAGGGGATCGGGACGAGCGTCTGGACATGGAGCGCGCTGCCGATCGTCGGCACGAAGGAGGCGAAGACGGGCGAGGCGGGCACGGCGACGTCGATGAGGACATAGCGCGAGGCGATCCCGGCGTCGGAACAGGGCTGTCCGCAGCCGACCGCATCGCCCCATTGAACCGCGCCGTCCGCGCGGGTCGGGCAGCGGCATTCGTCGACGGCCGCCGTGGCGCCCGCCGCGACCGCTTCGCGCCCGGCGAAACGATAGGTTCGGGCTCCGTTGAACTCGATCCGCACCACCGCCTCGTCCGGCACGGTCCATGCGCGCCTCAGGATGGTCGCGAGGTCTGCGGCGGTCTGGTCGGCCGTCCCGGCCTTCAGGCTGTCGCCGGCGATCAGGGCGCCGTGCGCGGCCGCCGAAACGGCTTCGTTCGCCCGGATCTTGGAGACGACGCCGAGGCCGATCCCCGCCGTCGCGCCGAGGACGAGCAGGAAGAGCGGCGCGAGAATGGCGAACTCCACTGCCGCGACGCCGCGCCGGTCGCGCAAGACGCGCGCGCCGAGCGTGCGAAGGGGGTGCGGACCCGGCCTCACTGGACGAGCCTCGTGATCGCCCTGCCCGATCCGCCGCCGCTCCGCAGGCTCTCGCACTCCGAGGCGATCGCCGAGCCGCCCGCGATCGTCACCGACGTGCCGACCATCATCAGGCAGTTGGCGGCGGCGCCGGCCACCGATGCGCCGCCGTCGAGCTTGATCGGGCCCTTGGGAAAGTAGAAGGCGCCCGTCATCGTGGCGTTGCCCGCGCCGCTCGTCATCGCCGCCCCGCCGGCGCGGGCGACGGGGCCGATGAGGGCGAGCTGCGCGCGCGGACCGGAGGTGGGGGCGGTGAGCACCATGTCCTTGTAGCCCGCGCCGGCGCAGAAGGCCGTGCCGTTGCAGGCCCAGCTCGTCATCACCTGCCTGCCGGAGAGGGTGATCGTGACGTTCTCGGCCAGGAGCGAGGTCTGCCGACCGTTGCAGGCGGCCGCGCCGCCCCAGCTCTCGCCGAGCGCCAGGAAACCGTCCACCGTGTAGTTGCCCGCGCCGAGCTCCAGGGCGCCGCGCATCTCGACATTGCCGGACAGATCATGCTCGGCGGCCGCGGGAAGAGCCAGACAGGTCCCCCCGTCCGAAACGACCTTGCCCTTGGTCTCGAAGCGCGCGGCCTGACCCAGGCGCCCGTCGGCGATGATCAGCGAACCGCTCTCGATGCGGATCGCATGGCCGTCGCTCGAGGGTCCGGACCGGAAGACATTGCCGCGTCCCGCGCCGAGCCGGGCCTGCAGGCTGCCCTTGACGACGATTCCGTGGGACAGTTCGAAGACGCTGGGGCCGGCGAAGTTCATCGTCCCGTTGTTGCCGCCGCAGATGCTGTAGCCGCACGCGCCGCGTCCGATCCGGAACGTTCCCGCTCCGAACTCGGCCCGGCTGCCGCCCATGGAGACGCCGCCCGGCACGCTGAAGGTTCCGGGCCCGAAGACGAAGTTGCCGCCGCCCTCGCTCTGGATGCTGTCGAAGGCGTAGCGGGTCGAGGCGCTTCCCGCGACGTTGAAGAACACCGTCTGGCTGCCGCCGATCTTCAGATGGCCGAACTCGATCGAGGTCCGGCCGGGACTGCAGGTGACCGTCCACTGCAGCTTGTCGTCGACCTTCCTCCAGGCGAGGTCGCAGTCCTGCTTCTTCAGCGCCGCACGCACCCCGCCGTCATTGCCCTCCCAGGAGGGGAATTCGACGTTCGGCGCCGAACTCGACACCGCCGAGGGCGCGGAGGGGCCGACGAGGGCCGCGACGGAGGGGATGCGCCCCGTGGCCGCGACGATCTCCGCATGGCCGGCCAGCGGGTCCGTCACCGGCGCCTTGCCGATCGGCGCCGGCTGTCCCCTGTCGTCCTGGATGGTCTTGCACCACTCCGGCTGGACCGGCGCGGAGGCCGAATTGTAGGTCGCCGCCTTGGTGACGATCTTGGTGCCGCAGGGCGAGGCGATCGCGGCGTTGGAGGCGACGGTACAGGAGGGCGCGTTCAGCGCGGTGCCGCCGCTCAGCGTGATGCCTGTGCCGTTCGGGTCGAGCGCCATGACGCAGCCGATCGGCGCGGCCGCGGCTTCTCCGATCTCGGTCAGGGCGCTCGCAGCAATCGTCAGGTCGCCGGCGCCGAGGAGCCCGGCGAGAAGCAGCGGACGGGGGGTCGCGATCCTGGCTTGGACGGCGCGCATGCCGGGCGTTCGGGGCGAATCGGTCAGTTCGACCGAAACGTCGGCGGGCGCGATCCCGTGGAGGGCGGCGACGCGGCGCGCGCTGGCGCGCATCGCAGGCTCGCTCCTCGTCGCGCCATAGGCGACGGCCCCGGCATAGGAGGCAAGGTCGCTGACGCGTTGGTGTTCCGTCTGGGTGTTCAGGGCCGAGCCGTACTCGGTCGCCAGCGCCGCCATGCCGATCATCACCGGCATGAGGAGCCCGGCCATGACGGCGACGCCGCCCGAGCGGTCGGCGGCGAAACGGCTCAGGAGGCGGGGCGCGCCCGTGGATGCGAGGCCGGCGGTGTCTCTGTCGGCTCGGAGCCCCTTGCGCATCTGGACCGCCACCCGCTCGTCCTCCGTCCGCCCGGCCCTCAGCGCTCGGCCGCCACCGCAGTCACGAAATCGAGAGGATCATCGGTTCAAACGATTGCGAAGGCCTTAAGCTTTCGGAGCGCGTCTGACCGAGGACGCGCCTTCGGTCAGGCGAACATCGCCTCCATCTCGCGCCGCACGCGGACCGTCTGGCTGTCGACGGCCGCGACGTCGTCCCAGGCGACGACGGCGCCCGCGGCCACGGGCCGACTCAGCTTCAGTCCGTGGGCGAGGCCGATGGGCAGGGAACGGGCCGCGAGCGAGTCCGTGGCGCGGGCGAGACGGCCCCAGACCGTGTAGCCGCCCTCGCCGTCGAGCGTCTCGCCGGGGGAAAGATCCTTCTTGGCGACCGCGACGACGTCGGAGGAGAAGCCGGCGGTCGAGCCCGTCGGCTCGCCGCGCAGGGCGACGCTCGCCACGCTGATGCCGAGTTCGAGCCCGATCAGGTGGGAGGGCCGCCAGAGCGCGGCGTAGCGGCCGCTGCGGTCGTGCGAGACCTGGTATTCGCTGAAGCAGCGGCGGACGTAGTCGGCGCCGCGGCCCGACGTCTCGGCCGCCTCGAAGGTGACGTAGACCCCCCAGCGCAGGTCGCCGAAGACCTCCCGTCCGTCGCGCTCCTGGCTGGAGACGACCTCCACCATGCCGCTCTCCTCCAGGCACCCTCCGGCGGCGCGCGGCTTCAGGACGTTCGCCAGATCGTGGACGCCGCAGGGCGGGAAAGCGAGACCATCCTTCGGCGCGAGAAGACCGGAGGCGTTGGAGATCGCCGCCATCTCGAGCGCCGACTTGGTGCCGTCGAGGAAGGAGTTGAACATCTGCGGGTTCATGCCGCCGGCCTCGGCCGCCTCCGGCGACAGGCCGTAATGCTCCCAGACCGTCGCCGGGGTGGAGGCCACGAATTCGGGCCGGTAGCGCGTCCCCTTGCCGGCCGCGACGACCGTCAGGCCGCAGGTGCGGGCCCAGTCGATCATCTCGCAGACGAGGGCCGGCTGGTCGCCATAGGCCATGGAGTAGACGAGGCCGGCTTTCGCGAAGACGCGCGCCAGATAGGCTCCGGCCAGAACGTCCGCCTCGACGTTGACCATCACGATATGGCGGCCGTTCTCGGCGGCCGCCAGCGCGTGCGCGATGCCGGCGGCCGGATTGCCGGTCGCCTCGACGACGACGTCGAGCCCGCCGGTCTCCATCAGCGCCTGCGCGTCCTGCGTGACCCAGACGCCGCCGGTTCGGATGGCCTCGCCGGCCGAGCCCACGACGGCGCCGGCATCCCAGCCCGTGTTCGAAAGGGCGTTTCGTGCGCGTTCGGCCGACAGGTCGGCGATGCCGAGGAGGTGCATTCCGGGCGTGGTGCGGACCTGCGCCAGAAACATCGAGCCGAACTTGCCGGCACCGACGAGCCCGACGCGCACCGGGCGGCCCTCGGCCTCCCGGGCCTTGAGCCTGGAATAGAGATTCATGGTCGTCCTCCCCTCCGCCCGTCTCCCTCGGGCGGCATGCGCATGACCGTCCCTCCGGCCCCGTCGGCGGCCGGCGAGCCCTCTCAGCACTCCTCGCCGAAGCCGTCCTCCACGAGTTCGGCGATGGCCTGGAGCGCCGCCTGCGCCTCGCGGCCCTCGGCCGAGACGTGGATGGTCGAACCCTGGCCGGCGGCGAGCATCATCAGGCCCATGATCGACTGACCGCCCACCTCCAGCCCATCGCGGCGGATCGTCAGCGTCGCGTCGAACCGCTCGGCGGTCTGGACGAAGCGGGCCGACGCGCGGGCGTGCAGGCCGCGCCGGTTGCGGATGGTGAGGACGCGCTCCAGCGGTGCTCCCGGACCCTGCCCGGTCTCCGTCGATCCCGGCCCGTTCGGCCCGACAGGGGCGAGGTCGGCCATTGCGCCTATTTCCCGCTCAGGACGCGGCTGGCGACGGTGATGTACTTGCGACCCGCCTCCTGCGCCTGGGCGAGGGCCTCGGCCATCGGCTTGTCGGCGCGGACCGAAGCGAGCTTGATGAGCATCGGCAGGTTGACGCCGGCGACGACGTCGACCTCCCGCCCTTCCATCACCGAGATCGCGAGATTGGAGGGTGTTCCCCCGAACATGTCGGTCAGGATGATGACGCCCGCCCCGCGCGAGGAGCTTTCGACGGCCGCGACGATCTCGTCGCGCCGGGCGCCCATGTCGTCGTCCGGCCCGATCGAGACCGTCTCGAAGGCCTCCTGGGGCCCCACGACGTGCTCCACCGCCGCCTTGAACTCGCGCGCCAGCTGGCCATGGGTGACGAGCACGAGGCCGATCATAAGGTCACACGCTCCGAGACAATCTTGCGGGACGACTCATGCCGTCCGCCGGGCACCGAGACAAGCACCCCTCCGCCACGGTCTTTAGAAAAGCGCCAAAAAGCGCGCTTGCCAACCGCTTCTGGCGCGATTTCGTCATCGATCGAGAAGAGCGTCCACGCCCGGGCCGAGAACCGTCAGGAGAAGGTCGGCGGCGAAGGGAGCCTGCCGCGCCGGCAGGACGAGCCGGGGAAGGGCTACGCCGGCGAGTTCGACGGTGGACCGCTCCGGCAGGCGCTCGGCCTCGTGCACGAGTTCCGCGACGAGCGCGATCTCCGCCTCGGCGATCGCCGGAACGCGCAGGATGCCGATGCCCGACAGCTCGATCAGCCCCGCGATCGTCTCCGGCGCGCGGCCGACGAGGCGACAGTCCCGGCGCTCCAGGACGACGCGGTCGTCGGCCACGAGAGCGGCCTCGAGCCCCTCGCGTGCCGCCGCGCGAAGCAGGCTGACCGCCAGCGAGGATTTGCCGCTGCGGGCCGGGCCGAGGACGAGCACCCCCGCCGTCCCGACCCTCACGAGGCCGGCATGGATGTTCGAGGCCGCGCCGGTCACGCCTCTGCCGGCAGCGAGACGGTGAAGCGGGCGCCCCGGATGCGGCGGGGCGTGCCCTTGTCGAAGACGTTCTCGGCGGTGATGGTGCCGCCATGCGCCTCGATGATCTGGCGCGAGATCGACAGTCCGAGACCGGAGTTCTGACCGAAGGCCTCGCCCGAGGGCCGGTCGGTATAGAAGCGCTCGAAGATGCGCTCGATGTCCTCGGCCTGGATGCCCGGACCATTGTCCTCGATGGTGACGACGACGCGCCGGGCGAGGCGCTTGCAGCGCAGGACGATGTGGCCGTTCTCCTCGGGCACGAAGGAGCGGGCGTTCTCGATGAGATTGGTGAAGACCTGGCTGAGCCGCAGATCGTGGCCGGCGACGACGGTGGAGCGCGGCGCGCCCTGCGCGGGCGGCTCGATCTTCAGGTCGATCGTCAGCGTGCGTCCTTCGCGCGAATGGGCCCGCGCGCCCTCCACGACGGAGGAGAGCAGGCGCGCGATGTCGACGTTCACCGACGCCTCGCGGGCGAGTTCGGCGTCGAGGCGCGAGGCGTCCGAGATGTCGGTGATCAGCCGGTCGAGCCGCTTCACGTCGTGCTGGATGATGCCGAGGAGGCGCTGACGCGAATCCTCGTTGCGCGCCAGCGGCAGCGTCTCGACGGCCGAGCGCAGCGAGGTCAGCGGGTTCTTCAACTCGTGGCTGACGTCGGCCGCGAAGCTCTCGATGGCGTCCATGCGCGCGTAGAGCGCGTTGGTCATGCCGCGCAGCGCCGAGGCGAGGTTGCCGACCTCGTCGGTCCGGTCGCCGAAGTCGGGGATCTCCTCGCGCGCGTTGACAGAGCGCCGCACGCGGATGGCAGCGGCCGACAGGCGGCGGAGCGGCGTCGCGATGGTCGAGGCGAGGAGGATCGACAGGACGATGGTGACGAGGGCGGCGACGGCGAAGACGCGCACGATCGCCATGCGCTCGTCGTGGACGATCTGGTCGATGTCGCCGCCCTGCGTCGACAGGAGGAGGACGCCGAGGACGGCGCGAAAGCGCTGGATCGGGATGGCGACGGAGACGACGAGGTCGCCGCTCTCGGTGACGCTCTGGTGCGCCGAGCGCGAGCCCGTCAGCGCCGTCATCACCTCGGGAAAGGCGGTGCCCGAGCCGCCGGGCGTCTCGCGGTAGACCGGGAAGGCGGAGGAGCGGAAGAAGCGCCAGAACCGGTCGCTCAGGTCCTCCAGGAAATTGCCGCTCTCCTCCGCGATCGGCGGCAGATCGTAGCGCAGCACCTGGCCCCGCGAGTAGGAGAGGTGGCGCGTGTCGAGGATGAGGTTGGCGTCGCGGTCGTAGATCCGGGCGCGGGTGCGCGTGGGGGAGATGAGCTGGCGCAGGAGCTCGCCCGCCTGCTCCGGATTGATCGGGAAGTCGAGATTGTCGATGAAGTCCGAGCCCGGCTGCAGGGTCGCGCCGGCCTGGAGTTCCAGCAGCCGCTCGGGATCGAGCGTGATCGAGTTGGTCTCGACCGTCGCCGAGGACGCTATGGCGCTCGCGATGATCTGGCCCTGCGTCAGGAGGCTCTCCATCCGCGCCTCGATCAGCCCCTGGCGGAACTGGTTGAGGTAGAGGATGCCGGTGACGAGGACGATCAGCGCGACGAGGTTGAGGAAGACGATCCGCCGGGTGAGCGAGGACAGGATCGAGTGGCCGAGCAGCCAGCGCAGGCGGAAGAGCGAGCGGCGCACGAAGGTCGGCCGCCGCCAGGGGCGGCGCGCCTTGCGCGCGCGGGCGGCGTCCGTCCGTCCGTCGTCGATGTCGCTCGTGGAAACCAAGCGGCGCCTTCCCTGCTCGATGGACGCGTGGCCTGCCCGCGCCCGGCTCCGGGCGAACGCTTCGCCCCGCCGGCCTCAGACCTCGCGGAACCGGTAGCCGACGCCGTAGAGGGTCTCGATCATGTCGAAGTCGTCGTCGATCGCCTTGAACTTCTTGCGCAGGCGCTTGATGTGGCTGTCGATCGTGCGGTCGTCGACATAGACCTGCTCGTCATAGGCCGCGTCCATCAGCGCGTCGCGGCTCTTCACCACGCCGGGGCGCTGGGCGAGGGCATGCAGGATCAGGAACTCCGTGACGGTGAGGGTCACCGGAACGCCGATCCAGGTGCAGGTGTGCCGCTCCTGGTCCATCACGAGCTGGCCGCGCTCCAGCGAGGATTCGGCGACGGCGCCGGGCTTGGCCGCGCCCTCGCGCGCCGCGCCGCGCCGCAGGATGGCCCGCACGCGCTCCACGAGGAGCCGCTGGGAGAAGGGTTTGCGGATATAGTCGTCGGCGCCCATCTTGAGCCCGAACAGCTCGTCGATCTCCTCGTCCTTGGAGGTGAGGAAGATCACCGGCAGGTCGGACTTCTGGCGCAGCCGGCGCAGCAGCTCCATCCCGTCCATCCGCGGCATCTTGATGTCGAAGATCGCCAGATGCGGCGGCCGGTTGGACAGGCCCTCGAGAGCGGAGGCGCCATCGGTGTAGGTTTCGACCCGGTATCCCTCGTTCTCGAGCGCGATCGACACCGAGGCGAGAATGTTCCGGTCGTCGTCGACCAGGGCGATGGTGGCCATGAGGCGGCTTCTCTCTTCGTTCCGTCCGTCGGACCTTTCGGCCCTTGTCGCTGTCCCAGACCCCTCAAATGTGGCGATTTGAGCAAAAAAGCAAATTCCTGCCGTGGAATCAGGGCGCTCGGCGAGCGCCCCGACCCGATTTCCATGCGGTTCCTCAGGGCCGAATCGTCTCGTGCGTTCCGGCCTTCGGGCGGTCCTGATCGCCCAGATAGGCCTTGGCCAGCTCGTAGGCGTACTTCACTCGGCTGGTCGTCACGTCCCAGACCTCCGCGAAGTCGGGCTTGACCGCGAGCACCGCGACGTTCGGGTCGTCCTTGCCGTTGGGCATCCAGGCTTCCACCTCGGCGTCCCAGGCATCGTCGATCAGCGCGCGGTCGGTCGAGATGCGGGCCGTTCCCGAGACCGCCAGATACTCGCCATGCTTGGTGAAGGAGCAGGAGACCTGCGGATCGCGCTCGATCTCCTCGACCTTGTGCGAGGCGCGCTCGGTGACGAAGAGAATCTCGTCGCGCCCCGAGGAGACCTTCGGCGCCATCGGGCGCGCGCGCAGCCTCTGGCCGTCGCGCGTCACCACCATGCAGGTGTCGAAGTCGCCGATGCGGTCCCAGAATGTCTCGGATGAAGTCTCGGTCATGGTGAGGCCCTTGTTCTCGTTCCCGCTCCGCGCCGCGAGACGCGAAGAGACCCTATAACGAGCCAGCTCCGGTTTGGTGCCCTCGCGCCGAAGGGCGTGCATTCGAAGGATCAAACGATTAGAGTTGGGTCTCTGCTTTTTAAAACGATTGAAATACTGTAGGAAGGCAAGTAGAGGCGTCGAAGCGGCTTGCTCTTTGGCCATGCGCCCCGTATTGGCCTGCGCTCGTCACTTGACGTGACTTCGCGATTGGGAGCCGCCTCGCATGGAAGAAATCGGGACCCGCAACCCGGCCGCCGGGATCGAGACCACGGGCCTCTCGGGCCTGTCCTCGGTGCGCTGGAACCTCTCGGCCGCAGAGCTCGTCGAGACGGCGATCCGTCGGGGCGAGGGGCGCCTGACCGCCCACGGCGCCTTCGTGGCGACGACCGGCCAGCACACCGGCCGCTCGCCGAAGGACAAGTTCGTCCTGCGCGACGAGAACACCGATCCGCGCATCTGGTGGGACAACAACAAACCGCTGGAGAAAGACGCCTACGAGCGTCTCGCGAGCGATTTCCGCGAGCACGCCAAGGGCCGCGACCTCTTCGTGCAGGACCTGATCGGCGGCGCGGACCCTGCGAACTCGATCAAGGTGCGCGTCGTCACCGAATACGCCTGGCACTCGCTGTTCATCCAGAACCTCCTGATCCGTCCGGCGCGCGAGGCGCTGACGAGCTTCGTGCCCGAGCTGACGATCATCGACCTGCCGTCCTTCCGGGCCGATCCCGAGCGCCACGGCTGCCGCTCCGAGACGGTCATCGCCTGCGACTTCACCGGCAACACCATCCTCATCGGCGGCACCTCCTATGCCGGCGAGATGAAGAAGAGCGTCTTCACCGTCCTCAACTACCGCCTGCCCGAGAACGGCGTCATGCCCATGCACTGCTCGGCCAATGTCGGGGACGCGGGCGATGTCGCGGTCTTCTTCGGCCTGTCGGGAACGGGCAAGACCACGCTCTCGGCCGATCCGAGCCGCACGCTTCTCGGCGACGACGAGCACGGCTGGGGCGAGGACGGCGTCTTCAACTTCGAGGGCGGCTGCTACGCCAAGACGATCCGTCTCTCGGCGGAATCTGAGCCGGAGATCTTCGCGACCACCCGACGCTTCGGCACGGTCCTCGAGAACGTCGTCCTCGACGCCGGCCGCGTGCCCGACTTCGACGACGGGTCGCTGACCGAGAACACCCGCGCGGCCTATCCGCTGCACTTCATCCCGAACGCTTCCGAGACCGGCCGCGCCGGCCAGCCGCGGAACATCGTGATGCTGACGGCGGACGCCTTCGGCGTCATGCCCCCGATCGCCAAGCTGACGGCGGCCGAGGCGATGTACCACTTCCTCTCGGGCTATACGGCCAAGGTCGCGGGAACGGAGAAGGGCGTCACCGAGCCGGAGGCGACCTTCTCCACCTGCTTCGGCGCCCCCTTCATGCCGCGCCACCCCTCCGAGTACGGCAACCTCCTGAAGGATCTCATCGCGCGCCACGGCGTCGACTGCTGGCTGGTCTCGACCGGCTGGACGGGCGGGGCCTACGGCACGGGCAGCCGCATGCCGATCAAGGCGACGCGCGCGCTGCTCGCGGCCGCGCTCGACGGCTCGCTCAAGGACGCCGAGTTCCGCACCGACCCGCATTTCGGCTTCCAGGTGCCCGTCGCGGTGCCGGGCGTCGATTCCGCGATCCTCGACCCGCGCTCGACCTGGGCCGACGGCGCGGCCTACGACGCCCAGGCGAGGAAGCTCGCCGGCATGTTCCGGGCCAATTTCGAGAAGTTCGAGACCCATGTCGACGACGCGGTGCGCGCCGCAGCCCCCCAGCTGCCGATGGCCGCCGAATAGTCGAGCGCTCGCCGGTTCGAGCGACGTCGAGCCCCGGTCGGACCTTCCGGCCGGGGCTTCTTCATGCCGTGGATGCCCCACGTTCCGACAATCGACACATTCCGGGGCCGCCGGCTCTATGTCAGGAAGCGGATGGCGATCTCGACGGGGCGGACGCCGGCGTTCGAGACCGCCCGCCTGACCGAGCAGTGATGGGACCGAGGATTTGAACCAGGAGGCGGGCCGACCCGCGGGCCTTTTCGTGACGCGGCGCGTGACGATTCCCGAAGACGATCTGGAGGAGACCTTCGTGCGCGCCTCCGGTCCCGGCGGACAGAACGTCAACAAGGTGTCGACCGCCGTCCAGCTTCGGTTCCTCGCGGCGCGCTCGCAGGCGCTGGACGAGGATGTGAAGGAGCGCCTGATGCGGCTGGCCGGCCAGCGCGGCACCAAGGCCGGCGACGTCCTGATCGAGGCCTCGCGCTTCCGCACTCAGGAGCGCAACCGCGAGGACGCCCGCGAACGGCTCGCGGCGCTGGTGCGCGAAGCGCTGGTCCCGCCGCCGCCGCCGCGCAAGAAGACGAGGCCCTCCAAGGGCGCGATCGAGCGGCGCCTGCAGGCCAAGAAGGGACGCGCGGGCATCAAGCGGATGCGTGGGCGCGTGGAGGATTGAAGGGGGCACGGGCGACGGACCGTGCTCGTCCCCGCGCATCTTCCTCGTTGAGGGTGCGTATCTCCTGCCGAACCGCCGCCTGGCGGACGAACAACGGGAGATACACCATGACCGCGCAGCCTTTCCGCACGATCGCCCTTGCCGCGCTGCTTTCGCTCGGCGTCTCGGGCGCCGCGCTGGCCCAGCAGAGCAGCCCGACCGCGACCGAGTCGGAGACCGACGCAACGACCGTCCAGTCGAACGGCGCCGAAACGAATTCGATGGCCTCCGGCGGCATGGCCGCCGAGGCGAGTGCCACCTCCGTCGAGGTCGGCGGGGCGGCGATGTTCTCCAACCGCACCATCGCGGAGAACGCGCCGAACGCGCCGAACCTCTCCACCCTCGTCGCCGCCGTCCAGGCCGCCGGTCTGGTGGAGACTCTCGCGGGCCCGGGCCCCTTCACGGTCTTCGCACCGGACAACGCCGCCTTCGAGGCTCTGCCGGCCGGCACGGTCGAAACGCTCCTGGAGCCGGCCAACCGCGAGCAGCTCACCGCGATCCTCACCTATCACGTCGTGCCGGGCGCGCTGACCGCGTCCCAGCTGACCGACGGGGCGACGCTCACCACCGTCGAAGGCAGTCCCCTGACCGTCGGCGTGTCGGGCGGCACGGTGACGATCACGGACGAGAGCGGCAACGCGGCGACCGTCAGTCAGGCCGACGTCCTTCAGTCGAACGGCGTCGTGCACGTCATCGACGGCGTGCTGATGCCGACGATGTGATCCGCCTGCGGGGCGACGGTGCGGCAAAGCGACACCGATCCGTCGTCTTCTGCCTTCGTTGATGGACAGGCTCGTGCCCCGTTTCCATTTGAACCGGACGGGGCATGGGCCTTCTCGGGCGGGCCAAGGAGCGGATCCGATGCGACGGCGTGACTTTCTTCTGTCGGGAGCGGCCTTTCTCGGGGCTGCCGCCCTGTCGACCCGCTTGAGGCTCTTCGGCGAGGCGGCCCAGGCGCAGGAGACCTTTCCGGTCTCCATGAGCGAGGACCAATGGCGCGAGCGCCTCTCGGCGGAGGCCTTCGCGGTGCTGCGCCAGGAGGCGACCGAGCGGCCCTATACGAGCCCCTTGAACGAGGAGAAGCGGCAAGGCGTCTTCTCCTGCGCCGGATGCGGCAACGATCTCTATTCCTCGGCCGCCAAATACGATTCGCGCACCGGCTGGCCGAGCTTCTGGCAGCCGATCGCCGAAAGCCGGATCGGCACCAAGGTGGACTACCACCTCGTCTACCCGCGCACCGAGGTGCATTGCGCGCGCTGCGGCGGGCATCTGGGGCACATCTTCGACGACGGACCGCAGCCGACCGGCAAGCGCCACTGCATCAACGGCGTCGCGCTCGCCTTCGCGCCGGGCGCCGCAAGCTGATCGCGGCCGTCCAGGATCGTTCGCGCGATCATTGAAGAGGCCGCGGTCCAGCGCCATATCCAGACAGAACCGCACCGGCGGTGCCTTATAGGGCCTCCGGACTGAAAAGTCGCTTGAACCAAGGACTTGTCGCGTGACGAGCAGGACCACGCCTTTCTCACACCCGCTTCTTCTCGGGTTCGATTCGATCGAGCGCACGCTGGAAAGGATCGGGAAAGGCGGGGATGGGTATCCTCCTTACAACATCGAGCGTGTCTCCTCCGGCACGGCCGAGGGACGGGACGGCGAACCGGTGATCCGGATCACGCTGGCCGTCGCCGGTTTCTCGCCGGACGAGCTCGAGATCGTGACCGAGGAGAACCAGCTGACGATACGGGGCGTTCAGGTCGAGCAGCGGGAACGGGACTTTCTCCATCGCGGGATCGCCAGCCGCCAGTTCCAGAAGAGCTTCCTCTTCGCGGACGGCATGCGGGTCCTGGGGGCGGAGCTGAGGAACGGGCTCCTGTCGATCGAACTGGCAAGGCCGAAGGTGGAGCGCGCGGCCAAGAGGATCGAGATCGCCGTCTCCTGACGGTCCGGCTCGAGGCTCAAGCTCGCGAAAGGAGCCGATCATGATGGACACTCACAACACACGCCTGTCGAAGACCGATTTCGCCGCGCTCGGAGAAGGGCACGTGGCCTATCTGCGCCGCATGTCCTCCGATGACATCCGCGAGAAGTTCCCGGCCGCGCAGTCGATCCAGCCGGGGCTCAAGCTCTGGGCGCTGTTCTCCGCCGACGGCACACCGCTGGCGGTCTCCGACGACCGCTCCTCCATCCTGGCGAGCGCCTCGCAGAACGAGCTGACCACGGTCAGCATCCACTGACGCCGCAACGGGCCGACGCGCCCGCACGACGCGTCTCGACCGGAGCCTGCGGGAGCGATCCCGCGGGCTCCGTTCGTTTCGAGCCGCCGGCTCAGGCGGTGGGGGCCGGGTTCTGGATGTGGAAGAGCATGGTCGCCGCGTCCGGCGAGCGGCGAAGCGCCTCGACCGTGGGGCGGCTGCGCAGAAGCCGTGCGACCCGCGACAGCGCCTTCAGATGGTCCGCGCCCGACCCGGCCGGAGCGAGAAGCAGAAAGACGAGATCGACGGGCTCGTCCTCGCCCGCCTCGAACGCGACGGGCTTGGCGAGGCGCGCCAGCACGCCGACGACGCCGCTGAGGCCGGGCAGCTTGCCGTGCGGAATGGCGATGCCGTTGCCGACGCTGGTCGAGCCCAGCTTCTCGCGCTCCATCACCGTCTCGAAGACGTCGCGCTCCTTCAGGCCCGCCAGCTGCGCGGCGCGCGCCGACATCTCCTGGAGCACGTGCTTCTTCGAGCCGGCCTGCAGAAAGGGCATGATGCCCTCCTCACCGATCAGCCCTTCGAGTTCCATCGCCGTCGCCCGCCTCGTCTGCCGCTCTCGCGGCAGCGGTTCCCGTCCCTGGGCCGCACGCCTGGACGACCGTTCTCACAATGCGGTGTCGCGCCCGACCGCCCGGGCCCGCCCCGCCGGCCGGACCCGGCCATCGACGGAGCCCGCCTGCAGGCCGCCCCTGCGGGCGCCCGGAGCGAAGCGGGTCGCGGAACGCGCACCGCCGGGACCCGCGGAAGGCGAGACCCGGCGGCGTCGCGCATACTGCCTCAGCCCTTGTCGTGCAAGGAGGACGGGTCGACCCAGCCGAAATTCCCGTCGGCGCGGCGGTACACGATGTTGATCGCGCCCGAGCCGGCGTTCTTGAAGACGACGACCGGGCTGTCGCGGCGGTCGAGCTCCATGACGGCGCCGGCGACCGAGAAGGTCCCGACCGACAGCGTGGTCTCGGCGACGATCGCGGGCGCATAGTCCTCGGGCACCTCGTCGGCCTCGTCGGGGATCGCCTCCATCACCGTGTAGGCGACCTCGCGCGTCGCCGCGCCGTTGGCCTTGTGGTCCTTCAGGCGGCGCTTGTAGCGGCGCAGGCGCTTCTCGATGCGCTCGGCAGCCTCGGCGAAGGAGGCTTCCGGGTCGTGGGCCATGCCGGCCGCCTGGAACACGACGCCGGTGTCCAGATGCAGGGTGCAGTCGGTGGAGAAGCGGCTCGACTCCTTCGACAGGACCACCGTCCCGGAGAAGTTGCCGTCGAAATACTTGGCGACCTGCTCGTTCAGGCGCTCCTCGATCCGGGTCCGGAACGCTTCGCCGACATCCATGTGGCGACCTGAGACGCGAAGTGACATGCAAGGCTTCCTTCTTTCAGCATCGCGACGCCCGTCCCGTCTGCGGTCGTGCGGCGCGGTCCGACGAATCTAGCGCGTCGCGAGGCTATTCGAAGGCATGGACCGACCGTCGGCGAGCCGTCGCGATCAGGAGGCGAGGCGGCGCAGGCCCATCTCCCGCCGCCGCTGCGCCGAGGAGGCGATGCCGAGCGCCTCGCGATACTTGGCGACGGTGCGCCGCGCGAGCTCGACGCCCTCGGCCCGAAGCCGCGACGCGATCTCCTCGTCGGACAGGACGGTGCCGGGCCGTTCGGCCGCGACCATCAGGCGGATGCGCTCGCGCACGCCGCTCGCCGAATGCGCCTCGCTATCGGTTGAGGAGGCGAGAGCGGCGGAAAAGAAGAATTTCAGCTCGTACGTGCCGCGCGGCGTCGCCACGTACTTGCCCGCCACGATCCGGCTGACGGTGGATTCGTGAAGGTCGACGGCCTTGGCGACGCCCGCGAGCGTCATGGGACGCAGGTGCCGGGGTCCATCGGCCAGGAACGCCTGCTGCCGGCGCAGGATGTGGGTGGAGACCTTCAGGATGGAGCTGGCCCGTCGGTCGAGCGCACGCACGATCGACAGGGCCTGCGACCGGCACTCCTCCACGAAGGCGCGCTCGTCCTCGTCGCGGCAGCCCTTCAGGATGTCCCGCGTCGTGTCGGCGTCGAGGGCCACGCGCGGCAGGGCCCGCGCGTCCAGCCGGATGCGCCAGCCGCCCTGCGACCGTTCCTCGACGACCACCTCCGGCTCGACGGTCGATGGTCCCGACCACCCGAAGCTGCGGCCGGGCTTGGGGTCGAGACTGCGCAGGAGCGCGACGAGATCGGCCGCGCCCGCCGCGCTCCGTCCGCTGAGACGCGAAAGGGCGGGGAGGTCGCGGCGGGCGACGAGGTCGAGCCTAGCGAGGACGGCCGCGGCGCCCGCGTCGAGGGGCCCGCGGCGCTGGAGCTGGAGCGACAGGCACTGCGCGAGATCGCCGGCGAAGAGCCCGGCCGGTTCCGCCTCCTGCCTCAGTCGCGCCAGGATCGCCTCGACGGCCTGGCGGGGGAGGTCGAGCCGCGTCGCGGCCTCCCCAGGGTCGATGCGCAGATAGCCCGCTTCGTCGAGATCGGCCGCGAGCGCCTCGGCGATCCGCCGTTCGGCGCAGGCGGGAAAGATGTCCGCGATCTCCAGCAGCGCATGGGCCGCGAGCGAGAGGGGAGGCAGGCCGGCGGCGTCGAGCGCCCGCGAGCCGGTCTGCGACGGGCCGCCGGATCGCATGGCCCGGGGCGTCCCGGGCCGGTCGTCCACGCGCAGGAGAGGATTGCGCTCGGCCTCCCGACGCAGGAAGTCGGCGAGGTCGTGCCGGTCGAACTGGAGGAGGCGGATGGACTGGAGAAGCTGGGGCGTCAGCGCCAGGGACTGGGCCTGCCGGACCTCCATCCGCATCGAGACGCCCATCGGTCCGGCCTCGCCTCACGCGTGCGAAAACGGCCGCGCGCCGACCGGGCCGGCCCCATGCCGGACCGGCGCATGAAGCGACGGGCGGGCGCGCTCTGTCAAGGCGCCCGCCGCCTTCCTCAGAAGCTGAAGCGCTCTCCGAGATAGATGCGGCGCACGTCCTCGTCGGCGACGATGGCCTCCGGCGTGCCGTGGGTAAGGACGGCGCCCGCGTGCATGATGTAGGCCCGGTCGATCAGGCCCAGCGTCTCGCGCACGTTGTGGTCGGTGATCAGGACGCCGATGCCGCGAGCCGTCAGATGGCGCACGAGATCCTGGATGTCTGAGACGGCGATCGGGTCGACGCCGGCGAAGGGCTCGTCGAGGAGCATGAAGGTCGGGCGCGAGGCAAGCGCACGGGCGATCTCGCAGCGCCGCCGTTCGCCGCCCGACAGGGCGGTGGCGGGCTGGCGCCGCAGATGGGCGATGCGGAACTCGTCGAGGAGGGAGTCGAGCTGCTCGTGGCGCTTGGTCCGGTCCGGCTCGACCACCTCCAGCACGGCGCGGATATTGTCCTCGACCGAGAGGCCGCGGAAGATCGAGGCCTCCTGAGGCAGATAGCCGATGCCCAGGCGCGCCCGCCGGTACATCGGCATCCGCGTGATGTCGTGCCCGTCGAGCTCGATGCGCCCGGAATCGGCGGGCACCAGCCCCATCAGCATGTAGAAGCAGGTGGTCTTGCCGGCCCCGTTCGGACCGAGCAGGCCGACGGCCTCGCCGCGCCGCACGCCGACATCGACCCCGTCCACCACCTTGCGGCCGCGGAAGGTCTTGGTCAGGCCGCCCGCGACGAGCGTACCCTCCCGCGCGCCCGGCGTTCCGGGGTCGGCAGGCGCGCGAGCGGGCGCCGTCGAGTCGTGATGATGGGTCATGCGGTTCTGCGCCCCGGCCGGCCGTCGGGGATCCGTGCCGTCCTCATGTCCTGCGGCCTAGTTCTGCGAGCCCGGCGTGAGCAGCATGCGCACGCGCCCGCCGCCGCCCGAACCGCCCGGGCAGTCCGCGCTCTGGAGCTGGGCGACGCCCGTCTCCATCTGTACCGTCAGCCGGCAACCCGTGGCGACGTTCGGCCCCTGGCTGAGCACGACGTTCCCGGTCATGACGACGACCTGCGTCGCCATGTCGACATTGGCCTCGTTGGCGGTCGCCACCTGGTCGGCCGACGTGATCTCCACCGAGCCGGTCGCCTCGATGCGACGGATCTCGTTGCCGCCGCCGGGCATGTTGCCGCCGGTCGAGGCCGGCTCGGCGCCGCCGGAGCCTTGCGAGTAGTAGACCACCAGCCGGTCGGCCTCCATCCGCGTCTCGCCCTGCTCGACCGAGACGTTGCCGGAGAAGGTCGCCTGGGCGGCGCGGTCGTCGACGTCGAGCTGGTCGGATTCGATCGCGATCGGCTGGTCGCCCTGCATCTGCAGGCCGCCGAAGGTCTGCTGTGCGGAGGCCGACCCGGCGGTCGCCACGAGAAGAGCCCCGGCGAGGGCGAGGAAGGGCATGGTCACGATCGGCCTCATGGGTTGGCGCCCGCATTCGCGTCGTCGGAAGCGCTCGGAAGAAGGGTGAGCTTGACGCGGCCGCCGAAGGAAAGCCGCTCGCCGCCCTCCTCGATGACGACGCTGCCCGATTCCAGTCGCTGGTTCGGGGTGGTGATGACCACCGGCCCCTGGCCCTGCATGCTGCGCTGGCCGAGGTCGATCTCGGCCTGCGACAGGCGGATGGCGATGCCGCTCGTCGTGTCCACCTCGATGTCGTCGAACAGGCGCAGGCGCTCGGAGGCGACGTCGTAGAAGCCGTTTCCGGCCTGCACCGTGGCGTTGGTGCTGTCGTCCACCGCGATGTCGGCGCGCACGCCCTCCAGATCGACGCCGCTCGTCGAACCCGCGACGGACTGGATCGCGCGACGCGCCGTCATCGAATAGGGGCGGTCCCTGGAATCGCTGCCCGACAGGCGCGGATCCTGCATCACGAGGCGGCCGTCCTCCAGCGTCGAGGAGGCGAAGGACAGCTCGCCCGGCAGCGAGCGCGCCACGTAGGCCGCGCCGATCCCGATCACGACCATCACCGTGGCGACGGCGGGCAGCCCGATCTTGAGAAGGCGCACCCGCCTGGAATGGCGGCGCGCACGGTCGAACGCGTCCCCCGGGCGGCGCTCCGGCGGGCGGGCGGGCACATCGTCGATGCGTCCGTGCGAAGAGCGGGCGGCCAGATCTGCCAAGCGTATCCTGTCGGGAAGCGGTTCGTGTCATGCGTTCGGCGGCGGTCCCGGCCGAGCCGGCCGCCGTCGGATCACGTTATATAAGCGCGTATACGGTTTTTGAATGGTAACCGCCGCCGCGTCTCGTCGCTTGGCAAGGACGGGCGGCGGGTCTATCGCTGCGAGCCTTCCCCCCAAACGTCGAGGGACACCCGATGGCGCCCGGCCCGCACGACCTCATCGACCGCCGCCGCCTGCGCGCCAAGCTCGGCTTCTGGCGGCTGACGGCGCTCGGCATCGCGGCCCTCGCCGTCCTCGCGGCCTCGTCCTTCCTATCCTTCGGTGGCGGCTCGGGGGGCGGTGCGCAGACGATCGCCCGCGTCGAGATCAGCGGCCTCATCACGCAGGACCGCGAGATGCTGGAGCTCATCGAGACGCTGGCCGAGGAGGACCGCGTGCGCGCCGTCCTGATCTCGGTGAACTCGCCGGGCGGGACGACGGCGGGCGGCGAGACCCTCTACGAGGCCATCCGGGCGCTCGCCGCGGTGAAGCCCGTCGCCGCCCAGATCGAAACGCTCGGCGCCTCGGCCGGCTACATAGTCGCGAGCGCGGCCGACCACGTCGTCGCCCACCAGTCCTCCATCGTCGGCTCGATCGGCGTCATCTTCCAGTATGTCGACGCCTCGAGCCTGCTGGACCGCATCGGCGTCGACGTCAACGCGGTGCGCTCGACGCCGATGAAGGCGGAGCCCTCGCCCTTCCAGCCGACCTCGGAAGAGGCGAGGGCGATGATCGCCCGCCTCGTCGCCTCGTCCTACGACTGGTTCGTCGAACTCGTCGCCGAGCGGCGCGGACTGACGATCGCGCAGGCGCGCGTCCTCGCCGACGGCTCGGTCTTCACCGGACGGCAGGGTCTCGACAACGGCCTCGTCGACGCGCTCGGCGCCGACGACGAAGTCCGTCGCTGGCTGGAGGAGGAGCGCGACCTTCCCGCCGGCCTCGAGATCGTCGACCGCGAGCCGCAGCGCGACACCGGTCCGTTCTCCCTCCTGCGTTCGGGCCGTTCGGCGATCCTGTCCTTCTTCGGCCTCGATCCGACCGCCGCCTCGCTTCCCGAGGCCCTGATGCGCGAGGCCGGTCGCCTTGACGGTCTGATGTCCCTCTGGCAACCTTTCGCCAGCGAAGTCCGGTGACGGGGCGGCGGCGAGCCGGGGGGCATCGCCGAGGCGTCCCGAGCACGATCCCGAGGCGGCCTTCGCCCTTCAGGGTTGCGCTTTGACCGGCCATCGAGGGGCAAAGACGTGATCAAATCCGAACTCGTGCAGATCATCGCGAGCCGCAATCCGCATCTCTACCAGCGGGACGTGGAGACGATCGTCAACGCGATCTTCGACGAGATCACCGAGGCGCTGTGCCAGTCGAACCGCGTGGAGCTGCGCGGCTTCGGGGCCTTCTCGGTGAAGAACCGGCCCGCGCGCGCCGGCCGCAACCCGCGCACGGGCGAATCGGTCGACGTCGAGGAGAAGTGGGTGCCCTTCTTCAAGCCCGGCAAGGAACTGCGCGAGCGGATGAACGGCGCGGCCTGAACGCACCGCGCGTCCGGGATTCGGGGTGCCCGTTCTCCGCGTGCTTTCGACGAACCGTCGGACGCGATCGCGCACTTCGACGCCCTTATCCTTTTGCCGGGACCTTCTCCCGCAAGCGGGAGAAGGAGGCCCGTCCGGCTGGCGTTCTCAAAGGCGATCGGACGTTCGGAGTTATCGGAGTCCGCCCGAGCTCGCAATTGACGCACGCGCCGGCCGTCTTACCTTCTAGCGCTCCCGACAGGGCGAACCGCGGCCCCACGTCCCAACGAGACCGAAGATGCTCTCAAAGCTCCTGACCTTCCTGGTCCTCCTGCCTCTGGCGCTGCTCCTGGTCGTCTTCAGCGTCCTGAACCGCGCGCCGGTGACGCTGTCGATGGACGTGTTCGGGACGAGCCCGCAGCTCGCCCTCCAGGCGCCGCTCTTCGTCGTGGTGCTGACGGCGCTGATCGTCGGCGTGGTCCTCGGCGGCATCGGCACCTTCATGACGCAAGCCCGCCACCGCCGGCGTGCCAGCCGGCAGGCGAGCGAGGTCGAGCGCCTCCGTCACGAGGCGGCCGTGGCCAAGGAGCGCGAGCGGGTCATGCGCGAGGAGCGCGCGCGCGCCTCCGCCGTGCCGTCCCCGGCCGTCGGCGTGGCTTCCCCCGCGAACGCTCTGCCGTCGCCGCGCGCGGCCTGACGCGCGGTGTTCCTTCATTCCGTTTCGTTTCAGGCCGGTGGGGTGATCTCCTCGGCGCTCCTCTCGCCCCCCGACACCTTGGCGGCGAGACAATCGAAGAACTGGCCGGACAGCTTCTTGGCGGTGGAATCGACGAGGCGCCCGCCGAGCTGGGCGATCTTGCCGCCGACCTGCGCCTCCACCGTGTAGGTCAGCACCGTGTGGTCGCCGTCTTCGGCGAGGTGCACCCGCGCGCCCCCCTTGGCGAAGCCGGCGATGCCGCCCTTGCCTTCCCCCACGATGGAATAGCTTTCCGGGGCGATCACGTCCTCCAGCCGGACCTCGCCGCTGAACTTGGCTTTGACCGGTCCGACCTTGGCGACGACGAGCGCGGTCATCCGCCCGTCCTCCTGCCGCTCCAGGCCTTCGCAGCCCGGAATGCAGGCGCGCAGCGTCTCCGGGTCGTTCAGCGCGTCCCACACCACCTGCCTCGACGCCGGCAGACGATACTCGCCCTTCAGGTCCATGCCGTTCCTCCTCTCGCCCGGCGCCCGTGCCGCGCCCTCCGGGCACGAGGATGAAGCGCCCGGTGCGCTTTGCCAATGGGCGGCGGACGGGTTAGAGCCGGACCCATGACGAGGAAACCGGATCGCAAGGGAGAGCGCCCCGCCGGGCGCGACGAGACGCAGGCGCGCCCGAGCGCGGCCGCGCGCGCGCAGGACGCGCGAGCCGGGCGGCCGCCGGTGCGGATGTCCGATGGGCCGCGCCCGCAGGAACGGCTGCCGGTGATCCTCACCGTCGAGCCGAACGCGGACTATGCGCTCCTCGACACCGGCGACGGCGAGAAGCTGGAGCGCTACGGCGAGCTGACGATCCGCCGGCCCGAGAATCAGGCCATCTGGCCGCGCCGCCGCTCGTCCGGGCATTGGGACCGGGCCGACGCGATCTTCACGGGCGACACGGACGAGGAGGGGGTCGGCCGCTGGCGCTTCCCGAACGGGCCCCTCGGCGAGACCTGGCCGATGCGCCAGGACGGGCTCGCCTATCTCGGCCGCTTCACCTCCTTCCGACACACCGGCGTCTTCCCCGAGCAGGCGGCGCACTGGGCCTTCATGGTGTCCCAGATCGAGGCGGCGCGGGCGCGGTGGGGACGGGTGCGCGTCCTCAACCTCTTCGGCTACACGGGCCTCGCCTCGCTTCTGGCCGCACGCGCGGGCGCCGAGGTGACCCACGTCGACGCCTCCAAGCGGGCCATCGGCTGGGCCCGGGAGAACCAGGAGATCGCCGGTCTCGACGCCGCGCCGATCCGCTGGGTCTGCGAGGACGCCGTGCGCTACGTGGAACGCGAGGTGAAGCGCGGCAGCTCTTACGAGATCGTGCTCCTCGACCCGCCGAAATTCGGGCGGGGGCCGAAGGGTGAGATCTGGCAGGTGTTCGAGGACCTGCCCTACCTTCTGTCGCTGACGCGCGCGCTCCTGTCGGACGAGGCTCTCTCGCTCGTCCTGACCGCCTATTCGATCCGCGCCTCCTTCTATTCGCTTTCGGCCCTGATGGCGGAACACTGCCGGGGCCTCGGCGGCCGGATCGAATCGGGCGAACTGGTCATCGTGGAGGAGGGCGACGAGCCGCGCCGCCTCTCCACCTCCCTCTTCTCGCGCTGGGTGCAGTCATGACGAAGCCGACGGTCGCGCCGGGCCGGGTGAAGGAGGTCTCCTCCGTCTCCAACCCGATCGTGAAGGACATCCGCACGCTCGCCCAGAAGAAGGGCCGAGACGAAAGCGGCCTGTTCCTGGCCGAAGGGCTGAAGCTCGTCGTCGACGCGCTCGATGCCGGCTGGACCATGGAGACGCTGCTCGTCGCCAAGGCCAAGCTCGACGGCGAATTTCTGCAGAAGACGGCGGCGCGCGCCGTGGCCTCCGGCGCCGATCTCCTGGAGTGCTCCGAGAAGGTGCTGGCGGCGGTCGCGCGCCGCGACAATCCGCAGAGCGCCATCGGCGTCTTCCGCCGGCATTTGACCCCGCTGGACCGTATCGAGACGGGCGCGGACGGCGTCATCGTCGCGCTCGACCGGGTGCGCGATCCCGGCAATCTCGGCACCATCCTGCGCACGTCCGACGCGGCCGGCGTGAAGGGCCTCGTCCTCGTGGGCGACTGCGTCGACCCGTTCTCGCTGGAGGCGGTCCGCGCCACCATGGGCTCGATCTTCGCCGTCCCGGTCGCCCGCACCGACGAGGCAGGGTTCCTCGCCTGGCGCAAGCGTTTCTCCGGCCTCGTCGTCGGCACGCATATGCGCGGGCAGACCGACTACCGGAAGGCGCGCTACACGGGGCGGGCGTCGGTGATCCTGATGGGCAACGAGCAGTCCGGCCTTTCGGAAGGACTGGCGGGGGCCTGCGAGGCGCTGGTGCGCATCCCGCAGGTCGGTCGGGCCGACAGCCTGAATCTCGCGGTCGCCACCGCGCTGATGATCTTCGAAGCGCGCCGCGACGCCTTGAAACTCGACTGAGGGTTCGACCCCATGCCGCCTTTCGCCCTCGCCCTGATCATCGTCGCCGCCGTCGCGCTCGACCAGCTCGTCAAGTTCGTCGTGGTCGCCACGATGACGCTCGGCCAGGCGATCGAGATCCTGCCCTTCCTGGCGCTGCTCCACGCGCGCAACGAGGGAATCGCCTTCTCCATGTTCGCCGGCTTCGAGGGCTGGACGCTCGCGATCCTCTCGACGGCCGTCCTTCTCTTCGTCCTCTGGCTCTGGCGCTCGACGCCGCGCTCGCGCACTTTCGCGCAGGTGGGCTTCGCGCTGATCGTGGGCGGCGCCATCGGCAATCTCATCGACCGCGTGACCCTCGGCTATGTCGTCGACTACATCTACTTCCACACGCCGGTGTGGTCCTTCGCGGTCTTCAACCTCGCCGACGCCTTCATCTCGGTCGGCGCGGGCCTCGTGATCCTCGACGAGTTCGTGCTGGAGACCTGGCGCAAGCGCAGGGTCCGTGCGAGCCGTCATGAGACCGACGCCGACAGGCCCTAAACGTCGCTCCGCGGATCGCGGTGAAGGACGGGCGGAAGGTGAGGCGATGAGCGAAGCGCAGGCGGCAAGACGGGCGGGGCCGGGCGCTCTGGGGCTGCGGTTGGAGCCGGGCGGGGTTCTGGAAGGGCGTGTCCTCGGCCGGCTCGGGGGGCTGGAGGTTCGCCTCGCGGCGTCGAGCGCCGACGTCGAACTGGCGCAGCGGCTGCGCTACCGGATCTTCCACGAGGTCTGCGGAGCGGCGCCCGGCGCGCTCCAGCGGCGGCTTGGCCGGGACGTCGACCGGTTCGACGCCCATTGCGACCATCTCCTTCTCCTCGACGCCGACGAGACGCTGCCGGCATCCGAGCGCGTGCTCGGCACCTATCGCCTGCTGCCGCAGGAGAAGGCGGTCCGGGCCTGCGGCTTCTACGGCCAGGGCGAATTCGACATCGAGACGCTCGTCCGGCGCCATCCCCGCCGCCGCTTCCTTGAACTCGGCCGCTCCTGCGTCGACCCGGCCCATCGGGGGCGACGGTCGATGGAACTCCTCTGGCACGGCGTCTGGGCCTATGTCCTGGAACGCGGGGCCGACGTCCTCTTCGGCTGCGCCTCCCTGCCGGGAACCGCCCGCGAGGCGCTGGATCCGCAACTGGGCCTGCTGCGCGACCGCGCCCTGGCGCCCGCCGAATGGCGGGTCGCGCCGACTGCCGCGAACAGTTTTCCGCTGCCCGAACTGCCCTTGGGGCAGGAGCCCTCGGCGCAGCACCTGCCGCCGCTCGTCAAGGGCTATCTGCGCCTTGGCGGCATGGTCTCCGACCATGCGGTGGTCGATGCCGAGTTCGGCACGACGGACGTGCTCCTCGTCCTGCCGCTGGAACGGATCTCGCCCCGCTATCTGGCCCATTTCGGGGTCTCGGCCGACCGCTTCGCCTGAGCCGGCGCGGGTGCTCGCCGCGTCATGGCGCCGCCCGACTTGTTGGTCTAGGCTGCGCCCATGGCTGACGCTTTGAAGACGCAGACGAGCCTCTACGAGCGCGACTTCTACGCCTGGACGGTGGACCAGGCGGCGAAGCTGCGCGCGCGCGCCACCTTCGACAATCGCGGCGACATCGACTGGGAGAATGCGGCCGAGGAGATCGAGAGCGTGGGCGACTCACAACGCAGCGAGATCGAAAGCCGGATGAATGTCCTGCTTCTTCATCTTCTGAAATGGGCTCGCCAACCATCCCATCGATCCGGCAGTTGGAAGGCCACGATCGTCGAACAACGCAGCCGCATGCGCCGGCGCTTGGCCAAGAGCCCGAGCTTGAGAGGGTATCCGGCCGAGGTGATGGCCGAGGAATACGCGCTGGCCCGCACTCTGGCCATGGTGGAAACCGGTTTGCCCGACGGGGTCTTTCCGCTCGTCTGCCCCTTCACGATCGACCAGATCCTCGATCCCGACTTCTATCCGGACGCCGAATGAAAGCGCGCGTCGCGGGTGCGACCGCTTCGACCCGTCTCGCCCTTACGCCACGCCCGCCGGCCGCCCGGTTCGGTCTGCCCGGCGAGGCGATGCGCGTGAGCCTCGGGGAGAACGGGCAGGCCTGTTCCGATCGGCGCGCACAGCGGCATCCGTTCGGTCTCGTCCGGGTGTTTTCGGACGTGCGATCCGCGTCCGGACCCCCTATCTCGTGGGCGGAGGGCGCCGGGGCGGCGCTCTGCGACGAGATGCGGCCGGGCGAGGACGGGCTCGCCGGCCGGGCAAAGGAGAATGCCGGATGATCACGGCCGAGACGATCCGCGAGCGCGGGCACCATGAGGGCGAGTTCGCCGACACGATCACGCTCGACGAGGATCTGCGGCACCGCCGCCGGATGGCCATGGTCTCGGACGGCGGCATCGCCTTCGTCCTCAACCTGTCGGACGCGCGGCTTCTGCGCGATGGCGACGGCATCGTCCTCGACGACGGGCGCGTCATCGAGGTCAAGGCCAAGCCCGAACCGCTCTACGCGGTGCGCGGCCGCGATCCGATCCATCTTCTCCATCTCGCCTGGCATCTGGGAAACCGGCATCTGGCTGCCGCGATCGAGGCCGACCGCCTGCTCATCCGACGCGACCGGGTCATCCGCGAGATGGTCGAAGGTCTCGGCGGGCTCGTCGAGGAGATCGAGGCCCCGTTCGATCCCGCCGGGGGCGCCTACGCGCATCAACACGCGCACGGCCACGCTTCACCGCATCATCACGGCCACGGGCACCATGACGGACACTCCCACGGCTGAACACGGCGCGGACGCGCTGCTCACGCTCCTGACCTGGTTCTCGCCGGCCTTTCCCGTCGGCACGTTCGCCTATTCGCACGGGCTGGAGGCTGCGGTCCGGGAGGGGACGGTGACGGACGCCGACGGCGTCACCGTCTGGATCGAGACGCTCCTGCGCTCGGGCAGCGGCTGGAACGACCTCGTCCTTCTTTCCCTCGGGTCGCGAGGCGGCGATTTGCCCGACGATCTCTGCGACCTCGCGGCGGCGCTGTCGGGCTCGATGGAGCGCCGGGCCGAGACCTTGGCGCTCGGCGATGCCTTCGCCCGCGCCGTCCGGCCCTGGGCGGAGATCGACCCGTGCCTTCCCTATCCGATCGCCGTGGCGCACGCCGCCGGGCAGGCCGGCTTCCGTCGAAGCGACGTCCTCACGGCCTACGCCCATGGCTTCGCATCGAGCCTCCTCTCGGCGGCGGTGCGTCTCGTGCCGCTCGGCCAGAGCGACGCGACCGCCGTTCTGCGCCGGTTGGAGCCCGTCCTCGCGGAGGTCGCCGGGCTCGCCGTCGATGCCGGGCTCGACGATCTCGGCAGCAACTCGCTTCTCTCAGAGATCGCATCCATGCGACACGAAACGCTCGCAACGAGGCTCTTTCGCTCATGACCCACAGGCACGGACCCCTTCGCGTCGGCATCGGAGGCCCCGTCGGCTCCGGCAAGACGACGCTGGTCGAGAAGCTGTGCGTCGCCGCCCGCGACCATTGGTCGATCGGCGTCGTGACCAACGACATCTACACGGTGGAGGACGCCGAGGCGCTGGTCCGCCGGCAGGCGCTGTCGGCCGACCGGATCGAGGGCGTCGAGACGGGCGGCTGCCCGCACACGGCGATCCGCGAGGACGCCTCGATCAATCTCGCCGCCATCGCCCGGCTGAACGCCCGACACCCCGACCTCGACCTCGTTCTGGTGGAATCGGGCGGCGACAATCTGGCCGCGACCTTCTCGCCCGATCTCGTCGACCTCTCGATCTACGTCATCTCGGTGTGCCAGGGCGACGACATCCCGCGCAAAGGCGGGCCCGCGATCACCCGATCCGACCTCCTCCTCGTCAACAAGACCGATCTCGCCCCTTATGTCGGCGCCGACCTGTCGCGCATGGAGCGGGACGCCGAGAAGGGGCGCGGCAACCGTCCGACCCTTTTCACCGACCTTTCCCGGTCGAAGGGGGTCGACGACGTGCTTGAGTTCCTGTCGAGCGTCGGAGCCCTTCGTCGACCGGGGAGCCGGACGGCCGCTTAGGCGAATTTTTCCCGCAAGGGCAGAAACGAGAAATGAAAGCTTGAAGCTCGCCGCATTTTTGCCGTAAAGTTTCCACTCGACGGCAGAGACGGGGTGAACGGATGGCGAAGTCGAATTGGGTCGTTGCGGCCGGCTGTGCGGTCGTGGCTCTGGGGCTCGCGGCGGGATCGTCGGCGGCGCAGGACCTCGCCTTCTTCCGCATCGCGACCGGGGGCACGGCGGGCACCTACTTCCCCATCGGCGGGCTGATCGCCAACGCCATCTCGAGCCCTCCGGGCTCGCGCGCCTGCGATGCGGGCGGCAGCTGCGGCGTGCCCGGCCTCGTGGCCACGGCGGTCGCCTCCAACGGCTCGCTCGCCAACATCAACGGCATCGCCGGGGGCGCGCTGGAATCGGGCTTCTCCCAGTCCGACGTCGCCTACTGGGCCCATACGGGCACGGGCGTCTTCGAGGGGCAGCCGGCGGTCGAAGGCCTGCGCGCCATCGCCAATCTCTATCCCGAGAGCATCCATCTCGTCGCGCGCGCCGATGCGGGGATCGAGACGGTGGCCGATCTGGCCGGCAAGAAGGTGTCGATGGACGAGCCGGGCTCCGGCACGCTCGTCGACGCGCGGCTGATCCTGGAAGCCTACGGTCTCTCGGAGGAGGACATCGAGCCGGAATATCTCAAGCCGAACCAGGCCGCCGACCTCATGCGCGACGGCAACATGGACGCCTTCTTCTTCGTGGGCGGCTTCCCGGCCGGCGCGATCGCCGAGCTCGCGACCAGTCTCGACATCGCGCTGGTGCCGCTGACGGGCCCGCAGGCCGAGGCGATCACGCAGGAATACGGCTTCTTTTCGGTCAACACCGTTCCCGGCGGCACCTATGAGGGCATCGACGAGGACGTCGAGACGCTCGCGGTCGGCGCCCAATGGGTGACGAGCGCCGACCAGCCGGACGAGCTCGTCTACGGGATCACGCAGGCTCTGTGGAACGACGGCTCGCGCGCGCTCCTCGACGCCGGTCACGCCAAGGGCCGCGAGATCGTCCTCGACAACGCGCTGAACGGCATCGGCATCCCGCTCCATCCGGGCGCCGCGCGCTTCTACGAGGAAGCCGGTCTGGAACTGCCGGACGCCGCACCCGCACAGTAGCGGCAGGCATCGACGAACGAACGAAGCGGGATCGGCGGTGCCGGTCCCGCTCGCTTTTGCGGGACGGACGGGGAACGCTTCAGATGACCGGACAGGAGGTCGCCTTCGACGAAGCCAAGGCGCGCGAGCTGGAGGAGAAGTTCGACCCCGAGGTCCGCTTTCGTCCGCTCGGGCCGGTCGCCGCCTGGATCGCGGCCATCGCGCTCTTCTCGCTCTCGGCCTTCCACTATTATACGGCCGGCTTCGGCCTGCTGCGCGAGGTCACCCATCGCGGCGTCCACATGGCCTTCGTGCTGGCGCTGATCTTCCTGGTCTTCTCGGGCAAGCGCGGCGACCGGACGCTCTACGCCTCCTCGCTCTGGCGACCGGCGGGCATCCCACTCACCGACTGGGCGCTGATGGCCGCGGCCGTCGTCTCGACGCTCTACGTCCCCTACATCTTCTCCGAACTCGCCTTCCGTGTCGGCAATCCGCTGACGATCGACGTCGTGATGGGCACGGTCCTCATCGTCGTGCTCCTGGAGGCGACGCGGCGCTCCATGGGCTGGCCGCTGCCGGTCATCGCGATCCTGATCATCGCCTACGGACTCTTCGGGCGCCATGCGCCCGGCGTCCTCGTCCATCCGGGCGCGAGCTGGTCGGCGATGGTCAACCACCTGTATCTGACGAGCCAGGGCATCTACGGCCTGCCGGTCGGGGTGGTCGCGACCTACGTCTTCCACTTCGTCCTCTTCGGCGTGCTCGCCACCCGCATGGGGCTCGGCCAGCTCTTCATCGACGCCGCGACCACGATCGCCGGCCGCTTCTCGGGCGGCCCGGCCAAGGTGGCCGTCGTCTCCTCCGCCATGATGGGGACGATCACCGGCTCCTCCATCGCCAACGCGGTGACGACCGGTTCGCTCACCATTCCCGCCATGATCCGCGTCGGCTATCCGCGTCACTTCGCGGCGGCCGTCGAGGCTGCGGCCTCGACCGGCGGGCAGATCACCCCGCCGATCATGGGCGCGGCGGCCTTCCTGATGATCGAGTTCCTGGGGATCCCCTACACGCACATCATGATCGCCGCGCTGGTGCCGGCCTTCATGCACTTCTTCGGCGTTCTGTTGCAGGTGCATTTCGAGGCCAAGCGACAGGGACTGCGGGGCCTCACCCGGGACGAGATGCCGAGGATCTGGCAGGTCCTGAAGCGCGACTGGCCGACGCTCTTCCCGCTCTTCATCCTCGTCAGCATCCTGATGAACGGCTACACGCCGTATCTGGCCGCCTTCTGGGGCATCACCGCCTGCATCGTCATCGGTGTCCTGAACCCGCGCAACCGGCTGACGCCCTCGGACGTCTTCGAGGCCTTCGTCATGGGCGCCAAATACGCGCTCGCCGTGGGCGCCGCGGCCGCGACGGTGGGCATCGTCATCGGCGTCGTGACGCTGACGGGCGTCTCCTTCAAGGTCGCCTACATCGTGACGGGGACCGCCGCCGACTGGGCCGCCGCGATCGAACCCTTCATCCCCTTCGACCTGATGACGACCGCCGGTCTGACGCTCCTGATGACGCTGATCCTGACCGGAATCGTCTGCATCGTCATGGGGACGGGCGTGCCGACGACGGCGAACTACCTCATCATGGTGACGGTGGCCGCGCCGATCCTCGGGCTCCTCGGCGTCGAGCCGATCGTCGCCCACTTCTTCGTCTTCTACTACGGCATCCTCGCCGACATCACGCCGCCGGTGGCGCTGTGCGCCTACGCGACGGCGGGCATCGCCAATTCCAACCCGTTCTCGACCGGCAACACCGCGTTCCGGCTCGGCATGGGCAAGATCCTGGTGCCCTTCGTCTTCGTGTTCTCGCCCTCCATGCTGATCATGGTGCAGGATTTCTCGCTGAACGAGTTCATCCTCGCCACGACCGGCTGCATCCTGGGCATCACGGCGCTGTCGGCGGCCTTCTCCGACTATCTCCTCGACCGCCTGTTCTTGTGGGAGCGCATCCTCCTCGCCTTCGCCGCGATCCTTCTCGTCGCGCCCGAACTGACGACGACGCTCATCGGCACCGCCATCCTCGTGCCCATCGCGCTGCGCCCGCTTCTGTGGAAGCGGCACCAGGGCGACGCGCGGGCAAGCCGAGCGGCCTGAAACCCCGCTCGCGCCTTCTGCCGACGGCTTGGCCGCCGCCGGGGGAGGCGGCTATGATCGGGCGCGCGTGCCGCATCCCCGGGCGCTCGATCCCAGCGGTGAAGCGATGGTCGCCCACTCGAATTTCGACGACCTTCTCGCCGGCGAGGGGCCTGTCGTGCGCGTCGCGGTCGCCGAGACGCGCGGCTCGGCGCCGCGCGAGCGCGACGCCCTCATGATCGTCGGCCCGGCGGCGGTGGCGGGGACGATCGGCGGCGGGCGGCTGGAGCAGATCGCGGTGGAGCGCGCCGGGGTCATGCTCGAAGGCGGCCCGGCCGAGGACGTGCTCGTCGTGCCGCTCGGGCCGGAGATCGGCCAATGCTGCGGCGGCGCGGTGACGCTGCGCCTGCAGCGCATCGACGAGGCGGAAAGGGCCGCGCTGCGAGCCGAGATCGAAGCGCAGAGGCAGGCGCGTCCGCACGTCTACGTCTTCGGGGCCGGCCATGTCGGCCGGGCGCTGGCGCGCTGCCTCCTGCTCCTGCCGGTGCAGACGATCCTGATCGACGGGCGGCCCGACGAACTCAGTGCCGCGGCGCCGCAGGTCGAGCGGCGGCTCATGGCGATGCCGGAAGCCGCGCTGGCGACGGCCCCGGCGGGCAGCGCCGTGGTGATCGCGACGCACGACCACGCGCTGGATTTCCTGATCGCGGCCGACGCGCTCGCCGCCCGGCGCTTCGCCTATGTCGGGATGATCGGATCGAAGACCAAGCGGGCGCTGTTCCGGCGATCCCTGGCCGACCGCGAGGTCGGCGACGGTGCGCTCGTCTGCCCGATCGGCGGCGGCACGGTGCGCGACAAGCGCCCCGAAATCATCGCGGCGCTCACCGCCGCCGAGATATCGGCGCGCCTGTTCGGGCAGGATCGCGCTCGAAGCGACCTTTGATGTGACGCGCGGGGGCCCCGAAGGTGGATCCCGGCTCGAGCGCCGAAACCCTTCAGCCCCGTCCGCCGCTCGCCCGGGCGACGGCGTGCCAGCGCACCGCGCAGGCGAGCAGGACCGCGTAGGCGAAGGTCTCCATCGTCTCCTCGATGGCGCGCGGAAGGTGTTCGACGCCCCAGAGCACGTGCCGCCCGTCGATCGCGTCCGCCGCGACGAGGACGAGGCCTGCCAGGACGAGCGGCCAGCTGGCGCGGCTCGCCGACCACCGCAGGATCTCCGGCAGGACGCGGATCGCGCGGGGCGCGGCGATCGCCGCGAGCGCCGCGACGACGATCGTTTCGTGCAGGCGGAACGCGCCGGACCGGAGATAGGTCGCGATCGGCCCGTCGCCGACCGGCTCCAGCTCGCGGAAGAAGAAGACCGCCGCAAGGACCGCTCCGCCCATGGACGACAGGCGCGGCGCGCCTTCCTGTCGCCAGGCGGCGGAGAGGAGGAACGCGAAGGCGAGCGCCAGGAGCCATTCCTGCACCGTCTCCAGCGGCCCTTCCTCGGCCGATCCGAACTCGATGCCGAAGACCGCGAAGGAGAAGGCGGCGATCAGCGCGGTGGCGAGAAGGCAGGCGACCACGTCGCGCAGGAACGAGCTGGGAAATCGGTAGCGATGCATGTCTGTCCTTCGAATGCCGCCGCGTCCACCACGGCATTCGAGAAGCGCAGCGTGACTTACGATCGTCCCTTTACCGATCCTCGCTCCGGCCCGCCACGATCAATTCGCGTGCGGATCGCGCTCGCCTTTGCGCGGCAGGTCATAGGCCGCGCCCGAACCGTCCTCTGCGGGGAGGCGGGCCTGGCACGCAAGCTCCCGCAGGCGGCCCGCGATCCGCTCCGCCCCGTCGAATGAAGCCTTCTCGGGGCTGGCGCCCGGCCGCGTGGCGATCCGGTCGAGCGCGTCCGCCAGTCGCGCCCCGGCATCCGGACCGTTCAACTCGTCCTCGCAAACGAGGGCGCCGTAGCCGGCGCGTGCGGTCAGGCGGGCACGCATCGCCTGCTCCTCGTTCGATCCAAGGGACTCCCGCGGGACCGTCACGAAGGGCACGCCGGCCCGCATGAGCTCGTGCGTGGAATTGTATCCCCCGCGGATGATGGCCGCGCGCGCGCTCGCCAGAAGCTGCTTGAACGCGCGGTTCGGCCAGGGGCGGTGGATGTCGATGCCGTGACCGGCCGCGAGGCTGGCATAGGCGCGGAACCGGTCGTCCGGGCAGTTGGCGGACACGAAGAGGTGCCAGGGTCGATCTCGGCCGACGTCCGATCGTTCCTTCGACAGGATCGCGGTCGTCAGGAAGAGATCGTCTCCCGCGCGATGCCCCCCGCCGGCGAAGACGACGATCGGCCGCTCGCCTGGCCTCTGGGCGGCGACCTGCGGCATAGGGGCGACGATGCTTCCCAGATACTCGACCGGGATTTCGATCCTGGAGAATTCCGGCATGCAGTCCGCGAGTTCGTTCGCGCTGCCGTCGCCCCGCACGATGACCCGGTCGAAATGATCGTTCAGGCGCGAGACCGTCCCGGCCGGATCGATGCTGAAGACGATGTCGCGGCTGAGACAGAGGACGGGCGGGCGATGGCCGCGCTCGGCATAGAAGGCGTCGAGGGCGTGCCGGTCGTGGTCGCGATAGAGCATCCGGAAGGGATAGATCTCGAAGAGGATCAGCGACGGACGAAAGTCCCGGCAAGCCGCGTGGACCGCTTGCCGGCGCGCTGAACTCTCCCGCTCCAGACGCTTCGCTTCGACGAAACCGTCCTCCGGAAGGGCCGGGCGGGTGCCGCGCGAAGGCGAGACCGGCAGTTCCACCGTCGTGGCGTGCCCGAAGCGGAATGCCTGGCCCGCGTGCCACAGCGAACCCGAGACGACGATCGTCTCGCAACCCTGCCGAGACAGGGCCCCGGCGAGCTGATCGACGACATTGAAATGACCGAAACCGTTCTCCGATTCGACGAAAATCATGATCGTCGTCTTCATCAGTGTCCCTGACAATAAACCAGACTGTCGTAAGTAGAATTAGAGAGAGAAAAACGGATATCGATCATCTAAAATAGTGGTATAAAATCCTCGTAGAAGTCGAAAAATGCAACTTTATATGCATAAATGGGCAATCTAATCAATTTAGGAATCCGCTCTGGAAGGATAAGGATTGGGCAGTAGATAAAGGTCTGAGGGAACATCCAGGGGTCGTCATGGATTCGCAGCGGGGAGAGGGGACGGTTCTCGCTGTTCAGCGGATTTCGAAGACATACCGCAAGAGCAACGGCGGTCGATCAGGGATCGAGGACGTTTCCTTCGACGTCAGGCCAGGCGAATGCGTTGCCTTGATCGGTCCCAACGGTTCGGGAAAGACGACGACCATCTCCTGCGTGATCGGTTTGATGAACTATGCGAGCGGCCAGGTCCTGCTCGATGGTCACAGCGTCCGAACCGATCCGCGGCGGGCCCGAGCGCGGCTCGGCGTCTGTCTCCAGGACGTCCTGATGGATTCGGATCTGCCCGTGGTCGAGCAGTTCGTCCTGCACGGCAGCTACTTCGGTATTCCGGCGCGCGAGGCGCGGAGCCGGGCGCTCGCTCTCCTCGACGAATTCGGTCTCGGGCATCTCGAACAGGCCGAGGTGCGAACGCTGTCGGGCGGAATGAAGCGGACGGTCCAGTTGTCCCGTGCGCTGATCAACGATCCTCGTCTTCTGATCCTCGACGAGCCGACCACCAGCCTCGATCCGGAAATCCGGGAGATGCTGTGGTCCAAGCTGCGCGCGCGTCTCGACCGCGGCATGTCGATCCTGCTCACCACCCATTACCTGGAGGAGGCGGCCGCCCTCGCGCACCGCTTCGTGCTCATCCGGGCCGGGCGGACCGCCTGCAGCGGCACGCTCGCGGAACTGGCCCGGATGTACGGGCACGACGAGAATGCGCCTGCGAGCGCGATCCTGACGGGCGTCTACATGTCGGTGTTCGTGTCGCCGGCGCACGCGGACGGGTGAGGGGACCGATGTCCTGGGTCTCCGCCCCCGCGATCGCGCGCGTCTTCGTCCGCCACGCCAAGGTCTTCCGCTACGGTTGGCCCTTCGCGATATTCTCGATGGTCCTGCAGCCGGCGCTCTTCCTCTTCTCCTTCACCGTCGGGCTCGGCACGCTCGTGACCGTCATCGAGATCGACGGAGCCGAGGTCAGCTACAGAGCCTTCCTCTTCGCCGGGATGGTGGGCCTCTCGACCATGTGGCAGGGATACTTCGCCGCGACCTATGGCGGGTACACCCGGCTGAACGACCAGCGGCTGCATCTCGTCATCACCGTGACGCCGGTGACCCTCGACGAATACATCCTCGGCGACCTCGCCTGGAACGTGTTCCGGACGTCGCTGACGCCGATGGCCATCCTGGCGCTCGGCTACGGGACCGGGCAGTTCCTCCCGAGCGGGCTCGCTCCGGCGCTTCTCCTCTGCCTGGTCGGCAGCCTGACCTTCTCGGCCCTCGGCACCTGCGTGGCGGGGTTGACGACCCGGCACCAGTTCCTCGCCTTCGCCCAGGCCTACCTGCTCTATCCCATGTTCCTGATGGGCGGCTTCATGTACCCGCTCGATCGTCTTCCCGACCCGGTGGAGACCTTCATGTGGCTCTACCCGCTCGTCCCGCTGCTCGAATGCTTCCGGGGCGTGCTCCTGGGACTGCCGCTCGGCTGGCCGGTCGTGCTCCTGACCCTCGCCTGGGCCATCGGCCTCACGGTCGTCTCCCACATCATCGTCGTGCGCAGGGTCAGGCAGTGAGGGCGCTTGGACCGGGAGGCGACGGGGCCGACCGGAGCGGTCCGCCCGCGCTCGGGATGATCGCCGCCGGCGACATTGCAGGATCGACATCGACCGGCGCTATGCATCGAAGGACGGCAGCATTCCAGGAATGGTCTTCTCAACACAAGTGTCTCGGTCTTCAGGGGTGCGCGGATGCGAGTTGGTGTTTTCGGAGTCGGATATGTCGGTCTGGTGCAGGGGGGCGTCCTGGCCGGCGCCGGCCACGAGGTGATCTGCATCGATACGAACAAGACGCGGATCGGCGAGCTGCGTCGCGGGCTCGTGCCGTTTCATGAACCGGGCCTGGCCGAACTCGTCCGCAGCACCGTCTCGGAAGGGCGTCTGCACTTCTCCGCGCAGGCCGCGGAGGCCCTGGCGTTCGCCGACATCCAGATCATCGCGGTCGGCACCCCGCCCGACGAGGACGGCTCGGCCGATCTGAGCCACGTCCTGTGCGTCGCCGAGGCCATCGCGGCGCAGATGACACGCGATCAGGTGGTGGCGGTGAAGAGCACGGTCCCGGTCGGCAGCGGCGACCGGCTGGAGGCGTTGATGCGACGGATCCTGTCCGACCGCGGCCGGTCGGACATAAAGGCCTGCGTCGTCTCCATGCCCGAGTTCCTCAAGGAAGGCACGGCCGTCGAGGACTGCACCCATCCGGACCGGATCATCGTCGGCACGAGCGATCCGCAGGCCGTCGGCATCCTTCGCGAGCTTCTGAGGCCGTTCAACCGGAATCACGAAAGGATCATCGTGATGGACCGTCGAAGCTCCGAGCTCACCAAATACGCGGCGAACTGCATGCTGGCCACGCGCATCAGCCTGATGAACGAGATCGCCAATCTGGCGCATCGGCTGGACGCCGACGTCGAGATGGTCCGGCGCGGCATCGGGAGCGATCCCCGGATCGGTCACGCCTACATCCATCCGGGCATCGGCTACGGCGGCTCCTGCTTTCCCAAGGACGTCTCCGCCCTCATCAACATCGGACTGGAGCTCGGGGTCGATCCGCTGGTGTTGCAGGCCGTGCGGCGGCGCAACGAGCTTCAGAAGACCGTCCTGGTCGCCCAGGTCCTCGACCATTTCGGGAGCGTGGCGAACCGCCGGCTGGCCCTGTGGGGACTCGCCTTCAAACCGGACACCGACGACATGCGCGAGGCGCCCTCCCGGGTCATCATGGAAGCCCTCTGGGACGCCGGGGCGATCATCCAAGCCTACGACCCGGTCGCCATGGAGGAGTGCCAGAGGCTCTACGGGGAGCGGGACGACCTCGTCCTGTGCGGCACCAAGGAGGCCGCGCTCCGCAACGCCGACGCGCTGATGATCGCCACGGACTGGAAGAGCTTCCGCACGCCCAATTTCGAGTCCCTGGCCGCCAACCTCACGCAAAAGGTCGTCTTCGACGGGCGCAATCTGTACGAGCCGGCGGTCATGGCCGCCCACGGCTTCGCGTATTTCTCGGTCGGCCGGCCGGATCGGCGCCCCGAGCGCTTGCCGGCCGCCGACGCTCTTTGCCGGAGCCTCGTCCTTGACCGTCCGGCGGCCCCGTCGCTCGGCATCGCGGCGGAGTGACGGCCGGCCGGAGCCTCTTCCCTGAAGCCCGGAGGGCTCCGGGTGGACGCCCGACTTGCTGTCCATGTCCTGCATCGCCCCCCAAAGATGGGGGCGATGCCGGTAGGCGGCGGGCCGCTAGGCCGGGTCGGCCTTCGAGGCCGCGTAGCGCGCCTTTGTGTCCTCGTTCATGGGATAGAGGCCGGGCAGCGGCACCCCGCGGTCGATCTCGGTCATGATCCAGGCCTCCATGCGCTCCTGCTCGGGCGCCTCGGCGAGAACCTCGTCGAGATAGGCGGCCGGGATCAGGACCGCCCCGTCCTGGTCGACCACCACGATGTCGCCCGGGAACACGGCGACCCCGCCGCAGGCGATCGGCTCCTGCCAGCCGACGAAGGTCAGGCCCGCGACCGAGGGCGGCGCCGCGACGCCGTCGCACCAGACCGGAAGGCCGGAGCCGAGCACGCCTTCGGCGTCGCGCACCACGCCGTCCGTGACGAGGGCCGCGACGTTCCGCTTGACCATCCGCGCGCACAGGATGTCACCGAAGATGCCGGCGTCGAGGACGCCCATGGCATCGGCGACGGCGACCACGCCCTCCGGCATCGCCTCGATGGCGGCCCGCGTCGAGATCGGCGAGGCCCAGCTCGCCGGCGTCGCCAGATCCTCGCGCGCGGGCACGAAGCGTAGCGTGAAGGCCGGGCCGACGATGCGCGGCTGGCCCGGACGCAGCGGCTTGGTGCCCCGCATCCAGACATTGCGCAGGCCCTTCTTCAGAAGCACCGTCGTCAGGGTCGCGGTCGAAACCGCCTTCAGTGTCTCGATCGCCTCGGGGCTCACGCTCATGTCGATGCCTTTCCTGGAAGAGAGCCGGACCGTAGACGAGGGCCCTTCGTCAGAAAAGCTGGCTTGTGCCGTGGTCCGTCAGTAGAAAACCTTCATGGAGACGCGCTTTCTCGAAACCTTCCTCCTCGTGGTGGAGCACGGCTCGCTCGCCGAGGCGTCGCGCCGGCTGTCCCTGACGCCGTCGGCGGTCGCCCAGCGCATGCAGGCCCTGGAGGAGGAGTTCGGCGTGGCGCTCCTGCTGCGGTCCGGACGACGCGTCATGCCGACCGAAGCCGGCCATGCCATCCTGGCGGACGCCAGAGCCCTCGTGGCGGAGGCGCGGCGCCTGCGCTCGCTCGCCGCCTGCGAGAACGCCGCGGGCGAACTGCGGATCGGTGCCATCTCGACGGCGCTGACCGGCCTCCTGCCGAAGGCGCTGACCAGCCTTCTCGCCGAGCAGCCCAGCCTCGAGATCTTTCTCGAACCCGGTCAGTCGGCCGAGCTCTACGAGAGCGTGAACGCCGGACGGATCGACGCCGCGATCCTCGTGCGGCCACCGTTCGCGATCCAGAAGACGCTGGAATGGCGATTGCTGCGCGACGAGGCGCTGGTCCTTCTCGCGCCCGCGGCGCTGCAGGAGACGAGCGTCGAGGCCCTTCTGCGCTCGCAGCCCTTCCTGCGATACGACCGCCGGAGCTGGGGCGGGCGGCTGGCGGACCAGGGCCTGTCGGCGCTCGGGATCGCGGTGAAGGAGCGCGCCGAGCTCGATTCGCTGGAGGCGATCTCGGTGATGGTGGACGCCGGTCTCGGCGTCTCGATCGTCCCGCGATGGCCGCGGCCGTGGCCCGCCGGCGTCTGCGTCGCCGAGCATGCGCTGCCGCCGCCGGCCCCCTCGCGCCAGATCGGCTTCCTGTGGCCGCGCTCCTCGCGCAAGGCCCGCCTCCTCGACCTTCTGTCCCGCAAGGTCACGGACGCCGGCGCGGCTCAGGCGAGCGTCGCGCAGGCGCCGGCGATCCGCCGGCAGGCCTCCTCCAGCCGCTCGGTCGCGGTGGCGAAGGAGATCCGGAAATAGGGCGACAGGCCGAACGCCGTGCCGGGGACGACGGCCACATGGGCCCGTTCGAGCAAGAAGGACGCGAAGTCGACGTCGGTCGCGATCATGCGGCCGTCCGGAGTGCGCTTGCCGATCGCGCCCGCGCAGGACGGGAAGAGATAGAACGCGCCCTCCGGACGCCGGCAGGACAGCCCCTCGATCGCGTTCAGCGCCTTCAGGCAGAGATCGCGCCGTGCGCGGAAGACCGCGTTGCGCTCGGCGATGAAGTCCATCGGGCCCTCAAGGGCGGCGACGGCGGCGGCCTGCGAGATCGAGCTCGGATTGGTGGTGCTCTGCGACTGGAGCGTCGCCATCGCCCGGATCAGCGGTTCGGGCCCCCCGGCAAAGCCGATCCGCCAGCCGGTCATGGCATAGGCCTTGGAGACGCCGTTCACGGTGAGCGTGCGCTCCTTCAGGCGCGGCTCCACCGCGGCGAGCGTGGCGAACCGGAAACCATCGTAGCTCAGGTGCTCGTAGATGTCGTCTGTGACGACGAAGACCCGCGGGTGTTCCAGAAGCACGGCGGCGAGTGCGGCGAGTTCGGACGCCTCGTAGCCCGAGCCGGTGGGGTTGCTCGGCGAGTTCAGGATCAGGCAGCGCGTGCGCTCGCCGATCGCGGCCCGAAGCTTCTCCGGCGTCAGCTTGAAGCCGTCCTCCTCTCCGCAGGCGAGGGCGACCGGCGTGGCGCTGGCCAGGCGGACCATGTCGGGATAGGAGACCCAGTAGGGGGCCGGGATCAGCACCTCGTCGCCCTCGCCGAGCAGCGCTAGCAGGGCGTTGAAGATCACCTGCTTGCCGCCGGTTCCGACGCTGATCTGCGAGCGCTCGAAGGACAGGGCGTTCTCGCGCAGGAACTTGGCGCGCACCGCGTCCTTCAGCGCGGGCGTCCCGTCGACGTCGGTGTAGCGCGTCTCCCCCGCGTCGATCGCGCGCTTGGCGGCCTCGCGCACGGGCTCGGGCGTGTCGAAGTCCGGCTCGCCCTGCGACAGGCCGATCACGTCTGCGCCCGCCCGGCGCATCTCCGCGGCCTGGCGGGTGATGGCGATGGTCGCCGAAGGCTGGATGGCGGCGAGGCGGGGAGACAGTTGCATCATCGGTCTGGACCTGAAGGTGAACGGACGGGAGCGTGTGGCACGAGCAGACGGCGCGCGAGATCGGCGTAGATCGCGGCGGCTGCGTCGAGTTCGGCGATCGGCACGTATTCGTCGGGTCCGTGGGCGAGGGCGAGGTCGCCCGGGCCCAGCACGATTCCCTGCGCGCCCATGGCGTTGAAGTGGACCAGGTCGCAGGCGCCCGAAAACCCGCCCGGTCCGGCCGGCGAGACGCCATGCGCGGCCAGCGTCGCCAGCGCGGCGCGCACGAGAGGGCCGTCGGCCGGCGTCTCGGTCGGCCCTCCGGTCGTCTCGCGCCATTCGCCGATGTCCATCGGCACGCCAGCCTCGGCCGCGACGTCGGCGACGAGGACGACAAGTTCGCGCGCGACCTCGGCCATGGATTCGCCGGGCACGAGGCGGCGGTCGATCAGGATCTCGCAGCGGTCCGGCACGACGTTGTCGGCCCGGCCGCCGGCGATCCGCGTCACCGTCAGCGACGGGGAGCCGCAGAGGGGATGGCGGGTGCGCGACAGGCGCGCGCCCTCCTGCGCGAGCCGGTCGAGAAGGCCGGCGGCGGCGAAGACCGCGTTGACGCCCTCCTCGGGGGTCGAAGAGTGTGCCGCACGGCCCTCTACCCGGACCAGGGGGCGCAGGCTGCCGCGATGGGCGGTGACGACGCGGTTTCCGGTCGGCTCGCCGACGACGACGAAATCGGGCGCCGGGCCATGCCGGGCGTAGTGCTTGGCTCCGAGGCTCGCGGCCTCCTCGTCCACGACGAAGACGACGAGGAGGGTTCCGCTCCAGCTCGACCGGTCCTGCCCCAGCGAGAGGGCCGCTGCCAGCATGGCGGCGAGCGATCCCTTGGCGTCGCAGGCCCCACGCCCGTAGAGCCGACCTTGCTCGATCTGCGGGCGGAACGGGTCGCGCGTCCAGTTTTCCCCGGCCGGCACCGTGTCCAGATGGGTGTTGAGGAGGAAGGAGGGGCCCTCGCCGTTGCGCAGCGTGGCGACGAGGTTGCAGCGCCCCGCCGCCACCTCCTGCAGCGAGACCTCGAAGCCGGCGTTCGCCAGCCGCGCGCCCAGCGCCTCGGCGAGCTGGGCTTCCTCTCCGGGCGGATTGACGGTCCGAACCGCGACGAGTTCGGCCAGGATGTCCGTCGGCGACGTTCCGGCGAGCACCGGCTCAAGCCTTCTCGAAGGGGAGGCGGGGGATCTGCGATAGGCAGCGCGCGCCGCCGGGCTCCACCACGGCGGTCTCGCTCACCCCGATCGTGAAGCGCCCGTAGGCGCGAAGCGCGATCGGCATGTGGAACACCATTCCGGCCTGAAGCGGCGTCTCGACGCCGTGATAGAGGCTGAGCACGTCGCCCTCGCCCCAGTCGGGCGCGAAGGCGACGCCCATCGAGTAGCCGCTGCGCTTGCGGAAGGCGTCGAGAAAGCCGTGGCGGGCGATCACCTCCTCGACCGTCCGATGGACGCAGGCGCAGCTGCTTCCCGGAACGAGCCTGTCGAGGCCCGCGGCGAGCCCCTCCTGCGCCGCATCGAGCATCCGGCGCGCCTCGTCCGGCATCGGACCGATCCAGACCGGGCGGTAGATCGCGCTGTGATACCGGCGATGGCTGGCGGCCATCTCCGCGAAGACGCCGTCGCCCCGCTGCAGGATCCGCCCGCGCCAGGTCGCATGCGGCACGCCGCTGCGCGGGCCCGACGAGACCAGCGGCTCCATGCCGAGATAGTCCGAACCGGCCGAGACGGCCGCGGCCAGCATGGCGGCGGCGACGTCGTTCTCGCTCGCCCCTTCCTCAGCGGCGCCGATGCCCGCCAGGAGCCCGGCATCGGCGAAGGCGGCGGCCCGCTCCAGGCATTCGATCTCGAAGGGCGACTTCACCGCGCGGAGATGGGCGAGCAGCGGCGAGGCGTCCTGCACCTCGCCGAGCGCGCAGACGAGGCGGGCGTGCAGATGGGGAAGGAGACCGGTGGACCGGGCCTCCAGCGCGACCCGCCCGCCGCGCGCCTCCCCGACGATGGACAGGACCGCAGCGACGGGGTCCTCGTCGTCCCCATAGGTCCGGATGTCGTCGAGACGCGTGTTCCACAAGGCGTTGTGGCGCTCCAGCGTGCGGACCAGGAGGACGGGTTCGCCCAAGAGCGGTAGGACGAGTGCCTGAAAGGAGGCGTGGCCCGGCGTCTGGCGCCCGGTCAGCCAGAACAGGTTCTCGGGCCCGGTGACGAGGGCGACGGCGATCCCGGCCCGGTCCATCGCGGCGCGCAGGCCCGCCACGCGCGCCTCGGTCTCCACGACCGGAAGGGCGCATTCGCGCCCTTTCGGCCCGGGCGATCCGTCGTCGAATGAAACGTCGCTGAACATGGCGGGATTGTATCCGTGGCAGGTATCGGTACAACAAAACATCTTCTGCGTTCCGACGAAAGGAGCCCTGCCGTCTCCATGGCCCGAACCGTTCCCGACGAGACCCCCGACGCCGGTGCCGGAACCGGGGCGGCCTCCGCGCTCGCCAAGCGCATCCTGTCGCATCTCGTCGCCCTCGATCTGCCGAAGGGTGCGCATGTGCCGGAGCAGGCGGTGGCCGACGCCATGCAGCTGTCGCGGACCCCGGTGCGCAAGGCGCTGGCCGCACTCTGGCGCGAAGGCCTTCTGCGCCGGATCGAGCATCGCGGCTATTTTCTGGAGGTGCCGTCCGGCGCTCTCTTCGCGGCCAGCAAGGAACTGCCGGGCGGGGACGACGAACTCTTCGTTCAGATCGGCCTCGACCATCTGGACGGACGGCTGGCCCTGCCTCTGACCGAGACCGTCGTCGCCGAGCATTACGGCGTCGCGCAGCGCCTCGCCCAGCGCGTCCTGGAAAGCCTCCGGGAGGAGGGGGTCGTGGTGCCCGCCCCGGACGGGGGCCTCGTCTTCAACACCTTCCTGCTCGGGCCGGAGGCCAGCCGCGCCAGCTACGCCTTCCGGCGAACGATCGAGCCGCAGATCCCGAAGCTCGCCACCTTCCGCGTCGAGCGGGCCGCGCTCCGGCATTGCCGGGACGAGCACATCCGCTTCCTGGCGCTGCGCTCCGACCAGCGCACCGGGCGCATCGCTTTCGCCGTCGACGCCGCGTTCCACGAGATGGTCGCCCGGTTCGGCGGCAATCCCTTCTTCCTGTCGGGCGTCGTGCAGCACAACCGCCTGCGGCGGCTCCTGGAGTATCGCGACAGCTTCGACGAGGAGCGCGTCACGGTGTGGCTGCGCGAGCACCTCGACATCGTCGAGGCGCTGTCGGACGGCGATCGCGGCGCGGCGTCCGACCTTCTGGCGCGGCACCTCGACCGGGCGGAGGCGAGCCGGGAGGCGCGGCTGGCTGACGGATGAACGAGCGCAATGCACAAAATTCACTCATGGCCAATCCATCATCTGTTCTTGTATCGACGTGAGAGATCGATACAATCGATCGAGCCGGACCGGTCCGTCCGGAGGAGAGAAGCATCCCGCGGTGCGCCGGCCTCGCGTGCCTTGCGCATCGATCGAGAACAGACCCGATAGGAGCCGTCCCTTGTCCCTGAAAGCCTTCGCTGCCGCCCAGGCCCTCCTTCTGGCGACCACCGTCCTGCCCGCGCGGGCGGCCGACTGGGACATGTTCGTGGTCTGGCCGGAGACCAACTATCATGCGCAGAACGCGCAGCGCTTCGCCGATGAGGTGGCGCGCGTCACCGACGGCGCGGTGAACATCACCGTCCATGCGGGCGGCACGCTCGGCTTCAAGGGCCCCGAGGTGCTCGGCGTCGTGCGCGACGGTCTGGTCCCGATCGCCGACATGCTGCTCAACCAGCAGGTGGGCGAGGAGCCGTTCTTCGGGCTGGAGTCGGTGCCGTATCTGGCGAGCAATTTCGAACAGCTGGCGATCCTGGAGGAGGAGGCCTGGCCGATCTACGAGGAACTCGCGGCCAAGCACAATCAGAAGTTCCTCTACACGACGCCCTGGCCGGGCCAGGGCCTCTTCACCCAAAGCGCGGTGACGCAGGCCTCCGACATCGCCGGCATCACCATCCGCACGGTCGACCGCAACGGCACCGAGTTCTTCACCGCGCTCGGCGCCTCGCCCGTCCAGCTGCCGTGGGGCGAAGTGGTGTCGGCGCTCGCTTCTGGCGCGATCAACGCGGTGACCACCTCCTCCCCCTCGGGCGTCGACGGCTCCTTCTGGGAATTCCTCGGCCATTTCAACCAGATCAACTGGCAGGCCTCGCCGAACGTCGTCACCGTCAATCTCGACGCGTGGAACGCGCTGGCGCCCGAACACCAGCAGGCCATCGAGGCGCTCGCGGCCGAACTCCAGCCGCAGTTCTGGGAGGTCGCCAGCCGAACGGACCAGGAGATGTCGGCCCGCCTCGCCGAGAACGGCATGACCGTCACCCAGCCCTCCGAAGCGCTTTCGGCCGAGCTGCGCGAGGCCGCTCAGCCCATCTGGGCGGAGTTCATGGAGACCGTGCCGCAGGGCCGCGAGGTGATCGAGGCCTACACCGCGAGGCTCTCGCAGTGAGCGAGTCGCGCGTCTTTCCGGAGGAGGGCGCGCGCACCGCGCCCGCGCCCCCCGCGGC
>JAEZXX010000037.1 GCA_023419535.1 Pseudomonadota bacterium | reverse complement strand
ATGCCTTCGGCCGGATGGCTTGTCCGGCCTCAAGGGCGTGCCCCGGAATTTTCTGCCCAAACAGGCGTGTAGGTTCCGCCGGGTGGCTCCCGGACCCCGTCACACACGGGGACCGGCATCGACTTGTTCCGCCCGGCCGAGCCGCCCCTCCGGAAGAGGCGAAACGACCGGACCCGCCCGCCAGCCCCGAACGATCCCGGTGATCATTCGCGCCCGTCAGAGCCGGCGGTGAGGGGAGTATGGGGGAGGGGTGAGGAAGGGGAATAAGTTGTTGTGAGCATGCACCCTGTCGCGAAGCCTGCCAGTACCACCCGAAAGCCTATCGGACCTATGTCTGATCCTCCCTAGATGGCCACATCATATTCCTCGCCGGATGCGACCTTGCCGAGCAGGCTGACAGCATCATGTGACCATTTTCGTGCCATACTCGAAGCTTTCGTGCCTGTCTTGATACGGCAGTGGTAGCGGTTGTCTGTGGAGCGCAAATCCAACCCAGTTTCAGATTTAACCCTCAAAATCAATTTGTGCGCCGCATTCCAATTAGGTAGCCCGAGGCGTTGTGCGAGCTGGCTTATAGTCAGAGGATGAGATTGATTAGGGTTGTTGACTGCTGTTATTCCAAGAAGACTTGGCAAATAATCCTTCTCGTCTGCAACTTTTTCAAGAGTTTCATAATTAACTTCCACGGCACCAGACGGAATATCGTGGCGAACAAGCTTCATTGTTCGGGCCGCCAGCGCACGCACGAGCTTCGGGTTAATCGATTTTAGAGCTGACTGGCTTCTTAAAGCTTCGAATATCCACTTAAAATCATTCGTGTGTATGGCGCGTATGCGATACTCTTTACCGTCGACGGCGAAAACTGCCTGCTCTGGCGGATGTTTTTCAATCGGTTCTGCCCTCCAAACTATTTGGTATACATTTGGTATCAGCCCGTCTTCGTTCGCAACGAGTTCACCGATGTCGCGCAATATCGACTTTACATTTGCATCGTTTAGTCCATATCCTAAGATAAAAACTGGATGTTCCGCAAAATAAGTGAGAAGCTTTGCGGAAACATATTTCTTTTTCTCGGACCATTCTTCATAGTCAGAACTAGTCAATACAATAGATCTTGGATTTGAGATTTCTCCATGTATGTGGAATATTTCTCCAAAGCTATTTGTATTGTACCGAAGTATGGTTTGGCCGCTAACGGGCTCGTAGCCATCGAAGACCTTCTCCAGAAACATGTCGTAATTTGTAGTTATTATCGCATGGGGCTTTATGCCTGCGAACGCTGCGATCTCTGTGGAGAGTCGCTCGTCCGTGATATCGACTAGTTGAGGCGTTAGACTGGAAATGTGCTCGCAGACCAAGTGCTTTAAGAAGGCATCCTTCCCAATCTTTGAGGAAAAATATTCAGAAGGGAAGTGAGGTCTTCCTTCTTTCCATGCCCATTCAAAAGTCATCTCGGCCAGAACGGTGCCAATTGTTACCATATCGTCGTTGTACTTCTGGCGGTTGTATTCGTAAGCGTCTTCTCCGGCAGGTAAATTTGAGAACATTCTCTTGAGAAGTTCAGCCCAATTGGGCGTTCTGATGTATCGGCGGGGAATTCCGCTGCCTACAAAGAGGATCGGTTGGCACTCAAATTCGAGGAGGAGGTCGCGGATCGCCGCGTCAGCTTTTACTTGATAAGATTCTTCGGGATTCATGCATCCTCCTGCACTGAAGCGCCACGGCTGGCAAAATTCATCGGGTTCGACGACGGTAATCTCGAACCATATACGTAGAAGACATTCACTCAAAAGGTGGAGCGATGCTCGCAAACTGATTGCGCTTGGGTCGCTGCGCGGAATAGCTTGGCGACCGTTTCGTTGAGGCGCCTCGAAGTACGGGTAGGAAAATTAGAGAGATGTACTGAGCGCGCTGCGGTATGCTGACTGAGGGGAAGAGAGGTGCGTCATGATAATTTTTGGGTTCTCAGCGTTCCTTAAGCTGATCTCGCTTAATCCGAGACCGCAACTGACCGCGCTCAGAGAAAGACTGAGCCCGAGTGAGAAAGGCTACGATTTTCATCGAAGCCTCCGCTTGAATGCCAAGCGTCTGATGATCGAAAACGTTTCTCTTGAAGAACTGTCGGAAACGGCCCGGTCGATTGTAAAGCCGGCTGAGCGTAAGTCGACGCTCGAAGGTCTGGCTCAGCTTGCCGCGTGGCGAGAAGATAACCCCGTCGAGGCGAAGGGGGCTACTGCCGTCACCTTCGTTAGTCCAAAAGATCGCTTTCGAGTACGATTCTCGCCTGACTTTTTGATCAATGGCCCAAGGCCAACGGGCGTTCATATCTGGAACACCAAGCGACCGGACCTTAAGCCAAGAGAAGCTTTCGCCGCGCTTGCGATCGTCGCGCCTTTATTTCGGGAGGCATACGGTCAATCCGCCGACCTGTCCGTTCTGTCGCTGCGTGACGCGGCATTCTATCGGCACAGCGACTCGCCAGATTTTTCACTAGTTGGCCGACGTATAGTAGGGAGTATTGAAGATCGTATTGAGGAGATCAGAAGAGAAAGGGGCTTACCCGAGGGTGATCAGCCGACTGCGCCACCTCCTCTGTGATGGCAGGAAGGGCGCTTTGGTCTAGCCAAGACTCAGAGAGGGGGGCGCGCAGCGTTTTGAGCCCCTTACGGAGTATTACGCCTTTGGTCTCGGTTCCGGTTGAACCGTCGGCACTAGCGGCTTTAGGTAGCGTTGCCTGTCGAATTCAGCGGTATACCGTCTACGTAGATATTTGTTCTAACAAGCGCAGGGCGGGTGTCGGTTTTAGCGCGGATTGAGAAACCTTTGTGTAGCAAAGCCACAGCTTCCTCTTCACTCCTGACGCGAACTTGGTTCGAGGTATGGTGCTTGAGCGCGCCGTGCGACGGATTGCCTAATACAAAGAAACCGTCCTGGAATGACGGCTACCACTTCCGACCGTCCGTCGTTTGTCGATAGATTCGCATCCCTTCAACTATCCATCTTCAGCGCGGCGATGAACGCCTCCTGCGGGATGTCCACCTTGCCGAACTGGCGCATGCGCTTCTTGCCCTCCTTCTGCTTGTCGAGGAGCTTGCGCTTGCGGGAGGCGTCGCCGCCGTAGCATTTGGCGGTCACGTCCTTGCGCAGGGCCGAGATGGTCTCGCGGGCGATGACCTTGCCGCCGATCGCAGCCTGGATCGGGATCTTGAAGAGGTGGTTGGGGATCAGCTCCTTCAGCTTCTCGCACATGCCCCGGCCGCGCTTTTCGGCCTGGTTGCGGTGGACGAGCATGGAGAGGGCGTCCACCGGCTCGCCGTTGACGAGGATCGACATCTTCACGAGGTCGCCCTCGCGGTAGTCGGTCAGCGAATAGTCGAAGGAGGCGTAGCCCTTCGAGATGGACTTCAGGCGATCGTAGAAGTCGAAGACCACCTCGTTGAGCGGCAGCTCGTAGGTGACCATGGCGCGCTTTCCGACGTAGGACAGGTCGACCTGCACGCCGCGGCGCTCCTGGCAGAGCGTCAGGATGTTGCCGAGATAGTCGTCCGGGGTGAGGATCGTCGCCTTGATCCAGGGCTCCAGGATCGCCTCGATCTTCATCGGGTCCGGCATGTCGGCCGGGTTGTGGAGCTGGATCGTCGTGCCGTCGATGAGCTTGACGTCGTAGACGACGCTCGGCGCCGTCGCGATGAGGTCGAGGTCGAACTCGCGGGACAGGCGCTCCTGGATGATCTCCAAGTGCAAGAGGCCGAGGAAGCCGCAGCGGAAGCCGAAGCCGAGCGCCGCCGAGGATTCCATCTCGAAGGAGAAGCTGGCGTCGTTCAGGCGCAGCTTGCCCATGGCGGCGCGAAGATCGTCGAAGCTCGCGGCGTCGACCGGGAAGAGGCCGCAGAAGACGACGGGCTGCGCCGGCTTGAAGCCCGGCAGCATGGAGGAGGTCGGCCGCTTCTCCTCGGTGATCGTATCGCCGACGCGCGTGTCGGCGACCTCCTTGATCGAGGCGGTGATGAAGCCGAGTTCGCCGGGGCCGAGGGCATCGACGTTCGTCATCTTGGGCATGAAGACGCCGACCCGGTCGACCGGGTACTTGGCGTCCGTGCCCATCATGCGGATGGTCTGGCCCTTCTTCAGCTCGCCGTCGATGACGCGAACGAGGACGACGACGCCGAGATAGGCGTCGTACCAGCTGTCGACGAGCATCGCCTTCAGGGGGGCGGTGCGGTCGCCCTCCTTGGGGGCGGGCAGGCGGGTGACGATCGCCTCCAGCACGTCCTCGATGCCGAGGCCGGACTTGGCGGAGATCATCACCGCGTCGGAGGCGTCGAGGCCGATGACCTCCTCGATCTGCTCCTTCACCTTGTCCGGCTCGGCGGCGGGCAGGTCGATCTTGTTGAGGACGGGCACGATCTCGAGATCGTTGTCGAGCGCCAGATAGACGTTGGCGAGGGTCTGCGCCTCCACCCCTTGCGCGGCGTCGACGACGAGGAGCGCGCCTTCGCAGGCCGAGAGCGAGCGCGAGACCTCGTAGGCGAAGTCGACATGGCCCGGCGTGTCGATGAGGTTCAGGACGTAGGTCTCGCCGTCCTTGGCGGGATAGTGCAGGCGCACGGTCTGCGCCTTGATGGTGATCCCGCGCTCCTTCTCGATCTCCATGTTGTCGAGCACCTGGCTCTGCCCGGCCATCTCGCGCGCGTCGAGCCCGCCGGTGAGCTGGATCAGCCGGTCGGCGAGCGTCGATTTGCCATGGTCGATATGGGCGACGATGGAGAAGTTGCGGATGCGGGACAGGGGCGTTGGGCTCATGCCCGCCTCATAACGGAACGGGACCCGGACGGGAAGCGGATCGAAAAGGGGCGATCCGCTCCCGCAGAGGCGGATCAGGCGCTGCCGGCCCCGGCGCTGCCGCGATGGCCCTCGCCGAAGAAGAACGGGCGCAAGCGCACACCGACGGCGTTGCCGGCGAAGGCGGCGACCAGCCAGAGCCAGCCGTGCAGCGATCCGGACGCGATGCCCGAGAAGTAGGCCCCGATGTTGCAGCCATAGGCGATGCGCGCGCCGTAGCCGAGCAGCAGCCCGCCGACGACGGAGGCGACGAGCTGGCGCGGCGGGATCTTGAGGGACGGCGCGAAACGGCCGGCGAGCGAGGCGGCGAGGAGCGCGCCGCCGATGATGCCGAAGTTCATCACCGAGGTGACGTCGGCGAAGACGCTGTTCGACAGGGCGGCCGCGTTGGCGGGCGTCTGCCAGTAGGCCCAGGCCGTCGGGTCGATGCCGAGGACCTGCGCGCCCTTGGCGCCCCAGAGCGCGAAGGCCGACGTGATGCCCCAGGGACGCCCGGCGAGCCAGAGCGTCAGGAAGTTGAGAAGGGCGAGCGCGACGGCGCCGGCGACCAGCGGCCAGGGCCCCCGGGCGAAGCGCTGCCAGCCCTGCGTGCGCGCGGGCGGCTCGGTCTCCAGCGCGCCGTTGCGGCGCTTTTCCCAGGCGACCGTCAGGAGGGCGATGGCGCCGAAGAGGGCGAGGGAGACCGCGATGCCGGCGGGCGCGCCGAGCGAGACGAGCGTCACCGGCTCGAAGGCGGGCAGCGACGTCCACCAGTCGAAATGGACGGTGGCGAGCACCGAGCCGACGACGAAGAACAGGAGCGTCACCACCATCCGCGCATTGCCGCCGCCGGCGGTGAAGAGCGTGCCGGAGGCGCAGCCGCCGCCCATCTGCATGCCGATGCCGAAGAGGAAGGCGCCGACGACGACGCCGGTCGAGAGCGGCGAGACGAGGCCGCGCACCTCCTCGCCGAACAGCGTGCCGGCGGAAAGGGCGGGGAAGAAGAGGAGGACGGCGATGGAGAGCATCACCATCTGCGCGCGCAGGCCGCGGCCGCGCCCTTCCAGGATGAAGACGCGCCAGGCGGAGGTGAAGCCGAAGGCGGCGTGGTAGAGGACGAGGCCGAGCGCGCCGCCGAGGACGAGGAGCGCGCCCTGCCGCGCGTCGTAGGCGAGGCCGAGCGCCACGGCGCCGAGCGCGAGGGCCAGAGCGGCAAGGAGGGCGGGAGACTGGACGGGCGGCAGGGCCGACCGGGAGCCGGCTGGGGCGGCGGGAACGGCACGGCTCATGGCGCGCCTCCTGATCAAGCGGAGAAGGTGCCGCCCGGGGGCGCCCGAGCGGCTTCCACCGAAAGCTAGGGTGCGGGCGGGCGGAATTCGAAGAACGATGTTCTCCGGACTTTGCTCGGGAAGAGAAATCGTTCCGCGATAGGAGGCGTCGTCAGTCCGCGATGCGGTTCCGCCCCGCGGTCTTGGCGAGGTAGAGCGCGTGGTCGGCGCGCTCGATGGCGGAGGGCAGCGCCTCGCCCCTGGCGATGGCCGCGACCCCGATCGAGACGGTGGCGGCCACCGGAACGCCGTTCCAGTCGACCGGCCGGCGCTCGACGAGCGCCCGCAGCATCTCGGCATGGCTCATGGCGCTCTCGCGGTCGGCCGCGCAGAGGAGCAGCACGAACTCCTCGCCGCCGAGCCGCGCGACCGCGTCGCCGGGCCGGAGCGTCTCGCGCGCGATCGCGACGAAGCGGCGCAGCACCTCGTCGCCCGCCGGGTGGCCGTGCCGGTCGTTGATCGCCTTGAAGTGATCGAGATCGACGAGGAGGACCGCCCGGCTCTCGGCCCGCGCCGTCGTCGTCTCGAAGGCGTCGAGGCCCGCCCGGTTGAGCGCGCCCGTCAGCGGGTCGACCAGCGCCAGATCGGCGAGGCGCCGCTGGCGCCGCTCGCCGGCCATGGCGAGGAGCGCGACGGCCAGGACGTTCGTCAGGACCTGATCGGCGACGAGGACGACGGTCCCCTCGTTCGGCAGCGACAGGACCCCGAAGGTCGACAGGGCGGAGGCGAGATAGGCCGGCAGGAAGCCCAGATTGGCGAGCGCCGCGGCCACGCGCGGGAAGGAGCGTGTCGCGTCCCCGTTCAGGATCTGCAGGGCGATGCCGGTCGAGACGATGCCGAGCGAGGCGACCGTCAGCGCCTGACCGATGCGCGGGTCGCCGAGGACCAAGGCGCCGACGAGAAAGCCGCAGGGCGCCAGGAGTGCGAAGGGCAGGATGGCGACGCCCCGGCGCCGGCGGTCGAAGAAGCGGCAGCCCAGCCAGATCGTCGCGATGCCGAAGGAGATCAGGCCGATCATCGCCGCGCTGGCGTAGAAATTCGTGCGGCCGAGAAGGGCGAAGCCGAGGACGCCGCCGGCAATCAGGAGATGCGCCACACCCCAGGCGAGGAAGTGGCGCTGCCGCCGCCCGGTGAACCAGAGGGCGGTGAACATCAGCCCGTAGGTGACGTTCATCAGGCCGTTCGCGACGTGGAGGGTCACGGGGTCGAGGGACATGCCGTCTCCGGTCGGACTTCGGCGGCGGCGCCGTTGGAGCCTTCCCATAGACGATATCATTCGAAGGAGGGAAGCGGGCGTGCCGCGGATCTCAGCCGTGCCGGGGAGGGGACAACGCGGCGATTTCGTCCGTCGTCAGCGCGCGCGTCGCGCCCTTGGAAAGATCGCCGAGCTCGAGCGACCCGATGGCCACGCGCACCAGCCGCAGCGTCTCGACGCCGTGAGCGCCGAGCAACCGCCGGATGTGACGATTGCGCCCTTCGTCGAGGACGATCCGCAGCCAGGCATTCCGCGTCCCCTGCCGCAGACGGTCCACGGACACCGCACGCAGGATTTCTCCGCCGTCCTCGATCCCCTCGGCGAGGCGGGCCAGCAGATCATCGCCCGGAACCGTGTCGATCTGCACGTGATAGGTCTTGTCCGGCGCGTGCGCGCCCTCCAGGACCGCGTTCGCGAAGGCGGTGTCGTTGGTGAAGAGGAGGAGACCCTCGGAGGCCTTGTCGAGCCGACCGACCGGGGCGACGTGCGGCAGGCCGAGCCCTTCGAGCCGCGAATAGACCGTCGGTCGGCCCTGGGGGTCGTCCCGCGTGGTGAGAAGGCCGCGCGGCTTGTTCATCATCAGATAGACGGGCGCTTCGGCCTCGACCGGGGCGCCGTCCACCGAAATCCGGTCGCGGCCGGGATCGGTGCGGTGTTCGGGGTCCGTCACGACGCGCCCGCCGACCGACACGCGGCCGGCGCGCACCAGACGCTCGCCCTCGCTGCGCGAGCAGAAGCCGAGCTTGGAGAGGATTCGCGCCAGGCCGTGACCGGTGGGGCGGCCGGCGGAACGGGAAGGGGCGGGGCGTCGCGTCGTCATCGGCGCAGCCATGGGGCGCGGCGGGCCGAATGCCAAGCCGCGCCCGCCGATCCTTGCCCGCTATTCGGGCTTCACGCGCACGACGAGCTTGCCGAAGTTCCGGCCCTCCAGAAGCCCGAAGAAGGCCTCCGGCGCGCTCTCCAGACCGTCGACGATGTCCTCACGGTAGCGCAGCTTGCCCTCGCGCACCCAGGCCGAGGCCTCACGGGCGAACTCGTCCGTGCGCGCCGCGAATTCGGTCTGGATGAAGCCTCGGATCGTCAGGCTCTTGCGCAGGATGTCCGCGAAGGCACGTGGCAGCCGGTCCGGTCCCTCCGGCGGGGCCGTGTCGTTGTAGTGCGCGACGAGGCCGCAGACGGGAATGCGCGCGAAGGGATTGAGGAGCGGCCAGACGGCGGCCTGCACGGCGCCGCCGACATTCTCGAAATAGACGTCGACGCCCCCCGGGCAGGTGGCCTTCAGCCGTTCGGCGAAGTCCGGCGCCCGATGGTCGACCGCCGCGTCGAAGCCGAGCTCGTCGATCAGATGCGCGCACTTGTCGGGCCCGCCGGCGATGCCGACGGCGCGCGCGCCGCGCAGCTTGGCGATCTGCCCGACGGCCGAGCCGACCGGCCCGCTCGCGGCCGCGACGACGACGGTCTCGCCCGCCTTCGGCCTGCCGATCTCGGCCAGCCCAACATAGGCGGTGAAGCCGGGCATGCCGAGGACGCCGAGCGCGGTGGAGAGGGGTGCGGCGGCCGGATCGAGCTTGCGCAGGCCCTTGGCCCTGGTGATCTCGTGCGTCTGCCACCCGGAATAGGAGAGGACGACGTCGCCCGGCTCGAACGCCGGATCGCGGGAGGCGAGAACGCGGCTGACCGTTCCGCCCACCATGGTCGCGCCGATCTCGACCGGCGGCGCGTAGGAGGGCGCGTCGCTCATGCGGCCGCGCATGTAGGGGTCGAGCGAGAGATAGAGGGTCTCCAGAAGCACCTCGCCCTCGCCGGGCTCGCCGAGCGTCGCCGTCTCGGTGCGGAAATTGTCGCTCGTCGGGCGGCCCTTCGGGCGCGAGGCGAGCACGATGCGTCGGCCGGTGGTCTGGGTCATGTCGGTCGTTCCTCAGCTGATGCCGCCCGGCGGTCCGTCGCAGGCCGCCGGGCGAAGGGCCGCACGCTCGGCAGCCCCGAAGCTCGCGGGTCAGCCCATCGAGGGCTGCCCGTTCGAGGCCGAAACGCCGCCGTCGACGGGAAGGTTCACGCCGTTGACGAAACGGGCGAGGGGGCTGGCGAGGAAGAGGATCACGTCCGCGACCTCCTCCGGCTCGGCGGCGCGGCCGAGCGGGCAGCGCTCGGCGAAGCGCTTCATCGTCGCCTCGTCCGACAGCATGTCCTCGGTCAGCTCCGAGCGGGTGAGCGAGGGGTTGATCGCGTTGACGCGCACCCCCTTGCCGCCGAATTCCAATGCCAGCGCCCGGGTGAGGTTGGTCACCGCGCCCTTCGAGGCGTTGTAGGCGCTCATGCCCCAGTCGCCGCCGATCCCGGAGACCGAGGAGGTGTTGACGATGGAGCCGCCGGTCTTGATCAGATGCGGCATCACCGCCCGCGAGGCGAAGAACAGGCCGTCGACATTGGTCGACTGGATCTTGCGCCAGTCCTCGTCGGTGAGGTCGGTGAAGGCTTTGACCGTCGCGGTGCCCGCGTTGTTGACCAGCGTGTCGATCTGGCCGAAGCGCGAGATCGTCGCCTGGACGACGCCCTCGATCTCGGCGCGGTCCGAGACGTCCGCCGCCTGGATGAGGACGCGGTCGGCGTCGAGGCCCTGCGCGGCCTCCTCCAGCTTCTCCTTGCGACGGCCGACGAAGACGACGTCGGCGCCCTCCTCGTGGAACCGTCGCGCCGTCGCCCGGCCGATGCCCGAGCCCGCGCCCGTGACGATCACCACCTTGTCTTCGAACATCATGTGCGTGTCCCTTCCAATCCCTGCGGCCCCGAGGGCCGCGTCGCGCCACGAGATAAGGACGATCGGTCGAAGGCGAAGGGGCTCGGCGCGACATGCCGCATGTCCCGGCCTGCCTGATCCCCGGGCGACATCGTCAGCGGCGACCGGTTCGGGCCGGGAACCTTTCGCTCCGCTCGTGCGTCGGGGACGCAGAAGAAGGACGAAAGCCTCGTGGAACAGCTCGACATCGAAACCCTGGACGCCGAGGCCTGCCATCTCGGTGAGGGACCGAGCTACGACCATGCGGCCGGCATCGCCTGGTGGTGCGACATCCTCGGCAAGGCGCTGCTCGAATGGCATCCGGGGCGCGGCCGGATCGTTCGGCATTCCTTGAAGCGCATGCCGTCCGAGGTCGCCGCCTGCGCGGACGGCCGGCAACTGATGGCCTTCGACGACGGGCTGCACCTGCGCGACCCGGCGACGGGCGCGACGGAGCTTCTGCAGCCGATCGACTCCGAGGACCGGCACCTTCGCTCCAACGACGGGCGGGTGCACCGCTCGGGCGCGTTCTGGATCGGCACGATGAGCCTGACCTTCGAGGAGGGCGCCGGGTCGGTGTACCATTTCGGGAAAGGGCGGCTGACGAGGCTCTTCTCCGGGTTCACCGTGCCGAACGCGACCTGCTTCACGGCCGACGGGCGCATCGGCTACCTCGTCGACAGCCCCACGGGCCGGCTGATGCGCATGGCGATCGACCCGGAGACCGGGCTTCCCGAGGGCGAGCCCGTACTCCACCATCATCACGACGGCGAGGGCGTGATCGACGGCGCGGTCTGCGACGCGGACGGCACGCTCTGGTGCGCCATCAACGGCGGTGGCGCGATCCATGCGATCTCGGCGGAGGGGAAGCTCACGCGGCGGATCCGGATACCGACCGCTCAGGTGACCTGCCCGTGCTTCGTCGGCGAGCGGCTCGACCGCCTGCTTGTCACGACCGCCGGGGAGGGGATCACCCAGGACGAGCGGCGCGCCGACCCCCTGAACGGGAAGACCTTTCTTCTCGACGTCGGCGCGCGGGGGACCGTGGAGCCGCTTGCAAGGCCAGTGTAGCCCGTTCGTTGCCGAATCGTCCTACGCAGAAGCGGTTCCGCTTCGGCTGGACATGCTCTGGAGCGCGAAAAGGCCCCCGCGCCCGCGGGCGGCCCCGGCCGGCGCGACCGGAG
>JAEZXX010000045.1 GCA_023419535.1 Pseudomonadota bacterium | reverse complement strand
GCCCTGCGCGTCGGTGATGGTGATCATCGTGTTGTTGAAGGTCGAGTTGACGTGCGCGACGCCCGTCGAGATGTTCTTCCGCTCGCGGCGGCGAACGCGTGCTGCTTCCTTGGCCATCTATGGTCCTTCCGTTCGATATCGACGCCGCCGTAATGCCAGCGGCTACACCAGAGCGAATAGCGAGTAGTGAGTAGCGAATAGGGAAAATCCCTACTCGCTATTCGCTATTCCCTACTCGCTCTATTTCTTCTTGCCGGCGATCGGCTTGGCCGGGCCCTTGCGGGTGCGCGCATTGGTATGCGTGCGCTGGCCGCGAACCGGCAGGCTGCGGCGATGGCGCAGGCCGCGGTAGCAGCCGAGATCCATCAGGCGCTTGATGTTCATCGACGTCTCGCGACGCAGATCACCCTCGACCTGGTAGTCCCGGTCGATGATCTCGCGGATCTGAAGGACTTCGGCGTCGGTCAGGTCGTTGACGCGGCGCTCCGACGCGAGCCGGGCCTTGTCGACGATCTCCTGCGCGAAGCGCGGGCCGATGCCGTGAATGTACTGAAGCGCGATGACGACGCGCTTGCTGCTCGGGATGTTGACGCCAGCGATACGTGCCACGTCCGTACTCCTAGTTTCGGGGCCGCTCGGCCCTACCGGTTGAAGGGGGCCGATAAGCGAAAGGATCGGCAAGCCCCAGACATGAGACCGCACCGACCGCAAAGGATTCGCGAATGGGCGGCTTATAGGAAATCGACGGCCCGGAGTCAACCGAGCCCCGGCGCTTCAGGCATTGCCGTCGGCAATACGCTCCTGCAGGGCCTTGCGGATCTGCTGCGTAACCTCGTCCATCGCGGCCATGCCGTCGATCGTGTGCACGAGGTCACGTTCCCGGTAGTAGGGCCCGACAGCCGCGGTCATGTCGCGAAACTCTCCGAGTCGACGCCGGAAGACGTCCGGATTGTCGTCCTTGCGGACCGGCAGACCCTTGGCTTCCGTTTCGGCGGCGCGGCGGGCGATGCGTTCGACGAGGCGATCCTCGTCGACCTTGAACTCGATCACGCGGTCGAGCCGAAGCCCTTTCTCGTCCAGCATGGCTTCCAGCGCCACGGCCTGGGCGACCGTCCGCGGAAACCCGTCCAGGATGAAGCCCTTGCGCGCGTCCTCCTGTTCGATGCGGTCCGCGACGATGCCGATGACGACCTCGTCCGGCACCAGCTGGCCGGCATCCATCAAGGCTTGCGCCTTGCGGCCGACCTCGGTGCCCTGCGCAACGGCTTCGCGGAGCATGTCTCCGGTGGAGAGTTGCGGAATGCCATAGGCTTCCGTCAACCGCTGGGCCTGGGTCCCCTTCCCGGCTCCCGGCGGTCCGAGCAGAATCAGTCTCATCGATTTCCCCGTTTACCCCCGCGGAGCTTCGCCTTCTTGACGAGCCCCTCATATTGATGCGCCAGCAGGTGTCCCTGCACCTGCGCGACCGTATCCATCGTCACGGACACGACGATCAGCAGCGACGTCCCCCCGAGATAGAACGGAATACCGACTGCGGAAATCAGGAACTCCGGCAGAAGGCAGATGGCGACAAGATAGATCGCGCCGAGAACCGTGATGCGCGTCAGCACATAATCGATGTACTCGGCCGTCCGCTCGCCCGGCCGGATACCCGGGATAAAGCCCCCATGCTTCTTCAGGTTGTCCGCCGTGTCCTTGGGATTGAACACGATCGCCGTGTAGAAGAACGCGAAGAAGGCGATCATCGACGCATAGAGGATCATGTACAGGGGCTGGCCGTGACCGAGCGAGGCGACGAGGCCCGTGGCCCAGCCGGGCAACTGGCTCGTATCCGAGAAATTGGCGATCGTAACGGGCAGCAACAGAAGCGACGATGCGAAGATCGGAGGGATGACACCCGCCGTATTCAGCTTCAGCGGCAGGTGTGACGTGTCGCCCTGGAACATCCGATTGCCGACCTGGCGCTTCGGATACTGAATCAGAAGGCGGCGCTGGGCGCGCTCGAAGAATACGATGAAGGCGATGCAGCCGATGGCGACCACGATGACCAGCAGGATCACGAAGGTCGAGAGCGCGCCGGTACGACCGAGCTCCAGGAGGTTCGCGATGGCCGAGGGCAGGTTCGCCACGATGCCGGCGAAGATGATCAACGAAATGCCGTTGCCGATGCCCCGCGCCGTGATCTGCTCGCCCAGCCACATCAGGAACATCGTGCCGCCGACCAGCGTGATGACGCTCGATACGACGAAGAACATCCCCGGATCGGTCACGATGTTGCTGGACGACTGAAGGCCAACGGCGATCCCATAGGCCTGAACCGTGGCCAGCAGGACAGTGCCGTAGCGGGTATACTGGTTGATGATCTTGCGGCCCTGCTCGCCCTCTTTCTTGAGCGCCTCGAGCGAGGGCACGACGGAGGTCATGAGCTGGATGATGATCGACGCGGAAATATACGGCATGATGCCGAGCGCGAAGATTGCCATGCGGCCGACCGCGCCGCCGGCAAACATGTTGAACACGCCGAGTATGCCGGTGGACTGCTGCTGGAACGCCTGCGCCAATGCTTCGGGATCTATGCCGGGCATCGGGATGTAGGTGCCGAGGCGGTAGACCAGAAGCGCGCCGAGCGTGAACCAGATCCGCTTCTTCAGGTCTTCTGCCTTGGAGAAGGCAGCGAAATTCAGGTTTGCGGCAAGTTGTTCCGCGGCCGATGCCATCTTGAAAATATCTCCGGGTAGAACCCATGCCCGCCCGTTGGTGGCACGACGCGGGCATCGGTTTCCAACTTCAGCCTCTGCGCCGCCGTTCCTGCCGCGCACCGGGCTATGTGCCCACGCCAATCCGGGGTTACCGCTCCCGGCAGCCGGGACAAGGCATGGAATCACATGACGAAGCGGCCCGCAGAGGCCGCTTCCATCGTCTCAATCTGGCGAGTTACGCCTCGCGACGCAAGAGGGCCCAGATCAGGCTTCGGCGGTCGCCGGAAGCGTGACGGAACCGCCCGCCTTCTCGACCTTCTCGACGGCAGCCTTGGACGCACCGTCGACCGTGATCTGCAGCTTGGCCTTCAGCTCGCCATCCGCCAGCAGACGGATGCCGTCGCGCTGCCGGCGCACCAGGCCAGCGGCCTTGAGCGCCTCGAAGTCGATCGCGGTCTTGGCATCGAGCTTTCCGGCGTCGATCGCCTGCTGGATGCGTCCGACCGAAACGATGTTGTAGTCCTTCGCGAAGATGTTCACGAAGCCACGCTTCGGCAGGCGACGATACAGCGGCATCTGGCCGCCCTCGAAGCCGTTGATGGCCACGCCGGAGCGCGACTTCTGGCCCTTCACGCCACGGCCGCCGGTCTTGCCGGAGCCCGAGCCGATGCCACGGCCCACGCGCTTGCGGGAATGGGTTGCGCCGGCGATGTCGGCGAGTTCGTTGAGCTTCATTTCTGCTACTCCCGGCTCACTGGCCGTCGACGACGCGGACGAGGTGGCTGACCTTGGCGATCATGCCACGGACGGAGGGCGTATCCTCCAGCGTCCGGCGACGGTGCATCTTGTTGAGACCGAGGCCGACGAGGGTCTGGCGCTGGTCGTTGGGGCGGCGAAGCGGGCTACCGATCTGCTCGACGGTGATCGTCTTCCCGGTCACTTTGTTGTCAGCCATGACGTGGCTCCTTGTTCAATGGTTCGTCCTGCGTATTGCCGGAGGCGGCCGCATTGCTGCGGCCCTGCCTCATCAGCCTTCGCTGTCGGAACCGACCAGGTCGCGACGCCGTGCCTGCAGCGTCGAGTACTTGATGCCGCGACGGGCAGCCACATCCTTCGGATGCATCTGGCCCTTCAGCGCGTCGAACGTGGCGCGAACCATGTTGTACGGGTTCGAGGAGCCGAGCGACTTGGCGACCACATCGTGCATGCCGACCGCTTCGAAGACGGCGCGCATCGGGCCACCGGCGATGATGCCGGTACCGGCCTCGGCCGTGCGCAGCAGCACCTTGCCGGCACCATGGCGGCCATGCACGTCGTGGTGCAGCGTGCGCGCGTCGCGCAGCGGCACGAAGATCATGTCGCGCTTGGCGGCTTCCGTCGCCTTGCGGATCGCTTCCGGCACTTCGCGCGCCTTGCCGTGGCCGAAGCCGACACGGCCCTTGAGGTCGCCGACGACGACGAGCGCGGCGAAGCCGAAGCGACGACCACCCTTCACCACCTTGGCGACGCGGTTGATGTGGACGAGCTTGTCTACGAAGCCGTCGTCACGCTCTTCGCGATCGTTCCGTTCATTACGAGGCGCCATATCCTGTTCCTTGTTCTTTTCCGGAGGCGTCTGACAATGGAGCTCTACGAGAGAGGCTCCGGTGAAACCGGCGATATCGTCCGCGACGCGATCTGCGTCGCGCTATCCGGCAAGCGGAAACCCGCAAGGCCGAAGCCGGATGAAATCGAGCGGCTTAAAGCATAATCCGGCGGCCGGGAAAACCCTGACCGCCGGAAAATAACATCCCAACGATGACGGCGCCCGAAAGCGCCCTTCCCCGCGTCAGAAGTTCAGGCCACCTTCACGGGCCGCATCGGCAAGTGCCTTTACGCGACCATGATAAATGAACGAACCGCGGTCGAAGACGACATCGGTCACGCCGGCCTGCTTGGCGCGCTCGGCTACCAGCTTGCCGACCGCCTTGGCGGCCTCGACATCGGCGCCCGTCTTGAGGCCACCGCGAAGCGACGTGTCCAGGGTGGACGCGGCCGCAAGCGTATGACCGACGGAGTCGTCGATGATTTGGGCGTAGATGTTCTTGGAAGAACGGTGAACCGACAGACGGGGACGCCCATTGGCGACCGCCTTCAGCGATCGGCGAACGCGGGCCGCGCGGCGCCGCAAAATATCTTTCTGGCTAGCCATGACCCGGACCTTACTTCTTCTTGCCTTCCTTGCGGACGATCTTCTCGCCAGCATAGCGAACGCCCTTGCCCTTGTAGGGCTCGGGGCCGCGATACTCACGGATCTCCGCGGCGACCTGACCGACGCGCTGCTTGTCGATGCCGGTCACCACGATCTCCGTCGGCTTTGGGACGGCGATCTGGATACCTTCCGGCACCTCATAGACAACGTCATGGCTGAAGCCGAGCGCGAGTTGCAGGTTCTTGCCCTGCATCGCGGCACGATAGCCGACGCCGGTGATTTCGAGGCGCTTCTCGAACCCGTCCTTCACACCCATCAGGATGTTCGAGATCATGGTGCGGGACATGCCCCACTTGGAACGCGCGTCCTTGGAGCCGTCGCGCGGGTCCACCTGGATGGATCCGTCCTCGAGCTTTACGAGGACCTCATCGTTGACCACGAAGGACAATTCGCCCTTGGGCCCTTTCGCCTTGACGGTCTGCCCCTCGACGGACGCCGTCACGCCGCTCGGAAGGGAGACCGGCTTTTTACCAATACGAGACATCGTCAAACCTGTCCGTTATACGGTTGGTCGGTTGCCCTGCCGGTCAGAAGACGCGGCAGAGCACCTCACCACCGACATTCTGTTCGCGTGCGCTGTGGTCGGCCATCACGCCCTTGGGCGTTGAAAGGACCGAGATGCCGAGGCCGTTGGCGACCTGCGGGATCGTCTTCGACGACACGTAGACGCGGCGGCCAGGCTTGGAGACGCGCGCGATCTCACGGATCACAGGTGCCCCCTCGTAGTATTTCAGCTCGATGTTGAACTCGGCGGTGCCGTTTTCAAACCGGGTTTCGCTGTAACCGCGGATGTAGCCCTCTTCCTTGAGGACATCCAGGACGCGAGCGCGCAGCTTCGACGCTGGCGTTGCCACCGTCGACTTGTTGCGCAGGATCGCGTTGCGGATACGGGTCAGCATATCGCCGAGCGGATCTGACAGAGCCATGATCTTCTCTCCTTACCAGCTCGACTTCACGACGCCGGGGATCTGGCCGTTATTGCCAAGCTCCCGGAGCGCGATACGCGACATCTTCAATTTACGATAATAGGCGCGCGGACGCCCCGTAACCTCGCAGCGGTTGCGCACGCGAACCTTGGTCGAGTTGCGGGGCAACTCGGCCAGCTTCAGCTGCGCACGGAAGCGGTCTTCCATGCTTGCGGATTGATCGGTGGTGATCGCCTTCAGCGCCTCACGCTTGGCGGCGTACTTGGCCACCAGGCGCTCGCGGCGCTTGTTCTTCTCGATCGCGCTCTTCTTTGCCATCTTCTAGGTCCTTTTCGCCTGCCGTTACTGGCGGAAGGGGAAGTTGAACGCCTTCAAGAGCGCCCGGGCTTCCTCATCGGTCTTCGCCGTCGTACACACGATGATGTCCATGCCCCACATCTGATCAACCTTGTCGTAGTTGATCTCGGGGAACACGATATGCTCCTTGAGGCCCATAGCAAAATTACCACGGCCGTCAAAGCTTTTCGGGTTCAGACCCCGAAAATCCCGCACGCGCGGAAGGGCGATCTGGATCAGCCGGTCAAGGAACTCGTACATACGGTCCTTGCGCAGCGTGACCTTGGCGCCGATCGGCATGCCTTCGCGGACCTTGAAGCCCGCGATCGAGGTGCGTGCCTTGGTGATGACCGGCTTCTGGCCGGCGATCATCGCAAGGTCCTCGGCGGCGACGGACGGCTTCTTGGAGTCGCCCGTAGCCTCGCCAACACCCATGTTGATCACGATCTTGTCCAGACGCGGAAGCTGCATCACGTTCGCATAGTTGAACTGTGACTGGAGCTCCTTGCGGATCTCGTCGCGATAGACCGCCTTCAGGCGGGGTTCGTATTTGGCCTCAGCCATCGATCTGTTCTCCCGAACGCTTGGCGACGCGAACCTTGCGGCCGTCTTCGAGGACCTTGAAGCCCACGCGCGTCGGTTTCCCATCCTTGTCCTGCAGTGCCAGGTTCGAAAGATGGATCGGCGCCTCCTTGGAGATGATCCCGGCCTCCTGCGAGGCGGACTGGCGCTGATGCCGCTTGACCATATTCACGCCCCGAACGACCGCACGGTCCTCCTTGGGCATGACCTGAACGACTTCACCGGAACGACCCTTGTCCTTGCCGGTGAGTACGACGACCTTGTCGCCTTTGCGAATCTTCTGCATGATTCCGGTTCCTCAGAGCACTTCCGGCGCCAGCGAGATGATCTTCATGTGGTTCCGACCACGAAGCTCGCGGGGGACCGGGCCGAAGATACGGGTGCCGACCGGCTCTTTCTTGTTGTCAATCAGGACGGCGGCGTTACGGTCGAACCGGATCACCGAACCATCGGCTCTGCGGATGTCCTTGGCGGTCCGAACCACCACGGCCTTCATCACATCGCCCTTCTTTACGCGGCCGCGCGGGATAGCCTCCTTGATGGACACGACGATGACGTCGCCCACCGAGGCGTACTTCCGCTTGGAACCGCCCAGCACCTTGATGCACATGACACGACGGGCGCCGGAATTATCCGCCACATCGAGGTTTGTTTGCATCTGAATCATGTCAGGCCGCCTTCAATAACGGACCGGGGAGCAGCGAATGAACGGCTCACCCGGGCAAAAACTTCAGTTAGCCGCCGCTTGGTTAGCGACGACGATCCAGGTCTTGTCACGCGAGATCGGGCGCGTCTCCTCGATGGAGACGATATCGCCCACCTTGTACTGGTTGGACTCGTCGTGCGCCTTGTACTTCTTGGACCGGCGAACGGTCTTCTTGAAGAGCGGGTGCGTGAAGCGACGCTCCACGAGCACGACGACCGTCTTGTCATTCTTATCGGAGACCACGGTCCCCTGCAAAACGCGTTTCGGCATAGTGTTCTACCTTCAGGCCTTTTTCTCGGCCGCCTTCTGGCGTGCGATGGTCTTGATCCGGGCGATGTCGCGACGGACTTCCTTCACACGCGCGGTGTTCTCGAGCTGCCCGGTAGCACGCTGGAAGCGCAGATTGAACTGCTCCTTCTTCAGATTGCCGAGTTCCGTGTTCAGCTCATCGGATGTCTTGGTCCGGATATCGGAGGCTTTCATAGTCGCTCTCCCCTCACTCGGCAATGCGCTGGATGAAGCGCGTCTTGATCGGCAGTTTCGCGGCGCCCAGGCGGAGCGCTTCACGGGCGATGTCTTCGGGCACGCCGTCGATCTCGAACATGATCCGGCCGGGAGCAACCCTGGCCGCCCAGTACTCGATCGCGCCCTTGCCCTTACCCATGCGGACTTCGGTCGGCTTCGCGGTGACCGGCAGGTCCGGGAAGATACGAATCCACACCCGGCCCTGACGCTTCATCTGACGGGTGATCGCGCGGCGGGCCGCCTCGATCTGCCGTGCGGTAACCCGCTCCGGCTCCAGCGCCTTCAGACCATAGGCGCCGAAATTGAGCAGCGAACCACCCTTGGAGGCGCCATGGATACGACCCTTGAACGCCTTGCGGAACTTCGTGCGCTTTGGCTGCAACATTTCAGTCTACTCCGAAACCTGTTGATCAGGCGTGTTCGCGCTCGCGGCGACGGTTACCGCCACCGGATGCTTCGCCTTCGACCGCACGGCGCTCGGAGGCCAGCGGATCATGTTCGAGGATCTCACCCTTGAAGATCCACACCTTGACGCCACAGACACCGTAGGCCGTATGGGCCTCGGCCGTGCCGTAGTCAACATCCGCACGCAGCGTATGCAGCGGAACGCGACCTTCGCGGTACCACTCCATGCGGGCGATCTCAGCGCCGCCGAGACGGCCGCTGCAGTTGATGCGGATGCCTTCGGCGCCGAGACGCATGGCGGACTGCACCGCCCGCTTCATCGCCCGGCGGAAAGCCACGCGACGTTCGAGCTGCTGGGCGATGGACTGGGCAACCAGTGTCGCGTCCGTCTCGGGCTTGCGGATCTCCACGATGTTGATGTGGGTTTCCGCGTTGGTCAGCTGCGCAAGCTTCTTGCGAAGCTTCTCGATGTCCGCGCCCTTCTTGCCGATCACGATACCCGGACGAGCCGAGTGGATGGTGACGCGGCACTTCTTGTGCGGACGCTCGATGACGACCTTCGACACCGCCGCCTGCTTCAACTCGTCGAGCAGGTACTTGCGGATCGCCAGGTCCTCGTGGAGCAACTGGCCGTACTCACCGGTATTGGCATACCAGCGCGAGTCCCAGGTCCGGTTGATGCCGAGACGCAGGCCGGTCGGATTGACTTTCTGACCCATTACGCGGCCTCCTCTTCAGCCACTTCGCGCACCACGATCGTCAGGTGCGAGAACGGCTTCTCGACCCGGCTCGCACGACCGCGACCGCGGGCGTGGAAGCGCTTCATGGTGATCGACTTGCCGACGTAAGCCTCGGCGACGACCAGCGCGTCGATGTCGAGATCATGATTGTTCTCGGCGTTCGCGATCGCGCTTTCCAGCGTTTTCTTGACCGTCTCGGCGATCCGCTTGCGCGAGAAGGTCAGGTCCGCGAGGGCGCGGTCGACCTTCTTGCCGCGGATCAGCTGCGCGACGAGGTTGAGTTTCTGCGGGCTGACGCGAAGCGTACGGGCTACCGCCCTGGCCTCGTTGTCCTTCAGCGCGCGCTCGGCCTTGGCCTTGCCCATGGTTACTTCCTCTTCGCCTTCTTGTCGGCGCCGTGGCCGTAATAGGTGCGGGTCGGGGAAAACTCGCCGAACTTGTGTCCGACCATGTCTTCGTTGACCGAGACCGGAATGTGCTTGGAGCCGTTATAGACGCCGAAGGTCAATCCGACGAACTGCGGCAGGATGGTGGAGCGGCGGCTCCAGATCTTGATCACTTCGTTGCGGCCACCCGACCGAGCCTTCTCTGCCTTCTTCAGCAGGTAGCCATCAACGAACGGACCCTTCCAGACGGAACGTGTCATAGAGAAATCCTTCCCTTACTTCTTGCGCTGATGGCGCGAACGCATGATGAACTTGTCCGTGGACTTGTTCTGACGCGTACGCTTGCCCTTGGTCGGCTTGCCCCACGGCGTGACCGGATGGCGACCACCGGAGGTACGGCCTTCACCACCGCCATGCGGATGGTCGACCGGGTTCATGGCAACGCCGCGGACGTGCGGACGCTTGCCGAGCCAGACGGCGCGACCCGCCTTGCCCAGATTGATGTTGCCGTGGTCCGGGTTGGACACCGCGCCGACCGTGGCGAAGCATGCACCCGGAACGAGGCGTTGCTCGCCCGAGTTGAGGCGCAGGATCGCCATGCCCTGGTCGCGGCCCACGAGCTGGGCGTAGGCACCGGCCGAACGGGCGATCTGGCCACCCTTCTCCGGCTTCATCTCCACATTGTGGATGATGGTGCCGACCGGCATCGCCGAAAGCGGCATCGCGTTACCCGGCTTGACGTCGACGCCGGACAGGCCGGAAACGACCTGATCGCCGGCAGCAAGACGCTGCGGAGCCAGGATGTAGGCCATCTCGCCGTCTTCGTAGCGCAGCAGGGCGATGAAGGCGGTGCGGTTGGGATCGTACTCGATCCGCTCCACGGTCGCCACCGCATCGAGCTTGCGACGCTTGAAGTCGATCTTGCGGTAGGTCCGCTTATGACCGCCGCCCTGGTAGCGGGCGGTGATACGGCCGGTGTTGTTGCGGCCACCCTTCTGCGTCAGGCCTTCCGTCAACTGCTTGACCGGCTTGCCCTTCCAGAGGCCCGAACGGTCCACGATCACCAGCTGGCGCTGGCTTGGCGTGACCGGTTTGAAATTCTTCAATGCCATCGATCTAAATCCTCAAGGCTCGCTCTCAGAGGCCGGTCGAGACGTCGATGCTCTGGCCTTCGGCCAAAGTCACGATCGCCCGCTTCTGGTCGCTCTGGCGGCCGGGGCGGCCCCGGAAGCGGCGTACCTTGCCCTTGCGGACGAGGGTGTTCACCGCCTTGACCTTCACGCCGAACAGCTGCTCGACAGCCGCCTTGATCTCCGGCTTGGTCGCATCGCCGGGGACATTGAAGATCACCTGGTTCTGTTCGGAGACCAGCGTCGACTTTTCAGTGATCACCGGGCTCGTAATGACGTCGTAATGGCGCAGGTCGGTCATTTGAAGCGCTCCTCGAGGGCCTCGACGGCGGCCTTGGACAGGACCAGCGTCTGGCGACGGAGAATGTCGTAGACGTTGATGCCCTGAATCGGCAGCACGTCGATGTTCGGGATGGCGCGAGCCGACCGGGCGAAGTTCGCGTCGAGCTCGGCGCCGCCGATGAACAGCGCGTTGCTCAGGCCGAGACCATTGAGCTGCGTTGCCGTCGCCTTCGTCTTGCCTTCCGTCGAGCTCAGATCGTCGACGACGATCAGGCTGTCCGACTTGAACTTGGCCGAGAGCGCATGGCGCAGCGCAAGCTGACGCAGCTTCTTCGGCAGGTCGTGCTCGTGGCTCCGGGAAACCGGGCCATGGGCCTTGCCGCCACCACGAAACTGCGGAGCGCGAGCCGAACCGTGACGTGCGCGGCCGGTGCCCTTCTGCTTGTACAGCTTGGCGCCGGTGCGCGCGATCTCGGCGCGACCGAGCGACTGATGCGTGCCCTGCTGGCGCTTGGCCAACTGGTAGCGCACCATGCGCTGCAGAATGTCCGCACGGGGCTCCAGGCCGAAGATCTCTTCTGCCAGGCTGACCGTGCCGGCGTCGCCGCCGCTGAGGGTCTTGATCTTGATGTCAACCATTACTCGGCTCCCTCGGCAGCCGTGGCTTCCGTACCGCTGTTGGCAGCGGCCGAGCGAAGCGCAGCCGGCTTCGGCGCGTTATCCGGAAGCGCGGCCTTGACCGCGTCACGAATGTAGATCCAGCCACCCTTCGAACCCGGGACGGCGCCCCGGATGAGGATCAGGCCCTTGTCGACGTCTGTACGGACGACTTCCAGGTTCTGGGTGGTGACGCGCACGCTACCCATGTGACCGGCCATCTTCTTGTTCTTGAAGACCTTGCCCGGATCCTGGCGCTGACCGGTCGAACCATGCGAACGGTGCGAGACCGAAACGCCGTGGGTCGCACGCAGACCGCCGAAATTATGACGCTTCATGGCGCCGGCGAAGCCCTTGCCGATCGACGTGCCGGTGACATCCACCAGCTGGCCGGCCACGAAGTGGTCCGCCGTGATCTCGGCGCCGACATCGACGAGGTTCTCGGGCGACACCCGGAACTCGGCGACCTTGCGCTTGGGCTCGACCGAGGCCTGGGCGAAGACGCCGCGCAAGGCCTTGGACGTGTTCTTGACCTTCGCCAGACCGGCACCGAGCTGAACGGCGGTGTAACCGTTCTTCTCCTGGGTGCGCTGCGCGACGACCTGGAGGTTCTCGACCTTGAGAACCGTGACCGGAACATGCTCGCCGGCGTCATTGTAGACGCGGGTCATGCCGACCTTCTGTGCTATAACACCTGAACGCATGGGCGTATTCCTTCCCGTGCTCGGATCAGAGCTTGATCTCGACATCGACGCCAGCGGCGAGGTCGAGCTTCATGAGGGCATCGACGGTCTGCGGCGTCGGATCGACGATGTCGAGGAGACGCTTGTGCGTCCGCATCTCGAACTGCTCGCGAGACTTCTTGTCGATATGGGGCGAGCGGTTCACCGTGAACTTCTCGATACGGGTCGGCAGCGGGATGGGCCCGCGCACATTCGCGCCGGTGCGCTTTGCCGTCGAAACGATCTCGCGCGTCGATGCGTCCAGGACCCGATGGTCGAACGCCTTCAGGCGGATGCGGATATTCTGGCCGTTCATTGCATTCGTCCTCTCGTCGGAGCCTTGCCGGAGAACCGGTGCTATCCGAGCGCTTGTCAGTCTTCAGCCAATTCAACCGGAACGCTGAACCTCTCAGCGCACCAACCGCCCCGTCGCCGGGGCTTTGGCCGGCCCACCACCGCAAGGGCGGCGGGCCGAACCCGAAACTTCGTCGATTACTCGACGATAGCGGACACGATGCCGGCGCCGACGGTGCGGCCGCCTTCACGGATAGCGAAGCGCAGCTTCTCTTCCATCGCGATCGGAACGATCAGCGTGACGTCCATCGTCACGTTG
>JAEZXX010000010.1 GCA_023419535.1 Pseudomonadota bacterium | reverse complement strand
GGGCGCGCCGAGTCCGACCACAACGGAGCGAGCCCCTTTCGTGAGCGCGAGACGTGACATCGCCCATCCCGGCTTCGCCCGCTCGCTCGTGGGCGCGATCGTCTTCGGCTTCATCGCCCTCATCGTGCTCGGCCTCGTCGGCGCCTGGTCCATTCGAGAGGCGGAAATCCGCGGCGAGCGGGTCTCGCACACTTACGAGGTTCAGACGGCGCTCCGCGAGTTCGTCATCATGGTCGAGCAAAGCGCCTCGGCACGCCGCGGCTTCCTTCTCACCGCCGACGCGCGCTTCGCCGACCGAATGGAGGAAACCGCCGGCGAGGCGGCCGCATCCTTGGCGGCGCTCATGCCGCTGACCGAGGACAATTCCGCGCAGCAGGCTCGGCTGGACGACATGCGCGCCCTCTGGGAGCGCTATCGCGAGAGCACGCGGCCCTCCGTGGAAGCGCTGAGGGCGGACCCGACGCTCGACGGCCGCACGCTCTTCGCGGGCGAAGGAAGCATCGTGCTGATCGAGCAGATCCGCGATCTGGCCCAGGCGACCATCGCCGCCGAGCGCGAGCTTCTGGACCTGCGCAGCCGGGCGCAGGCGCGCACGCAGCTCTTCGCCAACGTGATCCTCGCCGTCTCCTTCGTGCTCCTGCTCCTCGTCGCCGCCGTCACGATCTGGTCGGCGCGGCGGACCTTCCTCGAGTTGCAACGCTCGCGCCGCGTGCTCGAAGGGATGAACGAGTTGCTGGAGGGCGCGGTCGCCGTCCGCACGGCGGACCTCCAGCGCGCGAACGCCGAGATTCAGCGCTTCGCCTACATCGTCAGCCACGACCTCCGCTCGCCGCTCGTCAACGTCATGGGCTTCACCGCCGAGCTCGACGCCTCGACCGCGCATCTGCGGGCGCTCGTCGAGCGGGCGGAAGCGGAGGCACCCCAGATCGTCGACGAGGACGCGCGCGTGGCCGTGCGCGAGGACCTGCCGGAGGCCATCGGCTTCATCCGGTCCTCCACGCAGAAGATGGACCGGCTCATCAACGCGATCCTGCGGCTGTCGCGCGAGGGACGCCGCGTGATCACGCCCGAGCCGCTCGACATGGACGCTCTGGTGACGACGATCGTCGACACGCTGCAGCACCGGCTCGGCGAGACCGACAGCACGGTCGAGATCGAGGGCGAGCTTCCGTCGATCGTGTCGGACCGCGTCGCCGTCGAGCAGATCTTCTCGAACCTGATCGAGAACGCGGTGAAGTACCGCAAGCCGGACCAGCCGGTGCATGTGCGCGTCCGCGGCCGCAAGGTCGGCCAGCGGATCCATTTCGAGGTGCAGGACGACGGCCGGGGCATCGACCCGAAGGATCACGAGCGCGTCTTCGACCTCTTCCGCCGCTCCGGCCAGCAGGACCGGCCCGGAGAAGGCATCGGCCTTGCCCATGTGCGGGCCATGGCCTACCGCCTCGGCGGGACGGTCTCCTGCGAATCCGCGCTTGACGAAGGCGCGACCTTCCGTCTCTCAATCCCGGAGACGTTCGACGGCAACAAGGATGGATGAAGACGTGCCGGAGCATCAGACCGTCAAGATCGTCATGGTGGAAGACGACGAGGGGCATGCGCGCCTCATCGAGAAGAACATCCGCCGTGCCGGCGTCACCAACGAGATCCGTCACTTCACGGACGGGACGTCCGCGCTGAACCATCTGTTCGAGGACGTGTCGGGGCCCGCCAAGAACGGCCCGGCGCTGGTTCTTCTCGATCTCAACCTGCCCGACATGAGCGGCACCGACATCCTGAAGCGGATGAAGGCGGACGATTCGCCCCTGCGCCGCACGCCGGTCGTCGTCCTGACCACGACCGACGACAAGGTCGAGATCCAGCGGTGCTACGATCTGGGGGCCAACGTCTACATCACCAAACCGGTGAACTACGAGAGCTTCGCCCAGGCGATCCGGCAGCTGGGCCTGTTCCTCTCGGTCATTCAGGTGCCCGAGGTCGAGGCGTAAAGCGGCATGAGCGAGGCCGCGCACGTCCTCTACATCGACGACGACGCAGGCTTGCGGCTCCTCGCCGAGCGCAAGCTGAGGCGGCTCGGCTTCCAGGTCACCACCGCCGGTGACGGACGCGAGGGCGTCGAGCTGGCGCGCAGCAGGCGTTTCGACGTCGTCGCGGTCGACCACTACATGCCGGGCCAGGACGGGCTGCAGACGCTCGGGGCGCTCCGGGAGCTCGATCACGTGCCGCCCGTGGTCTACGTCACCGGGTCCGAGGAAAGCCGCGTCGCCGTCGCGGCGCTGAAGGCGGGCGCCGCCGATTACGTCGTCAAATCGATCGGCGACGACTTCTTCGACCTTCTCTCCACCGCGCTGTCGCAGGCCTTGGCCAGGACGCGGCTGGTGCGCGAGAAGGCGGACGTCGAGGGTCGCCTGCGCGCCTCCAACGAGCGGCTCGAGGCGCTTCTGAAGGAGATGAACCACCGCATCGCCAACTCGCTGCAGATGGCGGCGGCTTTCGTCCACATGCAGTCGGCGGTTCTGGCCGATGAAGCCTCCCGCGAGGCTTTGAAGGACACCGAGCGCCGGATCGCGGCGATCGCGCGGGTCCATCGCGAGCTCTACACGTCCAACGACGTCGAGACGGTCGACATGGTCGACTACCTGGCCGCGCTCGTGCGCGAGTTGGAGGAGACCTGGTCGAGCGAGGCGGCCCCCTGCCGCGTGACGCTCCATGCGGACCCGCTGCGGCTCAAGACCGACAAGGCGGTGTCGGTCGGCGTCATCCTCACCGAACTCGTGTCCAACGCCTGCAAGTACGCCTATGGGCCGGAGGGCGGCGAGGTGCGCGTCAGCCTCGAGCTCGACGGCGAGACGCATTTCCGCCTGACCGTGGAGGACGACGGGCCCGGCCTGTCGGAGACGATCTCGGCCAAGGGCACCGGGCTCGGCACCAAGCTCGTCAAGGCGATGGCGATCAGCCTCGATTCGGAGGTGACCTACACGGGCCCCGGAGTGCGCGCGAGCCTTCGCGGGACCCGATGACCGGCACCGTGACGATCGGGGACGAGCGCGGCGAAGACGCGGACGCGATCGCCGCTCTCGTCACGCGAGCCTTCGAGGGCCATCCGCATTCGTCCGGAACCGAGGCCGCCATCGTCGACGCCCTTCGCGCGGCCGGCGCGCTGACGGTCTCGCTCGTCGCGCGAGACGAAATGGGCGAGCCGATCGGCCATGTCGCGTTCTCGCCCGTTCTCGTGGACGGACGGCCTTCCGGCTGGCATGCGCTCGCGCCCCTGTCCGTGGAGCCCGGGAGGCAGGGCTCGGGCATCGGCGGCGCCCTCGTCGAAGAGGGGCTGGCGCGGTTGCGGCGTCTCGGATCGCAGGGCTGCGTCCTGATCGGCGACCCGGCCTACTACGCGCGGTTCGGCTTTAAGGGCACCGCGCGGCTCGTCGTGGGCGAGCCGATGCAGCCCTTTCTGCAGACGCTCGTCCTGTCCGGCGAGGAGCCGGCGGGCGCCCTCGCCTTCCACCCCGCCTTCGGCTGACGTCAGCGCGAGCGAGTGGGCATGTCGCGCACATGCGGGTAGAGCTCGGCGCGGAACACCGTCTCCAGCCGCTTCAGTTCGCCGACGATATCGTCATGGTGGTCGACGCGCATGTCCCAGAGCGGGTACTCCTCGTCCTCCACGATGTAGACGTTGGCCGAGCGCTCGCCGTGCCGGTCGCCGCCCGCCGCCACGCCGGCGGCGATGGCCGCGATCATCCGGTGGACCAGCTCCTCGCCCCGCCGCCTCTCGAAGGCCTCCGCCATGGCGTCCAGCACCTGCGGTCCCGCCAGCCGGTTGCCCTGGACGCTGAAGCCCGGACCCTGCCGCGAGCCGGCCCAGGGCAGGCATTCGGACCCGGTGAAGGCGAAGGAGCGCCCCTCCTTGTCGACCGCCGCGACCTGCCGCCGATGGCGCTCGCGGTCGTCCTCCAGGACGGTCTCCACGGTGCCCCGCGCCGAGACGCTGAGCGACAGGAGCTTGCAGCCGTCGATGCCCAGATAGGGGTTGATCAGCGCCTGCGTGGCGAAGGCGCCGTAGCGCGGGAAGGCATAGGCGAGGAACTTGCCGACCGCCGGCATCTCCGTCGCCGACGCGACGCCGAACTGGCGCGTGTGATCGCATTTGGCGACGATGGAAAGGGTCATGGACTGCCTGCTTCTCGGTCGGCTGCCCAAGGATAGGCGCCGAGGCGCCGGAGGCAAACCGCGAGGGGACGAGCCTCAGAGCCCCATCGCCTCCCTCGGAATGAGCGCCCCGGTGTGCTGGACGACGCGAGCGGCCAGACGGTGGCCGGCGCGGGCCGCGTCGGGGGCCGAAGCGCCGCCGATGCGTGCCGACAGATAGGCCGCGGCGAAGCTGTCGCCGGCCGCCGTCGTGTCGACGACCCGTGCGGCGGGCTCGCCGTCCACCCGGACGGTCTCGCCCTCGCAGGTCACGAGCACGCGCAGATCCTCGTGCTTCAGGATCCGTTCGGCCGCCCCCGCGGTCTCGAACGCCGCGATGCCCTCCGCCGCGAACAGGAGTTCGAGATCCTCGGTGGACGCGAACAGGAGATCCGAAGCGGCGAAGGCCCGGCGGAAGGCGGTTTCCGCGGCGCCCCGGTCGGGCCAGCCCCGCGGCCGGAAATTGGTGTCGAACGCGATCTTGGCGCCCTTCGCCCGGGCCGCCGCCAGCGTCTCGAACAGGCGCGCGCGTCCCTCCTCCCCGTAGAGCGACAGGCTGATTCCCGAGACGTAGAGCCAGTCGTAGCCTTCGAGCGCGGCGCGCAGGGCATCGGTTCCGGGAAGGTCGAAGATGCGGCGCGCCGGCGCCTGGTCGCGCCAGTAGCTGAACCGCCGCTCGCCCTTGCCGTCCACCTCGATGACGTAGAGTCCGGGCGAGGCTCCGGGAACGCGCAGCACGCGGTCCGTGCCGACCCCTTCGGCGCGCCAGGCCTGGAGCATCCGCTCGCTCCAGGGATCGTCGCCGAGCGCGGAGACGTAGTCGACCTGTCGCCCGAGGCGCGCGAGATAGACGGCGGTGTTCAGCGTGTCGCCGCCGAAACCGGCGGCGAAGACGCCCTCCCCCGTCTGCCGGAACTCCACCATGCACTCGCCGATGCAGGCGATCTTCGGTTGTCCGCTCATCCGGCCCTTCCCCTCGATGCGATGGGAGCCTTCATAGGCGGATGCGTCTGGCGCTTCACGCCCTTTCTGCGTCCGCCGCGTTCGGCCGGGCGGCCCAGGGGGACAGGCATTCGGCGACGATCCCGGCGAGCTGCTCGAAGACGACGTGCCGCGGCGAGGACCGGCGCCAGACGAGCGAGATCTCGCGCGTCGGCGCCTCTCCCGCGAAGGGTCTCGCCACGACGAGCGTCTCGCGCAGGACGTCGGAGCGCACGTAGAGCGCAGGCAGGAGCGTCAGCCCCATGCCCGCCGTCACCATCAGGCGCAGCATGTCGAGGGTCGTGCCGGTGTAATCGGTGGCGTGTCGGGCGCCGACCCGTTCGCACAGGACCGCGATGGGATCGTGAAGCCGGTGCCCGCGCTCCATCGAGAGGATCGTCTCGCCGCGGAGCGCGGACGGTTCGATCCGCGTCTCCCGCGCCAAAGGGTGCTCGGCCGGCATCACAACGAGGAGCGGCTCGTTCAGGAGCGGCCGAAAGGCGAAGTCGGCTTCGTCCGGCCGCTCGGCGAGGAGGAGGACGTCGTGGGTTCCGTCAGCGAGCTTTCGCGGAAGGGCCTCCGCGCGGTCCTCGGCCACGACGAGGCGCAGTTGCGGAAAGGCGCGCCGCAGCGCAGGCATCGCGAGCGACAGCACATAGGCCCCGACGGTGGGCACGACGCCGATTCGCAGAATGCCGCTCGGCCCCTGCGCGCTTTCCCGGCGTGCGATCTCCCGGATGTCCTCGACGCCCGCCAGAATGGTTCGCGCCCGCGCCGCGATCTCCTCGCCCGCCGGCGTCAGCACCACGCGCGAACGCGTGCGCTCCACCAGAACCGTGCCGAGCCGCTCCTCCATTTCGCGCAGCTGCATGGACAGCGTCGGCTGCGTCACGTTGCAGGCCCGCGCCGCCCGGCTGAAGGACAGCGCGTCGGCGATGGCGACGAGATAGCGGAGTTGCTGAAGGCGAGGCATCGCGACTGTCCTATAGAGTGTCTCTATAAGCAGCAACGGAACTTTCGATTGTCCGTATGGAGCGGGCTGCTCCATCTTGGCCGCAACGTCGCCGCGCCGGAGTTGACGGTCCGCCTTGTCCCTGTTGCTCCTTCTTGTCGTACCGTTCCTCGCCGCGATCCTGGCCGGGCCGCTTCACCGCGTGGCGCCGGGCATGGCCGGTCCCGTCCTCGCCGCCGTTCCGGCCGCGCTCTTCATGGCGTTCCTGACGCTCGGCTCCGGGGCGCCCGTCCTGGAGAGCCTGCCCTGGGTGCCCGCCTTCGGCATCGAGCTCTCCTTCCGGCTCGACGGCTTCTCGCGTCTCTTCGCGCTCCTCGTCACCGGCATCGGCGCGCTGGTGGTCCTCTACGCGAGCGCCTACTTCCGCGCGACCAAGCCCGAGCGCTCGGGCGCGTTCCTGACGCTGATCCTTCTCTTCATGACGGCGATGCTCGGCACGGTGCTCGCCGACGACCTCGTCGCGATGTTCGTGTTCTGGGAGGCGACGAGCCTCCTCTCCTACCTGCTCATCGGCTTCGATTCGAAAGACGCGTCGGCCCGCAAGGCCGCGCTCCAGTCGCTGATCGTGACGGCCGGCGGGGGGCTGGCGCTGCTCGCCGGCATCCTGATGATCGGCGCGGTGCTCGGCACCTTCTCGCTGAGCGAGGTCGCGGAACGGTCGGACGAACTCGTCGCGAGCCCGCTGGCCGTGCCCATCATGGTGCTGATCCTCGTCGGGGCCTTCGCCAAATCCGCGCAGGTGCCGTTCCACTTCTGGCTGCCGGCGGCCATGGCCGCGCCGACCCCCGCCTCCGCCTACCTCCATTCGGCGACGATGGTGAAGCTCGGCGTCTATCTCCTCGCGCGCTTCGACGCGGTCTTCGCCGACATGCCCGCCTTCGGGACGGTCCTCGTCGTCTTCGGCTCCGCGACCATGCTCGTCGCGGCCGTCCGGGCGCTGTCCTCGGACGGCTACAAGGCGGTTCTGGCGCAATCCACGGTCGGCTCGCTCGGCGTCCTCGTCATGCTGATCGGGCTCGACGGCGACCTCGCCGTCACCGCCATGATCGGCTTCCTCCTCGCCCACGCCCTCTATAAGGCGGCGCTGTTCTTCTGCGCCGGAATCGCGATCCACGCGACACACGAAAAGGCGTTGTCGAAGCTCGGAAGCCTGCGCGGCTCCCTGCCGTTGACGGCCCTTGCCGCCGCGCTCGCCGGCGTGTCCATGGCCGGCCTGCCGCCGACGCTCGGCTTCATCTCCAAGGAATACCTCTTCGAGGGCCAGCTCGAATCCTCGTCGGGCTGGACGGTGCTAGTCGTCGCGGTCTTGGTCAACGCCGTCTTCGTCGCGATCGCCGGACTGGCCGTGCTGAAGCCGTTTCTCTCGCGCGCCGCGTCGCCGACGGTCCATCACGGCGAAAGCGCCGGGCTCGTCGCAGGGCCGCTCGTGCTCGGCGCACTCGGCCTTCTGTTCGGAGTTTTCCCGGGCCTCATCGTCGCCTCGCTGATGGCGCCCGCCGTCGAGGCCCTTCTCGGGCGGCCCGTTCCGGTGTCCTTTTCGCTCTGGCACGGCTGGACCTTGATGCTGGCGCTGTCGACCGTCGTCGTCGCGCTGGGGGCCGCGATCTTCCTCGGCCGCGACGTGATCCACCGGCGCCTGTCGTCCCTCGACTGGCTCGAACGCCTTACGGGCGAGCGCGGCTACGACATCGTCTTCGGTGGCACCTTGAGGCTCGCGGAGGCCTCCACTCGTTTTCTGCAGAACGGCGACCAACGCCGCTATTCGGTCGTGGTCCTCACTGCGGTCCTCGCGACGATGGCCGCCGCGCTGCTCGCTGCCGGCGCGCTGCCGCGCTTCGACCTCGCCAGCGGGCGCTTCGACATCGGCACCGCGATCGTCCTCGTCCTGATCTGCATCGGTGCTCTCGCCGCCGCACGCTCGCTCTCGCTCCTGCGCTCCCTCATCGCGGTCGGGGTCGCGGGCTTCGGTTCGGCGGCGGTCTTCATGCTGAACGGCGCGCCGGACCTGGCGCTCACGCAGTTCTCGGTCGAGGTGCTGGTCGTCGTGATCCTGATCTCGCTGCTCCTCCGCGTGCGCGACGACATCGGCTCCACGCGAACCGGCCCCGAGCGCCGCGTCGACGCCGTCCTCGCAGGGGGCTTCGGCCTCGTTCTCTTCCTCGGCCTTGCCACCAGCGTCACGGCCCCGCTCGACATGACCCTGACGGACTACTTCGCAGCGACGAGCTACAAGGAGGCCTTCGGGCGCAACGTCGTCAACGTCATCCTCGTCGACTACCGCGCCATCGACACGATGGGCGAGATCGCCGTCGTCGGCTTCGCCGCGATCGGGGTCTGGGGCCTCCTGCGCGCCACGCGTTCGCGAAAGGAACGCGCATGAACTCGGTCGTCTTCGGCGCGCTGGCGCGGATCATCTTCGTCCTGATGCTCGCCGTCTCGCTCTATGTCCTCTACCGCGGCCACAACGAGCCCGGCGGCGGCTTCGTCGGCGGGCTGATCGCGGCCAGCGCCTTCGCGGTGCTGGCACTCGCCGACGGCATCGAGACCGCGCGGCGCGCGATCCGGGTCGAGCCCATGGTGCTGATCGGGGTGGGCCTTCTGGCGGCGATCCTCAGCGGCCTGCTGGGGCTGCTCGCCGACGGGTCCTATCTGACGCATCTCTGGTTCCACTCCGGCGACTTCCACATCGGCACGACGCTTCTCTTCGACGTCGGCGTCTATCTCGTCGTCCTCGGCGGCGTCATTGCCATCACCCTTCGCTTCTACGAGGGGCTCTAGATGCACCTTCTCTTCGCCCTCGCGATCTCGCTCGTCGCGGCCTGCGGCCTCTATCTCATCCTCTCGCGACACACGGTGCGGATCCTCCTCGGCGTGACCCTGCTTTCGGTCGCGGCCAATCTCGTCATCTTCTTCTCCGGCCGGATCGTCTCGACGCTGCCGCCTGTCATGACTGCGACCGAGACCGCCCTGCCCGCCTCGGCCGCCAATCCGCTGCCGCAGGCGCTGATCCTGACCGCCATCGTCATCGGTTTCTCGCTGACCGCCTTCCTCGCCGCCCTGATCCTCAAGGCCCAGCGGGCCATGGGCACCGTCGACAGCCGCGAGATCGACGACGCCGAACGCATGGGCTCGCCCTTCGAGAGTGAAAAGGGCGAACGCCGGTGAGCGCGTTCCTTCTCGACCACGCCGCGCTCTGGCCGGTCCTGATCCCGTTCCTCGGCGCGGCGCTCTCGGCCTGCCTCTGGACGCATCGCCGTGCGCAGCGGGTCGTCTCTTACGGCGCGGTCGCCCTGCTTCTGCCGGCCTCGTTCCTGCTCGTCCAGGCGGTGCTGACGAACGAGGTGGTCGCCATCCGCTTCGGCGACTGGGACGCGCCCTTCGGCATCGTCTTCGTGGCGGATCGGCTCTCGGCGGCGATGGCGTGCGTGACCGGTCTTCTCGCGGCCGCCGTCATGGTCTTCGGCCTCGCCGACATCCGCATGCGGGAGGAGCGGGCCGGCTTCCACCCCCTGTTCCAGGGCATGCTGATCGGCGTCAACGGCGCCTTCCTGACGGGGGACCTCTTCAACCTCTACGTCTGGTTCGAGGTCATGCTCATCACCGCGATGGGCCTTCTCGTCATCGGGCGCACGCGCGCGCAGATCGACGGGACGCTGCGCTATGCGGTCCTGAATCTGGTCTCGACGCTCTTCTTCCTGATGGGCGTGGCGCTCCTCTACGGCGTCACGGGCACGCTCAACATGGCCGATCTCGGCCGGGCGCTCGAGGGCGCCGAGCCTTCGGTGAACCTCGTCGTCGCCGCGGTGCTTCTGTTCTCGGGCTTCGCCATCAAGGCCGGCTACTTCCCGCTCTTCTTCTGGCTGCCGGCCTCCTATCACACGGCCTCGATCACGATCGCCGCGATCTTCGCCGGGCTCCTCACCAAGGTCGGCGTCTACGCCTCGTTCCGCGTCTTCACGCTGATCTTCGACGTGGAGGACTTCGGCCTGCGCACGATCCTCGGCGTGATGGCGGCCGGCACCATGCTCTTCGGCGTCTTCGGGGCCGCGGTCCAGTGGGACGTGCGGCGCATCCTCGCCTTCCACATCGTCAGCCAGATCGGCTACATGCTGCTGGGCCTCGCGATCTCGACGCAGGCGGCGCTCGCGGGCGCGATCTTCTACATCGTCCACCACATCGTGGTGAAGGCGAACCTCTTCCTCATCGCTGGCGCCATCCACCGCGCATCGGGCACCTACGACCTTCGCCGCTCCGGCGGTCTGATGGCGCGCTCGCCGTGGCTCGCCGCCGCCTTCCTCGTGCCCGCCCTGTCGCTCGCCGGCATGCCGCCGCTGTCGGGCTTCTGGGCGAAACTCCTCGTCATCGACGCGACCCTGAGGGCGGAAGACTATCTCCTCGCCGCGGTCGCGCTCTTCGTCGGTGCTCTGACCCTCTATTCCATGTCGAAGATCTGGGCGGAGGCGTTCTGGAAGGCGCCCGTGCTGCCGAGGCGCCAGGCGCGCCCCGTGCCTTTGCCGATGATGGTCGCGATCGGGGCGCTCTGCATCGTCACCCTCGTCATCGGGCTCGCCCCCCAGGCGCTGATCGTCTACTCGCAAGACGCGGCTCGCCAGCTTCTCGACCCTGCGCTCTATATCGGCGCGTCCCTCGCCCCGGCCGGAGCGACTCCATGACGAAAGCGCCCCTTGCGATCCGTGCGCTGGAAGCGGCCCGACTCGGGCTCGTCTTCCTGCGCGAGCTGTGGCTGTCCTCGTTCGCTGTGGCGAAGGCCGCCTTCTCGCGCGAACTGCCGTCCCGTCCCGCGATTATCGCCGTTCCGATCGCGTTGAATTCCGATCTTTCGATCGCGGTCCTCGCCAACATGGTGACGCTGACGCCCGGCACCTGCTCGCTGCATGTCAGCGACGACCGTCGCACGCTCTACGTCCACGCGCTGGACTGCGCCGACGCAGACGAGGTCGCGGCCTCGATCCTCGACGTTTTCGAGCGCCCGCTCGCGCGGATCGAAGGGAGCGCGTCGTGACGACCATCCTCGCCCTCGCCTATCCGGTGCTGGTCCTCGTCATCATGGCCGCGTTGGCCATGGCGGTCTGGCGGATGATCCAAGGTCCGGGCATCGTCGACCGCGTCGTCGCGCTCGACATGCTGACCGGCGTCGCCGTCGCGTTGGCGGCGCTGACCGCCGCGAACACCGGCCGGCGCGAGTTTCTCGACATCGCCTTCGGGCTGGCGCTGATCGCCTTCGTCGGCACCTGCGCCTTCGCCGCCTTCCTCGAACGCAAGGGGAGGAAGGATCGGCGATGATCGGGTTCCTCGTCCTCCTCCTGCAGATCGTGGGCGCGGTGTTTCTGTTCGCCGCCGGCCTCGGGCTCGTCCGCTTCCGCGACCCCCTCCAGCGCATGCATGCCGCCACAAAGGCCGGCACGGTCGGCGCCGGGTTCATGGTGCTCGCCGCGATCCTGTCGCTTGGAACGCTCGAGGCGGCGCTGATCGGCCTCGCCGTCCTCGCCTTCCTGATCCTGACGATCCCGATCGCCGGGCATCTTCTCGGACGCGCCGCCTATGTCTCGGGCGCCGAACTGGAAGGGCTGGAGGGCCGCGACGCGCTGGACGGCGTCCTCGACCGCGAGGAGCGCGGGATCGACGAGAGGCTCTGAGCAGCACGAACGAAAAAAGGCCCGCGGCGTCGGTCGACGCTGCGGGCCCTTCTTCGAAGTGGAAGCGGGGCCGAGGCCCCGCCCCGAGTGCTACTCGCTGTCGCGGTTCTTGAGCGCAGCGCCGAGGATGTCGCCGAGCGAAGCGCCGGAGTCCGTCGAGCCGTACTGGGCGACCGCTTCCTTCTCTTCCGCGATCTGCAGCGCCTTGATCGACACGCCGACGCGGTGCGCCTTCTTGTCGAACTGCGTGATGCGCGCGTCGACCTTCTGGCCGACCGAGAACTTCTCGGGGCGCTGGTCGTCGCGGTCGCGGCCGAGATCGGCGCGGCGGATGAAGGAGGTCAGGTCCGTGTCGACGATCTTGACCTCGAGGCCGCCGTCGGTGACCGCGGTGACCTCGCAGGTGACGATCGCGCCGCGGCGAAGCTCGCCGGCCTCGGCCGCGTTGACGAACGGATCGCCGCCCACCTGCTTCATGCCGAGCGAGATGCGCTCCTTGTCGACGTCGACGTCGAGGACCTGCGCCTTGACGAGGTCGCCCTTGTTGAACTCCTCGATCACCTGCTCGCCCGGACGGTTCCAGTCGAGGTCGGAGAGGTGGACCATGCCGTCCACGTCGCCGTCCAGGCCGATGAAGAGGCCGAACTCGGTCTTGTTCTTGACCTCGCCCTCGACGACCGAACCCACCGGGAACTGGTCGCGGAACGCTTCCCAGGGGTTCTGGAGCGTCTGCTTGAGGCCGAGCGAGATGCGGCGCTTGACCGGATCGACCTCGAGCACGACCACCTCGACCTCCTGGGAGGTGGAGAGGATCTTGCCCGGATGGACGTTCTTCTTCGTCCAGGACATCTCGGAGACGTGGATGAGGCCCTCGATGCCCGGCTCCACTTCCACGAACGCACCGTAGTCGGTGATGTTCGTGACGCGGCCGGTGACCTTGACGCCCATCGGGTACTTGACGCCGATGCCTTCCCAGGGATCCGCCTCGAGCTGCTTCATGCCCAGCGAGATGCGGTGCGTCTCCTGGTTGATGCGGATGATCTGGACCTTCACCGTCTGACCGATCTGCAGGATCTCGGTCGGATGGTTGACGCGGCGCCAGGCCATGTCCGTCACGTGGAGCAGGCCGTCGATGCCGCCCAGATCCACGAACGCGCCGTAGTCGGTGATGTTCTTGACGATGCCGTCGACGACCTGACCCTCTTCGAGGTTCTGGACGATCTCGGAGCGCTGCTCGGCGCGGCTCTCTTCGAGGACCGTGCGGCGCGAGACGACGATGTTGCCGCGGCGCTTGTCCATCTTGAGGATCTGGAACGGCTGCGGCGTGTTCATCAGCGGGCCGACGTCGCGGATCGGACGGATGTCGACCTGCGAGCGCGGCAGGAACGCCACGGCGCCGTCGAGGTCGACCGTGAAGCCGCCCTTGACCTGGTTGAAGATCTGGCCTTCGACCTTCTCGCCGGCGTTGAACTTGACCTCGAGCTTGACCCAGCTCTCCTCGCGGCGCGCCTTGTCACGGCTGAGGACGGCTTCGCCCAGCGCGTTCTCGATGCGCTCGACATAGATGTCGACCACGTCGCCGACCTTCAGGGTGCTCTCGCCGCCCTTGGTGCCGAACTCCTTGAGGGCGACGCGGCCCTCGACCTTCAGGCCGGCGTCGATGACGGCCATGTCCTTCTCGATCGCGACGACCGTTCCCTTGACCACCGCGCCCTCGGCGACATCGTGATCGTGGAAGGAGGCCTCGAGAAGCGCGGCGAAATCGTCGCGCGAAACTGCAGCGTTAGACATTCGTTCTCCTTGAAACCGCCCCTTCTGCCTTCGAAGGGGCGGGTGCCGCGCCGGCGTTCGTTGGCGTTGCGTGGCGTCTTCGGCGACCCTGCCCGTGCATCCGACACGGGCGACGGCCGGACGAACCGGCCGCTCGGCGCGGAAGGGGCGCCGCCGACGATTATGATGGTCAAAGGCTCTCGGCTGGCGCGTCGCGGCTTTGGATTTTCCGAGCGGAGCCGGAAGGCGCGATCGCAGATCAGCTGCGTTCCGGGCGCGCCAAGACGCGATCGACGAGATCGCAGGCCGCCTGGAAGGCTTGGTCTATACCCAATTCGCTGGTGTCCAGCAAGTGCGCGTCCGCGGCCGCCTTGAGCGGCGCGTCGGCCCGGCCGGAATCGCGCGCGTCGCGCTCGCGCACCTCGGCGAGGATGCGTTCGTAGTCCGGCGCGCGACCCTTGGCGGCGAGCTCGTCGGTGCGCCGCCGCGCACGGACCTCGGGGCTGGCGGTGACGAAGATTTTCACGCGCGCCTGCGGACAGATGACCGTGCCGATATCGCGGCCGTCGAGGACGGCGCCCTTCGGGCCGCCGGCGAACTCGCGCTGGAAGCGCGTCAGCGCGGCGCGGACGGGCGAGTGGACCGCGACGCGGCTGGCGAGTTCGCCCGCCTCGCGGCCGCGCAGGGACCCGTCGTCGAGGGCCGAGGGCGTCAGGCGCCGCGCGACCTCGCCGGTCGCCTGCGGGTCGTTCAGGTCGATGCCGTCGTCGTGCGCCTTGCGGCCGACCGCGCGGTAGAGGAGCCCGGTGTCGAGATAGGGCAGCCCGTAATGCTCCGCGAGGCGCTTGGCGAGCGTGCCCTTGCCGGCCGCGGCCGGCCCGTCGATGGCGATGACGAGGGAGCGAGCGGTCATGCCGATTTTCCTTCGTGAGACGGCTCTCCGGCCGTCGGATCGGGCAAGGCGAGGAAGCTTGTTAAACCCAACCGAACTGCTATCCGATCGGCTATGAGGAGGAGGATCGCGAGAAGGCTCCCCGCGACATAGGGAAGGGAAAGGAAGAACAGGACGATCGCGCCGTAGCCGAAGAGGCGCAGGAAGCCGATGACGGAATCGGCGATAGCGTTGCCGGTCCAGACCGAGGCGGCGACGATTTCACCGATCCCATAGAACCGGAAGGACCCGGAGACGATCAGACCGTTCTCGAAGGCCTGATCGAGCGTCGCGACCGCAAGAGCGGCGAGAACCACGAACGGCAGGGGAAGCATCCGGGCCGCGGTCGGAAGCAGGCCTCGGCCGTGCTCGATCATCGCCGCCCTGCGCCGACGCGCCTTGCGCAGTCCGTAGACCACCGCGAGCGGGACCAGCAGGAGGAGAAGCGCGTACGGCCCGTATCCGTAGGAGGCGAGAAGCGCGACGAAATAGATCAGCGCCGCGAGCAACCAGACGCCGCCCGCGATCAGCAGAACCTTGAGCGCCGTCAAGGCACGCCGATCGCGCGTGTAGAACCAGACGAAAGCCGCCGGGACCGCAAGGACGACGAGGACGGTCAGGACGAGATCCAGCGTACCGCCGATGCGCAGGAGAAGAACGAGGCTGTCCTGATCGACGTACATCTTAGCCTCCTCACCCGCGCGCGGGGTCGGCGCCCTCGAGGACCCCGCCGAGTTCCGCGACGAGACCGGTGAACTCCGGGAAGCTCGTGGCGATCATCGCGGCGTCGTCGACCGCCACCGGCTTCTCGGCCGCAAGGCCGAGGACGAGGAAGCTCATGGCGATGCGGTGGTCGAGATGCGTGGCGACCGTGCCGCCGCCGAGGCCCCTGCCATCCGGCCGCCCGGCCACCGTCAGCCAATCCTCGCCCTCGCGATGCTCGACGCCGTTGGCAGCCAACCCCGCGGCCACGGCCGAAAGCCGGTCCGATTCCTTCACGCGCAGCTCGTCCAGCCCCTCCATGCGCGTCGTTCCCTCCGCGAAGGCCGCCGCGACGGCAAGCACGGGATACTCGTCGATCATCGAGGGCGCGCGTTCGGCCGGGACCGACACGCCCTTCAGCTCCGAGTGGCGCACGCGAAGCGTCGCGACGTCCTCGCCGCCCGACAGACGCCGGTCGAGTATCTCGATCGAGGCGCCCATCTCGAGCAGCGTCTCGATCAGCCCGGTGCGCGTCGGGTTCATCAGCACGTTCTCGATCGTCACGTCCGAGCCCGGCACGATCAGCGCCGCGACGACCAGGAAGGCCGCGGAGGACGGGTCGCCCGGCACCACGAAGTCGGGCACGCCCTTCAGTTCGCCCTGCCCTTTCAGGCGGATGGTGCGCACGCCCGCCGTATCGGTCTCGACCTCGATCTTCGCGCCGAAGCCGGCCAGCATCTTCTCGGTGTGGTCGCGCGTCATCACCGGCTCGATGACGCTGGTGACGCCCGGCGCGTTGAGGCCGGCGAGGAGCACGGCGGACTTCACCTGCGCCGACGGCATCGGCACGCGATACTCGATCGGCGCGGCGACGCGGGGGCCGCGAAGCGAGAGCGGCAGGCGGTCGCGCGAGCGCGCCAGCACCTGAACGCCCATCTGGCGCAAGGGGTCGAGCACGCGACCCATCGGGCGGCCCGTGAGCGAGGCGTCGCCGATGAAGGTGGAGGTGAAGTCGTAGGTGCCGGCAAGGCCCATGGTGAGGCGCGAGCCCGTGCCGGCGTTGCCGAAGTCGAGCACCCCGTCGGGCTCCAGCAGGCAGCCGTTGCCGACGCCGTCGATGACGAAGGCCTCGCCGTCGCGCTCGATCGAAGCGCCCATCTGGCGCATGGCGCGGCCGGTCGCGAGCACGTCCTCTCCTTCGAGCAGCCCGGTCACGCGCGTGCGACCGCTGGCGAGCCCGCCGAACAGGAAGGCGCGGTGGGAGATCGACTTGTCGCCCGGCACGCGGACGCGACCGTTCAGGGAAGCGCCGCGACGCGCGCGCATCGGCCGAGCCTGTCCGTGAGCCATCGGCGCCATCGCCCCCTTGTCCGGCCTTGAAGTTGCTGTCGTCCCGTGGTCGCCTAACACGGCGCGGAGCGCCTCGCCAACCGTCGGCCCGCGGGCCGGTGGCGCCGCTTTTGACAAGGCCGGACCGACGCCGTAAGGGACCTTCCGTTTTTCAAGGCGAACGAACCGCCCGCGTCGGCTTGCCTCCGCAGCGCCCGGCACGTGACCGATTCCCGACGCCGACCGATTCCCGAGAGGCCCAGATGGCGAATGCAGAACTCGGCACGAAGCGTGTCTGTCCCGAGACGGGTCGCAAGTTCTACGACCTGAACAAGGACCCGATCGTCTCGCCCTTCACGGGCAAGGAGTACCCCCTCTCCTTCTTCGAGGTCATCCGCTCCACGAACTCGCGCGCACCCAAGCGCACCGAGGAGCCGGAGGAGACCGAGGCCGCCGAGGAGACCGAGAACGAGGAGACGGTGTCGCTCTCCGAGGTCGAGGAGGACGAGGGCGGCGATTCGAAGTCCGACATGCCGGATGTCGACGAGGACGACGAGGACGTCGAGCTCGACGACGATCCGGCCGACACCTTCCTCGAGGAGGAAGAGGACGAGGACGACGACATGACCGACATCATCGGCGGCGGTCGCGACGACGAGGACGACGCCTGATCGCTGCCGGCGAAATGTTCCGGGAGGATCGACGCGAAGCTCGCTTGACCCTCCCGGCGGTTTCGCCTACGTAGCCGCCATCGGTTCGGGCCCGCTCCCAAGCGGGCCCCGGAGACCCCTCCCCGGGACCTCCAGACGATACACCGCCGGCCTCGCCGGCGTCGGGGCCATAGCTCAGTTGGGAGAGCGCTTGAATGGCATTCAAGAGGTCGTCGGTTCGATCCCGATTGGCTCCACCAGATAAACCCCTGATCTAGGGGGCAAACGGCCTCCCTTCGCGGAGGCCGTTTTCGTTTCGAAGAGGCGGTGGCCCTTGTGGCCCCTTCTGCGACCCATCGACCGCCACTTCACATTTCGCGAGATCGGCCCGGGGATGCTGAAAACGCAGCGTCTCGAGAGCGAAGGGCCGAGGGAATGGCATGGTCGCCTTCTGGAGTCTTCTCGTTCCCGCCGTCTGTAACGATGAGAACGTGATGACCCGACGCTTCTGCATTCCGGACGTCTCGATCTGGTGATTTCCGTCGGCATGCCGAGCTGATCCGGGATCAGCCGCATTTATCGTCTCTACCGCGAGGAAGAACCGATCATGCACGAGCGCCGTACGGCGGCCTGCCGGGCAACACGAGCGCCGATCCTCGTCGAGGCCAGGCCGAACGTTCGTTGGCTATTTCGGGCACCGATAAGGCGGGATGGCACTACAGCGCGCCCAGCAAGCCGACGCAGAAACGGTTTCGCCGAGAGGCTGAACGGCCGCATGCGTGACGAGCCGTCGAAAGAGAGCCTATTTTTCGGACTCGATCATACGCGCAGTCTGATCACGGCCTGGGTCCAGGGGCTTCGACACGCAGCGGCCGCATTCTCGCTCGGTTACCTAACGCCCACGGACTTCGCCAAGACGATCACCGCACCGGGCTCCGGCGCTCCGCTGTCGAACAGCTCGCGTCTACGCCGGCTGCTCAACCCGCGCCCTACGGCCCAGCAGAAACAAATGGGGTGCTGATTGTCGCTGGATGAAGGTTTTGTGGCAGGTTATAGAGCGTGGCGAAATAATCATTCGCTCTGGCGAGGAAAGAACAACGTCTAGGGACGCGACCGCCACATTCTCAGACATTTCAAGTGACACCGACAGCACGATCACGGGCTTCGAAGCTGACGATCAGCTCTTCATCGGCTCGGGCTTCACGGCTGTCGCACTCGGCGACGATGAAAACCTCGGTGGACGCGTGGGCAATGCGTCGACCCTCGAGGTCTTCATTCAGCAGGGTGAGACCGGCGCCGTCCTCTCGTTCGAAGTCGACGCGTTCTCCGGTAACGCACCGGGTGCAGCGGACCGCTTCACCACGGTGACCCTGGAAGGCGTCAATGCCGACGACATCACGATCGACGCCAACGGCTTCCTTCGTGTGACGCCGGAAGCTGAGGCGCTCGTCGCCTAAGCTGAACTCCATACCGTTCATAGGCTGAACAGAAGCCCCGCTCTCGAAAGAGGGCGGGGTTTTTTTTGCGAAAGCAGCATCAGGTTCCCCGGAGAGCCGTGACCTATTACCCGTTGCTGGGCCACTTTGCCGGTCGTCATCAGCTTCGACTGACGTGCCCCCTGTTCTCGGACCGGCCGGCTGAAGGATGTCCGGGGGTGACTGCTCGAGCGGGCGGTCAGCCGTCCAGACGTTTCGTCAGCTTGTGGCCGGTCGCGCAGTGCGGGCGGACTTCGTTGTCGTCTCTGCGTCGAGCCTTCATGTCCGCCTTCGCGCCTCAACGTTCATCAACCAGTGAGTGTTTGGGCATTCTGCCCGGAACTTGCCGTTGAAGCTTTCGCTGAAGGCGTTATCCCGCATGACGGTGCCGGCTCCCTGTTCCCAGGATTGGTCGAAGCGGATAGTCTTTTCGGATCCGGGCCACGGGGCACCGGGATCACGAAGAGTGCGGGCAGGCCATCGCACTAACATGAGCTGCGAGCTCGAAAATGTTATCTGGCCGCCCTGGGACTAGACGGATGCGCTGCGAACGCGGATTCATAATTGTCGTGTCGCCCCCCGGCTCCCCTGATGTCACCGACCAGGAGGAGGACATGCGTATCGTCGGCATGGACATTCACCGGGTGGCGGCTGAGGCCGTGACGCTCATCGATGGCAAGTAGGTGAAGCTCGGCCGCATTCCCATGCAGCGGGACAGCCTCGAGTTGTTCGTACGAACGGCTCAGTACCTGCCGGTGACGAGCGCGCCGCCGTCCATCGCCACCTCGCGAAGATCCATCTCATCGAGTGATGACTCGATGAGATGGAAGCCGACATCGCCGGGCCACAATGTCCGACCCCGTCATCCGGCGACTGATGACGCTGCCGGGGATCGACATGACGGGGTCCAGCGTTGCCGCCGCCATCGGCGACATCCGGCGCTCTGCCGACCCCATGAGGCTGGTCGGCTACCTCGGCTTGAATCCGAGTACCCGGCAGTCTGGCGAAGGCCCAGCCTATCACGGGCGGATCACGAAGCAGGGCCAGGCGCGAGGAATGCTAGTCGAGGCAGCGTGGGCGGCAGCGCGTTCGCCCGGCCCCTGCGCGCCTTCTCCCAACGGATCGCAGTCAAGCGAGGCAAGCCGGCCGCGGCCGTTGCGATCACCCGCAAGCTGGCGATGATCATCTGGCACATGCTGACGAAGAAGGAGGACTACATCTGGATGCAGCCGGCCCTTCTGGCCCGCAAGTTCCGCAACATCGAACTGAAGGCCGGTTTGCCAGCCGAGCACCCCAGACGCTGAGCGGCCTACGACAACAACCGGCGCCGACGTCAGATGTCGAGATTGGCGACCTGGAGGGCGTTGTCCTGGATGAACTCGCGGCGCGGCTCGACCTCGTCGCCCATCAGGCGCGAGAAGAGCGAATCGGCGTCCGTCGCATCGGCGACGCGGACCTGGAGGAGCGAGCGCACCTCCGGGTCGAGCGTGGTCTCCCACAGCTGCTCGGGGTCCATCTCGCCGAGGCCCTTGTAGCGCTGCAGCGACAAACCCTTGCGGCCGACCTCGAAGACCGCGTCCAACAGTTCTCGCGGCCCGGCGATCGTGCGCTCCGTTTCCTTGCGCCTGAGCACCGGCGACCCCGAATAGACCTCCGCGAGCGCCGGGTGCAGGCGGTGCAGCTGGATCGCGTCCGCCGAGGCGACGAGCCCCGAATCCAGCGTCTGAAGCTCGGTGACACCGCGCACCGCGCGGGTGAAGCGATAGCCGCCCTCGCCCGTCGCCGTCCCGGTCCAGCCGCGCTCGGTCTCCTCGGCGATGGAGTCGAGCCCCGCCGCGATCCGCTTGGCGGCCTCGTCGGCACGAGGGCCGGACGCGATCTCCGCCGAAAGCGCGCCCGCGATCGCCGCCTGCTCCACGACCGAACGGTCGTAGCGGGAATGCAGCCCGTTCAGGACCGACCGTGCCGCCAGCGCGTCCTCGACGACGGCGCGCAGATCGGCGCCCACGCGCACTTCGCCCGATGCGAGGGTGAGCGACGCGTCGTCGAGCCCGCCGTCGATCAGGTAGTTCTCCAGCGCCCGCTCGTCCTTCAGGTACTGGCTCGACTTGCCGCGCGTCACTTTGAAGAGAGGCGGCTGGGCGATGTAGACGTAGCCGCGCTCGATGAGCTCGGGCATCTGCCGGAAGAAGAAGGTCAGGAGCAGCGTGCGGATGTGGGCGCCGTCGACGTCGGCGTCCGTCATGATGATGATCTTGTGGTAGCGCAGCTTCGACACATCGAAGTCGTCACGGATGCCGGTGCCGAGCGCGCCGATGATGTTCGTCACCTGCTCCGACGACAGCATCTTGTCGATGCGTGCGCGCTCCACGTTGAGGATCTTACCTCGGATCGGCAGCACCGCCTGAAACTCGCGCTTGCGGCCCTGCTTGGCGGAGCCGCCTGCGGAATCGCCCTCGACGATGAACAGCTCGGTGTTGGAC
>JAEZXX010000109.1 GCA_023419535.1 Pseudomonadota bacterium | reverse complement strand
TGCCGCCGCTGCGGTTGGGCCTCCTGGCGCTGCGGCTCCGGGCGCCGCTGTTCGCGCCGCGGCTGCTCGCGCGGCCGTTCGGGCTCCACCCGGCGGGGCGGCGGGGTCGGACGAAGCGTCGGCAGCGGAATGGCGTCGACCTGCAGTTCCTCCTCCGGCGTCGGGGGCGGCTCCTCGACGACGGGTTCCGGCTCCGGCAGAGGTTCCGGCTCCGGTTCGGGGAGCGGTTCCACCACCGGCTCGGGTTCGGGGTCCGGCAGAGGTTCCGGTTCCGGCTCGACGACCGGTTCAGGCTCGGGCTCGGGCTCGACCACCTCCTCGGGCGCCTCGACGGGCTCGGGTGCCTCCGACGCCTCCGTCGGCGCGATCTCGGGCGCGGCGGCGGGCGGCGCGAGCTCGATCAGGACGGCCGCCTCCGGCACGCCCTGCGGCGGCAGCTCCGGCTGGCGCGCGAGCAGCGTCCAGGCGCCCGCGGCGTGGACGCCGAAGACGACGCCCGCCGCGAGCGTCCAGCGCAGCGCCGCGCCCGTGCGCGAGGCCTGGATGCCGTGAGAGGGTGCGGTCATGGGGCGGACGGCGCGGGCGCCGATCGGGCGGCCGCGGCCGCCTCGGCCGCCGCCACCGCGCTGGCGGGATCCTCCGCACCGACGAGTCCGATGCGCAGATATCCCGCATCGCGAAGGTCGTTCATCACGCCCATCAAATCGGCATAGGCGACCGCCCCGTCGGCGCGCAGGAACACGCGTTCCTCGCGGTTGCCGCCGGTCAGCCGGTCGAGCGCCGGACGGAGCGCGGCGGCCGTCACCGGCTCCTCGCCGAGCGTCAGCGACAGATCCTGCTGGACGGTCAGGAACACCGGCTCGTCCGGCCGCTCCTGCGGCGGAGCGTTGGAGGTCGGCAGGTCCACCGGCACGTCGACGGTGGAGAGGGGCGCGGCCACCATGAAGATGATGAGGAGGACGAGCATCACGTCGATGAACGGCGTGACGTTGATCTCGCTCATCTCGTCGGTGTCGTCCTCGCCCCCGCTCTTCAGGTTCATGCCCATCGGATCACTCCGCCGGCTGGACGTAGGGGCTCTGGCCGGCGTCGCGCCGGTCGAGGTCGCGCGACAGATGCCGCATCACCGCCGCCGAGCCGTCGGCGAGGATGGCGCGGTAGCCGGCGATGGAGCGGGCGAAGACGTTGTAGATGATGACCGCGGGAATGGCCGCGACGAGGCCGATGCCGGTGGCGAGCAGCGCCTCGGCGATGCCGGGCGCGACGACGGCGAGGTTGGTGGTGTTGGTCTCGGCGATGCCGATGAAGGAGTTCATGATGCCCCAGACCGTGCCGAACAGGCCGACGAAGGGCGCCGTCGAGCCGATGGTCGCCAGGACCCCGGTGCCGCGCGCCATCTGACGGCCCGAGCGCGCCTCGATGCGCTGCAGGGCGACGGCGACGCGCTCCTTCACGCCGTCCGCGGGAAGCCGGCCGGAAAGCTCGTTCTCGGAGGCCGCGGTCAGCGCGAGGGCCGCGACGGGCCCGCGCTTGAGCGGCCGGCGCCCGTCCTCGATCGCGTCGCGAAGGCTTCCGGCGCGCTCGATCCTATTCACCTGCGCCCGCGCGCGGCGCTTGGCGAGCGCCAGTTCCAAGGCCTTGGCGAGCCAGATCGTCCAGGTGACGAAGGAGGCGAAGACGAGCCCCACCATGACGGCCTTCACCACCCAGTCGGCGGCCATGAACATGCCCCATGGCGACAGATCGTGGGCCATGGCCGAACCCGCGACGTCGCCGGTCTCGACCGCGACGGCTTCGCCTGCGGACGACGACGCGGGAGCGACAGGCTCTGAGACGGGACCGGTCTCAGCGGGAACGGCCGCAGGCGCGGCCTCCGACGCCCCCGGAGCGGCCTGAATAGTTTGCGGAGCGGCGGCCGGAGCCGGCTGCGACGTGACGGCGGGCGCCGTCTCGACCGGGCTCGACGGGGCCGGTCGCGCCGGCTCTCCCGGAGCGACGCCCTGCGCCAGCGACGGAGCGGCGGTCGATGCGACCATGGAAAGCACGAACGCGCCGGCGAGGTGCCGGCGCAGGGACGATGTCGGGATCATCGCGGACCCTTCTCGGGCGAAGGGACCGGCCCCCGCAGTCATCCCCGTACACCGGATCCGTCGGCGGCCGGTCGCGCGCCTCTACGGGTCGGGGGTCGCCTGCGGACTATAAATCCTGACCATCAGAGTCAAGTAAATCGCGCTGGCGACGCCCGATTTCCGGTGCGATGACAGGACCTTGGAGAGATTCCAAACTACGGCATCGATCCGACGATCGGGTAACGCTCGGAGAGCCGACGCAAGGACACAGGCGGCCGGAACGCGATCGGACGCCCGACGGGACTGCAATTCAGCCGGCGGTTCGCAGGGCGCGCTCGGGTCGGGCGATCTCCGGATCGGCGTCGTTGGCGACCTGCGGCATCCCCTCGCCCCGGCGGCCCTCCGGCGATCCGTTCGCCCTCAGAGCGGCGAGCGAGAAGACGGTCCCCGCCCAGGACGCGGCGGTCGGATCGATCGGTTGCCGTCCGTTCTCACCGATATCGTCGTGGATGTCGCGGCGCGGAAGTAAGCACATTGCCCGTTCTCCTTGCACATCCGAAGGCAGAATATAGGCAGGCGGTTCCTCAGGTACCAAATCTTCAATCGATTAGCGTCGTTCACCTTTGACTGATCGCGGAGCCTGTCCCTTGCGACACTCCCCGCCGGGGGCGGACAGCCCCGCAAAAGTTAACGGATCGATAAGCTCAGATCGCCGGGACTCTTGCGCTCGCCCGGCTCGACCGTTCCGGGGACGCGACAGATATGGCCGTCGACACGCTCAAGATCGCGGGGGGCGCCTCCCCCGTCGCCGCCTCGCTCGGAGCAGCCAAGGCCGGCCGGCGTTCGGCCCGCGACATCGGCTTCGCCCTCGGCATCGTCTTCATCCTCGCCGTCCTCTTCGTTCCCATTCCGCCGATCCTGATCGACCTCGGCCTGGTGCTCTCGATCGCGCTCTCCGTGCTCGTCCTGATGGTCGCGCTGTGGATCCAGAAGCCGCTGGAGTTCTCGGCCTTCCCGACCGTCCTCCTCATCGTCACCATGCTGCGCCTGGCGCTGAACGTGGCCACCACGCGCGTCATCCTATCCCACGGCAACGAGGGCGTGAACGCGGCCGGCTACGTCATCGGCGGCTTCTCCAACCTCGTCATGGCCGGCGACTTCGTCATCGGCCTCGTCGTCTTCCTGATCATCATCACGGTCAACTTCCTCGTCATCACCAAAGGCGCGACGCGCATCGCGGAGGTTGGAGCGCGCTTCACCCTCGATGCCATCCCCGGCAAGCAGATGGCGATCGACGCCGACCTCGCGGCCGGCCTTCTCGACGACAAGCAGGCGCAGGCGCGCCGCCGCGAACTGGAGGAGGAGAGCTCCTTCTTCGGCTCCATGGACGGCGCGTCGAAATTCGTGCGCGGCGACGCCATCGCGGGCATCATCATCACCGTCGTCAACATCTTCGGCGGCATCATCATCGGCATCACCCGGCACGGCATGGATGCGGCCCACGCCGCCGACGTCTTCGTCAAGCTCTCGGTCGGCGACGGTCTCGTCACGCAGATCCCGGCGCTGATCGTCTCGCTCGCCGCGGGCCTTCTGGTCTCCAAGGGCGGAACGCAGGGCGCGGCCGAGACGACGGTCATGCGCGCCCTCGGCCTCTATCCGCGCGCCCTGGCCGTCGCCGCCGCCCTGATGGGCCTCCTGGCGGTGCTGCCGGGCCTGCCCTTCCTGCCCTTCGCCGCGGTCGGCGCGGTGCTCGGCCTCGCGGCCTACGTCATCCCGCGCAACCGGGCCGCCGACGAGGCGCGCGTAGAGGCCGAGCGCGTCGACGCCGAGGAGAAGGCGGCGGAGGTCGAACGCCAGTCGGTCAAGGAATCCTTGAAGATCGTCGAGGTCGAGCTCGTCCTCGGCAAGCAGGTCTCCGCGCAGATCGCCTTCCAGCGCGACGAGCTCGCCAACCGCGTCCAGAAGATGCGCCGCCGCTTCGCCTCGCGCTACGGCTTCATCGTGCCGCAGATCAAGCTGTCGGACGATCTGGCCACCGAACCGCGCTCCTACGAGATCAAGATCCACGGCACCTCGACCGCCAGCCAGGAGCTGCGGCTCGGCGACCTCCTGATCGTCCTCGGCGAGCAGGCGCCGCCGGACATCCCGCACGATCTGACCAAGGAGCCGGCCTTCGGGCTGAAGGCCGCCTGGATCTCCGAGACCTTCGCCAGCGCCGCGCGCCGCTCCGGCTTCGAGCCGGTCGACACGCTCTCGATCATCCTGACGCATCTGTCGGAGGTGATCCGCAACAATCTCTCCCAGCTCCTGTCCTACAAGGATATGCGCTCGCTGCTCGACCGTCTGGAGCCCGAGTACAAGCGGCTGACGGAGGAGATCGTCCCCGCCCACATGTCCTATTCGGGGCTGCAGGCGGTCTTGAAGCTGCTGCTCGCCGAGCGCGTCTCGATCCGCAATCTGACGCTGATCCTGGAGGCCATCGCCGAGATCGCGCCCCACGTGCGCCGCTCGGAGAAGATCGTCGAGCACGTGCGCATGCGCATGGCCCAGCAGATCTGCGGCGACCTGATGGTCAAGGGCCAGCTCTCGGTGCTGCGCCTCGGCAACCGCTGGGACCTCGCCTTCCACCAGGCGCTGAAGCGCGACGCCAAGGGCGACGTCATCGAATTCGACATCGACCCGCGGCTCGTGGAGGAGTTCGCCGCCGAGGCGACCAAGGTCATCCGCGAGAAGACCGCCGAGGGCGAGAATTTCGTCCTCGTCGCCTCGCCGGACGCCCGCCCCTACGTGCGCATGATGATCGAGCGCATCTTCGTCCATCTCCCGGTGCTCAGCCATCTGGAGATCGCACGCGGCGTCGACATCAAGGCCATCGGCTCGATCTCGTGAGCGCGGAAGCCTCGAGCGTCCTTCTCGGGCTGTTCCTGGTCTTCTGCCGGGTGGGCTCCTGTCTGATGCTCCTGCCGGGCTACGCGAGCTCCAACATCCCGGCGCAGATCCGCCTCTTCATCGCCATCGCCCTGTCGCTGGCGATCTCGCCGATGCTGCTGCCGAACCTCCTGCCCGTCGTGCGCGAGGCGGACGACGCCGCGCGGCTGTCGCTGATCATGGGAGAGATCCTCAACGGCGCGATGATCGGGCTTCTCGGCCGCGTCTTCATCCTGGCGCTGCAGTTCATGGCGAACTTCATGGCCTTCGCCGTCGGCATGGGCCAGGGCTTCGGCGCGCCCATGGACGAGGCCGAGCCGGTGCCGGCCGTGGTCTCGCTGATCACGTTGACCGCCACCGTGATGATCTTCTCGCTCAACCTCCACGCCGAGGTCGTCTCGGCGATCATCGCCTCCTACATGACGCTGCCGGTCGCGCTCGGCTTCTCGCCGCGCGCCGGACTGGTCGCCCTCACCGACAATCTCGACGAGACCTTCCGGCTGGCGCTGCGCATCGCCAGCCCCTTCGTGGTCTACGCGGTCGTCGTCAATCTCGCGGTCGGCATCGCCAACAAGCTGACGCCCCAGGTCCCCATCTACTTCATCTCGCTGCCCTTCGTACTGGCCGGCGGACTGATCCTGCTCGGGCTTTCCATCGGCGAGTTCCTGACCGAGTTCGTCGCCGCCTTCCGGGCCTGGGTGCTGAACGGATGAGCGCCTCGCGGGCCGACCGGCTGGAGCGGCTGCGCGCCCTGCAGGGCCGGCGGCGCGAGATGGAGGAATGGCGCCTCGCCGCCCTGGAACGCCGGGCGGGGGAATTGAAGGCCGAGGCCGAGGAAATCCTCCACAGCCTCGGCGCCCATTCGCCGCTCGCGGGCCTCTTCCTGGAGGCCAAGGCCCAGCGCCTGCGCCGCAAGGAGGCGGAGCGCGCCGACGTCCTCCGCCAGGCCGAGGAGACGCGAAAAGCCGCCCGCGAGGCGGCCGCGGTCGAGAAGCGGCTGGAGCGGCTGGGGACGCAGGCCCGCTCGGTCGAAAACGCCGAAGCCGAGAGCCGCAGCCTCGCAGACCTCCTCGACGCCCATCTCGCCTCGCGCCGCGCAAGCCTCGAATAAGCGGCCGGCCGTACATCTCGTCGCATGACGATCGAAGCCCTGACGACGCTCCAGCGCTCCCTCGAGGCGCCCTCCGCCGACCGGCCGAAGCCCGCCGGCAGACCGGATGCCGGCACCGATTTCCAACGCGCGCTCGACACCGCCTCCGCCTCGATGCGGCCGGTCGAAGCCAAGGGCCACCAGAGCGGCGCGGCGGACGATCTGCAGCAGTTCGAGGGCTTCGTCCTGCGCACCTTCGTCGAGGCGATGCTGCCCAAGGACGGCACGAGCTTCTTCGGCTCGGGCACGGCGGGCGGCATCTGGCGCTCCATGATGGCCGAGCGTCTCGGCGAGGAGCTGGCCGCCGGTGGCGGCATCGGCATCGCCGACCTCCTGCGCGACGGAGCGAAGGGACCCGGTCCGGCCGGGACGGTCGAGCTTCGGGCGCAGGCCGACCGCGCGCTCGCCCAGACAGCCCGGACCCTGCCGGGGCGGTAGCGCGCCCGGGTTTCACCGACATCCAGTCCTGTTCCTTCGGAGTACCACCACCTTGGAAGCGGTTCTCACCCAGGCCATCAACCGTCTCGAAGCCGTCCTCGCCGGGGAGACGAACGCGCTGCGCGCGGGCCGCCGGCTCGATCTCGGGGAGACGAGCAACCGCAAGAACCAGAGCCTCCTTGAGCTCACCCGCATCGCCCGCGGCATCGAGCCCGGCACGATGTCGGACACGATGCGCGCACGCATGGGCGTCCTGCGCGAGCGTCTGGAGGACAACCGCCAGCTCCTGCACCTTCACATGGAGGCCACCGACGAGATCGCCGGCATGATCGCCCGCTCCATGGCCGAAGCCGATTCGGACGGCACCTACGCCGCCTCGGCGCAAGGGGTCGTCACCCCGCGATGATCAAGATCGTCGGCCTCGGAGCCTGGGTGCTCGCCGTCGCGGTCGGCTCCTCCTACGTCACCGCCTCGGTGCGCGAGAACGCGGCCGTTTCGGGCGACGAGCCGACCTATTTCGCCGGACTCGACTACCGGCGCACCGAGGGCATCTCGGTCCCCATCATCGCCGATTCCCAGATCAAGGGCTACGTCCTCGCCCGCTTCGTCTACACGATCGACGGGCGCCTGGTGGCCAACATGGCCGTGCCGCCGGACCCCTTCGTCCTCGACGAGGCCTTCCGCAGCATCTACGCGGTGAACGGCTTCGACTTCGAGCGGCCCGAGCGCTACGACCTTCCCGCGCTCACGGCCTCGATCCGCGACGCGGTGAACGTCCGCTTCGGCTCCAACGTCGTGCGCGAGGTGCTGGTCGAGCAGTTCGACTATCTGCCGAAGAACGAACTCGGCGGCGAGGGCCTGCGCCAGATGCTGCAGGCGCAGCCGGGATAAAGGTTCCCGTAATTCCTTCTTGTTAAGCATGTCGACGATGCGCTGGCGCCCCGGCGCCGGTCCTTCGCGCGGAAAACGATCGCATGCTCTCCACGCTGATGAACTACCGTCTCTACGCCGGCGACATGGCAAGGACGCTGGCGCGCGTGGAGGCTCAGGGAAGCGTCGGCCGGGACGCGGCCTACTACCGCGAGACGATCGGGACGGTGCGAACCGTCGACGATCTGATGGGCGACCAGCGCCTCTACGCCTACGCGCTCAAGGCGCATGGCCTGTCGGAGCAGATCGCCTCGCCGGGCTTCGTGAGAAAGATCCTCGAAAGCGACCTCGCCGACCCCCAAAGCTTCGCCAACCGCCTGTCGGACCCGCGCTACCGCACCTTCGCGGCGGCCTTCGACTTTAAGGCCTCGGTCGCGACCGGCATCCAGAGCCAGGCCCAGACCGACCGCCTCGTCGAAGCCTATTCCGATCATCTCGTGCGCGGCGGCGCGATCGCCGCCCAGAAGGCCGAAGCCTTCCAGACGGGGATCGCGCGGATCGGGTCGGTCGACGAGCTCCTCGCCGATCCCGAACTCTTCGCGATGGTGACCAAGATCGCGGGGCTCGATCCCGCGATCACGTCGAGATCCTTCATGCGGGCCCTCCTGACGGGTGCGGACACGGGCGGGCAGTCCCTGTCGCCGGGCATGGACTATCTCTCCCGCGCCTTCGACTTCTCGCCGGACGGGTCCGTGAAGCCCGGTCGCAGCGCACAGACCGCGTCGCAGACGGCCGAGTTCGTCACCCGCTTCTTCGCTGCCGCCGGACAGTCCGCGAGCCCCCAGGCCGCCGCCTTCGAGGCGCGCCATTTCGAGACCGCGGCCCTCACGGCCCGAAGCGTCGAGGACCTCGTCGACGATCCGACCCTGTTTCGCGTGCTGCGCCTGACCGCCGGCCTTCCCGAGGGCGAGGCCTCGAAGGCGGCCCTCGTCAACCTCCTCTCCCTGCCCGAGAGCGATCCGAACAATCCGCTCTCCAGGCTGGCCGGCACGGATGCCGAGACGCTCGCCCAGCGCGAGCGACTGTCGGCCGTCCGGTCCGCCTTCGACTTCGAAAACGGCGCGAGCGCAGGCCCGGCGACCGACGCGGCGCGCATCGCCAGCCTTGTGGAGCGCTTCCATCAGGCCTATCCGACGCTCGATGCCGGCGAGATCGCCCTCCAGACCAATTCCTTCCGCGTCGCCCTCGCGGGCATGGATTCGGTCGGCGACCTCCTCGCCCGCGATCTCCTCGGCGGCCGACCGACGCTCGACTACGTGCTGAAGGCCTTCGACATCGATCCCGCGACGGAGAGCCTGTCGAAAATCCGGCAGGTGCTGACGAGCGATCCGTCCGATCCGAACTCCTTCGTGCGCTCGCTCAAGGACGAGCGCTACGAGAAGCTGGCGGCGGCCTTCAATTTCGGGCCGGACGGCAAGGCCGCGCCCGAGCGCATGGCGCAGACCGTGCGCGCCTCGCAGGACATCGCCACGCGCTATTCCCAGAGCTTCGGCCCCGACCAGAGCGAGGAGACCAAGGCGCAGATCCGGCGCGAGACCGTCGCCTATCTCGCCGCGGTCGGCTCCATCCGCTCGCTCGACGACCTCCTGTCCAACCGGACCGTCCTCGACTACGCGCTGAAGGCGCACGGGCTCGATCCGGACAGCCTCTCGGGGGTCGATCTGCGGCGCATCCTGACGAGCGACCTGACCGACCCGAAGAGCTTCGCGCGATCCTCGGGCGATCCGCGCCTGGCCGAATTCGCGTCCAGCTTCCGCTTCGAGCCGGACGGGCGCATCGGGGCGGGCAGCAGCGGCGCGCAGGACGCGGGCAGCCTCTTCACCACCCAGAACCTCTACCTCCTGCAGATGCTGGAGGAGCAGGCGGGCGGCGCGGGCGAAGGCACGCGCCTGTCGCTCTACTTCCTGCGCAAGTCGCCCGAGATCACGAGCGCCTTCTCGATCCTCGCCGATAAGGCGCTGTTCGAAGTCGTGCGCACCGCGCTCGGACTACCGCAGCAGATGTCGCAGCTCGACATCGACCGGCAGGCGAAGATTCTGGAGAGCCGCCTGGACTTCGCCGACTTCAAGGATCCGAGGGCGCTCGACCGTTTCATCGCCCGCTTCGCCACGATGTACGACATGAACAACGGCGCCGGGGGAGCGTCCGATCCGATCCTCCTGCTCTTCGGCGGCGGCGGGAACCAGAGCGGCATCGCGGGTCTCTTCTGACGCGCCGGCGAGACCCTCGTCAGCGCACCGCGTAATAGGGGCCGGCCGCCGCGAGGAACGCGCGCCGGTCCATCGTCTCGCCGCCCGCCTCCAGAACGAGCCCAGCCTCGCCCGCGCGGGTCCACACGGTGCGGGACGGGAAGCTCTCGCGCCCCGCCTCGTCGACCAGCCGGAAGGTCTCGGGAACCGGGTCGGGCCCGAGGACGCGGATCCGGGCGCCCTGCGCCGAGCGGTCGAGGATCAGGCAGTCGGCGATGAACGTCCCGTCCGCCCCGAGCATCTTGCCCGGCCGCAGCCGCGTGCGCGCCCGCACCGCTCCGCGCCGATCCGCATCCTCTCGCGCCATCGCGACCTCCATCGAACTTCCGTTCTAGCCGGCAACGCGACCAGCCGCATGTCGGCCGAGGCGCGAGGGGCGCAATTCTTGCGGAATCCTTAACGCGCGGCCGCGCGGCAAGCATTTGCAAACCATGTCTCGCGGTTTGCCGGTGCGCCGGGGCACGCGGTGACCGCGTGCTTAACGAATGGCGGTCACGCTGACAGGGTTCCGACCCAACGGTCCTCCAGCCCCGACCCGATCATGCCGCAGCCGCCTCCTTCCGCCGCGCTCTCCAGCGCCACCTTCGCCGACCTGTGCCGCGAAGCCTGGCGCCGGCTCGACGCGCGCCTCGCCTGGCTCCCGGACGGTTCGCGCTGGACGAGGATGGACTGGGCCCTGTCGGCCCTCGTCGTGGCCCTGGCGCTCGGCTCGACCGGCTTCTTCACCGCGACCTATCGCGTCTTCTCGAACGATCCGGACTATTACGCGCGCCGCGCCATCGCGGCCCTGGAGACCCGGCCGGTCGACCCTATCCAGACAGGCGCCATCGGCGGGGGAGCCGCAGCCGCCGATCCCGCGGACGGGGCGATCGCCGTGCCGGTTCTGGTCCGCCATCCCCCGCTCGTCCCGTCGGACTACGAGATCGTCATGATCTTCGGGGAAGAGGCGTTCCTGGCAAGCCCGCGCGAACTCTTCCGCGCCAAGGTAGGTTCGGTGCTGCCGGGCCTCGGACGGATGCTGTCGCTCGACGCGGGCGCTCTGCGCTTCGAGAACGCCACGCTGGAGGCGGTGGAGCGGTAGTCCGCCTACTTCTTCTCGAGGAGGATCTGGCCCTCCTTGCGGATCTTGCCGGTCAGCTTCTCGGCGAGGGTCGCCAGGAACGCCGGAAGATCGATCTCGACATGGACGTGGTCCTCGAGAACGTCGAGCCGGCCGGTGACGGACTGCATCATCACCTTGGCCCGGAAGTCGAGCCGGTCGCCCGTCCAGACGTCCTCGAACTTCACCATGCCGCCGGTCGCGTCCGAGCGGATGCGGTCGAAGCCCTTGGCGATCCGCTCGCGCGCCTCGGCACGCGTCAGCTTATGCGGAATGTCGATCGTCACGGTCTCGGCCAAGGCTCGTCTCCTCGAAAGGTGCCGGGCGCATATGGCCGTTCGCAGGCTCGGTTGCAACGAGAAAGGGGGCGCCCGAAGGCGCCCCCTTGTCGTCGGTCCGGTTCGCCGCTGCCGGCCGGTCAGGCGTCCGATCCAGCCCGGCGCGGGCTCCGGTTGCGGGTGCGGGGCGCATTCGGGCGGGCCGAATCGGCACGGACCGGAGCGCGGTTGCCCTCGCCCTGCGGCTTGCCGCGGCGCTCGCCCGGCTTGCCGCCGCGCGGGGCCTTCGCGG
>JAEZXX010000014.1 GCA_023419535.1 Pseudomonadota bacterium | reverse complement strand
CCTCGCAGGGCACGTAGATGTCGGGCAGGAAGTGCATCTCTATCTTGATCTGGCCGTCGCCCTTGCAGGCCTCGCAGCGGCCGCCGTTCACGTTGAAGGAGAAGCGCCCCGGCCCGTAGCCGCGCGCTTTCGACTCCTGCGTGCTGGCGAACAGCGCCCGGATGTCGTCCCAGAGGCCTATGTAGGTGGCCGGGTTCGAGCGCGGCGTGCGCCCGATGGGGCTCTGGTCGATGTTGATGACCTTGTCGATCTTGTCCAGGCCGGTGATCTTCTTGTACTTGCCGGAGCGGCGATGCGCATGGTTCACGCGGTTCGCGAGCGCCGGTGCCAGCGTGTCGGTGACCAGCGAGCTCTTGCCCGAGCCCGACACGCCCGTGACCACGGTGAGCGTGCCGAAGGGAACCTCCAGCGTCAGGTTCTTCAGGTTGTTCTCCGAGGCGCCCGTGAGCTTGAGCGACCCGCGCCGCGGCTTGCGGCGCTTCTCCGGGACGGGGATGGTGCGGCGGCCCGAAAGGTAGTCGGCCGTGAGCGAGCCCTCGAACCTCACGATCTCGTCCGGCGTTCCGGCAGCCACCACCTCGCCGCCGTGCTCGCCCGCGCCCGGGCCCATGTCGATGACGTAGTCGGCGCTGCGGATGGTGTCCTCATCGTGCTCGACCACGATGACGGTGTTGCCCAAATCGCGCAGGCGCTCCAACGTGGCGATGAGCCGCTCGTTGTCGCGCTGGTGCAGGCCGATGGACGGCTCGTCGAGGACGTAGAGGACGCCGGTGAGGCCCGAACCGATCTGCGAGGCGAGGCGGATGCGCTGGGACTCGCCGCCCGACAGCGTGCGGGAGGCGCGCGACAGGGTCAGATAGTCCAGGCCGACATCGTTGAGGAACTGCAGCCGCTCGCGGATCTCCTTCAGGATACGGACCGCGATGTCGTTCTGCTTCTGCGTCAGATGTTCGGGCAGGGCCGCGAACCAGCCGAGCGCGGAGCGGATCGAGAGGTTCGTGACCTCGCCGATGTGGCGCGCGTCGATCTTCACCGCGAGCGCCTCGGGCTTCAGCCGGTAGCCCGAGCACGCGGGGCAGGGCGTCGCCGACATGTAGCGCTCGATGTCCTCGCGCGACCACGCCGAGTCCGTCTCGCGGTAGCGCCGCTCCAGATTGGTGACGATGCCCTCGAAGGGCTTCGTCGCCTTGTAGGACCGCAGCCCGTCATTGTAGCGGAACTCGATCTTGGTCTTGCCCGTCCCGTAGAGGATCGCCTTCTGCGCGCCCTCGGGCAGGGCCGACCATTTGTCGGTCTGCTTGAAATCGTATTCGCGGCCCAGCGCCTCCAGCGTCTGCGCGTAATAGGGCGAGGTCGACTTCGCCCAGGGCGCGATGGCGCCGCCCTTCAGCGTCCGGTTCTCGTCCGGCACGATGAGCTTCGGGTCGACCGACTGCTGGCTGCCGAGCCCGTCGCAGGTCGGGCAGGCGCCGAACGGGTTGTTGAACGAGAAGAGCCGCGGCTCGATCTCGGGGATGGTGAAGCCGGAGACCGGGCAGGCGAACTTTTCGGAGAAGAGCAGCCGCTCGTGCGTGTCGTTGGCGGACTTGTTGGCGCCGCCGCCGCCGGCCACGGCCGAAGCGGGCAGGGGCTTGTCCACGAACTCGGCGACCGCGAGCCCTTCTGCGAGCCGCAGCGCCGTCTCGATCGAATCGGCCAGCCGCGTGCCCAGATCGGCGCGCACCACCACGCGGTCCACCACCACGTCGATGTCGTGCTTGTACTTCTTGTCCAGCGCCGGCGCGTCGGCGATCTCGTAGAGTTCCCCGTCGATCTTGACGCGCTGGAAGCCCTTCTTCTGGAACTCGGCGAGCTCCTTGCGGTACTCGCCCTTCCGGCCGCGCACGACGGGCGCGAGGACCATCAGCCGCGTGCCCTCGTCCAGCGCCAGCACGCGATCCACCATCTGGCTGACGGTCTGGCTCTCGATCGGCAGCCCCGTCGCCGGCGAGTAGGGAACCCCGACGCGCGCGAAGAGAAGGCGCAGATAGTCGTAGATCTCGGTGACGGTGCCCACCGTCGAACGCGGGTTCTTCGACGTCGTCTTCTGCTCTATGGAGATGGCGGGCGACAGGCCGTCGATCTGGTCGACGTCCGGCTTCTGCGTCATCTCCAGGAACTGGCGCGCATAGGCCGAGAGGCTTTCGACGTAGCGGCGCTGCCCCTCCGCATAGATCGTGTCGAAGGCGAGCGAGGATTTGCCCGAGCCCGACAGGCCGGTCATCACGATCAGCGAATCGCGCGGCAGGTCGAGATCGACGTTCTTCAGATTGTGCTCGCGCGCGCCGCGAACGGAGATCGTGTTCTTCATGGAGCCTGCCAGATCAAACCGGTTCCGCGCCCGTCTTCGAGACCGCCGCCGATCCCGAACGAGTCTTGACGGAAAGCGTTCGATGTTCTCTCTATGTTCTAGTCGGACGAATGGCGCATCGCAAGGGAGTTCAAGATGGCGTTCGAACAGCGGATGACGATGCTTACGCTCGGGGTCACGGATTTGGGAAGGGCCAGGGCCTTTTACGAGTCGCTCGGCTGGCGTGCGTCGAGCGCATCGCAGGGCGACGTCGTGTTCTTCCAGACGGGCTCATCGGCGCTCGCGCTCTATCGGCAGGAGGCGCTGTCCCGCGATCTCGGAGCGTCGGAGGCGCCGCGCGCGGGCGGCGCGACGATGGCCTACAACACCCGTTCGCGGGAGGAGGTCGCGATCCGGCTGCGGGAGGCGGAGGCCGCGGGAGCCACGGTCCTGAAGGAGCCGCACGAGACTCCGTGGGGCGGGACCGTCGCCTACTTCGCGGACCCGGACGGACACCCGTGGGAGATCACCTTCGTCGAGACCTTCGTCCCGAAGGACGACGGCAGCATCGCGCTTCCGTGATCGGCGCGGGGCCTTCCACGCGGCAGGGGATGACCCGAAAAAGCGGCGCGCGGCGCCTTTCCCTGATGCGGATCGGGTCTTAGGGTCCGCCAACTTTCAACGGGCGCAGGAGACGGCACCATGGCAGGCAGCGTCAACAAGGTCATTCTGGTCGGCAATCTCGGGGCGGACCCCGAAATCCGCCGGCTGAACTCCGGGGACGCGGTCGTCAATCTGCGCATCGCCACCTCGGAAAGCTGGCGCGACCGCACGAGCGGCGAGCGCAAGGAGCGGACCGAATGGCATAACGTCGTGATCTTCAACGAGAACCTCGTGAAGGTGGCCGAGCAGTATCTGAAAAAGGGCCAGACGGTCTACATCGAGGGCCAGCTCCAGACCCGCTCCTGGGACGACCAGTCCGGGCAGAAGCGCTACACGACCGAGGTCGTGCTGCAGCGCTTCCGCGGCGAGTTGCAGATGCTGGGCGGCCGCGGAGAAGGCGGCAGCGCCGGCGGTTACGAAGGCGGCGGCTCCGGCGGCGGCGGCGGATACGAGCGCGGCGGCGGCGGCGGTGGTCGCTCGGGCGGTGGAGGCGGCTACGGCGGCGGCAACGATCGCGGCGGCGGAGGCTACGGCGGCGGTTCGGGCGGCGGCGGCCGCGCCGGGGACCTCGACGACGAAATTCCGTTCTGAGAAGCGTCGCACCGGGCGGATGCCCGGATGCGAACGATCCGACGATGACCGCGCCGTGCGTCCGGAAGGGCGCGCGGCGTTTTCGTCTCCGCCGGACGAGTTGGCCGGCAGCATCGGCTCGAGGATCGGAGTCGATCTTTGGAAAGCTGGATGCGTCGTTTCGGGAAGAGAGAGAGAGAGAGAGAGAGAAAGACCTTCGTGTGTCCCGAACGGACGGGGCGGCGATTCAGCCCGCGGCGTCGCGGATGAGCTCGGCGACGCCGTCCGCCACGAACTGCACCGCGAGCGCGGCGAGGATCACGCCGAGCAGCCGGGTGACGACCACCCGGCCGGTCGGGCCCATCGCCCGGTCGAGCCGATCGGCCACCAGGAGCATCGCGAGCGTCGCCGCCATCACCGCCGCCAGAACGCCCACCATCGCCCCCTGGCCCGCGACCCCCGGCAGCGAGCCGGACAGCAGGATGACGGCCGCGATGGCTCCCGGCCCGGCCATCAGCGGGATGGCCAGTGGGAAGGCCGCGACGTTCACCGCGTCGGAGGGCGTCTGGTCGGTCGCATGCGCGCTCTTCTCCTTGCGCTGCTGGCGCCGGTCGAAGACGAGCTCGAACGCGATGGTGAAGAGGAACAGGCCGCCCGCGACCCGGAAGGCGCCGAGCGAGATGCCGAGCGCGTCGAGGAGAGCGAGGCCCGCCAGCGCGAAGACGAGCAGGATGCCGAAGGAGATGAGGGTCGCCTGGATGGCGATCACCCGCCGCTCCGCCCTCGTCGCCCCCGGCGTCAGGGCAAGGAAGAGCGGCACCAGTCCGAGCGGATCGATGATGACGAAGAGCGTCACGAAGCCGTTGAGCAGCAGTTCGGTCATCCCGGCTCTCCTATCGACCGGAGCTTCGCCCGAACCATCCGGAAGCGCGGATGTCGAGTGCCCGGTTCCGTGCGGCCCCTCCAACTCGAATGGAAGCGGGACGCGGGCGCGTCAATAGCGCCAGCGCAGCCCGACGACGTTGGCGTTCATCGCCCCGCGCATGTCGCCGAGCGTGCCGTTCGCGCCCGAGCGGTGGTGCAGCCGCCAGAAGGCCTCCACCTCCGGCGCGTCCGCCTGCGAAAGCCTGATCTCGGGGCCGAGATAGAAGAGAAGATGCGCGTTCCCGTCCGAGCGCGCCTCGAGCTCGCGCTCCCGGCCGGGATGGGCGTCGGAGACGGCGCTGAGGGCCGCCGTGAAGGAGGGCGCCACCCGCAGCGTATCGAAGAGGACGATGCCCTCGTGACGCAGGACCGGCCCCGCCCACAGCTCGGCCGTGAGCCCCGCGATCGCGCGGACCGCGGCTCCGACCTCCATGCCGAGCTGAAGCCCTCGGGGCGTCTCGTGGAGGAAATGCTGGTAGCCGCCGCCGAGGACGATGCGGCGCTCGTAGTCGACCGTGAAGGGGTTGGCGCTTCGGCCCATGTCCTCCTCGGTCATCACGCCGCCGAAGCCGAACACGGCCTGCGGCGTCCGCGGCGCGCCGAGGTCGAAGGCTGCGGCCGGGGAGGACGGGAGGGCGAGGCCGCACAGGAGGAGAAGAGTGGCCGCAGATCTCACATTCCTCTCCCCGATCTCGTCTGAGAAGGTCCTTGGCCGGCAAAATGTCCCAACGGAAGGGGGATGTGAAGCCGGGTTCGAGCCGCCGCCGCCGAGCGTGGCGCGGGCGTGGGAAACCGGACACGGGTCCGGTTCGGTGCGCCCGCGACGAAGATCCCGCCAAGCCGGCGTGACACCGCCCGGTGGTGCCCTGTGTTGCGCCTGGAACCCCGGGACCGCTATATTCCAGTTCGTTCGGATGAGATTCTAGGAACCCCCTTGGCAGACGACACCATGCCCACGCCGCCGGAGCGCCCGCGCGGCGTCGAATCGGTTTCCATCATCGAGGAAATGCAGCGCTCCTATCTCGATTACGCCATGAGCGTGATCGTGAGCCGCGCGCTCCCGGACGTGCGCGATGGTCTGAAGCCGGTTCACCGGCGCGTTCTGTTCGCGATGAGCGAGATGGGGCTCGCCTGGAACCGGTCCTATCGCAAGTCCGCCGGCGTCGTCGGCGAGGTGATGGGCAAATACCATCCGCACGGCGATTCCTCGATCTACGACGCCCTCGTGCGCATGGCGCAGGACTGGTCGCTGCGCGCCCCGCTCGTCGACGGGCAGGGCAATTTCGGCTCGATCGACGGCGATCCGCCGGCGGCCATGCGCTACACCGAATGCCGCCTGGAGAAGGTCTCCGAGGCGCTGCTGGAGGACATCGACAAGGAGACGGTGAACTTCCAGGAGAATTACGACGGGCGCGAGATGGAGCCGACCGTGCTCCCCGCGCGCGTGCCCAATCTCCTGGTGAACGGCTCTGGCGGCATCGCCGTCGGCATGGCGACCAACATCCCGCCGCACAATCTCGGGGAGGTCGTCGACGGCTGCATCGCCATGATCGACAATCCGGAGATCTCGCTCTCCGAGATCATGGAGATCATCCCAGGGCCGGACTTCCCGACCGGGGCGCTGGTGCTCGGCCGCGCCGGCATCCAGGCGGCCTACACCACCGGCCGCGGCTCGATCCTGATGCGCGGCAAGGTGCATGTCGAGCCGATGCGCGGCGACCGCGAGCAGATCGTCGTCACCGAGGTTCCCTATCAGGTCAACAAGGCCTCGATGATCGAGAAGATGGCGGACCTCGTGCGCGAGAAGCGCATCGAGGGCATCTCCGACATCCGCGACGAGAGCGACCGCGAGGGCTACCGCGTCGTCATCGAGCTGAAACGCGACGCCTCGTCCGACGTCGTCCTGAACCAGCTCTACCGCTTCACCCCGCTCCAGACCTCCTTCGGCGCCAACATGGTGGCGCTCAACGGCGGCAAGCCGGAGCAGATGGGCCTGCTCGACATCATGTCGGCCTTCATCGCCTTCCGCGAGGAGGTGGTGAACCGGCGCACCAAGTTCCTGCTGCGCAAGGCGCGCGAGCGCGCCCACGTCCTCGTCGGCCTCGCGATCGCCGTCGCCAACATCGACGAGATCATCAACCTGATCCGCCGTGCGCCCGATCCGACGACGGCGCGCGAGCAGCTGATGGAGCGCGAGTGGGAGGCCAAGGACGTCGCCCCCCTCATCCGCCTCATCGACGATCCGCGCCACCGCATCTCGGACGCCGGCACCTACCGTCTGTCGGAGGCGCAGGCCCGCGCCATCCTGGAGCTGCGCCTGCAGCGCCTGACGGCGCTCGGCCGCGACGAGATCGGCGACGAGCTGAACGCCATCGGCCTCGAGATCAAGGACTATCTCGACATCCTGTCCTCGCGGACCCGCGTGCGCGAGATCATCAAGGACGAGCTGCGCGCCGCGCGCGACGAGTTCGCCACGCCCCGCCGCACCGAGCTGACTGACGGCGCCGCGGACATGGACGACGAGGACCTGATCCCGCGGGAGGACATGGTCGTCACCGTCTCGGCGGGCGGCTACATCAAGCGCGTGCCGCTCGCCACCTACCGGGCCCAGCGCCGCGGGGGCAAGGGTCGCTCCGGCATGGCGCTGAAGAGCGAGGAGGATTCGGTCACGCGCCTCTTCGTGGCGAACACGCACACGCCGGTCCTGTTCTTCTCCTCGCGCGGCATCGTCTACAAGGAGAAGGTCTGGCGCCTGCCGCTGGCCAACCCGCAATCGCGCGGCAAGGCGCTCGTCAACATGCTGCCGCTGGAGAAGGGTGAGCGGATCACCTCGATCCTGCCGCTGCCGAACGACGAGAACTCGGCCGCCGAGCTCAACGTGATGTTCGCCACCACCAAGGGCACGGTCCGCCGCAACAAGCTGGCCGACTTCATCCAGGTGAACCGCAACGGCAAGATCGCGATGAAGCTGGAGGAGGCGGAGGACGAGATTCTCGCCGTCGCCACCTGCTCGGAGGACGACGACGTGCTGCTCGTCGCCTCGTCCGGCCTCGCCATCCGCTTCCAGACGACGGACGTGCGCGTCTTCGCGGGCCGCAACTCGGTCGGCGTGCGCGGCATGTCGCTCGGCAAGGACGACCGCCTGATCTCGATGGCGATCCTGCGCCATGTCGACGCCACGCCCGCCGAGCGTGCGTCCTATCTGAAGATGCGCCGCGCCGTGGACGGCGAGGGCGCCTCGGAGACCCCGACCGACGAGGAGGGCGTCGAAGACGTCGCGCTCAGCCAGGAACGCTACGGCTTCCTGTCGGCGGCCGAGGAGTTCGTCCTCACCGTCTCCGAATACGGCTACGGCAAGCGCTCCTCGTCCTACGACTTCCGGACCTCCGGGCGCGGCGGCAAGGGCATCCGGGCAACGGACCTGTCCAAGCTCGACGACATCGGGCGGCTGGTCGCGGGCTTCCCGGTGGAGGCCGACGACCAGATCCTTCTCATCTCCGACCGCGGCCAGATGATCCGGGTCCCGGTCGACGGCATCCGCATGGCGAGCCGCGCCACGAAGGGCGTGACGATCTTCTCCACCGCCGCGGGCGAGAAGGTCGTGTCGGTCGAGCGCATCCCCGATCAGGGCAGCGGCGAGGGCGAGATCGCCGAGGGGCCGGTCGGCGAGGATCCGGTGGACCTTGGCGCCGTCGAGGAGACGGACCTGCCCGACGAGGATGGGGGCGCAAGCGACGGGACGGGCGGCGATTCGCCGGACGACGCGACGTGAGAACGACAAAGGCCGCCTCCCTTCGCAGGGATGCGGCCTTTGTCGTCTGGCTCGATCGGCGGAGCGCGAGGCTCCCGCCGTTCGATTCAGTGCATGATGCGGCGGCTCTGTGCGCGCGCCTTGATCCGCGCACCCTCGGCCTCGTTGTGGATCGCCACGGCGGTCGCGGTGATGAGAGTCGCGACCATGGCGAGGGAGAGTGCGAAGATCAGCATCTTGTGTCTCCTGTTCGATGCCCTAACGGACCCGATCCGGCTTTGTTCCCGAAGGCCTTTTCGAGCCCTCGGCGAACGGAGCTACGGATCGGCCGTTCGTTCGGATGGTATGGCGGGCATCCTTTCCAGATGTGTGATCGGGCGCGCCCCGTTTGAAGATGGAAGCGCATTTCGATGAACGGCGTTAGCGGAGGGTGAACCATGCGCAGGGCGCTCTACTCGGGCTCGTTCGACCCCATGACGAACGGCCATCTCGACATCTTGCGCCAGGCGCTCCCGCTGTTCGACGAGATCGTCGTCGCCATCGGCATCCATCCCGGCAAGGCCGGCCTCTTCTCCTTCGAGGAGCGGGTCTCGCTGATCGAGGAGAGCCTGCCCTCCGATGCCCCGGTACGAGTCGCCGCCTTCGACGGCCTGGTGATCGAGGCGGCGAGGGCGCACGGGGCCGTCGCGCTCGTCCGGGGCCTTCGCGACGGGACCGACCTCGACTACGAGATGCAGATGGCCGGCATGAACGGCGCGATGGCCCCAAGCGTCGCCACCGTCTTCCTGCCGGCGAGCCCCGCGTCGAGGCCCATAACGGCCACATTGGTTCGTCAGATCGCCAAGATGGGGGGCGACGTCGCGGCCTTCGTTCCGGAGCCCGTGGCCCGCGCCTTAAAACAGAAATTCGCCTGACCGGCGCGAGGACGCCGGCCGCTGGAGAACCTTCCCTTGACCTTTCTAGCCCGTCTCGGCTTCGCCTTCTCGCTGCTGACCTCCGCCTTCGCGCTTCCGGCGGTCGCCCAGGAGGCCGACCCGGAGAACACCCTCGTCATCACCACGGACAAAGGCGAGATCACCATCGGCCTGCGTCCCGATCTCGCGCCCAACCACGTGGAGCAGATCAAGGCGCTCGCGGCCGAGGGCTTCTACGACGGCGTCGTCTTCCACCGCGTGATCGAAGGCTTCATGGCCCAGACGGGCGATCCGACGGGCACCGGCATGGGCGGTTCGGACCGTCCCGACCTCGCGGCCGAGTTCTCCAACGAGACGTTCGACCGCGGCACGGTCGGCATGGCACGCTCCCAGAGCCCGAACTCGGCGAACTCGCAATTCTTCATCATGCTGGCCGACGGCGACTTCCTCGACGGCCAGTACACGGTCGTGGGCGACGTGATCTCCGGCATGGAGGTGGTCGACCAGATCAAGCGCGGCGATCCGTCGGCCAACGGCGAGGTCGAGGAGCCGGACGCGATGCTCTCGGTCCGGGTCGGCTCGGACTCCTGAGGCGCGCGACCTTGTAAGCGCCCTGTCGATACGGCAGAACGGCGCGACGTTTCACGAACCGGCCGGCGGCGGGCCGAAAGCCCTCCGCCGGCGAACCATTTGAAGGGAGAAGGCATGGCCTTCGCAAAGCCTGACGACACGCTCGTCATCGAGACCACCAAGGGCCGCGTCGTCATCGAGATGCGCCCGGACCTGGCGCCCGGCCACGTCGAGCACATCAAGAAGCTCGCGCGCGAGGGCTTCTACGACGGCATCGTCTTCCACCGCGTCATCGAGGGCTTCATGGCCCAGACCGGCTGCCCGCGCGGCACCGGAACCGGCGGCTCGCAGTATCCGGACCTCAAGGCCGAGTTCAATTCCGAGCCCCATGTGCGCGGCACGGCCTCCATGGCCCGTGCGCAGAACCCGAACTCGGCGAACTCGCAGTTCTTTATCTGCTTCGAGGACGCGCCCTTCCTGAACCGCCAGTACACGGTGTGGGGCAAGGTCATCGAGGGCATGGAGAACGTCGACAAGATCAAGCGCGGCGAGCCCGTCAACGATCCCGACAAGATGATCTCGGTAAAGGTCGCCTCCGACATCGCCGAGTAAGCCTTGCGGGTCGATCTCTTCGACTTCGACCTTCCGGAGACGCGGATCGCCCTGCGACCCGCGTCTCCGCGCGAATCGGCGAAGCTTCTCCATGTCCGCACCGAAGGCCCGCTCGAAGACCGCACGGTGGGCGACCTGCCGGCGCTGCTTCGCCCGGGCGACGTCCTCGTCTTCAACGACACCCGCGTCATTCCCGCCCAGCTGGAGGGCCGGCGCATCGGCCGCGGCACGAGCGAGCCGCAGGTCGGCGTCACGCTCCACCAGCGCCTGGACGACTCCACCTGGAAGGCCTTCGTGCGCGGGGCGCGCAAGCTGGACCTCGGCGATGTCGTGCGCTTCGGCGCTGAGGGCCGCGTCTGCTTCTCCGGCGAGCTCGACGCCGAAGTGGTCGAACGCGGCGAGGGCGGCGAGATCACCTTCCGCTTCGCCGTCTCGGGCCCCGTTCTGGACGAGGCCATCGCGAACGTCGGCACCGTTCCGCTGCCGCCCTACATCGCCTCCAAGCGCGCGATCGACGAAGAGGATGCCCGCGACTACCAGACGGTCTATGCGCGGGAGGAGGGCGCCGTCGCCGCCCCCACCGCCGGGCTCCACTTCACGCCGCAGCTCTTCGACGCGCTCGATGCGCGCGGGATCGAGCGTCTCTTCGTCACGCTGCATGTGGGCGCCGGCACCTTCCTGCCGGTGAAGGCGGACGACACGGTCGAGCACCGCATGCATTCCGAGATCGGGATCGTGACGCCTCAGATCGCCGATCGCCTGAACGCGGCCAAGGCCGACGGCCGGCGCATCGTCTCGGTCGGCACCACCTCGCTTCGCCTTCTGGAGAGCGCCGCCGACGAGGACGGGACGATCCGGCCCTTCGCGGCCCCGACCGACATCTTCATCACCCCCGGCTACCGCATTCGCGCGGTGGATGCCCTGATGACGAACTTCCACCTGCCGCGCTCGACCCTCTTCATGCTCGTCTCGGCCTTCTCGGGCCTCGAGAGGATGCGCGCGGCCTACGAACACGCGATCGAGAACGAGTACCGGTTCTATTCGTACGGCGACGCGTGTCTGCTGGAGCGGGACCATGGATGACGACCTCGATGCAATGTCCCGGGCGCAGTTGGCAGAAGAGGTCCGGCGTCTGCGTGCAGGTGTCCGCGCCCATCGAGACACCAGCGGCCATGATCTCTGCTGGCATCATCCTGATCTCTGGGACCTTCTCCCGGAGAAGACGGAGCCGGCGATCGCCTTACCACCTTGGCCCCGTTTCCTGAGAGGCTGCGTGCGCTATCGCGAATCTCTGGACAGGCAGGCGCCCCAGGCACCGGCTCACGATCGCGAATTCGATGACTGACCACTTCTCCTTCAAGCTCCTCGCGACCGACGGCCGAGCCCGTCGCGGCGAGGTGTCCATGCCGCGCGGTACGATCCGCACGCCGGCCTTCATGCCCGTCGGCACCGCCGGCACGGTGAAGGCGATGTACATGGATCAGGTCCGCGACCTCGGCTCGGACGTGATCCTCGGCAATGTCTATCACCTGATGCTGCGGCCGGGGGCGGAGCGAGTGGCCAAGCTCGGCGGGCTGCACGAGTTCGCGCGCTGGCCGGGGCCGATCCTCACCGATTCCGGCGGCTTCCAGGTCATGTCGCTCGCATCCTTACGCAAGCTCGACGAGGACGGCGTCACCTTCCGCTCGCATATCGACGGCTCCTCGCACCGGCTGACGCCGGAGCGTTCGATCGAGATTCAGGGCCTGCTCGATTCGGACATCCAGATGCAGTTCGACGAATGCATTCGTCTGCCGGCGTCCGAGCCCGAGATCGAACGGGCGATGGAGCTGTCGCTGCGCTGGGCGGAGCGCTCGGCACGCGCCTTCGGCGACCAGCCCGGCAAGGCGATGTTCGGTATCGTTCAGGGCGGCGACCAGCCCGACCTTCGCATCCGCTCCGCCGAGCGGCTCGCCGCGATGGACCTCAAGGGATACGCGGTCGGCGGTCTGGCCGTCGGCGAGCCGCAGGCGGTGATGCTGGAGACGCTGGCCGAGACGCTGCCCTCGCTGCCTACGGACAAGCCGCGCTATCTGATGGGCGTCGGCACGCCGGACGACATCGTGGAGTCGGTGGCGCGCGGTATCGACATGTTCGACTGCGTGATGCCGACGCGGGCCGGGCGCCACGGCATGGCCTTCACGCGCCATGGCCGCGTGAACCTTCGCAACGCCCGCCACGCCGAGGACAGGGCGCCGCTCGACGAGACGAGCGACTGTCCGGCCACGCGCGACTACTCGCGCGCCTATCTCCACCACCTCGTGCGCGCCGACGAATCGCTCGGCGGCATGCTGCTGACCTGGAACAATCTCGCCTATTACCAGTCGCTGATGGCCGGGATCCGCGCTGCGATCGAAGCCGGGCGCTACGCCGACTTCGTGGCGCAGACCAAGGCGGGCTGGGAGCGCGGGGAGCGCGAACGCAAGGCGAAATGATCTCAGGCCGCGATGTCGTTCGAGCGCCGCATCACCACGGCGGCGATCGCGAGCGTCCCGTCCGCCTGCCGCTGGAGGATATAGGTGGCGACATGCCCGGCCCCGCGCGGGTCCGACAGGCGCACCTCCTGCCGGAGGAGGTCCCCTTCCGCTTCGAGGGCCCCGAACGACACCATGCTCGAGCGATAGACCGCGCCGTAGCCGCGCTCCACCATCGCCATGAACTGGTCGGGGTCGGGATAGAGGGCGCGGATTCCCGGCGCCGCATGGGCGTAGGCTCCGTCCGCGTCGCCGGCCTTGAAGGCGGCGAGCTGTTCGGAGATGACCGCCCGAACCTCTTCGGCATCGCCGGGCGCGGCCGGCGGCGCGGCACCGAGGAGGAGAGCGCCCGCGATGAGGGCCGTTGCGAGATGGCGGTTCATGACGCGTCCTTTCGTCGTCGCTCCATGAGCTTCGTCCGAAAGGCGTCGCCGGACGAGGCGGCGCCCGTCACGCTCGCGTGATCGCTCAGTCGAAGACCGACCAGCGCATGCGCTCCGACAGCATCTCCAGCGCCTTCACGCCGCGGAACGAGTTGCCGGCCGGGTCGAGGCCGGGCGACCAGACGGCGATCGAGGCCCTGTCCGGCACGATGGCGAGGATGCCGCCGGCGATGCCGCTCTTGGCCGGCAGGCCGACGCGATAGGCGAAATCGCCCGCCCCGTCGTACTGGCCGCAGGTCAGCATCAGCGAGAGCACGCGCCGCGCATGCGCCTTGGTCTCGAAGCGGTGGCCGGAGACCGGGTCCTTGCCGCCATGCATCAGGATACGGCCCGACTGCGCCAACTGGCGGCAGCAGAGCGCGACCGCGCACTGCTTGGTGTAGTGCTCGATGACGGCGTCGACCTCGTGATTCAGATTGCCCGAGGCCTTGGCGAAGTTGGCGAGCGCCTGGTTGCGATAGGCCGAACCGGCCTCGGAACTGTAGACCGCCTCGTCGATCCCGATGTTCTCCTCGCCGATCATCCGGACCAGGAGATCGCGCACATTGTCGTCGATGCCGGTCTTGAGCCCGTCGCCGAGCAGCATGTCGACGACGACGAGCGCGCCGGCGTTGATGAAGGGGTTGCGCGGAATGCCCTTCTGCCGCTCCAGATCGATGATCGAGTTGAAGGGGTCGCCGGAAGGCTCGCGCCCCACACGCTCGAACACCGCCTCGCCGTGATGCTCCAGCGCCAGGATCAGCGCGAAGACCTTGGAGATCGACTGGATGGAGAAGGGCGTCTCCGAATCGCCGCCGACGATCGTCTCGCCGTCGGCGGTCGCGACCGCGATCCCGAAGGCGTCCGGGTCCGCCTCTCCGAGCTTCTCGATCGTCTTGGAGACCTCGCCATGGTCCTCCAGCGCCCGGATGTCCTCGACGATCTCATCGACGACGGTCTGCAGATCGGCCAACGCGCGCACTCCTTCGCAACTCCGGACGGGGCGAGATAGGGCGCGCGCGCCCCCGTGTCTTGTGCCGCGGCGCTCCGGCTGGTTCATGGAGGCGCGTTGCGGGGCGGGAGCCATCCATGAAGACGATCCTCGTCATCGGCATCGGGCCGGGCGATCCGGACCAGATCACCGTCCAGGCGATCAAGGCGATCGAAAGCGCGGACGTCTTCTTCCTGTTCGACAAGGGCGAGGAGAAGGGCGACCTCGCGGCGCTGAGGACGCTTCTGATCGAACGCTATGCGCGCGCCGGGGGGCACCGGATCGTCGAGGCGGACAGCCCCCGCTGGTCGAGCCGGGGACCGGACTATCTCGGCCTCGTGGACGATCTGAACGCCCGCAAGGCCGCGCTCACCCGCCGGCTGATCGAGGAGGCGATGGAGGAGGGCGAGCGGGCCGCGATCCTCGTCTGGGGCGATCCGGCGCTCTACGATTCCACGATTCGCATCCTCGCCGAGATCGGGCGCACCCTCTCCTTTGCGGCGGAGGTCGTGCCGGGCATCTCCAGCCTTCAGGCGCTGGCCGCGCGCCACCACGCGGTCTGGAACGAGATCGGCGGCAATGTCGAGATCACCACCGGGCGGCGCCTCGCGGAAGCGTTGCCCCCGGCGGGCACCACGCTTGTGATGCTGGACTCGCGCAATGCCTTCCGCGCCCATCGGGGCAAGGGCCTCTCCATCCGCTACGGCGCTTATGTCGGCATGGCCGACGAAATCCTGATCGAGGGCCGCCTCGACGACGTCGCCGAGGAGATCGTCGCCCGGCGCGCCGAGGCCCGCGCCCGAAAAGGCTGGATCATGGACAGCTACATGCTGTCGCGCCCGAAGGACTGATCCGGTCAGAGATCGCGCATCCAGCGCATATGGTGCTTGGAGTAGAGGGCGCTGCGGCCGAAATCCGTCGCGCCGAGGGCCGGCCCCACGAAGATGATCGCGCCGCGTTTCACGCCCTCCGCATTCACGACTTCGCCGAGCGTCGCGAGCGTCGCCTGGAGGATCCGCTCCTCCGGCCAGGAGGCGCGGACCACGACGACGGCCGGGCAGTCGGCCCCGTAGAAGGGCGTCAGCTCCTCGGCGACCTGGCCCGCCACGTGAACGGAGAGATGCAGCGCCAGCGTCGCGCCGCTCGCGGCGAAGGCTGACAGCGTCTCGCGCTCGGGCATGGCCGTGGCACGGCCCGAGGTCCGCGTCAGGACCAGCGATTGAGCGACGCCGGGGAGCGTCAGCTCCCGGCCCAGGCTCGCGGCGGCGGCGGCGAAGGCCGGGACGCCCGGCGTGACCGTGTAGGGAATGCCGAGTTCGTCCAGCCGGCGCGCCTGTTCCCCCATCGCGCTCCAGACCGAGAGGTCGCCCGAATGCAGCCGCGCGACGTCCTCGCCCGCGGCGTGAGCGCGTTCGAACTCCGCGACGATCTCGCCCAGATGCATCGAGGCGCTGTCGACGATCCGCGCGCCCGGCGGGCAATGGTCGAGGATCGCGGTCGGCACCAGCGAACCGGCATAGAGGCACACCGGCGAGGCGGCGATCAGATCCCGGCCCCGCAGGGTGAGGAGGTCTGGTGCGCCCGGACCCGCGCCGATAAAGTGAACGGCCATTCTCGTCCTCGCCCCGGAGCCCCTTTGCGCATCCTTCTATTGGGCGGGACGGGAGAGGCAAGGCGTCTGGCGACGCGCCTCGCCCACCGGCCCGGCCTTTCCGTAATCCTCTCCTTCGCCGGCCGCACCGACATCCCGGCAGACCAGCCCGTGCCGTTCCGGATCGGCGGGTTCGGGGGCGTCGATGGCTTGCGCGCCTATCTGTCTTCGGAACGGATCGACGCGGTGGTGGACGCGACCCATCCCTTCGCCGCCGCAATGTCGGCCAACGCCTTCGCCGCCTGCCGCGTCGAGCGCGTGCCGCTCGTACGGCTCATCCGCCCCGCCTGGACGCCGGAGCCCGGCGACCGTTGGCTGCCCGTTGCAGGCTTTTCCGAGGTGGTGCAGGCGCTCGGACCTTCGTCCCGCCGCGTGTTCCTGACGATCGGCCTCGGCGGGCTCGAAACCTTCGCCGGCGCGCCGCAGCACGCCTATCTCATCCGCTCGATCAGCGAGCCGGACGGGCCGGCGCCACCCGACGCGGTTTTTCTGCGCGACCGCCCGCCCTACGATGTCCACGGCGAAACGGAGCTGATGCGCAAGGCGCGCATCGACATTCTCGTCACCAAGAATTCCGGCGGCGCCGCGACGGTGGCCAAACTCGCGGCCGCACGGGCTCTTGGCCTGCCGGTCGTGATGATCGAGCGGCCCAGGCTTCCGGACGTGCCGGAGTTCGCGACCGAGGACGCGCTGCTGAACTGGATCGACGCGCGTCAGGCCGAACGCGGCGTGTAGAGCCGTCGGCCGCCCGCCATGTCGACGAAGCGGCTGGTGGACGAACCGACGATGACGCAGGTCGCCATGTCGACGACCGAGGGGTCGGCTTCGCCGAGCGTCGTCAGGACCATGCGCTCGTCCGGCCGTCCGACCGCCCGCGCGAACGCCACCGGGGTCCTGCCGTCGAGCATCGAGCGCAGAAGCTCGAACGCCTCGAAGATGCGGGTCGGCCGGGCCTTGGACGCGGGGTTGTAGAGCGCGATCGCGAAATCGCCCTCGGCCGCGGCCTTCAGCCGGCGCTCCACAAGCGCCCAGGGCTTCAGATTGTCGGACAGCGAGACGACGCAGAAGTCGTGGCCGAGCGGCGCGCCGAGGCGTGCCGCCGCCGCCTGCATCGCGGAGACGCCTGGCATCACCTCGATCTCGACCGCGTGGTACGCCTCGTCCGTCTCCACTGCCTCGAAGACGGCGGAGGCCATGGCGAAGATGCCGGGATCGCCGCCCGAGACCACCGCCACCTGCCGTCCGGCGAGGGCGAGGTCGAGGGCATGGCGCGCGCGGTCGATCTCGACGCGGTTGTCCGACCCGTGCCGCACTTGGCCCGTCCGCTCGGGGCAGCGGGCGAGGTAGGGCGCGTAGCCGATCAGGTCGCTCGCTCCGGCCAGCGCGTGCGCGACCTCGGGCGTCGTCCAGCGTTCGGGGCCCGGTCCGAGCCCGACCACCACCAGCCGTCCGCTCACGGGCGGCGGCCTTCGCCGGGCACGAGGATCATGGAGAAGTAGGGTGCCCGGTCGTCCGCCATCTCGGCCAGGGGTACGATGCGCTCGCCCGCCATCGTGCCGCGTTCGACATAGACCGCGCGCGGCATGAGGCCCGCCGCCTGAACGGCGGCCCGGACCTTCGAAAAGTTCGTGCCGAGCTTCATGATGACGGCGGCGTCGCTCGCGCGCAGGCGCTCGGTCAGAGCGTCGAGACCCAGCGTGCCCGGCAGGACGGTCAGGACGTCGTCGCCCCAGGTCATCGGCAGGCCGGCCGCGCTCCAGCAGCCCGACATGCCGCTGATGCCCGCCGTCATGCGCACCGGGAAGCGCGCCTTGAGCCGCACGAAGAGGTGCATGAAGGAGCCGTAGAACATCGGGTCGCCCTCGCAGAGGAGCGCCACGTCGAGCCCCGCGCCGAGCCGGGCCGCCAGCGTCTCGGCGGCCTCGACATAGAAGGCGCCGAGCTCGGCCACGTAATGCGGGTCGGCGAAATGCCGCTCCGTCGTCATCGGGTAGACGAGGGGAATCTCTTCCGCGTGGGTCGGCAGCCACGGATCGACGATCGTGCGCGCGATACCCTTTCGGCCCCGCTTGGCGAAATAGGCGATGGCGGGCGCGCTCTGGATGATCCGCACGGCGCGCACCGTCAGGAGGTCGGGATCGCCCGGCCCGAGGCCGACGCCGTGGAGTGTTCCGGTGTCCGCCGCCGCAGGCCGCGAGCGATCGTCGAAAGGCTCGAAGACGTTCATTCCGCTTCGCTCGCCAGTGCGTTCACGGCCGCCGCCGCCATGGCGCTGCCGCCCTTGCGGCCGCGCACGACCAGCCAGGGCAGGGCGCCCGGATGCCCTGCCAGCGCGTCCTTCGATTCCACCGCGCCGACGAAGCCGACGGGCATGCCGACGATCGCGGCCGGGCGAGGCGCGCCGGCGTCGATCATCTCCAGGAGCCGGAAGAGCGCCGTCGGCGCGTTGCCGATGGCGACGACCGAGCCTGCCAGCCGCTCGGCCCAAAGCTCCATCGCGGCGGCCGTGCGGGTCGTGCCCAAGGCCTGCGCGAGCGCGGGCACGCGCGGGTCGGTCAGCGTGCAGAGAACCTCGTTGCCGGCGGGCAGACGCGTGCGGGTGACGCCCCGCGCGACCATGGTGACGTCGCACAGGACCGGCGCGCCGGCCCTCAAGGCCGCGCGGCCGGCCTCCACCGCGCCCGGCGCGAACGCGATGTCGGAGGCGACCTCGACCTCGCCGCAGGCGTGGATGATCCGCACCGCGACCCTCTCCTCCGACGGCGCGAAACGGGACAGCTCCGCCTCGGAGCGGATGATGGAGAAGGAGCGTCGGTAGATCGCCGCCCCGTCCCGCTCGTAGTCGTAAGCTCCGCTCACGAGGCGAGCGCCCGACGCGAGGCGAGCGCGATGGCGCTCTCGGCCTGCGCGCCGTTCAGACCGGAGAGGACGGCGGGATCGCGGGCCCCTCCATCGAGGACGAGATCGAAGCGGCCCTCGTGGCCGACCAGCGTGAAGGGCGCCGGGGCGCTCGTCGCGCAGCCCTTCGCGCAGCCCGAGACATGCAGCGCGATGCCCTCGCCCGGCTCGAAGGCGAGCGCCCGCGCCAGCGCTTCGGCCAGAGGCCGCGTCGCCGCCTCGCCGGACAGGCACGCCGGATGGCCGGGGCAGGCGGCGACCGCGAGGCGTGGGTCATCCGCCCGCGTCACGAGATCGAGCGTCGCGATCTGCGCTTCGAAGTCCTCGGACGGGTTCGGAACGATCAGCGCCCGCCACGGCGTGACCCGGACGCCTTCGCTCGTCGCGCGGGCGAGGGCGGCGATCTGGTCCGCCCCGAAGCTTCCGAACGCGGCGCCGAGCCCGAAATAGAAGGGCTGGCGACCGAAGATCGCCTCGCGCAGAGCCGGGGCCGGCGCGTTCCGCCGCGCCAGAGGGAGGGTGTCCGCAAGACCCGCGCAGGACGCGATGGCCCGGGGGCCGGCGAGCGCCAGGAGGCCTCGCATCGATCGCGCGGAGGTGTCCTTCGACAGAAGCAGGAACGTGCGCGCCAGATCCAAGGCCGTTTCGGCGGCGGCCTCCGGCGGCACGACGGCGAGGGCAAGCGCGCCGGAGGCGTCGCCCCCGATCGCGAGGCGCGCTCCCCCGCCGTCGATCTCGACGCGGATATCGGCTGCGACCCCCTGGAGCGGCAGGCGACCCCCGGCGTCGACGAGGAAGGAGAATTTCGGCGGCAGGGCGAGGAGCGCGGGATCTTGCGACAAGCCCGTCTCGATCGCCTCCGCGATCGCCGGGGCTGCGGGCGCGGCGCTCGGGTCGAGGCCGGCCAGCGGCGAGAGGATGACGTTGCGGACCGCCTCCGAGCCCGCGTCGGCGTCGAGCAGGCCCGCCTGCGCGAGCGCGTCCTGCGCGGGCCCGAGGGTCGGGGACGTCACGCCGCGGATCTGGAAGTTGGCGCGCCGGGTCAGATCGATGCGGCCGTTGCCGAAGCGTTCGGACACCGTCGCGACGACGCCGAGGGCATTGGAGGAGAGGACGGCGCCGCGCGGCCTGACCCGCAGCAGAAGCCCGTCGCCGCTCTCCATCGGAACCAGGGCGCCGGGGCAGCGCCCCCTTGTCGTCCAACGCTCCACCGGTCCCCAGATCCTTCGACGACGAGTGCGGGCTCTCTCGACCTGTCGGCCGAGGCTGCCCGCCGGTGTAAACAGATGGTGAGCGCGCAGGGACTCGAACCCTGGACCTACAGATTAAAAGTCCGTTGCTCTACCAACTGAGCTACGCGCTCCTCGGGCGGCCGGGAAGGCCGCGTCAGAGTCGGGCGGACCATATGGGCCGCCCTCCGGCGGGTCAATGCCGCCGCTTCGTTTGCGAGGATCGGGCGGCGGCGCTAGAAGCGGCGCAGGCGCGCTCGAAGGGGCCGCCGCGTCCAGACGCCCGAACCGGAAGGGAGGCGGCATGATCTCCGAACTCTCCTATCCGACCGCGGTCTTCGCCGGCGCGCTCTCCTTCCTCAGCCCCTGCGTCCTGCCTCTGGTGCCGCCCTATCTCTGCTATATGGCCGGCGTCTCGGCGGAGGATCTGCGCAACGGCTCGTCGATGCCGGCGCGCAGCTACGCCCGCCTCGTCGGCACGGCGCTCCTCTTCGTCCTCGGCTTCTCCACCGTCTTCGTGGCGCTCGGCGCGGGCGCCTCGCAGATCGGGCAGCTGCTTCGCCAGAATCTCGACTGGCTCGGCATCGTCGCCGGCATCGCCATCATCGGCATGGGCCTGCACTTTCTCGGGTGGCTGCGCTTCGACGTCCTGTCGCGCGAGGCACGCCTTCAGGCGCCGGACCGGCCGCGCAGCCTGACCGGCGCCTATCTGATGGGCCTCGCCTTTGCCTTCGGCTGGACGCCCTGCATCGGCCCCGTCCTCGGCGCGATCCTCGGCCTCGCCGGCACGCAGTCCACGGTCGGGGAGGGCGCGGTCATGCTGGCCTTCTATTCGGCGGGGCTCGGCATCCCCTTCATCCTCGCCGCCATGTTCTCCGGCGCCTTCCTGCGGAGCGCGGCGCGCCTTCGCGGCCATTTCGCCCTCGTCGAGAAGACGATGGGCGGGCTCCTCGTCGTCACCGGGATCCTGTTCCTGACGGGCGGCATGCAATGGATGGCATTCCGCCTGCTCGAAACCTTTCCCGCGCTCCAGACGATCGGCTGAGCCGACCGCCGCCCCCGAACGCCGCTTCAACGGATGATCCGCCCCATGGCCCGCTCCTGCCTTTCCATCGTCCTGGCCGCCGGCGAGGGCACGCGGATGAAGTCCGACAAGGCGAAGGTCCTCCACGAGGTGGCCCATCTGCCGCTCGTCTGCCATGCCGTCCAGGCGGCGGTCGCGGCCGGATCGACGCGCATCGCGCTGGTGACGGGGCGCGACGCCGCCGCGGTGGAGACGGTGGTCGCGCCGCGCGTCCCCGACCTGTCGGTCCACCTGCAGACGGAGCGCCTCGGCACGGCCCACGCGGTGCTGGCCGCCCGCGAGGCGCTGGAGGCGGGGGCGGACGACGTCCTGATCCTCTTCGGCGACACGCCGCTCGTCCGTCCCGAGACGCTGGCCGAGGCGCGGGCCATGATCGCCGGGGGCGCGGCGGTCTGCGTCCTCGGCTTCCGCACGCCGAACCCGGACGGCTACGGCCGCCTGATCGTGCAGGACGGAGAGCTCGTCGCCATCCGCGAGCACAAGGACGCGAGCGAGGCGGAACGCGCCATCGATCTGTGCAACGGCGGCGTCATGGCGATCGACGGCCGCCTCGCCCTCTCGCTCCTGACGCGCGTCGGCAATTCCAACGCCAAGGGCGAGTACTACCTCACCGACATCGTGGAGATCGCACGCGCCGACGGCGCCTCCGTCCGCTTCGTCGAGACGGAGGCCGACGACCTCGTCGGGGTCAACACCCGCGTCGAACTGGCCGAAGTCGAGCGCCTCTGGCAGGAGCGCCGCCGCCGCGACCTGATGCTCGCGGGCGTGTCGATGATCGCACCTCAGACCGTGTTCCTCGCCCACGACACGGAGATCGGCGCGGACGCGCTGATCGAGCCGAACGTCGTCTTCGGCCCGGGCGTCAGCGTCGCGGGCGGCGCCACGATCCACGCCTTCTGCCATCTGGAGGGGGCCGCGGTGGCTGCGGGCGCCTCGGTCGGACCCTTCGCGCGGCTGCGGCCCGGCGCGAATCTTCATGCGAAGGCGAAGGTCGGCAATTTCTGCGAGGTGAAGAACGCGGAGGTCGAAGCCGGCGCGAAGGTGAACCACCTGACCTATATCGGCGATGCGCGCGTCGGGGCGGGCGCCAATATCGGCGCCGGCACGATCACCTGCAATTACGACGGCTTCAACAAGCACCGCACCGACATCGGCGCCGGCGTCTTCGTCGGCTCCAACTCCTCGCTGGTGGCGCCCGTCACCCTGGGCGAGAATGCCTATGTCGGCTCGGGCTCGGTCATCACCGACGACGTGCCGGCGGGCGCGCTCGCCATCGGGCGGGGACGGCAGGTGACGAAGGAGGGGCGCGGCACGCTGATCCGCGAGCGGTTGGCGGCGGAAAAGGCCGCCAAAACGAGGTCGTAACGTTCCGACATCAAAATCTATCGTCGGAGGATGCCGCCGAAACCATCCCGAGACCGCGTTCCGCTATAGATCGCTGCGAGAGCGAACGAGCGAGGTGCTGGAATGTGCGGAATCATCGGGATCGTCAGCCGTGAGCCCGTCGCGTCGCGGCTCGTGGATTCGCTGAAGCGGCTCGAATATCGCGGCTACGATTCGGCCGGCATCGCGACGGTGTCGGACGGAGCGCTCGATCGGCGCCGCGCCGAGGGCAAACTGGTCAATCTGGAGAAGCATCTTCACGAGGACCCGCTCGCCGGTACGATCGGCATCGGCCACACGCGCTGGGCCACCCATGGCGCACCCTCGACGCGCAACGCCCATCCCCACGCGACCGCGCGGCTCGCCGTCGTCCACAACGGCATCATCGAGAATTTTCGCGAGCTGAAGGCTGATCTCGCCGCCGACGGTTACGCGTTCGAGAGCGACACCGACACCGAGGCGGTCGCCGTCTACGCCACGCGCGAGATGGACCGGGGGGCGAGCCCGAAGGCCGCCGTCCACGCCACCTTGAAGCGCCTCGAAGGCGCGTTCTCGCTCGCCTTCCTGTTCCACGGAGAGGACGAGCTGATCGTCGGCGCCCGCAAGGGCTCGCCGCTCGCGATCGGCGAAGGCACGGACGAGATGTTCCTCGGCTCCGACGCCATCGCGCTCTCGCCCTTCACGGACGCCGTCCGCTATCTGGAGGACGGCGACTGGGTCGAGATGCGGCACGGCGGCGCGACCATCTACGACATGGAGGGCCGCGAGGTGACGCGGCCGCTGCGCCGTTCGGTCGGCAAGGCCTTCTACGTCGACAAAGGCAATCACCGCCACTTCATGCAGAAAGAGATCTACGAGCAGCCCGAGGTCGTCGGCCACACGCTCGGCGCCTATGTCGACATGACGAGCGGCCGCACGCGGGCGCCGCACGGCGCCGCGCTCGACTTCTCCACGGTGCGGCGCATGGCGATCTCGGCCTGCGGCACCGGTTTCTATGCCGGGCTCGTCGGCCGCTACTATTTCGAGCGCCATGCGCGCATCGCCTGCGACCTCGACGTCGCCTCCGAGTTCCGCTACCGCGAGAGCCCGCTGGACGACGTCGACCTCGCCCTGTTCGTCACGCAGTCGGGCGAGACGGCCGACACGCTCGCCTCGCTGCGCTACGCCAAGGAGGCCGGCGTGCGCACCGCCTCCGTCGTCAACGTGCAGGAATCGACCATCGCCCGCGAGAGCGACGTGGTGCTGCCGACGCTCGCGGGGCCGGAGATCGGCGTCGCCTCCACCAAGGCCTTCACCTGCCAGCTCACCGCGCTTGCCGCGCTGTCGGTGCGCGCGGGCGTCGATCGCGGACTCATCTCGCCCGAGCAGGAGCTGGAGTATACCGCCGCGCTCGCCGAGGCGCCGCGTCTGATCAACGAGGCGCTGCATCTGGAAGACCGGATCGAGGCGCTGGCGCGCGACATGGCGACCTACCGCCACGCGCTGTTCCTCGGGCGCGGCTTCTCTTATCCATTGGCGATGGAAGGCGCTCTAAAGCTGAAGGAAATCAGCTACATTCACGCGGAAGGTTATGCGGCAGGTGAACTGAAGCACGGGCCCATCGCGCTGATCGACGAGGAGATGCCGGTCATCGTCATCGCGCCGCACGACCGCGTCTTCGAGAAGACGGTCTCGAACATGCAGGAGGTGGCCGCCCGGGGCGGTCGCATCATCCTGATCACCGACGATAAGGGCGCGGCCTCGGGCGCCGTGGACGCGGCCGAGACGATCGTCATGCCGCCAATGCCGGAGATCCTGACGCCGATCGTCTATTCGGTGCCGCTCCAGCTCCTGGCCTATCACACGGCCGTTCAGATGGGCACGGACGTGGACCAGCCGCGCAACCTCGCCAAGTCCGTGACCGTCGAATAGCGGCAGAGGAGGCCGAGGGGTGGCGGACATGCGGATCGGCGAGCTCAACACCTACCCGATCAAGGGCGCGGCCGGCACGTCGCACGAGGCGATCGGCGTGTCCTTGAAAGGGCTCGCGGGCGACCGCCGCTGGATGATCGTCGATGCCGACGGTCGGTTCGTTTCGCAGCGCGAGATCGCGAAGCTCGCGCTGCTCGGCGTGCGGACCGAGCCGGATGGCATCGTGCTGCAGATCCCCGGTCGCGACGCTCTGTTCGTCCGCAGACCCGAAGGATCGGCCCGTTCGAGAGTTACGATCTGGACGGACGAAGTCGATGCGGCGGCCACGCAAGGCGATTTTGACGAAGCGCTGTCGACCTGGCTCGGTCAGCCCGTCCGGCTCGTCTATTTCGACGACCGCGCCTCGCGCGCCGTTTCGCGCGACTGGATCGACCGGGAGGCGCCGGTCGCGTTCGCGGACGGGTTTCCGCTGCTCGTCACCTCGACCGCCTCGCTGGAGGAGCTGAACCGGCGGCTCTCCGCGGCCGGTGCCGATGCGGTGCCGATGAACCGGTTCCGCCCGAACCTCGTCATCGAGGGTGCCGAACCTTTCGAGGAGGACGGCTGGGCGACGATCGAGATCGCGGGCGTCGTGATCGATCTGGTCAAACCCTGCGCGCGCTGCGTGGTGACGACGATCGACCAAGCGAGCGGGACGAAGACCGGCAAGGAGCCGCTGGCGACGCTCGCCCGCACCCATCGCTCCGCGGACGGGCGAGCGCCGGGCGCGCTCTTCGGCTGGAACGCCGTCCCGCGCGGGCCGGGACATCTGAAGGTCGGGGAAGCGGTCACCGTACGCGCCCGGCGAGAGACGAGCTGGCCGACCGCCTGACGTTCAGGCTTCGCATTCCGGACCCAGAATGGGGCACCATCCCTCTCCCGGCACGGGAGAGGGTGGCCCGAAGGGCCGGGTGAGGGCTTCGTAGGGCACCGCCCGTCAATCTTGCAAGCTCGCGCCCTTCAAGCCCTCATCCCCCTGCCGGGATCTTCTCCCGCAAGCGGGAGAAGGACGCAGCTTCGGCGCTTCCGCTACTCCGCCGGAACGGCCGTCCCCCGATACCCCGGCTCGGCGTCGAGCGTCTCGATGTCGCCGACCCGGTTGTAGGCGGCCTCGTCCAAAATGCCCTCGCGCTTGGCGACGATTGTCGGGACCAGCGCCTGACCCGCGACGTTCACCGCCGTACGGCCCATGTCGAGGATCGGGTCGATGGCGAGCAGCAGGCCGACGCCTTCCAGCGGCAGGCCGAGCGTGGAGAGCGTCAGCGTGAGCATGACGGTCGCACCGGTCAGGCCCGCGGTCGCCGCCGAGCCGATGACGGCCACGAAGACGATCAAGGCGTATTCGGTGATCCCGAGCTGGAGCCCGAAGAACTGGGCGACGAAGATCGCCGAGATCGCCGGGTAGATCGAGGCGCAGCCGTCCATCTTGGTCGTGGCGCCGAGCGGCACGGCGAAGCTGGAATATTCGCGCGGCACGCCGAGGCTCTTCTCCGTCACGCGCTCGGTGATCGGCAGCGTGCCGAGCGAGGAGCGCGAGACGAAGGCGAACTGGATCGCCGGCCAGGCGTTCTGGAAGTAGCGGATCGGGTTCAGCCCGTGCGCGGCCAGCAGCGCCGGGTAGACCACGAAGAGCACCAGCGCGAGGCCGATATAGATGGCGATCGCGTAGGCGCCGAGCTGACCCAGCGTCTCCCAGCCGTAGACCGCGACGGCGTTGCCGAGGAGGCCCACGGTCGCGATCGGCGTCAGGCGGATGATCCACCAGAGCACCTTGTGCACGACCTTCAGGAACGAGCGGTTGAAGGCGAGGAACGGCTCCGCCGCCTCGCCGACCTTCAGCGCCGCGACACCGACCGCGATCGAGATGACGAGGATCTGCAGGACGTTGAAGTTGAGGCTCGTCGTCGCGGCGCCGTCCGTCAGGCGCGTCGATGCCTGAAGTCCGAGGATGTTCGATGGAATCAGCCCGGTCAGGAAGTCGAGCCAGGAGCCCGAGCGCGCCGGGGCGGCCGCGGCGGCCTCGGTCACGGAGGTCGAAAGGCCGGGCTGGATGAGGAGCCCGAGCGCGATGCCGATCAGGACGGCGATGAGCGCCGTGATGGCGAACCAGATCAGCGTCTGCGTCACCAGCCGCGCGGCGTTGTTGAGCTCGCGCAAGTTGGCGATGGAGGCGACGATGGCGGTGAAGATCAGCACCGGCACGATGGTGCGAAGCAGCTGGACGAAGGACGAGCCGACCGTCGACAGCGTCTGGACCAGCCAGTTCGGGCTGCCGTCGGCCGCCGGGCCCATCTCGCGGGCGACGAAGCCGAGGATCAGGCCGATGACGAGGGCGACCAGAACCTGGAAGCCGAATTGGGTGTAGAACGGCTTGGGCGCGCGGGCCCGAACCGGTGCGGTTGACGTGGAGGACATGGTGCGAACCTCGCAAAACCGGACGCTCGCAGAAGAGGGCCCGGCGCATGATCGGATGGCGAAGATGTAGGCACGACACCGTCTCGCGGCGAGCCATCCGGTTCCGCCGACCGGCTTCGACGGGAAATATTCGTTCGCCCGGCTTACGGTTGGCGCGTCATCCCGACCGCAGCAGCCGTACCGCCTCGTCCTTGCCGAAGAGGTAGAGGAGCACGCGAAGCGCCTGCCCTCGCTCCGCTTTCATCTCCGGGTCGCGCGAAAGGATCAGCCGCGCGTCGTCGCGTGCGATCTCCATCAGGTCGCCGTGCTCCTCGAGCCTCCCGATCTTGAACGCCTGCATTCCGGACTGTCGCGTGCCGAGGAGATCGCCTTCGCCGCGCAGCTTCAGATCCTCCTCCGCGATGCGGAAACCGTCTTCGGTGTCGCGGATGACCTCCAGCCGCCGCCGCGCAGTCTCGCCGAGCGGCGCGCGGTAGAGGAGGACGCAGGACGAGGCCTTCGAGCCGCGCCCCACGCGCCCGCGCAGCTGGTGAAGCTGGGAGAGGCCGAAGCGCTCGGCGTGCTCGATCACGATGATGGACGCGTCGGGCACGTCGACCCCGACCTCGATGACGGTGGTGGCGACGATCAGCCGAGTGGCGCCGGACTTGAAGTCCGCCATGGCCGCGTCCTTCTCCTCCCCGCTCATCCGCCCGTGGACGAGCCCGACGACGTCTCCGAGCGACATGCGAAGCTGCTCGAACCGCTCCTCTGCCGCCGTCAGATCGCTCTTCTCGGACTCCTCCACCAGCGGGCAGACCCAGTAGAGCTTGTCGCCCGCCTCGATGGCCTTGCGGGCGCGTTCCACGATCTCGCGCATGCGGTCCATCGGCACGGCGACCGTCGCGATGGGCTTTCGCCCGGCGGGCTTTCCTTCGAGGCGCGAGACGTCCATGTCGCCGAACGCGGCGAGCACCAGCGTGCGCGGGATCGGCGTCGCGGTCATGACGAGGAGGTCCGGCGCGCGGCCTTTCCGCGTCAGCGCAAGGCGCTGGTGCACGCCGAAGCGGTGCTGCTCGTCGACGACCACCAGCCCGAGGTCGCGATACGCGACGTCCTCCTGGAACAGCGCGTGGGTCCCGACCACGATGTCGACGGACCCGTCCCGGATCGCGGCGAGCTTGGCCTCGCGCGCCCGGCCGTTGTCGCGACCGGTGAGGAGGACGACGGAAAGCCCCGCTTTCGCTGCCCATTTCTCCAGCCCCGCGCAATGTTGGCGGGCCAGGATCTCGGTCGGTGCGAGCAGTGCCGATTGCGCGCCGGCTTCCGCCGCCTTCGCCATCGCCATCAGCGCCACGACCGTCTTGCCGGCCCCGACGTCGCCCTGGAGGAGCCTGAGCATCCGGTCCGCTTCGGCCATGTCGGCATGGATTTCGGCGACCGCCTTTTCCTGTCCCTCGGTCAGCGCGAAGGGCAGCGCCGCGCGGACGGCCTCGATGCGGCAGCCGTCGCCGACGAGCGGGCGGCCCGCCGCCTTCTTCATCCGCTGGCGCGACAGAGCGAGCGCCAGCTGGCTGGCGAGGAATTCGTCATAGGCCAGGCGCCGATAGGCCGGGTTCTTGAAGTCGACGTCGAGCGGGTTGGCCGGGTTGTGCAGCCGCCGGAGCGCTTCGCCGACCGGTGGGAACGTTTCCCTCGCGGCGACGCTCGGCTCCATCCAGTCCGGCAGATCCGGCAGGGCTTCGAGGGCGCCGGCGATCGAGCGTCGCAGCACCTTCGCCGACAAGCCCGCCGTCATCGGATAGACCGGCTCCACCAGCGGCAGGTTCGCCGCCTCCGCGAGCTTTGCCACAAGCTCCGGATGCACCATCTGCGGGCGGCCGTTGAACCATTCGACCTTGCCGGAGACGATCATCTCCTCGCCGACGGGCAGCAGGCTCTCCAGCCATTTGGCCTGCGCCCGGAAGTAGGTCAGCGCGATCTCGCCCGTCTCGTCATGGGCGAAGACCCGTGTCGGCTGCGCCTTCGACGCGCCGGCCTGATGGCGGTCGATCCGCACCTGCAGGGTCACGAGGGCGCCTTCCGGGGCGGTCGCGATCTCGGCGCGGCGGCGCCGGTCGACGATGCCGGAGGGCAGATGGAAGAGAAGGTCGCGGACCCGCACGGGCGCGCCCGGCGGCACCAGCAGCGTCTGCAGATGCTCGGCCACCTTCGGGCCGACGCCGGGAAGGCCGGTCACCGGCGCGAAGAGGGGATCGAGGACAGACGGACGCATCGGCCAGACGGTTTATCGTCGCGCGCGCCCGGCGCAAGGCTGACAGGTGGGACCTTCGCGACTATATCGGCCCCAAGCGCGTGGGGCCGGCAGGGGGCTCCGCGCCGCGTTCTCGTATGCAGCACCCTTGTCGACGATCCGGATGTGAGCCCATGGGCGGCCTGACGCGCTCCTCGACCGACCTCGACCCGCGGCGCCGCAAGGCGCTCTACCATTCCTGGCATCGTGGCACGCGCGAGATGGACCTCCTGCTCGGCCGCTTCGCCGATGCCGAGATCGCGGATCTGAGCGAGGAGGAACTGACCGATTTCGAGCGCCTGATGGAGGCGCAGGACAAGGACGTCTTCGCCTGGATGACGGGCGTCGCGCAGACCCCGGCGAACTACGACACGCCGCTCTTCCGCCGCGTGCGCGCCTTCCACGACAGGACGGCCGGAGAGGGCCGGTGAAGCCGGACCTGAAGAAGGCCCTGTCGCGCGGCGGATCGCTGCGCATCGGCAACGTGCTCGCCGGCTACGAGGCGTTTCTCCTCGCCGAGATCGCGCGCGAGCGCGGCGGCAAGCGCCCGATCGTCTTCGTCATGCGCGACGGCAACCGCATGGGCGAACTGGAGGACGCGCTGCGCTTCGTCGCGCCCGACATGCCCGTCCTGACCCTGCCGGCCTGGGACTGCCTACCCTACGACCGCGTCGGCCCGTCCTCGGAGGCCGCCGCGCGCCGTCTGTCCGCGCTGGCCGCCATCGCGAGCCTCAGGGCCGAGCCGCACCGCGCCGTCGTCCTGACCACGGCCAACGCCATGCTCCAGCGCCTGCCGCCGGCGCAGGTGCTGGCCGAGGAGACGATCTCGGCCAGGGCGAGCGGCCGCATCTCCATGGACCACATCGTCCAGGTGCTCGCCCGCGGCGGGTTCGAGCGCGTCACGACGGTGCGCGAGCGCGGCGAATACGCGGTGCGCGGCGGCATCCTCGACCTCTTCGCCCCCGGCGAAGAGGAACCGGTGCGCCTCGACTTCTTCGGCGACACGTTGGAATCGATCCGCGCCTTCGATCCGGCGACCCAGCGCACCACCGGCAGCCGCAAGAGCTTCGAGCTGACGCCCGTCTCGGAGGTGACGTTGAAGGACGAGACAATCTCGCGCTTCCGCACCAACTACGTGAAGCGCTTCGGCGCGCCGTCGCGCAACGACGCGCTTTACGTCTCGATCTCGGAGGGGCGGCGCTTCGCCGGGATGGAGCACTGGCTGCCGCTCTTCTACGAGACGACCGAGACGCTGTTCGACCACGTCCATGGCTTTCCGATCGTCCTCGACCATCTCGTCACCGAGGCGGTCGGCGAGCGGCGCAAGCTGATCGGCGACTATTACGAGGCGCGGCGCCGCAACACGGCCGAACAGAGCGCCGAGGCGGTTCCCTACAACCCGCTCCAGCCGGACGATCTCTATCTCTCCGAGGACGAGCTGAACGGCCTCCTCGCCTCGGCCGACCCGATCCGCCTTTCGGCCTACGCCATCACCGATGCGGGCGGGCTCAGCGAGACGATCAATCTCGACGTCCGGAAGGGCCGCGACTTCGCGGCCGAGCGGCAGGCCGGCGACGTCAACGTCTTCAAGGCGGCCGTCGAACACATCTCCAACCTTCGGGTCGGCGGCAAGCAGGTCGTTCTCGCGGCCTGGACCGAGGGCTCGCGCGACCGGCTGCGGCAGGTGATCGAGGAGCACGGGCTAGGCAACATCAAGGACGTCGACTCCTACGCCCGAGCGCTCGAGGTCGGGCGCAACACGGTCGCGATGGGCGTTCTCGGCATCGAGCAGGGGTTCGAGACCGACCGGGTGGCCGTGGTCGGCGAGCAGGACATTCTCGGCGACCGCCTGGTGCGGCGCGGACGGCGCAAGCGCCGCGGCTCGGACTTCATCGCCGAAGTCTCGGGCCTCGACGAGGGCGACGTCGTCGTCCACGTCGATCACGGCATCGCCCGCTTCGTCGGCCTGCGCACCATCGAGGCGGCGGGCGCGCCGCACGACTGCCTGGAACTCGCCTATGCCGGCGGCGACCGCCTGTTCCTGCCGGTCGAGAACATCGAGCTTCTGTCGCGCTACGGCGGCGAGGGCACCGAGGCGAGCCTCGACAGGCTCGGGGGCGGCGCCTGGCAGGCGCGCAAGGCCAAGCTCAAGAAGCGCCTCCTCGACATGGCGGGCGAGCTCATCCGCATCGCGGCCGAGCGCGAGATGCGCGGTGCCCCGCGCCTCCTGCCTCCGGAAGGGCTTTGGGGCGAGTTCCAGGCACGCTTCCCCTACGAGGAGACCGAGGACCAGCAGAACGCCATCGACGCGGTCGTGGACGACCTCGGCGAGGGCAAGCCGATGGACCGGCTCGTCTGCGGAGACGTCGGCTTCGGCAAGACCGAGGTGGCGCTGCGCGCCGGCTTCATCGCGGCCATGAACGGGCTGCAGGTCGCCGTCGTCGTGCCGACGACGCTGCTCGCGCGCCAGCACTTCAAGACCTTCTCCGAGCGCTTCCACGGCCTGCCGCTGAATCTGGCGCAGGCCTCGCGGCTCGTCACCGCCAAGGAGCTGAACGCGACCAAGAAGGGCCTGAAGGAGGGCCAGATCGACATCGTCGTCGGCACGCACGCGCTGCTCGGCAAGGGCGTCGACTTCAAGAATCTCGGACTCCTCATCATCGACGAGGAGCAGCATTTCGGCGTCAAGCACAAGGAGCGGCTGAAGGAGCTGAAGTCGGACATCCACGTCCTGACGCTCTCGGCGACGCCGATCCCGCGCACGTTGCAGCTGGCACTGACCGGCGTGCGCGAGCTGTCGCTCATCACCACCGCGCCGGTGGACCGCATGGCGGTGCGCACCTTCGTCGCGCCCTTCGACCCGCTGGTCGTGCGCGAGACGCTTCTGCGCGAGCGCTATCGCGGCGGGCAGAGCTTCTATGTCGCGCCGCGCCTGTCCGATCTGGCCGGCATCAAGGACTTCCTGGACCGGGAGGTGCCCGAGCTGAAGGTCGCCACCGCTCACGGCCAGATGCCGGCGGGCGAGCTCGACGACATCATGAACGCCTTCTACGAGGGCCAGTACGACGTCCTCCTCTCCACCACGATCGTCGAATCGGGTCTCGACATCCCGTCCGCCAACACGATGATCGTGCACCGCGCCGACATGTTCGGCCTCGCCCAGCTCTACCAGCTGCGCGGGCGCGTCGGGCGCTCCAAGCAGCGCGCCTACGCGCTGATGACGATCCCGGCGAACAAGACGCCCACGGCCGGCGCCGACCGCCGTCTCAAGGTGCTCCAGTCGCTCGATACGCTCGGCGCGGGCTTCCAGCTCGCCTCGCACGACCTCGACCAGCGCGGCGCAGGCAACATTCTCGGCGACGAGCAGTCCGGGCACGTGAAGGAGGTCGGCTTCGAGCTCTATCAGCAGATGCTGGAGGAGGCGGTGGCGGAGATGAAGGGCACCGAGCCCGAGACCTCGGGCGCCTGGTCGCCGCAGATCACCCTCGGCACCGCCGTCATGATCCCGGAGGGCTACGTCCCGGACCTGCAGCTGCGCATGTCGCTCTACCGCCGCCTTGCCGACCTCGACGACGCGCGCGAGATCGACGCCTTCGGCGCCGAGCTGATCGACCGCTTCGGCCCCATGCCGCCCGAGGTCGAGCACCTGCTCAAGGTCGTCTTCATCAAGGCGCTGTGCCGAAAGGCCAACATCGAGAAGCTCGACGCCGGGCCGAAGGGCCTCGTCGTCCAGTTCCGCGAGAAGACCTTCTCCAATCCGGCGGCGCTCGTACGCTACATCGGCGAGCAGGGCGCCGCGGCGAAGATCCGCCCCGACCAGTCCATCGTCTTCATGCGCGACTGGCCCAAGCCCGAGACCCGCCTCAACGGTGCCGCCACCATCGCCACGCAGCTCGCGCGCTTCGCCGGAGACGCGGAGAAGAAGGCGGCTTAGGTTTGCGAGAGCCGCTGGCGGCGACGCTGCATCCTTCTCCCCTCTGGGGAGAAGGTGCGGGCAGGCGGATGAGGGCATCGAAGGGCACCGACGCCTGCGCCCCACGAAGCCCTCATCCGGCGCTTCGCGCCACCTTCTCCCGCAAGCGGGAGAAGAATGGAGCCCTCCGGCAGGGCGGGGGGCCGCCTCGTCGAAGGGCAGGTCGATGAAGGCCTGACGCGGAAGCGTTCGAACAGGAGCCTGCCGATGCGAAAGCCGACCTCCGTCCCGACCCTCACCGAATTCGGCCGCGTCCGGCTCTCGCGCACCTTCTTCATGCGAGACTTCCTCCATTCGGAGATCGCGGCCGTCCACGGCCTTCTGAACGTCCCAGAGGACCCGGACCTCGCCATCGCGGCCGGGACTCGGCTCTGCGAAGAGCTCCTCGAACCGATGCAGGACGCCTTCGGACGCATAGCCGTGCGATCGTCCTTCCGCTCGCAAGAGGTGAACGGCTTCGGCAACGAGGCGCAGAAGGCGGGCAGGGCGGGCTACAGCTGCGGACGGAACGAGGCGAACTACGCCGGCCACATCTGGGACCGGCGGGATGCCGCCGGCAACATGGGCGCGACCGCCTGCATCGTCGTTCCGGCCTTCTGGGACCGCTTCCAGGCGCCGGGCGACTGGCAGAGGCTCGCCTGGTGGGTCCACGACCATCTGCCCTATTCGCAGATGGAGTTCTTCCCGCGGTACTTCGCCTTCAATCTGACATGGCGCGAGAACCGCCTGCGCGAGGGCATCTCGTCCTTCGCCGAGCCCAAGGGCTGGCTGACCCGCCCCGGCATGGGGAATTTCGAGGGCAGCCACGAAGCGGAATGGCGCGGCATCACGCCGGACTGAGCGCGACGTTCAAACCGCGTCCTTCTCCCCGGCGGGGAGAAGGTGCCGGCAGGCGGATGAGGGCATGCCGTCCGCCCTCGTCGAACAGCACCAGCTTCTCGCCGAAGCCCGCGCCCTGTGAAGCCCTAATCCGGCGCTGCGCGCCACCTTCTCCCGCAAGCGGGAGAAGGCTGGAGCTCCGTTCGGTTGGCGCGAAGCGTCAATCCTGCCGCCAGAAGCTCGGCAGATAATAGCCCGTCAGCGGGCTCGTCTCGGGGTGCCGGATGAAGTGCCAGCGCGCCAGCCACTGATCGGCGACGTGGTACAGCGGCACGACGTAGTGCCCCGACAGGAGAATGCGGTCGTAGGCGCGAACGGCCGAGACGAACTCCTCGCGCGAGCGGGCGCGCACCATCCAGTCGATCGCGGCGTCGATCGCCGGATCGGCGGTGCCGGCGAAGTTGAACGATCCGCCCGCGTCCCGCGAGGCCGAGCCCCAGCGGTTCACCTGCTCGGCGCCGGGCGAGAGCGAGCCCGTCAGCGCCGAGAGGATCATGTCGTAGTCGAACTCCGAGCGCCGCTTCTGGTACTGCGAATCGTCGACGAGGCGAACGGTCGCCTCGATGCCGATCCGCGCCAGCGTCCGGGTGTAGGCGAGGGCGGTCCGCTGCTGCTCGTTGGTCTGGACCACGATCTCGAAGGCGAGCGGCCGGCCGGCCGGTCCGGTCATGGTGCGGCCATCGAGGCTGTATCCGGCCTCGGCAAGCGTCGCCACCGCGTCGCGGAGCACGCCCCGGTCGCTGCCCGAACCGTCCGTCACCGGCGGGCGCTGCTCGCCCTCCATCGCCTCGGGGCTCACGGCCTCCGGGAACTGCGCCAGGAACGCACGCTCCGCCTCGCTGGCGGGACGGCCGACCGAAGAGAGCTCGGAATTGTCGAAGAAGGAGACGGTCCTCGTGTAGGTGCCGTGGTGCAGGTTGGCGTTCGCCCATTCGAAGTCGAAGAGGCTCGCCACCGCCTCGCGCACCCGGACATCCTCGAAGACCGGCCGGCGGGTGTTGAAGAAGAAGGCGGTGACGTTCGCCGAGCGGCCCGTCGGAAAGGATTCCTTGATCACCCGCCCGTCCTGCGCCGCCGGGAAGTCGTAGCCGACGGCCCACTGCGTCGGGTTGCGCTCCTGGTAGATGTGGAACAGCCCGCGCTTGAAGGCCTCGAACTGCGCGTTGGTGTCGCGGAAATACTCGACGACGATCTCGTCGTAATTGTCGAAGCCGCGCTTCACGGGCAGGTCGCGCGCCCAGTAGTCCGGGTTCTTGGCGTAGACGATGCGCTGGCCCGCCTGCACCTGCGAGATCACGTAGGGGCCCGAGCCGACGAGCGGGCGCAACGTCGTGCGCCCGAAGGTCTCGCGCTCGTAATCGTGCTCGGGCAGGACCGGGAGGCCGGCGAGAAGGAGCGGCGTCTCGCGGTCGGCACGCTCGTTGAACGTGAAGCGCACGCCCCGCTCGCCGACCTTCTCGATGCGCTCGACGCGGCTGAGCCAGGCCGTGTACTGCGGCCGCACGATGCCCGGCTGCTTCATCATGTCGGTGGTGAAGATCACGTCCTCGACGCGCACCGGCCGCCCGTCGGAAAAGCGCGCCTGAGGGTTCAAGGTGAACTCGACGAAACTCCGCTCCTCGTCGGTCTCCACGCTCTCGGCCAGAAGGCCGTAGAGCGTGAAGGGCTCGTCGGGCGAGCGGAACATCAGCGACTCGAAGACCAGATTGCCGAACTCGGGGTCGAAGAACATGCCGCGCGCGGTGGAGGCCGCGCCCTGCACGATGATCGGATTGACGTTCTCGAAGTCCCCGGCGACGCCGTAGACCATACGCCCGCCCTTCGGTGCGTCGGGATCGACGAAGGGGAAATGCGCGAACCCGGCCTCGAGCGCCGGGTCCCCCTGCATGGCAATGGCGTGCACCGGCGCTGCCGCCGCCGGGGCGGCGGCGCCTGCGAGGGCGATGAGGACGACGGCGAGACGGCACGACGCCGTGCGACGGATGAACCGCATGAAAGGGTTGGCTCCGGGAACGGGCAGGGGCGTTGGAGCCGGAATCTAACGGAGAATGGGCCCCGTGCCTACCGCATGTCTTCGGCGCAGGGAGCGCCGCGGAGCCTTCAAACAGCCGCATTTGCGCAAGACGGCGGGGCTCGATAAGGGAAACGGGACGAACCCCACCCATGGACGCGCAGAGGAAGACCGCCGCCGTGACAATCCGCTCGAAATCGATCGACCGCACGGTCCTGGCCGCCGGATTCATCGTCGCGACCGCCGCCGTGCTTCCTGCCGGTCCGGCCAACGCCCAGGCGCTTCCCGCCGAGTGGTTCAAGGTCTGCGCCGAGCAGGGCGCGAACACCATCTGCAACACGCAGTACACGCTGATCGCCGACACCCGTCAGCTCATCACGGCGGTGAACCTCATCGACGTGTCCGGCGAGGTGAACCAGCGCATCCTGCAGGCCGTCGTGCCGATCGGCCGCGTGATCCCGGCCGGCGTCCAGATGCAGGTCGACCAGCAGGCGCCGCAGACGCTCGGCTATTCGGTCTGCTTCCCGGATCGCTGCATCGCCGAGATCGAGCTGTCCGACGCGGTGATCGCCTCGATGAAGGGCGGATCGACGCTGCGCGTCACGACGACGAACTTCGAGCGCCAGCAGAACCCGGTCAATGTGACGCTTTCGGGCTTCACGGCCGCCTTCGACGGCCCGGGCCAGGAGCCCGATGCGCTGGCCGCGCGTCAGCAGCAGCTCGACCAGGCCCTGCAGGGTCAGGCCGAAGCGCGCCGGCAGCGCTTCGAGGAGGCTCAGCGTCAGGCGATCGACGGCGCCGCGGCCGCGCCGGCCCAGTAGGCCGGACGCCCTTTCGACAAATGCGAAAAGGCCGCCGGAAGGCGGCCTTTTTCATATGATGTCGTGCGTCTGGTCGAGACCGGGTCCGAGATCGGCCTGCGCTCAGTGGCGGCGCCGCTCGCGCAGCCGATAGATGCCGTCGATCGGGCCTTCGAAGAGCTCGGACACCTGAGGGTGCGACACCGGGCCGCTCGCCTCGTCGAGCACGAGATTCTGCTCAGAGACGTAGGCGACGTACTCGTTCTCGGCGTTCTCGGCGAGAAGGTGGTAGAAGGGCTGGTCCTTGCGCGGCCGCGCCTCCTCCGGAATCGACATGTACCATTCCTCGGTGTTGTCGAACTCCGGATCGACGTCGAAGATCACGCCGCGAAAGGGAAAGATCCGGTGGCGGACGATCTGGCCGATCGAGAAGCGGGCGGTCTGGACGGTGTGAGCGGATGCCATGACCTTGAGATAACGCTCGCGGCCCCTGCAAATCAAGCGTTCCGGTCAGAACCGTCCCCGACCTCGCGGGCGTGCCGGAAGGGCCGGGCGCTCCGCCAGCCGTGACGCAGCGCGGCGCCCGGCGACAGGCCTTCTCGGATCGCCATCCGGCGCAACGGCCCGAACGCGGCCAGGGCGCCGAGACCGAGCGTGCGGCCGACGCGGGTCGGCGCGAAATCGGTCAGAAGCGAGCGGTTGAGGAGATCGACGCCGGCGGAGCGCGTCGCGATGTCGACGCGCCGCGCGCTTTCGTAACGCCGCAGCACCTCGCCGGCGCCCGGATCGTCGCGCCGGCTCTGCGCCGCCTCCACGATAGCCGCCGCATCGCGAAGGCCGAGATTGAGCCCCTGCGCCCCGATCGGCGGAACGACATGCGCCGCCTCGCCCACGAGCGCCAGGCGCGGAGCCGTCAGCGCGCTCGAGTGACCGCCAGAGATCGGAAAGACCTGCAGCCCGTCCTCGACCTCGACCGCGCCGAGCATCGAATGCATGTTGGCCTCGATGCGGGCGGCGAGCTTCGACGGCTCCAGATCCCGGATCAGGTCCGCGATCTCGGGCTCCTCCACCCAGACCAGCGAGGACCGGCGGCCTTTCATCGGCACCTGCGTGAACGGCCCGGCCCGGCGGTGGAACTCGGTGGAGATGCAGTCATGGGCCCGCTCGTGGCCGAAGTTCAGGACGATCGCGCTCTGCGGATAGGACCATGTCCGCATGTCGATGCCGGCCTCGCCGCGAAGGCGGGAGTTGCGGCCATCGGCCGCGACCACAAGCGACGCCTCGATGCTGCGGCCCGTCCGGGTGGCGATGCGCGCGCACTCCCCGTCGACATCGAGCCCGGCCGCCTGGTCCTCGACGATCTCGAGCCGGTCGTTCGCGTCGGCGGCCTCGCGCAGGGCCGCCGAGAGATCGGCGTTCAGGACGTTGACGCCGAGGCGGTCGCGGCCGATCTCGGCGGCCCTGAACTCCACCGTCGGCGCGCGCAGGAGCGAGCCGGTGTCGTCGACGATCCGCATTCCGGTCATCGCCTGCGCCTTGCCCGCCAGGCGCGGCCAGACGCCGATCCGCTCCATGAGGTCGACCGAGGGGCCGATCAGGGCCGTGGAGCGGCGGTCGGCCGCGGCGGCGGGGGCGAGAAGCACGGTGTCGAAGCCGCCTTCCGCAAAGCCCAGCGCGGCCGCGTATCCGGCCAGCCCGCCTCCGACGACGGCGATCTCTCGTTTCAAGGGTCCGTCCTCCTTCGAGGTTCGCGGCGCGGCCTCGGCCGCTCTCGCGAAAATCTCATGTCGTCCGCCTGGAGATACGCACTCGCAGGCAGATGACAACGCCTGTCAGGACGCCATACTATCGGCTGGGCGCAAAGACACGAATGGGCGACGTGACCAGAAAAACCGAAGAGTGGCGCGCCTTCAGCGTCCATCTGCTGACCGCGAGCGGGGCCTTCCTCGCCTTCCTCGCCATCGTCGCGGCCGCGGAGGAGCGGTTCGTGGCGCTCTGGCTGTGGCTCGGGCTGGCGATGATCGTCGACGGCATCGACGGCCCGCTGGCGCGCAAGTTTGACGTGATGGGCGTCCTGCCGAACTGGTCGGGCGACACGCTCGACGTCGTCATCGACTACGCGACCTACGTGCTGATTCCCGCCTTCGCCCTGTACCAGTCGGGCCTCGTCGGCAGCGGGCTCTCCTTCGTGTCGGCCGCGCTGATCGTCATCACCAGCGCGATCTACTACGCCGACACGCGCATGAAGACGAAGGACTACTTCTTCCGCGGCTTCCCGGTGACCTGGAACATGGTCATCTTCGCGCTCTTCGCGATCCGCCCGGGGGAGGCCGCGACCTTCGCGGTGATCCTCTTCTGCGCGGTCACCACCTTCCTGCCCATCAAGTTCCTGCATCCGGTGCGGGTGAAGCGCCTGCGTGGGCTCAACCTCGCCGTGACCACGCTCTGGGGGGTGCTGGCGCTCGTCGCCGTCGCGGTCGCCTTCGAGCCGAACCGGCTGGTGACCGCGGGACTTGTCGTCACCTCGCTCTACCTGCTGCTCATCGGCGCGGTCCTCCAGGGGCTCGACCATCTGAGGGGCCGCACGAGCGAAGCTTGAGGGAGACGCATCTTGACCAAGGCCATGCTGGTTCGCGCCGTCGGAGGACCCGACGCAATGGAGTGGAGCGAACGCGATCCGGGCGAGCCCGGACCGGGCGAGATCCGGGTCCGGCAGAAGGCGGCCGGCATCAACTTCATCGACGTCTACTTCCGGAACGGGACCTACAAGGCGCCGTCCCTGCCGTTCGTGCCGGGCAAGGAAGGCGCGGGATCGGTCGTCGCCGTGGGCGAGGGCGTCGAGGACCTGAGCGTCGGAGACCGCGTCGCCTATAACAACGCGGCCGGCTCCTACGCCGAGGAGGTCGTCGTGAAGGCGGACCAGACCGCCAGGCTTCCAGACGGGATCGACGAGGAGCTGGCGGCCGGCATCATGCTGAAGGGCATGACGGCCGAGTATCTCCTGCGCCGCACCTACAAGGTCGGTCCCGGGACCACGATCCTCTTCCACGCCGCCGCAGGCGGCGTCGGGCTGATCGCCTGCCAGTGGGCCAAGCATCTCGGCGCGACCGTCATCGGCACCGCCGGGTCGAAGGAGAAGTGCGAGCTGGCCCTGCAGCACGGCTGCGACCATGCCATCGACTACAGGACGGAGGATTTCGTCGCGCGCGTCGCAGAGATCACCGGCGGCGCCAAATGCGACGTCGTTTACGATTCGGTCGGCCGCGACACCTATCCGAAGAGTCTCGACTGCCTGCGCCGGCAGGGGCTCTTCGTCTCCTTCGGCCAGTCCTCGGGCACGATCGAGGACTTCCAGCTCGCCCTCCTGAACACCAAGGGCTCGCTCTTCGCCACCCGTCCGAGCCTCTTCGGCTACACGGCGACGAAGGAGGAGTTCCGCGAATCGGCGAACGCGCTGTTCGAGGTCGTGCGCTCCGGCGCGGTGAAGATCCGAATCAACCAGCGCTACAGGCTGGAGGACGCGCGCAAGGCCCACGAGGACCTCGAAGCCCGCCGCACGACCGGCGTCTCGATCCTGACGGTCTGACCTCCGGTCTCGCTTCGGCGCCCTCCCTTAGACAGGCGGGGCGTCGAAGCTTCCTCCTTCTCCCGTCCCGGGAGAAGGTCGCGGCAGCGGGATGAGGGCTTCGTAGAGCGCCCCCAGGACCGCTCCCGCCGACCCTACACCTCAGTCCTCGACGAGGATCGTACCCGCCACCTCGATGCCGAAGCCCGACAGGCCGACATAGGCGCGTTCGTGCGTGGCGATCTCGGCGATGGAGCGCACGCCGAGATCGCGCAGGATCTGCGCGCCGATGCCGACCTCGCGCCAGCGTTCGGTGCGCGCGCGCGCGCTGGCGTGACGTTCGCCGTCCGTCACCGGGCCGTCCGCGACCGCCTCGAACGCGTCGATGTCGGGCGTGCGCAGCAGCATGAGCACGCCGAGGCCGTCCGCCTCCCTGACCTTCTCCACCGCGATCTCGACCCAGGTCCGCGTCTCGCGCGTGCGCCCGAACAGGTCGGCGACGGGCTGCTCGCGGTGGATGCGCGTCGGCACCTTCTCGGCGTAGTTGACGTTGCCGAACACGGCCACGACGTGCTGCATCTCGTCGAAGGGCGTCTGGTAGACGCGCACGCGCGCGCGCATGCCCGCGACCATCATCTCGTCCTCGCGCACGCAGGAGACGAAGCTCTCGCGCCGGATGCGGTAGGAGATGAGATCCTCGATCGAGACGATCTTCAGCCCGTGCTCCTTGGCGAAGGGGATGAGCTCGGGCAGGCGCTTCACCGTGCCGTCGTCGTTGACGATCTCGGCGAGCACGCCGAGGGCGGGCAGGCCCGCGAGGCGGGCGAGGTCCGTCCCCGCCTCGGTGTGGCCGGAGCGGGTGAGGACGCCGCCCTCGCGCGAGATCAGCGGGAACATGTGGCCGGGCCGCAGGAAATCCGACGCTGCGACGTTGTCGTTGGCGAGCGCCCGCGCGGTGTTGGCGCGCTCCTCGCCGGAAATGCCGGTCGTCATCCCGACCCTGTAGTCCACCGACACGGTGAAGGCGGTGCGCATCGGGTCGAGATTGTTCGCCACCATCGGCGGCAGGTTCAGCCGCTCGGCGTGCTCGCCCGTCATCGGCACGCACAGGATGCCGCTCGTGTGGCGGATCATGAAGGCCATCTTCTCGGGCGTCGCCTTGGACGCCGCCATGATCAGGTCGCCCTCGTTCTCGCGGTCCGCGTCGTCGACGACGACCACGAGCTCGCCCGCCGCGATCGCCGCGATCGCGTCTTCGATCCTGTCCAGTTCCATGCGGTCCGTCCTGTCGGTGCCTCTTTCAGCAGTCATTACGGCGCACCCCGGCGCCGATCAATCGTCAGCCGCGACCGCGATAGGGGGGCACGCCCTGGTCGGGCAGGAAGGCGCCGGCCGGCGGCTCGCCCGTCTGCCAGAAGACGTCGATCGGAATGCCGCCGCGCGGATACCAGTAGCCGCCGATGCGCAGCCAGAGCGGGCGCGTCACCTCCACGATGCGCCGCCCGACCATCACCGTGCAGTCCTCGTGGAAGGCGCCGTGGTTGCGGAAGCTCGTCAGGAACAGCTTAAGCGACTTCGATTCCACCAGCCGCTCGTCCGGCGCGTAGTCGATCACCAGATGCGCGAAGTCCGGCTGGCCGGTGACGGGACACAGCGAGGTGAACTCCGGGCAGGTGAAGCGGACGATGGCCGGCGGGCCGTCGCGGCGCGCGTAGGGCACGGTCTCGAGGACCGCTTCCTCGGGGCTGGCGGCGGGGCGGACCTCGCGGCCCAGCTGGCTGAGGGTCGGATCGTTCATGAAAAAGGCTCCTTCGTCCTCCGGCATCTGGCTTGGCCGCGCGGCCAATGCAAGCGTGCTAGAAGAGGCGAGGGCGGTCCGGCGGCGGGCGCGCCCGCGACGATCTCGCACGAGATGGGAATGCCGATGAGCGCGACGGCCCGCGACGTGAAGCCGATCCTCTTCCGGAACGGCGCCTTCCAGGCCGGCGACCGGCGCGTGCCGGAGGAGACGGCGATCGCGATCTCGGTCAACGGCTCGACCCACGCGGTGATGATGGCGACGCCCGATCACGTGGAGGAGCTGGCGCTCGGCCTCGCCCTGAACGAGCGGATCGTCGCCTCCATCGCCGAGATCGAGCGCTTCGATATCGAGGAGAGCGATCTCGGGCTCGACGCCCGGCTCTGGCTGAACGCGGCGCGCGCCGCGACCTACGTCGCGCGGCGCCGGCAGATGACGGGTCCGGTCGGCTGCGGCCTGTGCGGCGTCGAAAGCCTGGAGCTCGCGCAGCGCGAGCTTCCGCTCGTCGCGGCGCAGGCGAGCGTCGCGCCCGAAACGATCGTCGCCGCCGTGAATGCGATGTCGGCGCAGCAGTCGCTCGGACGCCAGACGCGCGCCGTCCATGCCGCGGCCTTCCACGACGGGCAGGGCGCGCACGTCGTCACCCGCGAGGACGTCGGCCGCCACAACGCGCTCGACAAGGTCGCGGGACACTTGGCGAGAGCCGGCGTCGACCCCTCGCGCGGCATCCTCACCATCACGAGCCGCGTCTCGGTCGAACTGATCCAGAAGGCGGCGGTGATGGGCACGGGCCTCATCGCGGCGGTCTCGGCGCCCACCGCGCTCGCGATCCGCTCCGCGGAGGGCGCGGGCATCACGCTCGTCGCCGTGGCGCGCGGCGAGGAGTTCGAAATCTTCACCCATCCCGCCCGCGTCGAGGGCGCCGTCGCCTGAAACGCTATTCGCCCGGGTCGCTGTCGTCGGCCAGATCCTGCATCGCCTCGGCGAGCGGCTGGCGGGTAAAGCCCTCCAGCCCCGAATGGAAGTTCAGGTCGCGCTGGATCTCCACCGGCGAAGTCACATAGGCCGTCACGAGCTCGGCCAGCGAGCGCAGCGCGTGGACGTGAATGCGCTCCCAGCCGTGGCTGGCATCGACGCCGAAGCAGATCAGCGCCGTACGCACGTCGTGGCCCGCCTCCAGCGCGGAGGCCGAATCGGACCGGTAATAGCGGAACACGTCCTTCTGGTAGCGGATGTCCTCCTCGGCGCAGATGCGCGCGAGCTTCTTGGTCAGATGGTAGTCGAACGGGCCGGACTGGTCGGCCATGGCGATCGTCACGCCGAACTCGGACGAGTTCTGGCCCGGCGCGGTGGTGCCGTTGTCGATCGCGACCATGGAGGCGACGTCGGGCGTCAGGATGGAGGCGGCGCCCACGCCCACCTCCTCGGCGATGGTGAAGAGCCAGTGCGTGTCGACCGGCGTCTGGGCGCCCTCGCGCTCCAGGGCCTCGATCGCCGCCAGCATGACGGCGACGCCGGCCTTGTCGTCGAGATGGCGCGAGACGATGAAGCCGTTGTCCATGAACTCGGTCTGCGGATCGATCGCGACCGTGTCGCCGATCTCGATCCCGAGCCGGTCCAGCTCGGTGCGGTCGCGCGACAGCGCGTCCACGCGAAGTTCCACATAGGGCCAGCCGACCGGCTGCGTGTCGACCTCCTCGTTGAAGGTGTGGCCGGAGGCCTTCAGCGGCAGGATGGTGCCGCGATAGGCGCCCTTGTCGGAGAAGATCGTCGCCCGCGCCCCGTCGGCGAATCGCGCCGACCAGTGGCCGATCGGCACGAGCTCCAGCCGGCCGTTCGCCTTCAGCGCCTTCACCTGCGCGCCGAGCGTGTCGACATGCCCGACGATGGCCCGCGCCGAGGCTCGGCGCGAGCCCTGACGCACGGCCTGGATCGCGCCGCGTCGGGTTAGCTCCACCGTCAGGCCGAGGCGCAGAAGCTCCTGGCTGACGTGGCGCACGATCGTGTCCGTGTAGCCCGTCGGACTGGGGATCTTCAGGAGCGCCTTCAGCTGCTCGGTCAGATAGTGGCTGTCGATGGCGAGCCGGGGCAAGTCGTGCTCCTGGGATATGTCGGAACCGGTCGCCGCCACATAACGCGATGCCGGGCGTTCCGCGAGGGATCAGCGGATCCGCGCGCGCCGGACGGAGGCCGGCATGGAGAGCGGGAACAGGAGGTCGACGAATCGCTCCGCGGTCGGCTGCGGCTCATGGTTGGCGAGGCCCGGCCGCTCGTTCGCCTCGATGAACACGTAGTCCGGCATGCGCGCGTCCTTGATCATCAGGTCGATGCCGGTCACGGGGATGTCGATCGCCCGCGCCGCCGCGATGCCCGCCTCGACGAGGCGCGGATGGACGATGCCGGTCACGTCGTGGATCGTCCCGCCCGTGTGGAGGTTCGCCGTCCGCCGCACCGTCACCTGCTCGCCCTTGGGCAGCAAATCGTCGAGGGCAAAGCCGGCGATCCGCACCGCGCGCTCCGTTTCGCCGTCGAGCGGGATGCGGCTCTCGCCGCCCGTCGCGGCCGAACGCCGCCGCGACAACGTCTCGATCAGCTTGCGGATCGTCGATGAACCGTCGCCCGTCACCACGGGAGGTCGGCGCACGGCCGCGGCGACGAGCTTGAAGTCGATCACGATCAGCCGGAGATCGTCCCCGGTGAAGCAGGATTCGATCAGGACCTTCTCGCACTGCTCCTTCGCCACCGCGATGGCGGTCTTCAGATCTTCCATGGTCTCGACGCCGACCGCGATGCCGCGCCCCTGCTCGCCCCGCGCGGGCTTGACGACCAGCGACCCGTGCTCGGCGAGGAAGGCGGACAGCTCCGCCTCGTCGCCGGCGACGATCTGCTCGGGGACCGTCACGCCGGCCGCCGAGACCAGCCTGCGCGTCGCGGCCTTGTCGTCGCAGATCGACATGGCAACGGCCGAGGTCAGCTCCGACAGGCTCTCGCGGCAGCGCACCGAGCGCCCCCCATGCGTCAGGCGGAAGAAGCCGCCCGCGGCGTCGAGGATCTCGCAGTGGATGCCGCGCCGGTGCGCCTCGTCGACGATCAGCCGGGCGTAGGGGTTCAACTCGTCGCTCGCACCGCCGCCGCCGGTGAACAGCCGCTCGTTGATCTGGTTGCGCCGCTTCACCGCGAAGAAGGGCACGCGGGTGAAGCCGAGCCGCTCGTAGAGCGCGATGGCGTGATCGTTGTCGTGCATCACCGAGAGGTCCATGAACGCGCAGCCGCGCGCCTGGAAATGCTCGGCGAGGCGCCGCACCAGCGCTTCGCCGACGGCCGGATGCGGCGTCTGCGCGTCGATGGCGAGGCACCAGAGCGAGGAGCCGTTCTCCGGGTCGCCGAAGGCCTTGGCGTGGTGGACGCCCGTCACGGTGCCCAGCACGGCGCCCGTCGTCTCGTCCTCGGCGACGAAATAGGTGAGGGCGCGCGAATCGCGGTTGCGCCAGAAGAAGTCCGGGTCGACCGGGACCATGCGCCGGGCCTGGTAGATGGTGTTCACCGCGCCCGCGTCGGCCACCGACGACAGGCGGCGGATGAAGAAGCCGCGGGGCCGGCGCCGGCTCGGCCGATAGGTCGAGAGGTCCAGCCGGTAGGTGTGCGAGGGGTCGAGGAACAGCTCCTGCGGCGCGTTGCCGATGAGGACGTGCGGGTCGCGGATGTAGAAGGCGATGTCGCGCCTGTCCGGTCCCTCCTGGTGAAGGCCTTCGACGAGCGGCCCCGGCGAATCGAAGGTCTGGCCGAAATAGAGCCGGCCCCACCCGCAATCGAAGGAGGCGTTCTGCGGCAGCGAAACGCCGCGGCTTGCGCCGGCGGGCTTCTTCGAGCCGTAGTCGCGCATGCGCTTCAGCCGGTGTCCGTAGCCCGCGCCGCCGCGGCCCTTGAGATCGGACACCGTCAGAGCTCCTGGCCCTGGAGCCACATCTCCAGCAGCGCCACCTGCCAGAGCTCCGACCCCTGCAGGGGCGTGATGCGCGAGACCGGATCGTCGAAGAGTTCGCGCAGATAGTCCTCGCGGAAGAGGCCGCGGGTGCGCGCGGCCTGCGAGGTCAGCGTGTCGCGCACCATGTCGAGATAGGGTCCCTGGATGTATTTCAGCTGCGGGACGGGGAAGTAGCCCTTCTTCCGGTCGATCACCTCGTGCGGGATCACCTGCCGCGCGACGTCCTTGAGGACGCCCTTGCCGCCGCCCTTCAGCATCTCGGACGAGGGGATGCGCGCGGCGAGTTCCGCCAGCTCATGGTCGAGGAAGGGCACGCGCGCCTCCAGCCCCCAGGCCATGGTCATGTTGTCGACGCGCTTGACCGGGTCGTCGACGAGCATGATGCGGCTGTCGAGCCGCAGCGCCTTGTTCACCGGGTCCTCAGCGCCGCCTTGCGCGAAATGCCGGCGCACGAATTCGAGGCTGTGATCCTCGTTCGAGACCCATTCCGGCGAGAGGTGGCGCGCGAGCGTCTCGTGGCTGCGGTCGAAGAAGGCCTTGGAATAGGCCGCGACGGGATCGGCGGCACCGGCCATCGGCGGGTACCAGTGATAGCCGGCGAAGATCTCGTCGGCGCCCTGACCGGACTGCACGACCTTGATGTATTTCGAGACCTCGCGCGAGAGGAGGTAGAAGCCGATATTGTCGTAGGAGACCATCGGCTCGGACTGCGCGGCGATGGTGCCGGGCAGGTTCTCCATCAGCTCGGCGCCGGGCACGAAGATCTTGTGGTGGTTCGTGCCGTAATGCTTCGCGATGAGGTCTGAATAGACGAACTCGTTGCCGACCTCGCCGTTGGCGTCCTCGAAGCCGATGGAGAAGGTCGACAGCCCCTCCTGGCCCATCTCGGCGAGAAGCCCGACGATGAGCGAGGAATCGACGCCGCCCGAGAGCAGCACGCCCACCGGCACGTCGGCCACCATGCGGCGCTTCACCGCCGCGCGAAGGCTTTCCAACACCATGTCGCGCCACTCGTCGGCAGAGCGGTTCGCGTCGCCGGCCTGCGGCCCGTAGGCGGGGTTCCAGAACACCTCGTCCTTGAACGAGCCATCCGGCTCGATCATCCGAACGGTCGCGGGCGGCAGCTTGCGCACGCCCTTCAGGATCGTCAGCGGCGCCGGAACGACCGCGTGGAACGTCATGTAGTGGTGCAGCGCCTCCCGGTCGATCGAGGTGTCGACGTCGCCGGTCTGGACGATCGACTGCAGCGAGGAGGCGAGATACAGGCGCTTCTCGTCCTGCGAGATGTAGAGCGGCTTGATGCCGAACCGGTCGCGCGCCAGCATCACCCGGCCGCTCTCGCGCTCGTGGATGGCGAAGGCGAACATGCCCTTGAAGCGCTTCACGCAGTCCGGCCCCCAGGCATGGTAGGCCTTGAGGATGACCTCCGTGTCGCCGTGGGAGAAGAAGCGGTAGCCGCGCCCGATCAGCTCCTCGCGCAGTTCGGGGTAGTTGTAGATGCAGCCGTTGAAGGCCAGCGTCAGCCCGAGCTCGGGGTCGACCATCGGCTGCTGGGCCTTCTCCGACAGGTCGATGATCTTCAGGCGCCTGTGGCCCAGCCCGACATGGCCGCGCACCACCTGACCCGCGCCGTCGGGTCCGCGGCGCGCCAGGCAATTGCCCATGCGCTCGATCCGTTCCGGCGACGCCGCTCGTCCGTCGAAACGAATCTCACCGCAAATTCCGCACATCGGCCCATTCCGTCTTTGTTCGCGTTCGGGTCCCGCCGCCCGTCGCCGCCCATATGGGGCAGCGCGGCCGCCGGCACAGTTGTTGCGGCGCACGCGCCGGCTTCGTGCAAGAGCGCCGTGCGTCCGTTCGGACGCACAAGGTCGCTCTATCTCGTTGAATCAACGCATCAGGCTTTCCGAAAGCCGATTCCGACTTTCGGGCCGATGCTTTAGACGGGCGCGCCCTCCGATGGTTCCCAGGCCCGTCGTTTGGCGTCATAGAACGCTCGCTTGAGAAACATCCGCGAGGAGCGACGCCTTGGACGAAGTCGAACGGGACTTTCATCTGCGCCTGGAGCCGATCGAGACCTATCGGGGGCATGTCGGGGCAGGGGAGTTCGTCTCGCCCTGGCTCGTCGTCGACCAGACGATGATCGACACCTTCGCCGATGCCACGCGCGACCGACAGTTCATTCATGTCGACCCGGAGCGCGCGGCCGCCGAGGGCCCGTTCGGCGGCACCATCGCCCACGGCTTCCTGACGCTCTCGCTCCTCTCGCGCCTCGCCTACGGGGCGCTGCCGGCCGTCGAGGGATCGCGGATGGGCATCAATTACGGCTTCGACCAGGTGCGCTTTCTCGCCCCGGTGCGCTCGGGCGCGAAGGTGCGCGGGCGCTTCAGGCTGACGGCGATCAAGGAGCGCGCCGTCTCCGTCCAGTCCTCCTGGGACGCGACGGTGGAGATCGAGGGCTCGGTCAAGCCGGCCCTCACGGCCCAGTGGATCACCGTCGCCATGATGGACCCGCCGGCCTGAACGAAAAGGGCCGACGCCTCGCGGCGCCGGCCCTTTCCAATGCTTCTACGACGTCGGATCAGAACTCGAAGTCGCCGAAGCCGCCGTCGTCCATGCCGCCCATGTCCTCGGCGGCCGCCATGTCCTCGCCGCCGGCCTCCGCGCCGGGATCGACCTCGGCCGCCTGGGCCTCGTCGCCGCCCGCGAACATGCCGCCCAGCATCGAGCCGAGCATCATGCCGCCGGCGACGCCGACCGCCGTCTGCGCGGCACCCGCCAGGAAGCCGCCGCCGCGCGAGGGTTGCCCCGCTGCAGCCGCCCGGCCTCCCCACGGGGAACCGCCGCCCTGCTGCGGTTCGCCATAGGCCGCGTTCTGCCGCCCGTAGCCGGCCGGCGCGCCCATCGGACGCGAGGAGGCTTGCGCGCGCTCCTCGCGCGAACCGCCGCCGAAGAGGCTGCCGAGAAGGCCGCCGCCGCCCGCGCTCGAGCGCTGGCCCTGCTGCTCCAACTCCTGGATGCGCGCCTGAGCGGCCTGCAGCGCCTGCTCCTGAACGATGATCGTCTGCGCCATGTAGTAGGGGGCGCCGGGCTGGCTCGCGACGCGATCGCGGATGAAGCTCTCGGCCTCCGGGTCGCGCGGCGGAGCCGAGCGCTCGGCGTCCTGCAGGCGGCCGAAGAGACCGTCGATCATCTGGCGTTCGTCGTGGTTCATCGCGCGGCATCCTTCGCCGTTTCGGGACGACGGATATGAGGATGGGCGGCGATCGGTTCCAGAACGGGGCGGTTCAAATCCCCGCGAACCACTCGTAGCCGCGGTCCTCCCAGTAGCCGCCATTGCCCTCGCCGAAGGTCGAGAAGTCGTCGGTGAGCGTGATGCTGCTCACATACTTGGCCATCTTGTAGCCGAGCTGGCGCTCGACGCGCACGCGCAGCGGCGCGCCGTTGGCGACCGGCAGCGCCTCTCCGTTCATGCCGTAGGCGAGGATCGTCTGCGGGTGCCGGGCGTCGAGGAGGTCGATCGATTCGTAGTAGCGGAAGGGGCCGTTGAACGTGTTCTCCATCGTGTCGAAACAGGAGAAGACCGCGTAGCGGGCCGGCGGGCGCACGCCGGCCTGATCCAGCACGAAGGCGAGCGGCACCCCGGACCATTGCGCGATGCAGCTCCAGCCCTCCACGCAGTCGTGCCGCGTCACCTGCGTGCGCGCGGGCATATTGCGCAGCTCCTCCAGCGAGAGGGACAGCGGCCGCTCCACCATGCCGTCGACCGTCAGTCGGTAGTTCGCGAAGTCGGAGGCGACATGCGCGCGGTAGTCGCGGTCCTGTGGGTTGCTCGTTCCGTTCGGCCGCATCGGCTGCCGGACCTCGGACAGGGAGAACTCGCGCGCCAGCTGGTCGGAGCCGAGCATGAAGCGCTGGACGCGGTAGGTGAGGCTGTTGGCGCCCATCAGATAGGCGCGGACGTCGCCGTTCCGGTCCACCAGCCCGTCGAAACAGCCGGAGAGGGGAACGGTCGCGGCGCTGACGGCGGCACCGGTCAGAAAGCGGCGGCGGACAGGGTCGAAGCTCATCGCGAAATCTCCTTCTCCGTCTCGTCGGCGTCGATCCGGAACCAGCCGGTGATCATCGAGCGCATCTCGTTGAGAGGCCCGGCCAGCAGCACCATCGCGACGTGGACGACCACGAAGCAGAGGAGGAACAGCATCACCACGAAATGAACCGTGCGCGCGCTCTGACGCCCGCCGAAGAGATCCACCATCCACGGCGCGAAGGCGTTCATGCCGGGCGACATGGTGAGGCCCGACAGCACCATCAGCGGCAGGAGCACGAGCATGACGAGGGCGTAGGACAGCTTCTGCAGCGGTCCGTAGCGGCGGCGGTTGTGAATGCGCAGGCGCGCATGGTCGGCGATGTCGGCGCCGATTCCCTTCAGATCGCTCCCGCGCGGCAGGAGATCGCGCGTCAGGTGCCGGTTGAGGAGGCTCGACAGCAGCCAGACGAGAAGCGCGGTGACGAGGATCCAGGCGAAGAAGAAGTGGACGATCCGCCCCGAGGCGAGGTCGCGGTACGAAGGGACGGTCATCCAGCCCGGAAAGCTCTTGGCCTGCCACTGCCCGTTCTGCTCGACGGCGCCGAGCCATCCCGTGGTGTCGAACCGGCTGCCGAAGACCTCCGTGAAGCCCGAGAGCCGCCCCGCCCCGTCGCGCAGCGCCCCGATGGCGAAGACCGAATTGTCGTAGGCGAAGCCCGATTCCTGACCCACATAAAGGCGCGGATGCGCCTGGAAGATCTGCAGCCCCGACAGGAGCAGGAAGAACAGGCAGACGACCCAGACCCAGTGCGTGAGGCGGGTCGACAGCGCCTGCCGGTAGACGAGCGGCCCCCGTTCCTTCGCCTCTTTCGCCATCCCGGTCTCCGGTCCCGTCCGCATGTTCGACCAATCTACGGGACAAAGCGCGCGCAAGATGTCCGCGGGCCCCTGTGCCCATCAGTTTCGGGTGATGCGCTGGAGCGCCAGTTCCAGGCCCTGGCGGAACCGCGAGCGGTCGGCGGGCGTGAAGCTCTTGTTGAAACCCCGGCTCTCGCCGGTCTCGCGTAAGTGCTGGTTGAAGGCGCGAAACGACAGAGCCTGTCCGATCGAGCTTTCCATGAACGGCTGGCCGGTCGGCCCGAGAACGGCCGCGCCCTTCTCGAGGCACCGCGCCGCCAGCGGAATGTCGGCGGTGACGACCACGTCCCGACCGCCTGCATGTTCGGCGATCCAGTCGTCGGCGGCGTCCGCGCCGGCCGCGACCGTGACGATCCGCGCGCCCTCGTAGCGCGAGGGCCGCATGCCTCCGTTCGAGACGAGCACGATCTCCGCGCCCCGCTTCAGCGCGATCTCCAGCGCCTCGTCCTTCACCGGGCAGGCGTCGGCGTCGACATAGACGACCGTCATGACGAGATCGGCCCTTCGGTCGCCCCGAACACGGCCTCGAAATTCCGCCGAAGCGCCAGATCCACGTCCGCCATCGTGACTGGCAGCCCCAGATCGACCAGGCTGGTGACCCCGTGCTCGCGCACGCCGCAGGGCACGATGCCGCCGAAATGCGAGAGGTCCGGATCGACGTTCAGGCTGATGCCGTGGAACGACACCCATTTGCGCAGGCGGATGCCGATGGCGGCGATCTTGTCCTCGGCCGGCGTCCCGTCCGCCCCCGGCGCGCGCTCCGGCCGCCGCACCCACACGCCGACGCGGTCCTCGCGCCGCTCGCCCTTCACCTGGAAGTCGCCGAGCGTGTCGATGATCCAGGCCTCCAGCGCGGCGACGAAGGCGCGCACGTCCGGCCGCCGGCGCTTCAGGTCGAGCATCACGTAGGCCACCCGCTGGCCGGGCCCATGATAGGTGTACTGCCCGCCGCGCCCGCTGGCATGAACCGGAAAGCGGCCCGGGTCGACGAGGTCGGCGGGCGCGGCGCTCGTGCCGGCCGTATAGAGCGGCGGGTGTTCGAGGAGGACGACGGCCTCTGGCGCCGCGCCGGAGGCGATCGCGGCGACCCGCGCCTCCATCATCTCCACCGCCGCCTCGTAGCCGACGAGCGAATCGACGACGTGCCATTCGACCGGCGGGGCGCCTGCGAGGGCATGGAAGCCGTCGCCGGAGGCGAGAAGGCGGGGCAGCGGTGCGGCGGGGGAAAGAGCGTCCATCGGCGAAATCTATCCCCCGCCGGCCGCCACCGAAAGGGTGCGGGGCGAAAGGCCGGCCTTTGCGCTGCGAAAAGGCTTGCGGCGGGTGAGGGGCTTTGTTACACGCCCGCCACCGGTCGACGAGATCGGGCCGGCCCCGGCCGGAACACGGCGTGCGGTCGTGGCGGAATTGGTAGACGCGCAGCGTTGAGGTCGCTGTGGGGCAACCCGTGGAAGTTCGAGTCTTCTCGACCGCACCAGCCTTCCCAAGGCAGTCCTCGCTTCCCGAGCGCTTCGACATGGGCTCCTGCACCCGACGGACGGTGCGGATACCGGCGCTCCGGTCTGTCGCATCGTCTCCATACGACTAGGGTAGGGGCCGACAGCATCGGCCCGAAGATCGAATTCGATCTTCGGCACGCCTGATGCGCAGACCAAAGAGCGGGAGCGACCTTCGTGCGTCCGAAGAGATGCACGGCGCTCTCGCGGCCTCGCTCGGCGCGAAGGAGGGCGACATGGCGGACGACGCGACCCCCGGCGCGAACGATGCGCGCACCAAGATCCCCGCAGGCGTCTACGACGAGGACGGCAATCTCGACCGCGACTTCCTCGACGGCGTCCGCGACGTCATCGAGGAGGGCGACGGCCCGTCGTTGCGCGAGCGGATCGAGCCGCTCCACGAGACCGAGCTCGGCGACGTCCTCGAACATCTGGAGACCGAGGAGCGCCAAGATCTCGTCCGCCTCATGGGCGAGGCCTTCGACTATGCCGCGCTCACCGAAGTCGACGAGGCGGTGCGCCTCGAGATCGTCGACGCCATGCCGAACGCCCAGATCGCCGAGGCGATCCAGGAGCTCGATTCGGACGACGCCGTCTACATCCTGGAGGATCTGGAGCCGGAGGACCGGCAGGAGATTCTCGAGAAGCTGCCCTTCCTGGAGCGCCTTCGCCTCCGGCGCGCGCTCGACTATCCGGACGAGAGCGCCGGTCGGCGCATGCAGACCGAGTTCGTCGCCGTGCCGCCCTTCTGGACGGTCGGGCAGACGATCGACTACATGCGCGAGGACGACAATCTGCCGGACCGGTTCTCGCAGGTCTTCGTCGTCGACCCGAGCTTCCGCCTTCTCGGCGCCGTCGATCTCCACGCCATCCTGCGCGCCAAGCGGCCGGAGACGATCGAGTCGGTCATGCATCCGACGCGCCATCCCATTCCGGCCGAAATGGACCAGGAGGAGGCGGCGCAGATCTTCGAGCAGTACGATCTCCTCTCGGCCGCGGTCGTCGATTCGGGCGAGCGGCTGGTCGGCGTCCTGACGATCGACGACATCGTCGACGTCATGCAGGAGGAGACGGAGGAGGACTTCCGGCGCCTCGGCGGCGTCGGCGACGAGGAGATCTCCGACTCGGTCCGCGTCTCGGCGCGCTCGCGCTTCCCCTGGCTCTTCGTCAATCTCTTCACGGCCTTCCTTGCCGCGCTCGTCATCGGCCTCTTCGACGCGACCATCGAGCAGATGGTGGCGCTGGCGGCCCTCATGCCGATCGTCGCCTCCATGGGGGGCAACGCGGCGGCGCAGACGATGACGGTGACGGTGCGCGCCATCGCCACGCGCGACATCAACATCCACAATTCCGGGCGCATCATCCGGCGCGAGGTGCTGGTCGGCCTTCTCAACGGAACGATGATCGCGACGCTGCTCGGCATCGCGGCCGGCTTCTGGACGTGGGACGCGGAGATCGGCGTCGTCATCGCCTGCGCCATGGTCATCAACATGCTGACCGCGGCGTTGTCAGGCATCCTGATTCCGCTGGTCCTCAACCGCTTCGGCGCCGACCCGGCGCTCGCCTCGGCCGTCTTCGTCACCGCCATCACCGACGTCGTCGGCTTCTTCGCCTTCCTCGGCCTCGCCAGCTGGTGGTTCGGGCTCGGCTGACGGTCGTCCCGCTCACGGGACCGCGATGCATATTTGACTTTTACGTAAATCTGGATTGAGACGGGTCGACGCTCGAAAGGCCAGATCCCGCATGCGCGACTACTACACGATCACCGAGCTCACGCGCGAGTTCGACATCTCGACGCGCACCATCCGGTTCTACGAGGACGAGGGGCTCATCTCCCCGATCCGGCGCGGGCGCACGCGCCTGTTCCGGCAGTCCGACCGCCAGCTTCTCAAGATCATCCTGCGCGGCAAGCGCCTCGGCTTCTCCATCGCCGAGATCCGCGAGATCATGGGCATGTACCGCGCGCCTCCGGGCGAGGCGGGTCAGCTGCGCGCGATCATCCGCAAGGTCGGCGACCGGCGCCGCGAGCTGGAGCAGAAGCGCCGCGACATCGAGGATCTTCTGGCCGAGCTCGATCAGGCGGAGGAGGCCTGCCTCACCCGCATGGCCGAGCTCGGGATCGCGCCCGTCGCCTGAGACTGTCGACCCTCGTCGCATCGTCCGACGCTGAAGCGGGTCCGCATCGGTTGGAAATGCTTCAGCTGTTCGGATCGAACGAGCAGGCGAGAATCGTGTCGCTGACGTCGCGCTGGCCCTGCTCGTCCAGCGATCCGTCGAGGAACGCCTCCAAGAGGTTGCGCTCGGTCATCTGCGTCTGCACGCAGCCGCAATAGGACGCGCAGTAGGTTTCGTCGAAGCCCTGCGCCACGCAGGAGCGCTGGCAGTCGACCGGAAAGGCCGCGACCCGGTCCGGCGGGAAGACCTGCGCATAGGCGGCGATCAGTGCGATCGAGACCGGCTGGTGGATGAGGTAGAAGGCCAGCGAGTGCCGCCCGATCCAGATCAGTCCGGTGGCGGGCGCTCGCTCGATGCGGATCGGCCGGAGCCGGTCCCACAGGCCCGCCGCGCCCGCCCAGCGCCCCGCCGCCATGCCGAGGAGCACGATGCCCGTCCAGGGGAAGATCGGCACGAGGTCGTTCGAGAAGGGCTCGTCGGCCGCGAAGCCGATCCAGGCGAGCCAGCGCGGATTCATCGCCTCGCTCGTCCAGAGGTTCGGCAGCGCGATGACGGCGATCCCGGCGAGCGCCACGAGAACGGTCGGCACGCGCAGGAACAGAAGCCCGATCAGGCTGGCCACCGCGATCTGGTGGAGAATTCCGAAGAAGACGAAGCTCTCCGGCGTGATGACGAGCGTGGCGATCGTGACGGCCGCGGCACCCGCCGCGATCTGCGCCAGGCGCTTGCCGAACGGGCGCCAGCGCACGCCCCGCGCGTGGGCGAGGACCAGCCCGATGCCGACGAGGAACAGGAAGCTCGTGGCGATTCCGCGGGCGAACAGCCGCCAGCCGCCCTCGTAGGCCGTGCCGGTCGGGATGTAGCCGAAGAATTCGAGGTCCCAGGTGAAGTGGTAGACGAGCATCGCCAGGAGCGCGACGCCCCGCGCCGCATCCAGAAGGTCGATCCGGCCCTTCCCCTTCGGCGTCTGCGGACCGTCGGGGCGGGTCTCGATGCTGGACATGGCGTCTTCCCGCCTATCTTGGCTCGAACCGGCACGAAGCGGTCCCTCGAAAGGCCGCCTTGTGCCGTCACCGGCCGAGCCCGCGCAAGGGGCAGGCTTCGACGAAATCGCTTCGGAGACCCCATGAAGATCATCGAACGCGCAGGCGCCCGCATTCCCGCCATAGGCCTCGGGACCTTCAAGCTGGAGGGTGAAACCTGCCGGGCGCTGGTGCGCGAAGCGATCGAGAAGGGCTACCGCCACATCGACACCGCGCGCATGTACGGCAACGAGGAAGCCGTCGGACAGGGCATCCGCGACAGCGGCATCGACCGGGACGAACTCTTCGTGACCACCAAGATCTGGTGGTCCGACATCGGTCAAGCGAATTTGATCCCCACCGCCGGCAAGGCGCTCGCCGCCCTCGGCCTGGAGCAGGTCGACCTCCTCCTCATCCACTGGCCGAACCCGGACATCCCGCTCGACGAATCCATCGCGGCCCTGAACCAAGCCAAGGAGAAGGGCGTCACCAAGCACATCGGCGTCGCGAACTTCACCGAGACGCTGCTCGACGAGGCCGTGACGCTCTCCGAGGCGCCCCTCGTCTGCAATCAGGTCGAATATCACCCGGCGCTCTCGCAGGCGGTGCTCCTGGAGGCGGCGCGGCGGCACGACATGGCGTTGATCGCCTATTCGCCGGTCGGGCAGGGCGGCGATCTCCTCCAGAACGCCGAGATCGTCCGGATCGCCCAGGAGCACGGCAAGACGCCCGCCCAGATCGTTCTGCGCTGGGAGATCGAGCAGGACGGCGTCGGCGCCATCCCGCGCACGTCCAACCCCGATCGCCTGTCGGAGAACATCGACATCTTCGACTTCGAGCTCACCGAGGAGGACCGTCAGCTCCTGTGGCGGATGACACGCCTGCGCCGTCGTCTCGTCAACCCGAGCTTCTCGCCGAAATGGGACCGCGCCTGACCGGCCCCTCGCGCAACCTTCGGCCCAGCCGGGCGGCGTAGCGTCGCGCGCTCCCGCCCGGGGGCACCGGGCCCGCTCTTTGCGTGAGTGCCGATGTTCTTCGTTCTCTCCAAGGTCGCCTGGTACCTCGTCCAGCCTCTGGTCGTGGTGCTCCTGGCGATCGCCTTCGGCCTGTTTGCGGTGGCCTTCCGCTTCACGCGGACCGGCCTCGTCGTCGCCGGCACGGGCTTCGCCCTCCTGGCGGCCGCCAGCCTGACGCCGGCGGGCCTCCTGATGATGAATGTCCTGGAGGAACGGATCCCGAGGGCCGAGCTTCCGGCCGAGATCGCAGGGATCGTCGTCCTCGGGGGATCGTTCGACACCCGCATCGCCCGCACGCGCGGCGAGCCTGAGCTGAACGACGCGGCCGACCGGATCACCGCCGCCCTCGCGCTCGCGCGGCTCCACCCGGAGGCCGAGGTCATCTTCTCCGGCGGCTCGGCCGCCATTCTGGCCGAGGACATCCCCGAGAGCATCCCGGCGCGCCAGATGCTCCTGGCGCTCGGCCTCGACGAGGACCGGTTGATCCTGGAGGAGGCCTCGCGCAACACGCGGGAGAACGCGGTCCATTCGCGGCGGCTGGCCGATCCCCAGCCGGGCGAGACCTGGGTGCTCGTCACCTCCGCCTTCCACATGTCGCGCGCGCTCGGCTGCTTCCGGCAGGCGGGGTTCGAGGTGCTGCCCTATCCGGTCGACTACCGCACGCCGTCGGGCGCGGCGGTCTGGCAGCCGTCCAGCGCCACCATCCGCAACGTCGAGAAGGTGCATTTCGCGATCCGCGAATATATCGGTCTCGCCGCCTACTGGATGACCGGGCGCACCGACGCGCTGTTTCCCTCAGCCTGACGACTCGTCCCCGGCCGTCCCCAGCCGGTAGATCCCCTTGAAGTCGGACGGGTCGACGACGCGGCCCTTGCGGCGGATCGTCAGCCGGCCCTCGTCCGCCAGCTTCACCGCCTCGGCGCGGATCGGCGCCATCAGGAGGCGCCACGCCTTCTCGTCCTGCCCGGCGATCGCGCGGGCGACCTCGGACGGGCAGACCGTCTTGTCCGGTCCCCGCTCGGCGACCATCGCCTTGATCCGGCTTCGGATGTCCGCGGCCTTCGTCATTCCGATTCCCATCTCACCACGGCGTCGTGCGCGTCCGACAGGAACTGGCGGTGCGCGATGACGGCCAGGACCCCGATCGTCGTCGCCATGAGGACGTAGGGGCCGAGGAACCATCCCAGATAGGCGATCCCGAAGAAGATGGCACGCAGACCCGAATTGAAGTGCCGCGCCGCGATCCGGTTCATCGACAGCGCGCGGTTCAGCGCCGCCTCGGCCCGCTCGGGATCGGCGTCGGCCTCCATGCGCATCGGGACGGCCCCGATCAGGATCGAGCAGTAGTTGAACAGCCGATAGGCCCAGGCGAACTTGAAGAAGGCGTGGGCGAAGATCACGACGAGCCCGAGGAGCTTGGCCTCCAGGAGCCCCCGGTCGCCGAGGCTCCCGATCGGAAGGTCCGCCGCCACCGCCCCGATCCGCTCCGTCGCGCCCATCAGCGCGAAGCAGCCGCCGATGGCGAAGATGCAGGAGGAGGCGAAGAAGCCGGTGCCTTGCTGCAGGCCGTTCATGATCTGCGTGTCGATCATCCGCAGGTCGCGCCGCATCATGGTGCGCATCCAGCGCTCGCGCTGGACGTCCATGCGCCGCCCGAGCGTGCGGTGCGCGAAGCGGCTCTTTCCGGTCAGGAACGCGTAGCCGAACCAGCTGCCCAGAAACAGCGCCAGCGCGGCGGCGTTGGCCGCGGTCAGAAGGGAATCGAAGAACATCGCATCACTCGCAGCGGCCGCGGACATCATGTCGCGCGAAAGGGCCGCGCCTGTCGACGGCCTTGACGGAACGGCGGCGCAGGACGCATCTGCCCCGCCATGCCACTGAACCTCGTCAAGCTCTGCGTCGGCGTCGATACGCTCGACGATCTGAAGTCGCATGTCGATCACCGGCTCGCGGCGGCCCGCGCGCGGGGCGAGCCGGCTGAGCAGGGCCACGTCACGCGCGTTCGCCCCGTCCGGGCGGACGAGATCCTGGCCGGCGGCTCGCTGTACTGGGTGATCCGCGGCAACGTGCAGGTCCGCCAGGCCATCCTGCGGCTGGACGAGGCGCTCGGCGCCGACGGCATCACGCGCTGCCGCATCGTCCTCGAGCCCGTCTTCGTCGCCACGCGCTGGCAGCCGCGCCGCCCCTTCCAGGGCTGGCGCTACCTGAAGCCGGAGGACGCGCCGCCCGATCTCGGCGAAGGCGGCGAAGACCTCGAAGCCTTGCCCCCGGACCTTCGCCGCGAACTCGCGATGCTTGGGCTGATGTGACCACAGCATCGGCTCGAAGATCGGCATCGATTCTCGGATAGCCTGATGCGCGAACGACCGCGTCCGATTGCGCTCGGGCCCGCGCACCCCAGATGGCGGTTGCAAGGAGGTGTCATGGTCAAGGTCCCGAGCGTGCGCGGCGCCAGCGCCGTCGAACGGAAGTCCGGCGGCAGCGACGTCGACCGCTTTCTCGAACAGGTGCGCGAGGCGCCCGCGAGCGGCGGCGGATCGGGCCGGCTGATCTTCGCCCTCGACGCCACGATGAGCCGTCAGCCGACCTGGGACCGGGCCTGCCGGCTGCAGGGCGAAATGTTCGGGGCGGTGGGCGGGGGCGCCCCCCTTCTCGTCCAGCTCGTCTATTTCCGCGGCTTCGGCGAATGCCGGGCCTCCAGATGGGTGACGCGTACGGACGAGCTTCGCGACCTCATGACGCGCATCGACTGCCGGGGCGGTCGCACGCAGATCGGCCGCGTCCTCGTCCATGCGCGCAGCGAGGCCGGCAAGGGCAAGGTCGGAGCCCTCGTCTTCATCGGCGACGCGATGGAGGAGGACGCCGACGCGCTCTGCGCGACGGCCGGCGAACTCGGCGTCCTCGGCGCCCCGTGCTTCATGGTGCAGGAGGGGCGGGACCGATCCACCGAGACCGTCTTCCGGGAGATCGCACGGCTGTCCGGCGGCGCCTATCTGCGGCTCGACGAGGGATCGGCCGACGCGCTGCGCAATCTCCTGCGCGCCGTCGCGGCCTTCGCGACCCGCGGCCTCGCCGCCCTTCAGTCGCACGGCTCGCGCGAGAGCCGTCTTCTCATCGAGCAGATGCGCGGCAGGGGCGGCGGCGGCCGATGAGCTTCGTCGTCGCGGCCGCGCTCCTCGTCCTCGCCGCCGCGACCCTCTGGATGTTCGCCAACACGCCGCCGGCCAGGCTTGCGGGCTTTCTGCGCCGGGCGGGCACGATCGCGCTCCTCGGCGCGGGCGCCGGGCTCACCCTGATCGGGCGGCCCGCGATGGGCCTGCCGCTGGTCGCCCTCGGACTTGCGGCCTATCGACGGGGCCGTTCCGCCGCCCCGCCGACCGGCGAGGCGTCCCGCGGCGCGTCCGAAGTCCGCTCCGCCGCCCTCGAGATGCGCCTCGATTACGACACGGGCGAACTCAACGGGAGAGTCCTGGCCGGGCGCTTCGAAGGCCGGAGCCTCTCGGGGCTGGAGCCGGGCCAGCTCCTCGGCCTTCGTTCCGAGCTGGCGGGCGACGCCGAGAGCCTAAGACTTCTGGAAGCGTATCTTGACCGCCGCGTCGCCGGCTGGCGTGCGCACGCCGACGCGGAGCCGGGCGACGGGCTGGGAGGAACGCCAGGCACGGGCCCCATGACAGAGCAGCAGGCCTACCAGATCCTTGGCCTTGAGCCTGGAGCGACCCTCTCGGAAGTCCGAGAGGCGCATCGCCGCCTGATGAAGCGGGTGCATCCCGACCACGGGGGCACCGACTTTCTGGCCGCCCGCATCAACGAGGCGAAGGCTTTCCTGGTCGAGCGTCATCGCTGAATTCCTCGGACACGCGGATACAAGAGGTCGAGAAGGGTCGATCGGCGCCGCGGGCGCGGCGTCGGTCCTGGCTGTTTCGTCGGCGGGCGCCTCGGGCGGCGCCCCGTCGTCCGGTCAGTTGGCGGCGACCGCGTAGCAGGCGTAGGAGCTGCGCTTGAGCGCCTCACAGGCTGCGTTCGCATCGCTCTTGGTCTCGAAGCCGGCGAAGCGGGCCCGATAGAGCGTCTGCGATCCGGTGTTCACCGCCTCGGTGAAGGGCGTCGCCGAAGCGAGCGCCGAGCCGGCCGACTTGAGGGCTTCCTGGAGCATGTCCTCGGCCGTCGCCTCGATGGGCGTCGCGGCGATCTGGACGACCCAGGGCGAGAGTGCGGCCGGAGCCTCGCTGGCCGCCGCCTGCGGCAGCGTGTCCACGGCCGCCTCTTGGAGGGCGGCGAACTGGCGCGTCGACTGGGCGTCGGTGATCTCGCCGGCCTGCGCCTCGGAGACGATCGAGCCCGTCGTGCCGCGGTCGATGCCGACGGACGGGATCGGGGCGGAGGGGATCGGCGCGCGCGGCGTCGGGCCGCTCGGGGCGAGGGCATGGGCGGTCGGCATGTCCATCCGCTGCGGCTCGTTCTGGCTGACAAGCGCCGCGCGAAGCGCGTCGCGGCCGATGATCGTGCGGCCCTCGGGACTGCGCAGCGCCTCGTCCACCGCGCTCGCCGCGTTGGTGCCGTAGGCGGCCGCGACGCGCGTGTCGATCTCGGCGGGGTTCGAGCGGCGCGTCGGAACGGGGACGCTCGTCGGGATGGACGCCGCCGCGACCGCGTTCGACGCCACGCGCGAGGGCGACCAGGAGGCGACCAGCGGCCCGCCGCGGCCCTCGCTCGCCTGCGGAATGAAGCGCTGCAGCAGCTCGACCATGTGGTCGTCGCGCGAGCGGCCGGTGCGGCCGCCCAGGACCACGGCCACGAGCTTCTTGTTGCCGCGGACGACCGAGGAGACGAGGTTGAAGCCCGAGGCGTTGATGTAGCCCGTCTTGATGCCGTCCGTGCCCTGGACGCGGCCGAGGACGCGGTTGTGGTTGCCGATCGTCTGGCCGCGGAACGTGTAGGAGCGCGTGTTGAAGATCTTGTAGTACTGCGGGAAATGCTCGCGCAGCGCGATGCCGAGCGTCGCCATGTCGCGGGCGGTGGTCACCTGCTGCGGGTTCGGCAGGCCGCTCGCATTGCGGAACGTCGTGCCGTTCATGCCGAGCGTGCGCGCCTTCTGCGTCATCACGCGGCCGAAATTCTCCTCGGTCCCGGCCAGGAACTCGCCGATCACGGCGGCGGCGTCGTTCGCCGAGCGCGTCACCAGAGCGTACATCGCCTCCTCGACGGTAATCGTGGAGCCGGTCCGCAGGCCGAGCTTCGACGGCGGACGGGAGGAGGCGTGAGCCGACACGTTCATCGCGGTCGAGAGCTGCGCGCGGCCCGTCTCCAGCGCCTCGAACATCATGTAGAGCGTCATCATCTTCGTCAGCGAAGCGGGATGGCGCGTCTCGTCGCCGTAGCGGTTGAAGAGGACCTTGCCGTTGTTGGCGTCGATCACGAAGGCGGCATAGCGCGGATTGGCCTCCGCCCCCGCCACCGGGAGCTGGACGAGCAGGCCGGCCCCGACGGCGGCGACGCCGAGCGTGCGGACGAATCGGCGGGATACGGCTTTCAGGGTGGCTGCGATCGGCACGAGGCGCTCTCTCGTTTCTCTGTTCGGGAGGCGCGACGCCGGGGGAGGCGGGCCTCCCGTCCGGCGAGCGGTGCGCTCGATCCCTTCGTCCCGGAAAGATTAGGCCGAACGGGCTTACCAATCCGTTTATGGTTGAGGCTTCCTTGTCATCGGGATGTGGCGGAAGCGCGCCTAGTGTTGAGCCGACCGCCGCTTCACGGAATTGTGAGGGGCGGCTTTATCGCACTGCACAAGAGACCTTGAATTTCATTGTGCAGTGCAATATATCGAGCTCACCGAACGGCGGGATGGGCCTGCCGCTCACTCAGTTCAAGACAGGGAGAGTGCCATGAATCTGTATGACGACGCCAACAAGGTCAGCAAGGAAGCGATGGACAACGCCCTGAAGTCGTTCTCCGCCGTGACCAAGGGCTTCCAGCAGATCGCTGCCGAGACGACCGACTTCACCCGTCAGTCCTACGAGCAGTCGACGCAGGCCTTCGAGAAGCTGTCGCAGTCGAAGTCCCTCGACCGCGCCTTCGAGGTCCAGAGCGAGTTCGCCAAGTCGGCCTACGAGCGCTGGGTCGCCCAGGCCACCAAGATGTCGGAAATCTACACCGACATCGCCAAGGAGGCCTATCGCCCGTTCGAGAACACGCTGGCGACGGCCACCGCGCGCGGTCGCGAGGCGGCGTCCAAGGCTGCCTGATCCGTTCGAACGGAAGGCTGATCTGCAAGGGGTCCGGCTCGCGCCGGACCCTTTTTCGTTTGCGCGGCCGGTCGCGCCGGCAGCCCTGCGGCCCGTCGCTCGCGCCCCCGCCGCTGCGGCCGGATGCGACATTCTTCTACCGGCGGCCCAACCGTCTTACAAAGCGCGAGGCGATTCATACATATCGGGCATGACGAGGGTGGTGGCATTGGCGCGCATCGGGCGAGCGGCATCGACGCAGGGCGAGACCCGGCTGCAGGCCGGACGGACGGACGGACCGGGGAACGACCGCGGAACGTCCGTGATCACCAAGACGCGGCCGAAGACGAAGAAGCCGAGCCTTTACAGGGTGCTGCTTCTGAACGACGATTACACTCCGATGGAGTTCGTCATCCACGTGCTCGAGCGGTTCTTCCAGAAGGACCGCGAGGCCGCCACCCGGATCATGCTGCATGTGCACAAACACGGTGTCGGCGAGTGCGGGGTCTACACGTACGAGGTTGCGGAGACGAAGGTCACGCAGGTCATGGATTTCGCCCGCCAGCATCAGCATCCGCTTCAATGCGTGATGGAAAAGAGTTGAGGTGAAGCTTGCCCACATTCTCGCAAAGCCTGGAGAAGTCCCTCCATCAGGCCCTGACGCTCGCCAATGAGCGCCATCAGGAATTCGCCACGCTCGAACACCTCCTGCTCGCTCTGCTCGAGGACAAGGACGCGGCGGCCGTCATGCGCGGCTGCTCGGTCGATCTCGACCTGCTGCGCTCCTCGCTGACGGAGTACATCGACACCGAACTCGCCAACCTCGTGACGGGGCACGACGAGGATTCCAAGCCGACCGCCGGGTTCCACCGGGTGATCCAGCGCGCCGTCATCCACGTCCAGTCCTCGGGCCGCGAGGAGGTCACGGGCGCCAACGTGCTCGTCGCCATCTTCGCCGAGCGCGAGAGCCACGCCGCCTTCTTCCTGCAGGAGCAGGAGATGACGCGCTACGACGCGGTGAACTTCATTTCCCACGGCATCTCCAAGCGACCCGGCGCGGCGGAGAGCCGGCCGGTCCGCGGAGCGGAGGACGAGCAGTCGACCATGGGGCAGGACGAGGACGGACGCCGCAAGGAGAAGCAGGACGCGCTCACCGCGTACTGCGTGAACCTCAACGAGAAGGCCAAGAACGGCCGCATCGACCCGCTGATCGGGCGGGCGAGCGAGATCAACCGCACGATCCAGGTTCTCTGCCGCCGCTCCAAGAACAACCCGCTCTATGTGGGCGATCCCGGCGTCGGCAAGACGGCGATCGCCGAAGGCCTCGCCAAGCGCATCGTCGAGGGCGACGTGCCCGAGGTGCTGGCCGGCTCCACGATCTTCTCGCTCGACATGGGCACGCTGCTTGCCGGCACGCGCTACCGCGGCGATTTCGAGGAGCGGCTGAAGCAGGTCGTCAAGGAACTCGAGGAGTATCCGGGTTCGGTCCTCTTCATCGACGAGATCCACACGGTGATCGGCGCCGGCGCGACGTCGGGCGGTGCGATGGACGCCTCGAACCTCCTCAAGCCCGCGCTCTCTTCGGGCACGATCCGCTGCATCGGTTCGACGACCTACAAGGAGTACCGGCAGTTCTTCGAGAAGGACCGGGCGCTCGTCCGGCGCTTCCAGAAGATCGACGTCGCCGAGCCCTCCGTCGAGGACGCCGTCTCGATCCTCAAGGGCCTCAAGCCCTATTTCGAGGATTTCCACCGGGTGAAGTTCACCAACGAGGCGATCCGCTCGGCGGTGGAGCTGTCCTCGCGCTACATCAACGACCGCAAGCTGCCGGACAAGGCGATCGACGTGATCGACGAAACGGGGGCTTCGCAGATGCTGCTGCCCGAGTCGAAGCGGAAGAAGGTCATCGGCCAGAAGGAGGTCGAGGCCGTCATCGCCCGCATGGCCCGCATCCCGCCGAAGTCGGTGTCGAAGTCCGACGCCGAACTGCTGTCGAGCCTCGAGCAGAGCCTTAAGACCGTGGTGTTCGGCCAGGATCAGGCGATCACCGCCCTGTCCTCGGCGATCAAGCTGGCCCGTGCCGGCCTGCGCGAACCGGAAAAGCCCATCGGCTCCTATCTGTTCACCGGCCCGACCGGCGTCGGCAAGACAGAGGTGGCCAAGCAGCTCGCCGATACGCTCGGCGTGGAACTGCTGCGCTTCGACATGTCGGA
>JAEZXX010000039.1 GCA_023419535.1 Pseudomonadota bacterium | reverse complement strand
GTTGTAGGCGACACCGCCGCCGGTGCCGCCGAGCGTGAACGAAGGCCGGATGATCGCCGGCAGGCCCACCTTGTCGAGCGCGTCGAGCGCCTCGCCGCGCGTGTGCGCCATCATCGAGCGCGGCGTTTCGAGGCCGATGCGCGACATGGCTTCGCGGAAGAGCTGGCGGTCCTCCGCCATGTCGATGGCTTCGGCGCGTGCGCCGATCATCTCGACGCCGAATTTCTCGAGCACGCCCTGATTGGCGAGCGCCAGCGCCGTATTCAGGGCGGTCTGTCCGCCCATGGTCGGCAGCAGGGCGTCGGGGCGCTCCTTCTCGATGATCTTGGCGACGACCTGCGGGGTGATCGGCTCGATATAGGTCGCGTCGGCGAGATCGGGATCGGTCATGATCGTCGCCGGGTTCGAGTTGACGAGGACGATCCGGTAGCCCTCCTCGCGCAGGGCCTTGCAGGCCTGCGTACCGGAATAGTCGAACTCGCAGGCCTGCCCGATAATGATGGGGCCGGCACCGACGATGAGGATGGACTTGATGTCGGTGCGCTTGGGCATGGTCGTCTCGCTCGTGTTCCGTGCGGAAAGACCCGGCTTCCCGTCCATTGGGACAGGCCGTCGGGTCCGATGCATGTCGGTCGTAAAGGCTAGACGCGGCTTATAGGCGAGCGGGGGCTAAGGGGGAACCCCGTTTCGTGCGGGCGTTCGCGGGAGGCCTGGAACTGGGGGAAAAGCCCGTGCGACGCCTCGGGCTTTTCGAATGACGACCACCGGGCCGAGAGGGCCGGAAAGTCCTCGCGGGGCCTCCGCCTTCGCGTTACCAGAAGGGCTTCCGATCCCCGCAGCGAGTTCTCCCATGGCCGTTCCTCCTGACCTCGCCGAAGCCGGACGCCGCTTCCCTGCCGCGAGGAAGGGCCGTTGATCCCCTGGGAAGCGCTCGGAACCGCGGCCGTTCCGGGCGGCGGGGAGCTTCGTCTCATGCGGCGCGGCTCCGAGTATTCGATCATGATCGGCGGCACCGAACTGATGAACAGCCGTCTCAGCGGCTCGGAGGAAGCGCTGGCCACGCTGGCGGCGGAGCGGCTCGGGCAGCGCGCGGACGCGCGAGTCCTGATCGGCGGGCTCGGCATGGGTTTCACCTTGCGGGCCGCGCTGGCGAGCTTCGCGCCCGACGCCGGGATCACCGTTGCCGAACTCGTGCCGGGCGTCGTCGAGTGGGCACAGGGTCCGATGGCCGACGTGTTCGGGCAGACGCTGTCCGATCCCCGCGTCGCCATCGCCGTGGAGGACGTGGGGGAGACGATCGGACGGGCCAGCGCCTTCTACGACGCCATCCTTCTCGACGTCGACAACGGACCGGGCGGTCTGACGCGAAGCGGCAACGACGGACTCTACGGACCGGCCGGGCTTGCCTCATCCCTCCGCGCGCTGAAGCCGGGCGGGGTCCTCGGCATCTGGTCGCAGGACCCGGACGCCGCCTTCACCGCGCGCCTTTCGCGCGGCGGCTTCCAGGTGGAGGAGATGCGCGTGAAGGCCGGACGCGGGCGCGGGACGAAGCACGTCCTCTGGTTCGCCGCGAAGCCCGCCCGGCCGTCCGGGCGTCCCACGCAGGATCGCCTCGCGCCGGGCGGTTCAGGACCCGCGACCCGAAACGGCCCGGGGCGTTCGAGGCGTGGGGGATAGGGAAGAGAGGGGCCGGCTGCCTTCAATCCTTCAGTGACGTTCCGAAGCGCTTGAAACCTGCCTGAAAGCGGTCGTTCTAACGCCCTTGAAGAGTCCCGTTTCCCCATCTGGGAGCGAAGGTTTCGAGAAAATCCATTCGCTACTAGGTCTTGAGAGCACCCTTCTTTTCTTCGGTGCGGTATCAAGAGTTGTTGATAGCTTTCCTGATCGATCTCGTTTGCAACGAACGTAGTAGCCGGGCAATTTGGACGCGAGACAGGCGTCGAGAGCGACTGATTTCGCTATCCGAAGCAGCATTCTTGAACTCAAAGAGCCGACCTCCTTGCGTTTACGCCGAAGAGTGCGCCGAGCAGGCTGAACGTCGCCAAGAAGATCATGACCGTAAGGAGGGTGGCAGGGTCCAGGTTGTTGGAAATCAAAAAGGCGGTGATCGACGTGACAATCGCACCGACGAGAACGGTGAGGGCCCCGACGAAGCCTGAAGCGCTTCCTGAGATTTCGACCTGAACCGACAGGGCGGCGATGCTGCTGCTTGGCATTGTCAGACCATTGCCCAAGCCAACGAGAGCGGTAGCGCCGAGGAATGTCACAGGATCGACGATCCCTCCTGCCAAGGTCACGAGACCGATCGCAGGTCCTGCAATCGCAAGGCCTCGTCCGGTCAAGACGAGGCTATTGGGCGACGCGGTTGCAGCAAGCCGCCGAGATAGGGTTGTTCCGCATACGAAGCCGAAGGTAATGCTGCCGATATAGACGCCGATCATTGCGGCCGATGCGCCGAAGGCCGTCGGAGCGATCAGTGGTACACCGACGATGAATGCGTAGAAGGCTCCGGTTCCGCAAGATAGGCACACCGCGTGTCCGACGAAGATTCGAGATGCTAGGAGTTCCGGATAGGCTCGAAACTGCGCGACGAACGAACTTGGGGACGGACTTTTCGTCTCGCCGAGATCATACCAGCACAGGACGAAAGCGAACGTACCGAGGAGAGCGTAGAGGGCGAAGGCTGCCCGCCAGCCGAACCCCGCTTCTAATAGGCCCCCAAGGACCGGCCCGACCATCGGCGCGATCGCCATGATTGATGCAACCTCGGCCATTCGCCGTGCTGCGGCGGCCCCTTCGGACATGTCTCGGATGATCGCGCGCGAAAGAACGAGTCCCGCGATGACCGCCCCTTGCACGAAGCGAAAGAAGAGAAACGTCGCGATGTCGGTCGATAGTGTGCAACCGACCGACGCGAAGGCGAAGAGGGCGAAGGCGCCGAGCAGCACGGGACGTCTGCCATATCGGTCGGACAGGGGGCCTGCGACCAGTTGGAGGACGGCAGTCAGAACCAGATAGCCTGCGATGGAGAGGCTGGCGGTCCGGTAGTCTACGGCGAGGTCGGTCGCGATGCTCGGAAGCGACGGGAGGAACATGTTCAGCGACAGGACGGCGATCCCGGCCACGATCGCGAGCGTGACCGTCCGAGGTGGGGTGGTCGCGGCGTTGAACATGGAGCTATCCCCTTGGCGTGACGTTCAGTGCTTTGTGCCTCGGGCACAAAAAAGGGCTCCGAGGGGAGCCCAGGTGCCGCGCGTGGGTGCTGACGCCGGATGTCTAGGATATCCTGCCCACGCGCTTTCCTACCAATACGATGTCGAAAATGGGTCGCACGCTCACACGCATAGAATGTACTGCGGGAGCGGGTCAACACGACGGCAGCAATCTGCATCTGCTCGCCGCAAGCGGACCGTCCGAGAACGACCCAGTACCGCCGTCGGCGCGGCAGACGACCTGTCCGCGGCACGCCTTGAACACGGCGCAAAGTCGGGCCCTTCTCGTTCACACCTCTCCGGCCGTCGCCGTCAGCTGACGGTGCCGCTCGCGCAGGGCGCTCGCCTTCTCCTTCGTAAGTGAAGCGATGCACGACGGGCACGACACGCCCGGCTCGTACGCCGGGTCCTGCGTCTCGGCCGCACTCAACGGCTCGCCGCAGCCGTAGCAGGCGATGAAGGAGCCGGGCGCCAGGCCGTGGCGAACCGCCACGCGCTCGTCGAAGACGTAGCACTCGCCATTCCAGCGCGAGCACTCCGCCGGCACCTCTTCCAGATACTTCAGGATGCCGCCCTTGAGGTGGAAGACTTGGTCGAACCCCTTCGACAACATGTAGGCGGACGCCTTCTCGCAGCGGATGCCGCCGGTGCAGAACATCGCGACCTTGCGATGCGCGGTCGGGTCGAGCGTCTCGACGAAATCCTTGAACTGCGTGAAACTTTCGATCTTCGGATCGACGGCGCCCTCGAAGGTGCCGAGCTTGGTCTCGTAGGTGTTGCGCGTGTCGAGGAGGAGGACGTTCTCGGCCTCGATCAGCGCGTTCCAGTCGGACGGGGCCACATAGGTGCCGGCGTGCCGCGAGGGATCGGCCTCCGGCGCTCGCATGGTGATGATCTCGGGCCGGACGCGCACCTTCATGCGGGCGAAGGGCCAGTCGGCGGCCGAGGAATGCTTCACCTCGCCCAGCCCGATCGCGCAAAGCGCCTCCAGCCGGGCGAGGAGCACAGCCGTGCCTTCGGGAGGGCCGGCGACCGTGCCGTTGATGCCCTCGTGGGCGATCAGGATCGTGCCGCGCAGGCCTTCGGCGCGGCAGAGATCGAGGAGTTCGGCGCGCAGGGCGTCCGGATCGGCGATGGACACGAAGCGGTAGAGGGCGACGACGTCGAGCATCGAGGGACCCGTCGTCAGCGCCAGATGCCGTAGCGCTCGCGCAGATGCTCGATGCAGCGGCGGTTGGCGTCGTCGCGCTTCACGCCGTCGATGACGGCCTCGTAGAGCGAGTTCCCGTCGCCGCCGGGAAGGGGCGCGGGGCGGCGCAGCCCCGCCGGTAGCCAGATCGGAATGCCGCGCCGCTCCAGCATGCCGGACAGCCAGACATCGTCCACCGCCCAGAGGATGTCCGGGATGTCGAAGGCCTCGTCGTCGAAGAAGTCGGGCCGCACGACGACGCCGCCGAGCCCCTGCAGGATGTCGGCGAAGCCGGCCTCGCGCACCACGCGCCGCGTCGGGCGCGGACCGGGGTTCAGCCCCGTGCGCCAGAGGAGCTTGCCCGCCTCGTAGGCGGGGTCGAAGCCGCCGCCGAGGACGGCGCGGGGCGTGCGCGGACCGGTGCGCTCGATGTCCTTCGGCAGGTGCTTGCCGGCGAGCGCGACGCACATGTCCGGCCGCGCCGCCTGCTCGTCGAAGAGCCGCACCGCCCAGTCGGGCGAAAAGAGCTTGTCGTCGTCGCAGAAGAGGATCTGCGTGTCCGTTCCGCGAAGCGCGCGCGCGGCGAACAGCACTTTGGAGGCGGGGCCGAGATCCTCGTCCGGGCGCACCAGCGTCACGCCGTCCGGCACGCTCGGGGGCGTCCCGTCATAGTCCGGAAAGCGGCGGTAGCGCCTCGGTACGTGGAGCTGGACCGCGTCGACGCGCGGGCGTTGGGCGAGAAGGCTCTCCAGCACGGGGCCGAGCTGGCCGAAGCGCGGCGGGATGCTGGAGAGGGAGACGATTCGCATCGAGGCGGGGTTTCGCGCTCAGGCGGCCTTCTTGGCGCGGTGCTCCTCGATCATGTCGAAGAAGCGCTGAAAGAGGTAGTGCGAGTCCTGCGGCCCGGGGGAGGCCTCCGGATGGTGCTGGACGGAGAAGACCGGCCGGCCCTTCAGACGCAATCCGCAATTGGTGCCGTCGAAGAGGGAGACATGAGTCTCCTCGACCGTCTCGGGCAGCGAGTCGGCCGCGACCGCGAAGCCGTGGTTCATCGAGACGATCTCGACCTTGTTCGTGGTGTAGTCCTTCACCGGGTGGTTCGCGCCGTGATGGCCCTGGTGCATCTTCTGCGTGGTGCCGCCGAGCGCCAGGCCCAGGAGCTGGTGGCCGAGGCAGATGCCGAACATCGGGATGCCGGTCTCGGCGAGCTGGCGGATGACGGGAACCGCGTATTCGCCCGTCGCCGCCGGGTCGCCCGGGCCGTTCGACAGGAAGATGCCGTCCGGCGAATGCTTCAGGACGTCCTGCGCGCTCGCGGTGGCGGGCAGGATGACGACGCGAGCGCCGTGGCCCGACATCAGCCGCAGGATGTTGCGCTTGGCGCCGTAGTCGATGGCGACGACCGTCAAGCGCGGCTCGGCGGCGCCGGGCGCGTAGCCCGCGTTCCAGGCCCAGGTGCCCTCGGTCCAGACCTCCTCGCCCTTGGAGCCCGCCTGTTTGGCGAGATCGAGCCCGACGAGGCCGCTCCATGCGGCCGCGCGGGCCTTGAGCGCCTCGCGGTCGAACTTGCCGTCCGGCGAATGGGCGATCACCGCGTTCGGCATGCCCTTCTCGCGGATGAGGGCGGTGAGCGCACGGGTGTCGATGCCCGACATGGCGACGACGCCGCGCTTCTTCAGCCAGGCGTCGAGATCGCCCGTGGAGCGGTAGTTCGACGGAGCCGAGACCTCGGCGCGGACGATCGCGCCGACCGCGCCGACCGAATTGTCCGGAACGAGATCCTCCAGATCCTCCTCGTTGGCGCCGACATTGCCGATATGCGGGAACGTGAAGGTGACGATCTGCTGCGCGTAGGACGGGTCGGTCAGGATCTCCTGATAGCCCGTGAGCGAGGTGTTGAAGCAGACCTCGCCGAGCGCCTCGCCGGTGGCGCCCAGCCCGTCGCCCTCGATGACTGTTCCGTCGGCGAGCACCAGAAGGGCGGTCGGCTCGCGGGTGGTCCAGCCTTGGCTCATGGCGAAGGTCTCCGTGTCGGCAGGGTCTGTCGTTTGATCCGGCGCGTCATACTCCCTGGCGGGAGGAACGGCAACCGGATCAGGACGCGCCCGGTTCGCCGTCCCAGTAGGGCAGGGACTGCGACGGCCGCTGCATGGAGCGGAACGAGCCGTCGAGGAGCTTCACCAGCCGCTTGCCCGAATCCGGATAGTCGATGACGTCGGCCGGCGCGCGGCTGGAGAGCGCCAGATAGCGAAGGACGCCCGTTCCCGTGTTCAGGATCTGGTGCGCCGTCTCCGGCCCGCCGGCGGGCGCGGCGAGCGCGTCGCCGGCTTCGAAGGCGATGCGGTCCTCGCCGAAGCGGTAGGTGCCCGAGCCTTCGAGGATGACGAAGAGCTCGTCCTCGCAGCGGTGGTTGTGGAAGGGGCACGCGCTTTTGCCGGGCGGCACCTCGCCGTAGCTCGCGCCCAGAAGCGTCAGCCCGAGGTCACGGCCGAAGGAGACGTCCCGGCCTGCATAGAGTGAGCCCTCGCTCCACTCCTCCAGCTCGAGTTCGGTCAGTGTCTGCGTAACGGTCGGCATGCGGCGCCCTCGTGTGGTCGTCCTGTGGACGGGGGTGGATAAATGCGGTGGCACGGGGCCGATGCAATCGGCGCCTTTCCTTCGAAGGTCGCGCGGCCGATAAGGACGGCATGCGCTTCTCGCCCCATTTCCTCGACGACATCCGGGCGCGGGTTCCGATCTCCGACGTGATCGGCCGACGCGTGACCTGGGACCGCCGCAAGACCAACGCCGCGCGCGGCGACTACTGGGCCTGCTGTCCCTTCCACGGCGAGAAGTCGCCGTCCTTCCACTGCGAGGACGGCAAGGGCCGCTACCACTGCTTCGGCTGCGGCGTCTCGGGCGACCATTTCCGTTTCCTGACCGAGCTGGAGGGCATGAGCTTCCCCGAAGCGGTGGAGCGGCTGGCGGGCGAGGCGGGGCTTGCGATGCCCGAGCGCGATCCCGAGGCCGAGAAGCGGTCCGAGCAGCGCGCCAGCGTCATGGACGCGCTGCGGCTTTCGGCGGAATTCTTCCGCCAGCGCCTCGCCGAGACGGACGGCGCCAAGGCGCGCAGCTATCTGCGGGACCGGGGCCTCAACCCTGCGACGCAGAAGCTCTTCGGCCTCGGCTACGCGCCGGATTCGCGCTCGGCCCTGAAGGAGTTCCTGTCGGGCAGGGGCGTCGGCAAGGCCGAGATCGAAGCCGCCGGGCTGGTGGTCTTCGGAGAAGGCGTCGCCGTCTCCTACGACCGCTTCCGCGACCGGCTGATGTTCCCGATCGAGGACGCGCGCGAAAAGATCATCGCCTTCGGCGGGCGGGCGCTCTCGGCCGGCGTGCCGGCCAAGTACCTGAACTCGCCGGAGACCGAGGTCTTCCACAAGGGCGACACCCTCTTCAATCTCGCCCGAGCGCGGCGCGGGGCGCGGGACGCCGGCACGCTGATCGTCGTCGAAGGCTACATGGACGTCATCGCGATCCATCAGGCCGGCTTCGAGAACGCGGTCGCCCCGCTCGGCACCGCCTTGACCGAGCGCCAGCTCGACCTCCTCTGGCGCAACGCGGCCGAGCCCGTGCTCTGCTTCGACGGCGACGCGGCGGGTCTGAAGGCGGCGTGGCGGGCGGCCGATCTCGCGCTTCCGACGCTGAAGGCGGGGCGCTCGCTCCGCTTTGCGCTCCTGCCCGAGGGCAAGGACCCCGACGATCTGGTGCGCGAGAGCGGCCCGGCCGCCTTCCGGGGCGTCATCGAGGCGGCGCGGCCGCTCGTCGACCTTCTCTGGACGCGCGAGACCGCGGGCGGGGTCTTCGACACGCCCGAGCGGCGGGCGGACCTCGAACAGCGCGTCAAGGCGCTGGCGCGGCGCATCACCGACGAGAGCGTGCGGCGGCACTACGCGCAGGATTTCGACGAGCGCATCGCCGGCTTCTTCGGGCCGCCGGTCCAGCCGTCCGGACAGGGGCGGAGCTTCAAGGGCGGACGGCAGGAGCCGCGGCGGCGCGACGGGCGCGGCGTGGCCGGCGGGCGGCGCGCGCCGGTCTCCGACCGTCTGCTGCGCACGGGCCTGGTTCGCTCGGCCTCCTCGCGAGAGCCGAGCGGGCGCGAGATCGCCATCGTCGTCGGCTTCGTGAACCATCCGCGGCTGATCGGCGAAGCCTTCGAGCATTTCGCGGATCTGGAGCTGCCGCCGGGCGATCTGTCGCGCATCCGCTCCTGCATCCTCGACCTCTATGCCGACCATCCCCCGCGTGAACGCGCCGAGGCGATGGAGGGGCTCGCGGCCCGCGGTCTCGCCGAGGCCTTCGAGACCTTCGAGGCCAAGCTGCGGATTCTCGGCCTCTGGTCGGTGCTGGGCGAGGCGGCGACGGAGGACGCGCGAGAGACGGTGCGACAGGCTCTGCACTTGCAGCATCGCTATCGATCCTTACATGACGAACTCCGCAGCGCCGAAGAGGTCCTGGCGGCGAACCCTTCGGAGTTCGCCTACGGGCAGATCGTCGCGATCAAGCGGGAAATCGAGAACTTCTCCGGTACGGAAGCCCTGATCGACGGTTTCGGGCTCTTGTCCGGCAAGCCTGCGCGGACCTTCTGAACGCCCCGCCCTTGAAGGGCCCGGCTTCGGATCGATATGCGTGGCGACGAGCGAACGCCCGTGTCGATCGAGCCAAGAGCTTGACTCGGCGCGCGGAAATGAACACACGGGCCACGGTCCGGGACTGCGCGCCCGTCGGATCGTATCCGCGACACCCGAACCTTGACGTTTTCGGGCCGCGGCCAGGCCGGAACCTTCGGTGGCGGTGCCAGTTGCGGATCGTCCGATCTCAGCCGAACCGGACTCCAAGAGCCCGGACCGGCCCGAGACGTGGATGCGATTCTCGCGGCGAGCGAAGCGCCGACGCGCGATTTGGAGAGAATGCGAGATGGCGACAAAGGTCAAGGAGAGCGAGGCGCCGGCCGAGGAACGGGCCGAGACCACGGACAGCCCCCTGCTCGACCTGTCGGACGACGCCGTCAAGAAGATGATCAAGGCCGCCAAAAAGCGCGGCTTCGTGACCATGGACAAGCTGAACTCGGTGCTGAACGCCGAGGAGGTGACCTCGGAACAGATCGAGGACACCATGGCCATGCTCAACGACATGGGCATCAACGTCGTCGAGGACGACGAGACGGAAGACGGCGAGGACAAGAACGAGGACGAGAAGGAGGCCTCGACCGAGGTCGCCGAGACCGGTCCGACCGCCGTCGCGACCGCCCCTGCGAAGGGCAGCGGCGACCGCACGGACGATCCCGTGCGCATGTATCTGCGCGAGATGGGCTCGGTGGAGCTTCTGTCGCGCGAGGGCGAGATCGCCATCGCCAAGCGGATCGAGGCCGGCCGCGAGACGATGATCGCGGGCCTGTGCGAGAGCCCGCTCACCTTCCAGGCCATCATCATCTGGCGCGACGACCTGAACGATTCCCGCGTCATGCTGCGCGAGATCGTCGACCTCGAGGCGACATATGCCGGTCCCGAGGCGAAGATGCCGGCCGCCGCCGTGAACGGCGAGGGCGAGCCCGCGCCCGTGACCGCGCCTCCCGGCGCCCGCCCGCCGGGCGAGGAGGAGGAAGAGGAGGACGACGACCTCGAGAACTCCCTGTCGCTCGCCGCGATGGAGGCCGAGATCCGTCCGCAGGTCATGGAGACCTTCGACGCGATCGCCGAGAGCTACGGCCGGCTGCGCAAGCTGCAGGACCAGCAGGTCGAGAACCAGCTCGCCGCGCAAGGCTCGCTGTCGGCGGCGCAGGAGAAGTCCTACGCCAAGCTGAAGGAGGACCTCATCACCGCGGTGAAGGGGCTCTCCCTCAACCAGAACCGCATCGATTCGCTGGTCGCGCAGCTCTACGATATCAACAAGCGCCTCGTCGGCAACGAGGGAAGGCTGCTTCGGCTCGCCGAAGGGCATGGCGTCAAGCGCGAGGACTTCCTGAAGAGCTACCACGGCTCGGAGCTCGACCCGAACTGGGCCGAGACCGTGTCCGCCCTGCCGGCCAAGGGCTGGGCGCGGTTCGTGGAGCGCGATTCCAGGCAGATCCAGGCGCTGCGCCAGGAGATCCAGAACCTCTCCACCGAGACGGGCGTCGAGATCACCGAGTTCCGCCGCATCGTCTCCATGGTGCAGAAGGGCGAGCGCGAGGCCCGGCAGGCCAAGAAGGAGATGGTCGAGGCGAACCTGCGCCTCGTGATCTCCATCGCCAAGAAGTACACGAACCGCGGCCTGCAGTTCCTGGACCTGATCCAGGAAGGCAATATCGGCCTCATGAAGGCGGTCGACAAGTTCGAGTACCGGCGCGGCTACAAGTTCTCGACCTACGCCACCTGGTGGATCCGGCAGGCGATCACCCGCTCGATCGCCGACCAGGCCCGCACGATCCGCATCCCGGTCCACATGATCGAGACGATCAACAAGATCGTGCGGACCTCGCGCCAGATGCTGCACGAGATCGGCCGCGAGCCGACGCCGGAGGAGCTGTCCGAGAAGCTCGCCATGCCGCTGGAGAAGGTCCGCAAGGTCCTGAAGATCGCCAAGGAGCCGATCTCGCTCGAAACGCCGGTCGGCGACGAGGAGGACAGCCACCTCGGCGACTTCATCGAGGACAAGAACGCGATCCTGCCGATCGACGCGG
>JAEZXX010000031.1 GCA_023419535.1 Pseudomonadota bacterium | reverse complement strand
GCGGGCCGCCGGGGCGGGGTGGGGGGGGGGCGGGGGGGTGCGGGCCCGCCTCGGGATCGGCGTCGCGCTCCTCCTCTCGCTCTTCGGCGGCGCCGCGCTCCTGATGGGCCCGTGGACGACGGGGCTGGAGCCGACGACGCATGTCTACCCCGCGATCATCTGGCTGCTGTGCATCTGGGCCGCGCTCCACGCCGGGGTCGGCGCGCTGATGCTCGGCTACTGCCTCGCCCGTTCGCTGGCGGGGCAGCTGACGCCCCGCCACGACATCGATATCGCCAATGTCGCGCTCTACTGGCACTTCTTGGGCTTCACCGCGCTCGTCACGGTCGCCGCGATCGTGCTCGTGCCGCTCGGAGCGTCGTGATGGAGCTTCGCAACCAGACCCGCGACACGCTTTGGACGCTGATCCTGACGCCCAGCGTCTGGGCCTTCCACTTCCTCTTCTGCTACGTCGCCGCAGCCTATGCCTGCGCGCCGAACACCTATGTCTTCGAGACGATTCCGGGCGTGCGGATCTCGATCGCGGTCGCGACGGTGCTTGCGCTCGCCATCATCGGCTGGGCCGGCTGGCGGGCGCAGCGCGAGTGGCGCCTGAACGGCGGCCGCTTCCCGCATGACGAGGATTCGCCGCAGATGCGCGAGCGCTTCCTGGAGTTCTCCTCCCTGCTTCTGGCCGGCCTTTCCTTCGTCTCGGTGATCTTCACCGCGATGCCGGCGCTCTTCATGGTGGACTGCCGATGAGGTTCACCGTCGCCATCACCGGCAGGCGCATCGTCCTGGCCGGCCTCGCCGGGGTCCTCGGTGCCCTGGCCGTCTCCTATTCGGGCCTCGTCTCGATCGCGGCGAACACCGGCCATTTCGCGATCGTGGAATGGTTCCTGCACACCACGATGCGCAATGCCGTGCGCACGCAGTCGCTGCAATACTCGCTCCCCGAGGGCATCGACCTGTCCGACCCCGTGCTCGTCCAGCGCGCCGCGGGCCATTTCGCCTCGTCCTGCGCGTCCTGCCACGGGGCGCCCGGCGTCGCGCAGAGCCCCGCCGTCCTCGCCATGATGCCGCCGCCGCCGCGCCTGGAGGGCCAGATCGGGCGCTGGGAGGACCGCGAACTCTTCTGGATCGGCCAGCACGGCATCAAATATTCGGGCATGCCCGCCTGGGTCAGCCAGGACCGGCCCGACGAGGTCTGGTCGATGGTCGCCTTCCTGCGTGCCCTGCCCGGCATGACGCCGGAGGCCTACCGCGCGCTGGCGCTGGGGGGCGACGACGCGGCGGGGCCCCCGTCAGGGCTTTCGACCGCCGGCTTCGACGGCGGGTTCGAATCCTCCCTCGCCGACTGCGCGCGCTGCCACGGATTGGACGGGCTGGGGACCGGCGTCGACGGGACGCAGGACGCCTTTCCGGCGATCGCGGGGCAGTCGGAAGCCTATCTCTTCGAGGCGCTGAAAGCCTATGCGCGCGGAGACCGGACGAGCGGCATCATGCAGACGGCGGCCGGCATCCACGACGATGCGCGCCTGGCCGAACTCGCCGCCTATTATGCGGACCAACCGCGCGTGGGCACGACACGCCAGATCGCGGCACCCGCGGGCGCGACCCTCGGCTATTCGCTGGGCGCGAAGCCGGTGCGCGAAGCCATCGCACCCGACGCCCCGACGCAGGAGCCGGCTCCGAGCGGGCCGGCCGGCATGCTCGACCCGGCCGCGCCACATGGTCGGCCCTTGAGCGCGCAGGGCTTGGCCGACCTCGGCGAGCGTATCGCGACGCAGGGGCTTCTGGAGCGCAAGCTCGGTGCCTGCCAGTCCTGCCACGATGGCGGTGCGGACCGGAACCCGGCCTATCCTTCGCTCGCCGGACTGCCGGAATGGTACATCGCCGCCCAGCTGCAGCTCTTCAAGGAGGAGGAGCGCGGCGGCGGTCCCTTCGCCCACCTGATGACGCCGATCGCGATCCATCTGACCGACGAGCAGATCGACGCGCTCGCCCTCTGGTACTCGCTGCAGGCGCCCTGAAGAGCGCCTGCGCCCCATCTTGAACCCGATCTGAGATAAGCGCTCGCGCGGGTCGGGACGCCCGGGCGGTCAGCCGAGATAGGCCTCGCCCGCGAAGCGCTTCAGCCGCTCGCGATCGACGATCCGCACCCGTCCGCGCCGGCTGCGGATGGCCCCTTCCCCCTCCAGAATATGCAGCATGGACGTCGCGCTGGTCCGCTGCGACCCGAGCACGCGGGCGAGAAATTCGTGCGTCAGGGGGATCTCGTCCCCGTCGAGGCGCTCGTCGCACAGAAGAAGCCAGCGCGACATACGCGCCGCCAGGCCGTGGCGCGCGTTCGAGGCGGCGGTGAGCGCGAGCTGGCCCATCAGCTGGTAGAGCGCGTCGTGGATGGCGTCGTAGAGGTCCGGCAGTTGCCGGATCCGATGGCGCAGGCGCTCGGCCGAGATGCGATAGGCCTCGGACCCGCCGACCTGGACCGTCGAGGACACGGGTTGCCGCCGGCCGGCCCGAAGGGCCGTGTAGCTGGACAGCCCCTCTCGCCCGATCACCCCGAACTCGACGAGGCCGCTGTCGGGCAGTTCCAGCGTGAAGGAGACGATGCCGCCTTCCAGGAAGTAGACGTGCTCCGGAGGCTCCCCGACGGCGCTCAGCACCTGCCGCGTCTCGAGCGTGACGAGGTCGAGATCGGCCGAGAGAGCCGACAGGCTGTCGGGCGAGAGGGCGCGCAGGATGCCGTTGCCGGTTTCGAGGGTTTGGCGGGGCTGGGTCCGGTCGGACCGCCTGGCTGAGAACTCCATCCTGTTCCCCGAGGATTCCTGCGGCTCTGAAGAAGATCATAGCAACGCACCGCCGCGCTTCAACCGCGGCCGATCGGCACCGGCAGGTCGATGGCCGTCGATGGATCGCTCTCGCGGCCCGGCGCTCGACCGAAGCGATCCGCCGGCCTGCCCTCACGGACGTGTCCCCGCCTGCCGGCCCTCGGCGGCGCCGAAGACCGCCCGATGCGGGCGAAGGGACATGTGGGCCCGGAGCGCCTTGCACTCCCCTCCCGACCATGTCATAGACCCGCCCGCACCGGCTGCGGTAGCTCAGTGGTAGAGCACTCCCTTGGTAAGGGAGAGGTCGAGAGTTCAATCCTCTCTCGCAGCACCATTTTCCCGTTTTGGAACAATTACTTAGAGCCCGACGCGCTGCCATTGGCAGTCGAGGCATTTGTCGTGGGCAGCACGCGGGCAGCACCAAGCGTACCGCGTGCGCCCTGACGTCTGTCGAACCGAACCGCATCGACGGACAGTCTGTCGGGCAGCTTAGGCCATCGTCTGCCGGGCGCCCGCCGCGCGGATCAATGCGCCAGCGCGATGCCGAAGGCCGTGATGGCCGCAGTGGGTTTCGAACACCTCCAGCTCATCGATGGCTTCGAGAATGTCCGCGGCGCTCCCATAGTTGACGGCGCGACGCCAATCTCCAGCGAGGCGCCAGAATGCGCGAAACTCGCACTCGTCGAGCGCCGGACGGTGCGGTCGCGACAGTTCGCGCACGCTGCGATCGGTTCTGCACGACCTCACCGAACGCCAGACGCTCAGGTCGACCAAGTTATCTTTGGACACGGCTTCGCCGATCGTCCCGATTGGGCCGCTGGTCATATGATTGCTCCTTGCTGTCTTCTGTGATACTAAATGGATCATAGTTAATGATCCAAAATAGGTCAAGCGAATGACGCCTTCACAGTCGCGCGGAGCAAGGGGGCTTTTGGGTTGGTCGCAGACGCGCCTCGCCGAGGCTGCGGACCTATCGCTGCCGACGGTGAAACGCTACGAGACCGGCACGGGCGCTCGCGTGTCCGACGACGCCGCCAGCAAGATGCGGAACGCTCTAGAGGCGGCAGGGATCGAGTTCATTGCGGCGAACGGTAGCGGGCCAGGTGTTCGATTGGCCTCGAGACAGCCCGACGTCGTCGGGCGGCCGGTGGATTAAATCCGGCCTCTAGCGCCGCCCTCGCCTCATGCTAGACGCCAGCCATGGCTAGAAACTCACGGCGCCGTCGTGCGCCTCGCAATCGATCCCTGAAGCAATGGCTTGGCATCGCAGCAATCGTGGCAGTAGCCGCGCTCGTCGGCGGGCCCGAACTCGCGTCGCGGGTTTATGACGCGATCGATGGCGCCCTCCCTGGCCAGACACAGACAGCACCGACGCAAACGACAGGCGGAGTGCTTCGCGGCCCCGTGACCCGCGTTGCCGACGGCGACACGTTCACGATCGGAAGCCAGCGTGTTCGGATCTGCGGCATCAACAGCCCGGAGCGAGGCGAGCGCGGCTATGCAGAGGCCGGCGCCAACATCGAGCGGATGACAGCCGGTCAGACGGTCGAGTGTCGCCAGGTCGGCAACGGGACGCCCTGCGACGGGCGATCTTCGCCCGCCTCCTATGACCGCATCGTCGCACAGTGCTTCGTCGGGGGCCGGGACATCGCGGCAGAGCAGGTCCGCGCCGGCCATGCAGTTGACTGGACGCGGTACTCGGGCGGGCACTACGAACGCCCTTGAAAGGTATGGGTGACGAACGTTCGATCAGCGGAGATTGTCCGTCCACAACTGGACGACTTCGCAGGGCCCACGATCCGGCGTATCCGGTCCTGATGGTCATCGCACCGCCGTATCCTGTCTCGGACGAATTCGATCGTGAGCAGCACTGCGCGGACGCGATCGATGCAGCTTTGTCCGACGTTGAGCGGGCTGCCGTTGAAGCAGGCTGGAATCCGGTCGAAGTCGCGATCGCCATGATGGATCTTGGGAAGGCACGTCTTCAGGCAATGATGGACGGGGCAGAAGTCGCGGTCTCTGGCGGAAACCGCCTGCCCCACTGACGGGTCACAACTTCTCTTCCCGCCACTCGGGGCGCCTTTGGATGTGGATCCGAACCATCCGGCGCACGAACGCGTCCTATCGCGGCGCCTGCGCCTCGGGCTGGGTGCACAACCGATCGGGTTGTTAGGCTAGGTTCGCCACGCTTGTTCCGAGTTCGTTCGCGTCAATCTGGCGAACCTCAAGCTTGCAAGACGCCGAACGGCTGCCTAGTGCTCGGCTGGAGACGTTGAACTGCGTTGCATCTTTCGCTTTGATACCAGCCCCTAGTAGGAGGTTTTTCTGTTCACGTGGCCCCTCAATCGGTTCGTTCACCAGACCGAAACTGATTACCGGACAAATCATCCAATCTGAGGGTTGCGCGGGAAAATCCCCCTACCCAGATGTATCATGATGATATATGTACCGGTCCAGGAGCATGATGGGCCGATCAGAGGAGGCCCGTCATGGCATGGACACCGAAGGAAGCGACCGATGAGATCCGCGCGATTGCACGATCTGACCGCCTCGTACTTTCTTACAAACTTCATGCGCGTGAACGGCTGGCAGAGCGTGATCTCATCGCCGGTGACGTCCTTTTCGCGCTGAAGTTCGGCTTCGTCTACAACGATCCTGAGCCTGCAACTAGGCTTGGCTACAATCGTTACCGCGTTGAGAGCAAGACTCCCAACAGCGGATCGAGAACTGTCGGCGTGGTCGTCATTCCGGACAAAAAGGGCTGCCTTCTGAAGATCGTGACGGTCATGTGGATCGATGACGGAGCGACGAGGGCGGGTTCGATAATTGGAGAGTAAAATGGCAACGCATCATTATACCGAAAGCGGCCTGAACAACGTGTTCATCGAAGGCATGCCGATCGAGATTGATGATGACGGGGATGAGACCATCACCGTTCCGGCCATCAACGAACTGCATAAGGTCATTGCGCTGGGTATCGTGTCCCATGAGAAGGGGATGAGCGGAGCGGAGCTTCGCTTCCTGCGCACCGAGATGGGCAAGACGCAGCAGGAGCTTGCGGTGTTGGTTCATCGGGACAAGCAGTCGATCGGCAGGTGGGAACGTGGTGAAATCGACATCGATAGCACTGCGGAGGCGCTGATCCGTCAGATGGCGGTCGAGAGCTTGGATCTTCCCTTCAACGAGGGAATTCAAGAATTGTCGCAGCGCAGCGTACCCACGGCGGAAACGCAGCAGATCACGATCGACGCGATCAATGGCGGCCATGAGGGTTACGCGCTCGCAGCATAGACGCGCCTGCGCACGACCGACGCCAACGAACCGAACCCCGGCGATCCAATCGCCGGGGTTCTTCATTCTGGCTTGCAATTTGGTCGATCAACCAGTTGCCAGTCCGGTATCATGGTGATACATGACGAGTTGTCATCTCCTGCGTGATTCTATGGGCGGCTGCCCAGGTCAGGAGGTGATTGGAATGGCGCGCAAAACGATCGTGATCGGGCGAAGCGCAATCACGGGACGCTTCACCACGGTGAAAACTGCGGTGCGGAAATCGACCACCCACGTGGTCTCCCGGATCAAGAAGTAAGTGAAAAGGCGCTCGCTTCGCGGGCGCCTTTCTCCATTCCTACTTTGCCCCTTCGAGTCCTGCCGGGCCCACCATACGCCCTGCTTTGCAAGGCACTTGCATGCGCGTTAGCCAGACCTGTTAGCCATCGACGTTAGCCCGCGCCGCCTACAGCCGATCCTCCCGCCAGACCGGCACCCGCCGAACCCTCACCAGCCGGCGGATCGGCGTACCGGTTCGCTCCAGCTCGGCGATCCGCCGCTTGCCGACGTCGAGATAGTCGCCCTTCTCGCAGACCTCACACTTGAGGCGGCCCCGCAGCCGGTCGAGCTCTACGTTGCCCAGCACGACGGCGAGGTCCTTCGGATCGTAGTAGCGCTGCGGGCCCCTGCAGAAGTTGCAGCGCATCCAGACCACGAGCCCCAGGTCGTGGCACTCGGATAGGTGCAGTCCCCTATTGTCGCGCGGCGGGCTCATGTGGAACGGATAGAGAACAGTCCGAACGATTCGCAAGCCGGCGGTCAGAATGTCGCACCACCAGAAGGATGTAGACCATTCGCCTGATGCGCGTAACCTTCCTTGTTCCTGGGGAGGAGCAAGCGATGACGCAGAGGGACGCCATACTCACGATCCTCGAAGCTCTGGCCCTGTCGATCGCGGAGGAGGAGCCGGAGATCGCCGAGGCGCTGCGCGAGATCGCGCGCCGGTTCAGCCCAATGGTGACCCTCCACTAAGGGCGCTCCGCTTCCGCTGGCGACGCCGTGCAAATTGGGGCGTCGAGGCCTACGACGCGTTCGAAGCCGGCTTCCGCCTTGCGCAGATCACCCACGATCCGGGATCCCGTGCGAGCAACCCGCGCCCCTATCGATGGATCCTCCGCGCCTTCTACATGGCCGAAGGGCGAACGCAGCCGGACGGCTGGACGGCGACCCCGCGCGAGGCGGCGCTGGAGGCTGAGGCCGCCTTCCCGCTGGAGCTTCCAAACGTGTACGGCTTCCACATGCGAACCGAGCGCGCGATCGATCTCTGCCGGCACCTTGGGATAGACCTGCCGCCGCAGACGAGGTTGCAGGCGGAGCGGGACTAACCGCAGTGGCCTTTCGTCCCGCAGGTCGTGGTGGATCGACCATTAACGCATCAGTGAATGATCACGAGGAAAATGTCCGAATAATATCGGATCATTAGGCGCTTCGCGAAGATGGCGACCGACGTCGACCGCCTCCTGTCAGGCCGAACGCGAGACATCCGCTTGGGGATCGATCTCCGCGAACGCTTCACGCAGCGGATCTGGTCGTCGTCAGCGAAGGTGATACGCGCCTGGATGGCTTGGATGGCCGGCCTCAGCGTCGTCACGCTGCTTTTGAACGTGGCCATGATCGAGCACGCGGACTGGCGTCCCATGGTCGTGCCGACCCTATCCATCCTGGCGGGGGCGGTCATTGTCCTCCTCTTTTGGAGAGAGCGACGCTCAGAAGTTGCAAGTGGCTTCGTCTTGCTGACAGGAATGTTCGCGATCCTGCTTGCCGTTTCCCTCGTCGGCGTGCGTGCAGGAGACGAGTTTTACGACAGACATCTCCACGTGATGCTCTTGGTCGCGCTGACGGCTGTCATCATGTTTGCTGTTCCGCTGTCGTGGACCATCGCGATTGCGGCTATGGCGCTTGGGCTCTACCTCTTCTTCCAGCTCCGCAATCCGGACCTTTCGGCGACTAGCGCCGTCGCCGGGATCGCCTACTTCGCGTGCGGGTTCGGCGCGACGATTGCCGCCCGTCGAACGATGACATTGCTTGCGCAGAAGCAGTTTCTTCTGGAGCTGCAGCGCGAGGCGCATACGGCCGAGCTAGCCTCTGCGAACGAGCGGCTTACCCATCTTGCACGGAACGATCCTCTGACCGGGATCGCGAACCGTCGGCAGATGACCGAAACCCTTGCCACCTGCTGGTCTAGCCGGGACGGGATCGACGGCACGGCGATCCTGATGTGCGACATCGACGATTTCAAGAAGCTGAACGACCGGCTCGGGCACGCGGAGGGTGATCGCTGCCTTGTAGAAGTCGCGCGGATCATTCACGAGAACCTTCGGCGCGATGGCTCTCAAGTCGCGCGGTACGGAGGAGAAGAGTTCCTGGTTCTCCTCCCGCGGATCGGCGAACAGAACGCGCTGTTGGTCGCCGAGCGCATTCGTCGAGCGGTAGAGAGCGCTGGCCTGCCGAACCCGGACTCGGCCGTCGGTCCGCACGTAACCATCAGCGTTGGGGTCGCTATCCTTCGCGACGAGGTCGAGCGCGTGGAAGCTGAACAGCTCCAGCGGATGGCGGACGGCGCCCTCTACGCGGCGAAGCATGCGGGACGCAATCAGGTCTCAATGCATCGAAACGAACCCGCGTGTCCGGTCGAAGAGACTGAGGAAATCTAAGCTTCCCCGTCCCGCTTCTCCCCGCGGGCGACGATCGTCAAGGTGCCGTCGGGAAGCGGACGCTGCAGCGCCTTCGCCTCATTCCAGTCCGCCCGAAGCCAGACGTCGATCTCGTCCGGCTGCGTCAGGATCACCGGCATTGCCTTCGGATGGATCGGACCGACGACGTCGTTCGGCTCGGTCGTTAGGAAGCCGTAGGCATCAACCGTGACCTCTCCTTCGGCCTTCTTCCGCACGCTGGTCCAAGTCGTCCAGATGCCAGCGAAGAACGCGAGCGGCCGCGTCTCATCGAAGGCGAACCAGGCCGGCACCTTCTTGCCGTCCGGCAGCGTCTCGTACTCGCTGAACGATGTGAACGGCACGAGACAGCGATTGCTCGGCCCGAGCCAGCGGCGCCAGTGCGGCGAGCTTGTGTTGCGGATGTTCGTGACGCCGGGATCCGTTGTCCGACCCTTCAGAACGAAGGACGGCGACGGCATTCCCCAGCGCGAGAGGACGAGCTCGCGGCCGTCCGCACCGTTCCGGACGATCGGTGCTGGCATGTCTGGGAAGATCCCAGGCATGGGCGGAAGGTTGCCGGTCCGATCGACCATCGCGCGGGTCGCCTCGAGGATCGCGGCTTGGCCCTTGGTATGCGAATACAGGTTGCACATGAGCGCAGCCTACTCCCCGTCCGCCAATTCGATCCAGACCGGAGCGTGGTCGCTTGCGCCCTCTTCGCCGCGAACGTCGCGATCAACTCCGCCGGCCACGAGACGCGGAGCGATCTGCGGGCTCAGGAGAAGATGGTCCAGCCGTAGCCCTTTGCCCTGCGGCCAGCGCTGACGCTTGTAGTCCCAGAACGAGAACATCGGCTCGGTCGGGTGCAGCGCGCGGATCGCGTCCGTCCATCCCGCGTCTGTCAGGCTCCGGAATGCTGACCGAGGCTCCGGCTGCGTCAGAGCGTTATCGCTCCACGACTTCGTCGGGTAGATGTCGAGATCGGTCGGGACGACGTTGTAGTCGCCGGCGAGAACGACAGGCACGTTCGCTTCCATCAGCTCACGAGCATGGCGGACTAGACGATCGAACCACGCGAGCTTGTAGCCGAACTTCGGGCCCGGGCGCGGATTGCCGTTCGGCAGATAGATCGATGCCACAAGTACCCCATGGTAGGCGGCCTCGATGTACCGGCTCTGCGTGTCGTCGGGATCGCCGGGAAGTTCATCTCGCGTCAGGATCGGCGCCTTGCCGCGACCGAGGATCGCGACACCGTTCCATTGCCGCTGGCCCTTCCATACGGCCTCGTAGCCGACGCTCGACAGCGCCTCTTGTGGGAACGCGTCCTGCGCCGCCTTCAGCTCCTGGAGGCAGACGACGTCCGGCTCGGCCGCCTCGAGCCACGCCAGAAGGTTCGGCAGCCGGCGGTTCACGTTGTTGATGTTGAACGTCGCGATCTTCACGGCGGCTCTCGCTTCGTCCGCTATGGTAGCGTCGAGAAGCTTGGAGACCACGAATGCCCGCGAAAACCCTCTTCATCGTCCAGCAGTTCGACCGCGTCGGAAAGAAGCTCGTCGCTGGCCGTCAGATGGAACAGCCGTCAGCCGACGCGGCTGCCGCGCGCGCCGAGCGAGACGCAACCCGGTGCGCGGGCGTCGTCGCGATCCAGCAGACCATCGACACCGAGACGGGAGAGGTGCTGGAGGAACCGGTCGTGCTGGCGAGGTTCGGCGAGCTACCGGCGGGCATGTTCGGGCAGGAGTAAGGGCGCAAAGCGAAAAGCCTGCGTATTGGCAGGGACCGCTTACCTAGCTCATGAACTTCGCAGCGATACCGTTCAGCGCACGGATGACGTTGGCAGGGGGGTACGGCTTGGCGAAGAACACGCCATTCTCCGGCATCTGCTCCGGCGTGACGTTCACATGTCCCGACGCCACGATGATGGAAACCGGCGGCCAGCGCTTCCGAACCGCATGTGCGAGCTTAAGCCCGTCCATCGAACCAGGCATGTCAACGTCGGTGAAGAGTACGCGGATGTCGTCATGCTTCTCGAGATGCTGGATCGCCTCGTCGGCGGTTCTGGCCCCGTACACCGTAAACCCCGCGTCCTCGACCATATCCATCGCGTCCATCAGGAGGAGCGGCTCATCCTCTACGACGAGGATGGCGATGCGGCGGCGATCGAAGGTAGCGGTCATCAGTCGAGATCAGTCTGGGCTCTGTCTTTGTTCGCCAGTCGTACCGATGAGCACGTACCGTAGGCCGGTCTCGCGGTATTCCACCTCGGTGGATCCATGGAAGTAGGCCGGAACGACGTGTTGGGTAAGTCGTTCCCCGAACCCGCGACGAGAGGGCGCACTGGCAGTCGGTCCTCCCGACTCTTGCCATGAAAAGGTGAACGTCCCGTTTGCTTGGACGTCCCATGAGATGGTGACGACGCCACCCTCGTTCGAGAGGGCGCCGTATTTGGTGGCGTTGGTCGCGAGTTCGTGGATGGCGAGGGCGAGACCGAGCGAACGTTGCGCTTCGAGCTCCACCGGCGGCCCGGTCAGCACGAAACGATCTGCCGTGTCCTGATGAGGGGCGATCGAAGATCGGACAATCGCCCCGACATCCGCCGCTGACCAGTCTGTGGCCGTGAGCGCATCCTGAGCGCGTGAGAGGGCTTGGATGCGGGCTGAGGCCAGGGCAGATGCTGCGGCTGGGTCCGAAGCGTTGCGAAGGCTTTGCGATACGACGGCCTGGACCATGGCAAGCGTGTTCTTCATCCGATGGGAAAGCTCGCGCTGCAGCACCCGCTGTTGCTCCTCGCGGGCGGTCTGCTCGGCGATCAGGCCTTCCTTCTGGAGTAGAAGCTCGCGCGTCTTCGCCTTCTCCTCGCGCAGATCGTGGACGGCCATACGCATCACGTGGATAAGCAAGACGTCGACGCCGATGATCCCGGCGTAGAAGCCGAGAGCGATCAGCACGGACGAATTGAACGCGAAGCCGCCGAATGGCGGAATGAACCAGTACCAAGCCGCCAAGCCGCACGCTAGCGCACACGCCAAACCGGGACGAACGCCAGCGAAGAAGGTGGTGAGAATAACTGCCGGGAAGAACGTGAGGTAGGGGAAGCCCGCCGGTAGGACGTGATCGAAAGCGAACCGCGTTCCCAATGCCACGCCGAATGCCGCGACTGACAGGGCCCATGCAGCGCGTCGAGACGACCTCACAGCCTCGGCAGTTTCAAAAAGGGTCATGTGCCTGAACATCGTTGAGGGAACGGGCGCTTAGCATGACCATCTGTGGATCACAGCAACTTGTCGCGTAGCTGCATGGCTGTCGATGCTGAAGAACGCGCTCCACGATGCGCGATGTTTGGCAAGGTGCCGCCGGCATTCTCGGAAGAGGCTGACGCCAGCTGACCACGTGGAAGAATCGTTGCAGGTCGCCTGCAGGTCGTACACTCTCCGAGAAGTAGCGCTCAGGGGGTGGTATGCGCAGAGTACTCATCACGGCCGTAGCCGCGCTCATGAGCGTCGGCAGCGCATTCGCTTCCACCCAGGATCAGCGATCGCCGATGGAGATTTTGAGCGCTCTGCGTCAGGCGCCCGCGGCAGCATCGACCTGCAGCGCTCCCGTTCGCGTGGCTCAGGCCTGCTGCAAATACTGCTCGAAGGGGAAGCCCTGCGGAGATAGCTGCATCAGCCGGGCGAAGCAGTGCCATAAGGGACAGGGGTGCGCCTGCGGATGACCCGCCTTCCCGATCTCTCCCTCGAGCAAATCCGGTTGTTGGTGAAGCTCGACGACGGCTTCGACTACATCGACAGGGCCGCTCGGGAGATTTGTGATCTTCCAATCGACAGCATGCGCCGTCGGGCAGGCGGATACATCCTGAGAATGAGCGAAATGACCGAACAATTCTGAAAAGTGAACCCTTGAATGGAGGCGTGAATGAAACCGGAGACCTTCGTCGACTACTTTGCTCTTCAGCAACAGTCCATAATGGAGGGCTGGGTGAGCGGCGCATCGTTCGAGAATACCGTTCAAGTTCGAATGGATGTAATTATTCGAACCCACCTCAAGAATAGAGTACAGTCCACGACCCCAGGGGGCATTCAGGGCCTTTTACAGACCCATGGAAAACACGCCGTACCGAACATTCCAACCAACGTTGTTCCGTATCAAAAATGGGCAACAATGAGAGAAATACGGTACGACCGATCGACGAAAATATCGGACTTCAAAATTCAAAATGACCGATTTATACAGTACTCTGATCCGTCAGAGAGCTACCTGCTGTACAAAAGCACGTCGTACTGGATAGAAATAAAAGTTGAAAGCCCTGGCACCGAAGGCTCTAGAGACTTTGGCGGCTCGACGCCAATCACAGCATTCAACGATGACATTGCCAAGCTGAGAAGACAGAAAGCACACGACGAGAGCCAAACCGCGGATATTAGTAATGATATAACACGGAGGCGTTACTGGTTCATCATGCTGGCATTTTCTCCTGAGCGTCGAGGATTACTCAAGAGTTGGGATACCGAATGGAGCATTAGCAAGGAATTCGTTCACGAATTCGGGACAATGCTAGTCGCCCTAAAAGCTCTCTGAGCGAAATCCGGCCAGAGAGCTGACATTCCAAACTGGTTCTACCCGGCGCCTGTTCACCGGAAATCAGCCGCGACGCGGTTTCCTTTCCTTTTGTTGCAGAGGCGGCAGGCTGGGTGCCGGTGAGGTTTGAGGCGTTCAGCCCGGCCTCTCCCCCTCGCATACCGCGTCCCCTCCCCCTGCGCCCGCCGCTCGTCCAGGCGCTCTAGGATCTCCCGCATGACGCGGATATCGGATGCCTGCGCGTTCACGCTCGCAAGCTCGTCGGTGCTACGCCCGGCGCCTGCCTATTCGGGATCGGCGTAGCGCCCCCGCCGGTTCGCCCAATCAAGATGGTCCGGGCTGTATGCGATGGGCCGTCCGTACAGTTGGCGGTGTCGCTTGGCCTCGGCACGACTGTTCAACCACGCCGCGGCCCGCGGTCTCAGGAAGGCAATGAGACCGAAGCCGATCGCCAACAGAACGACGACGCCAACTGCGTCTTCGCCGAGCATAGCCCAAAGCGCGAGAGGGAGGATGACGACGGTCGCCGCGACGAGAAGCAGACCGACAGCTTGGAAGATCAAAGGAAGAAAGAGAAGGACTAGAACGGCGAGCAAGATGCCCCCAGCAATCTCGATCATGCTTGGCTCCTTCGCATTTCTCGGAACGATTTGAGCCATAATACGCTAGTCTTTGCGGCCGATCGAGGCCGTCGTCTTACCCCAGCGCAGGAAACCTATTGGCGTGGTCCGCCCCACGGCACCTTCACGGTTGTTCCCTGAAACCCATCGTTTGCATCGCCCATGATTGCCCGCATCGTGTCATCTTCGCCGGTCTCTTCCGCGTGGATCTCGTCCATGAGGTTGACGACCTGCGTGGCGCGCACGCCATAGCGCTGGAGGATCATTCGGCGCTTCGCCGCGAAGGTCGCCGGGTTGTATTCCTCCAAGAGTTGGGCGGCGAGCGCCGGGTTCTGGATCACCTCGTCTTGAAGCCGGCCGATCGCACCGGCCTGCATCTGCGCCGACCGGCGGCGAAGGAAGGTTGCGGCGACGTCGATGATCGCAATCGTCGGAGAGAGCTGGCCGCGGTTCACGCTGCGCAGCCGGCTCGAAATCGAGGAAGCGGAGAGTGCCGGATCGAACTTGCCGGACAACGCCTGGGCCGTCCCGGAAGAGTTCGGCAGCTTAGCGCGCGTCGTTGGATCGGCTCCGGCCAGAGCGTCGAAGACCTGGCGCATGTCCGCAAGCTCCTGCGGTCGATCCTCGTAGAGGACGCGAGCGACGGCATCGTTCTTCGGATCGGCGAGGAAGTCGGACAGATAGCGACCCTGCCACGGACGGCCGCCACTGAGGTCACGCTGTGAGGCTTGCCCCTCTTCCTTGAGGAGCCGCCAGAATGCCGCGCGGGCGTTCTGCATCGTCTCGGGCGTCCGGCCCGCCATGTCCAAGAGATCGCGCGCGGCGCGCTCCGGCTGCGGGGCATTCGTGACCGTGCGCACGGCATCCACCGTCCGGTTGTCGTCGTAGCGCAGATAGGACGCGGCGGCGCTGCGGCCGGGCGTCGTCAGCTCGACGCGCGCCGCAGCCTCGTCGGCGGCGGAGCGCTGCGCGGCGCGGCTCGCCGTGCCTGCGGTCGCGATCTCCTGGCGCAGCTCGGGGAAGCGGTCGAAGACCTGCGAATGATCGGCGAGAAAGCGGTCGAGCTGGTCCGGCCGATCGGCGAGCCCGCGGCGCCGGACCTCGTCGGCGAGCTGTTCGCGGATCGCGCCGCGCACGCGGTCCGACTGGCCGACGCCGTCGGCTTCACGAAGCAGCGCGTCGACGCTGTCCGGCGCACCTCGGTCGTTCTGGACGAACCGCGGCAGGACCTCGCTGTCGGTCGTGCGGAAGTTCCCTGCGACTTCCCGCTCGGCCAGGACATCAGCCGCCGGCCGGCCGGCGCGCGTGAAACGATCGTTGAGCTGCCGGGAGAAGTCGCGCGCCTGGCGGATGATCGGCGCGAGACCGGGCACGCTTTCGAGGAAGCCGTCAATGTCATCGACGAAGCCGCCGATGAGGCGTTCGGCGTTCCGGTTGCCCGTGGTCCGCGCCTTCCGGGCTTCGTCCTGAAGTTCGGAGCGCAGCGCGGTGACACGGTCGAGAGGCGTATCGAGGTCCACGGTCGCCCGCACCGTCTCGTCGGCCGGGACGAGCGACTGAGGATAGGCGAGGAGGTCGCGCGGGAGATTGCGCAGGGACGGCGCCGGGATCGCCTCCAGGCGCTTCGCGAACTGGTCGGCGAGCGCGGACGGGTCGACGGACCCGAACCGGTCGACACGGCTCCAGAATTGGTCGCGCTCCATCGTGCGCGCCGCGCCGAGGGCGTCTTGAAGGGCGCCGCGCACGATCTGCCCGCGTTCCTGCGGCGTCGTCGTGACGTCCAGGCGCCCCATGGCGTCCTCGAACTCGGCTTGCGCCGTCCGCGTCGCGCGGTTCGCCGTGTCTAGGCGTTCGGTGCGCCCGGCATCGAGATCAGCACGGAACTGGCCGGGCGAGCCCTGCGGCTCCAGCTCAGTCATGCGATCGTTCACGGCCGCCTGGTTCGCCGCCCGCCGGTTCATCGCGGCGCCGGGACGCTGGCGCGTCTGGTTGTAGGAGAATGAAGCCAGGCCCGCGTCTCCGCTACGCTCGGCGAGGTCCGCTTGATAGCCGGGGATCGCGCGCTCGATCGGCGCATCCCGCATGATCGTCTCGACGAGGCGCGTCGTGTCGACAGATCCGGTCCGCGCGAACTGGCGCGCCGCGTCGGTCGAGTTATCGATGAGAGCGTCGGCGACCTCCTGCCGCGCGATGTCGTTCGCGTAGCCGGGACGCCCGAGAGCGGTCGACGCCACGTTTCTCGCAACCCCGACGGCGGGCGACGCGAGCGCGGCGGCCGATGCTCCCATGATGGCGCCGATGAGGTCGGAACCGAAGTTGTCGCCGGACTGCGGGTTGCCCGCAACCTCGTTCGCTACACCCGCGCCCGTGCCGGCCGCCGTCGCAAAGCCCGCCTCTCGCCGCGCCAGACCGAGCGGGTTGACCGCGCCGGCCTCGGCCGCGCTGCCGGCGAGCCTCGTTGCGACGTTACCGCCTTCGCGCGCGAGCTGCCGTGCACCCTGAACGCCCATCCGCGCGCCCGCGCCGACGGCACCCGCGACCGGAATGGCGCTCGCGCCGATCTCCTGGCCGACCCGGCCAGCGATCCGCTCGGCCATTCCCTGCGGCTCGTAGACCTCGGCGCCCAGCATGTAGCCCAGCCGTGCGCCGCCCGCCTGGATCGCCTGTGAGCCTCCGAAGGGGCGTTCGCTGATCGGCCCGATGCCGTCGACGCCCGGAAGCAGGTTCAACGCCATCGGCGCGGCGTTGACGATATCGACCGGCAGGCCGGCAATGGCGGCCAGCCCGCGGTTCGCGCCCTGCGCAGCGGACAGCGCCAGACCTTTCGCCCGATCGCCGAAGGACCGAGGCGCGGAGGGAGGCGCGTTGTTGCCCATCACCGCTGAAACGACGTCATCCTCGGCCGGCGCGGGCGGCGAGCCGCCGACCGGAACGCCCCCTTCCCATCGTTGGGTCGGAGCGTTTGGCGTTGCCTGCGGTTCGGTCGCAGGCTCAGACGGTCCGCCGAAATGCTCGCGCATCGCGCGCTGCATCGTCTCCATGGGCGTGCCCGCTGGGAACTCGACGATCACTCCGCCAGGGCCTTCAACCTCTATCGGCGGGCCCGCGTCGGACGCGGTCTGTCTGGATGGAGATGCCGCACGACGGGCGGCCGTCTGCTCCCTCGCCACGCGCTGCACGACGTCGGGCGGAGTGCCGTCGGGAAATGCGAGGATCGTCCCGTCGTGTAGTTCAGCCTCGATCATCCGCGGATGCCTTACGCCGTCAACCCACTCGCATCTTAGCATTTCAACGCGAAAAACCGAAGTCTGCTCGCTCCTATTGAAGGGGTTACAGGGGTATACTGAAGGAACCCGCGACGATTTATTTTGTGGATCAGGTCCCGAGTTCCCCAAGCGCGAATTTTCCACCGAGCGTCCGGCATCGGCCGGCGCTCGGCGTTTGGAGTGTGCCAGGGGGTGGGTGGGCGCCGCCGGGTGATCGAACGGACCGAACCCGTTCCAGGACAGGCGAGAAGACCGCACAAGGTCAGCATTCGCCGCTTGCGTAACAACTCCAAACGCTCATATAGTGTTGTAACGCCAGCGGAGAAAACGCCGTGACCGACAGCCGCAAGCCCCTCGTCGCCTACCTTCGCGTCTCGACCGACCGCCAGGGCAAGAGTGGCCTCGGCGTCGATGCGCAACGGGCGGCAACGCGCCAGTTCGCCGACGCCAACGGCTTCGAGATCGTAGCCGAGCACGTAGAGGTCGAGACGGGCAAGGGCGCCGATGCGCTCGACCGCCGGCCGATCCTGGCCGCCGCGCTGTCGCAGGCGCGAAAGCTGCGGTGCTCCATCATCGTCGCGAAGCTCGACCGTCTTTCGCGTGACGTCGCTTTCGTCGCCGGACTGATGGCCCAACGTGTGCCCTTCATCGTCGCGGAGTTGGGCGCCGATGCGGACCCGTTCATGCTCCACATCTACGCCGCGCTCGCGGAGAAGGAACGAGCGTTGATCGCAGCCCGGACGAAAGCGGCGCTTCAGGCGAAGAAGGCGGCCGGTGCGAAGCTCGGCAACCGGACGAACCTCGGCGATGCGAGCGCGGCGGGCGCGGCAACGAACCGGCGGGAGGCGGATGCGTTCGCCGCGAACGTCCTGCCGGTCATCGCCAGCATCCGCGCGGCCGGCGTCGCGTCGAACCGGGGCATCGCCGACGCGCTCAACGCCCGCGCGGTGCGCACGGCGCGCGGCGGGTCCTGGACCGCCGTTCAGGTTGGTCGGATTCTCGCGCGGGCGGCGTGACGTTGCGCGGCGCCCGATGCCTATTCGAAGATGCCGTCGCTCGGTCGCGGGGCTGGCGTCACGTCGATGACGTTCGGCCGCTTGGTCGAAAGCCGGCGCATCAAGAGTTCCATCTCTCTGGCTAGCTGCTCCGGCGTGGCGCTGTGCGGTTCGAACGGGCTGTCGTCACCCTGGCGGGCCGCCGCGGCTGTTAGGAACGCCCGAACGACGCTCGCGCGAGCCGTTGCAGGCGTGTCCGGGTTGTCCAACATCGCGAGCCCGTGCGAGTAGGCGGCCCGTTCGGATGCGCGCCGCAGCTCTGCCAGTTCGTCATCGTCGCTGTGGTGGGTCAATCGAAGATACCTCCTGTGAGCCGCTGTGCTTCGAGCGCCGCGGCGAGCTTGCGCAACTCGGCGATCCGATCGGCGAGCGCCTGGCCTTCAGCGTCGGGGGTTTGCTCCGCATGCTCTAGGAGCGCCCGCGCCTCGGCGTTCTGTTTGCGCCTCTCGCGCGCCTGCCTTCGGGCGGCTGCGTGTCCGGGAGGACGCGCGCGACGGCCGGCCTCATAGCTGGCCCGCTCCTCCGGAGACATGCGGGCAACTCGCGCTTCCCTCTCGCTCGCCGCCTTCTGGCGATCGGCGATCTTGCGCGCGAACCTCTTCTCGAAATCCGGGGCGGAAGCCTTCGGCCACTGCGGGACGTGCCAGCGGTCGCCCTTCGGCGTGCGCCCCCCATGGTAGCAACATCGTCCGTTCGACATCGCAATCTGTCGACACGGTTCCCCGGTGCTACGAGCGTGCGCCCCGCATTTCGCCGCGTCCTCGCGCTGTTCGCGGTGCCACTTAAGCATCGTTCGCCTGGCGTGCTCGCGCGCTTCCGGCGAGCCGCCGCGCCCTAACCCCGTCCTCATAGTGCAGCCCTTGGGCTTCGGAATTTAGGACAGTTTGTCCAAGGCCGCCGCCTTACGGCCTGCGGACTTTGCGGCTTGCGCGTGTGTGAGACACATTGCCAACTAGATCGAGAGAAAGAGAGAGAGAGCCAACAGGCAATTGATCTTTGCGCGCACGCAAGCCGCAAAGTCCGCAGACCCTTCGACAAAGGGCTACCGAAACAAGCCAATCTCGACCGCATCGTCCGCAAAATCATCCGAAAATGCCTCCTGCCGATGCTAGCGCAGCCCGGGCGTCCTCTTCAGCCAGCCACTTTCGAGCCTTCCCGGCCTCCAAAATCTTCGCGTGCCGCAGCCCACGCTCGCGCCGTTCGCGCTCCGCCCGCTCCGCAAACCGCTCATGGATGCGCTGATCGACCGTCCAGGACGTCGGACCCGTTGCGTCACGATCGCCAACCGCGACCCAACCGGCCGCCTCCAGCTCGCCCATAGCGCCGAGAAGGACGCGGAGGTTATCCGCACCACGCAGCGTCTTTCGGTTATCGTAGACGTCCCGTCTGCCGACCCGTCGAAGGTCTGGCCGCGTGAGAAGGAAACCCGCAATCCACAGCGCTTCGGACGCGGCCGCCGATGAAGCAAAGAAGCTCGTGTAGAACGCCAGCGCATGGCGAAGGAGAAACCGAGCAAGGCGAACCGCCATGTCCACGGTCGAACATTCGACCCGCGCCGAGGGATCGAACCCGCCAACCTCCATCTGCCGCGCGACATGAACGATTAAAATGAGCCGGGGGAGGATCTTCCCCCATTTCTCCAGGTGGCCGCGGAACGCTTCCGAAGCGCCGGGGGCGTGTTTGAGAATGCGGATGCGATCCGCAGCCGAGGCAAACGCGCCGCTAGCTTCCGCCGCCATCTGCAATGGATCGGGAGCGAACCCGCCGGCCGAAGCGAGTTGTTCGACCGCCGTGACGAACCAACGAACCGCTTCCCGGTCCGGCGCCTCGTCGACAGGGGTACGCTCGCGTCCATCGTTCATTACGACCAGGAAACGCTGAAGGAGGCCGTCCGAACCAAGGTCGCGAACGACGCTGTGCATCCGCTCGGGTTGAGTGCCAGCCAGGACCGTCAAGAGGGCGCGGCGCGCGCCGATGGTCCCAGAACCGACGCGGTCGCTCGTGATTGCGTCACCGTCGAACGCGCGGAGAAAGTGCGAGCGATCCGCGCCGCCTCCGCCCTTGTAGGTGCCGAACCCGCCGAGCAGGCCGGCAAGCTCGTCGGGAGCCTGGAGTATGCCGCGCGGGTTGTCTCGATAGATGCGGATGGCCTTTTCCGCCGTCATGTCGTCGACCACGATCCGCCGGATGCGCGGTTCGGCGCCGGCCGGCGGGGCGTCCTTCGATCGGCGCTTAGATGCAGCCGCCCAGGCCGCATGCGCGGCGCCGTCCTTCTCAACCCAACGCGCATCGATCGCGCGGAGCGGCGCGACGGCCGCCCCGATCGTCGGCGACTTCGCACTACCAGGCGGCGCGACGATCGCGACCCACAGGTTGGCCGTCTCGGTCCAGCCGTCGTCCAGCTGGCGGACTTGGATGCGAACGTCCCCGCCGATTGAAGCGCCGAGCACCGCTAGGGCGCTGGCTGCGGGGAAGGCCTCCGGGACGCCCTTGCGCCGCGCTTCCGAAACGACCCACCGCGTCAGCATCGGCGGAAGAGCGTCGGCCGGAAGGTCGCCCAACTCCGCGGGATCCGCGTCGCCGAAGATGTCGAGCGGACCCAAGTCCTCTTCTTCCCGGACCGCAAAGAGCGTCGGATCGAAGTCACCAGCGGGCGGCCAGGTCGGCGTCCACATCGGATCGATCTTTCGCATCTCGTGCGTCAGCGTCGCCCCTGACAGTTCGTTCGGGGGCGATCGGTACCAGTGCGACCAGCGCGTGTCCGTCTCGTCGGGATCGTACTTTGGCGACTTCTCGCTGAAGGCGTGGAATGCTTCGAGCCCGTCGGCGCACCCGTGCGAGGCATCGAAGAATGTCATGCCCAGCCGGTTCCAGTCGTCCCATGAAAGACGTGCGTTCGGAATGCCCTTGGCGGCCTCTAGGAGAGCTTCCGCTGTCCAGGCCTTCGGCGTCTTGAAGCCTTCCCGCCGCTCGGTCCTGTGGTCTCGGCACGGGACCGCACCGCCTGTCGCGAACTCCAGTTGCGCAATGGCGACTTCGAGTTTGACGTCCCGGTCTTCCTGTCCGCCGACAATGCGGCATAGCACCGGTTCGGCTTTTGTGTGCCAGGATCCAGGCCACCGCATCGGGTGTGCAACGGGAACGCCCGTTCGATCGGACCCAGATACCAGCGCCGCGGCGAGAGCCCTGGCGTGCCGTAGACGCACCAAGGCGACCTCGGACGTCGCCGGGTCCAGGAGCCGCCAGTAGACGTGAAGCTTATCTTCCGTCCTGCCATCTTCCGCCGTCCAGCGCCCGCCGGACGCGACGACCACCGTAGGCGTCCCGAGAACAGAGGTCAGGCGGTCCAAACCCTCTTGCGGCGCTCTGTCGAGATCGACGGCGATGACCGGGCCCGCCGCGACGTTCTGTGAGTTCGCCCGGTCCGGGTTGCGAAAGAGACAGACGGGCGGCGCGAAGACGGTCCCGCCTTTGACGTTGGCCGCAGCCGTAGCCGCGGTTCGGGCTGCATCGACGAGTTGCGGGCCGAACTCGACCCATCGGCGCGAGACGTGCTCGCCAACATTGGCGAACGTCGATAGCGAGAGATACCCTTCGAAGCCACGACAGTTGCGGAAGATCGCATTCGCGAACCGCACAAGCTGCGGTCGGTCAGCTTCAAGACGAATGGCCGGAAAGGGAACGACGGTGCCGGTGGATATGCTTGCGCCCTTGGCGCTTTCAGGTAGAGTAGCCAACGCATCAACCTCTTTGCGGCGACGTCGGCTTCCACCCGGCGTCGCCCTTTTGTTTCCACTGTGCCGTTGTTGGTTGGGCGTAGCGTCGGATCGTCTGGACGGCGCGCTAGGCGACGTCTGACAAGACTTCGTTCAGAGCGCGAAGCGAAGGGCCTACTGCCGGTCGCAGAACGTTCGGCGCCGCAGCGAGGGCCTGTGCGGCGGCAACTTCGACCGCCAGCACGGTTTGAACCGACGGGCCGAGACGCGCGGCGACCTCCCCCGCCACGTCCATCGTGGAGGCGTCCGGGCGATCGCGTTCGACTTCGGCGAACGTGGCCGACAGCGTCATCCGCGCGAGGCGTTGGTCGTCCGGCAAGTCCGGGTCGCCGCTGTCGGCGAGATGGCCCCGGAGGACCTGGACGCAACGCGCCAGGCGGCTTTCGGCAGGGGCCTCGATATCGGTCATCGCATTGTCTCCTGTGAGGGCGGAAGCCAAAAGCCCCCGCAAAGCTCCTGCGTGTAGTTCTCGCTTTCGCGATAGAAACGGGCAGTCGCCTTCATCTCGTCGACGATCGCCTTGGTATGCGGATCCTCGGCACAGATGAGCGCCAGCGCGACGCGCGCATTGAGGTCGGTCGGCTCGCGAAGCTCCGGCGGAAGGTCCAGCGGGATATGAAGCGCCGTGCCGAAAGCATGGGGTGTCGCGAACGTCCCGACCTCTAGGATGCTGATGCCCGGTTCGTAAGGGACGCCCGGCTTCATGTCCGCAATGCTCATCGGCCGCAGGCGCACGAAGAGAAAGCGGCGATCTTCGGCAGGTTTCTTCGCGGCGTCTCGGCGCGGGTGTACGCACGTCCTTCGCCGCTCTACATCTCGGCGACGGCGGCGGCTCATGCTGCAGGGTCCTTCGCGCTGCCGGAGGTCCAGGCGCGGTAATCGCGCACGGTCGTCCGCGGGCGGCCTTCGACAGTCGTGATTTTTGGACCGCGTCCCTCGCGCGCCCACTTCTTGAAAGCTTCTTCCGAGAAGCCGCTTAGCGCCGAGAGATGAGAGCGGGTCAGGAGTACGTCATCCGGAAGCCGGGCAATATCAGGAGCGTCGAAAGGGCTTCGTGCCATGTCTGTTGTCCGTCGCTGTTGTGCGTCATACCCAACAGTACCGGGCCTGACGGCTACCGATCGCCCCCCGTAAATCGCCGAGAATTATGTCCCTATGGATCCCCGATGGCATCCGGGGCTCGACCATAAAAATCCGCTAAACGGATCCGATCCCCCTCTTTCCTTGATCCCCACTTCTTCACCGCGCGCTGGTAATTTTTCTTGAGCCTAGCGAACTCTTTGTCCTCCGGGTCTCCGCCGTTGCGTTTCACCAGTTCACTAATCGCGACATCAACAGTCGAGCCGCTTTGTAAGGCAGAACTAACGGTGAGATAGAGGGCCCAGTTAGCTCCACTTTGTGAAGGACGGCCGCGCTTACGTTTAGTCGGCAGAGGCCAACCCAACAAATCGCGTGCGATCCGCGCCAACGTCCCAGCGCCCTCAATTTCCTTAATCAGATCGGCAGAATTCACATTGTACCGAACAACGATAGCGGCAAAGAGAGCCAAGCTGGCCTTATCGCCTTCGTCGTCTATCTTCGTCCGGACACTGTCTTGAGGATCGATCACGCGAAGACCCCCTGTTTCGCCGTCGTCGCATCTCCTTCGGCGACGATCCGTTCGACATGCGCTGCCCAGGTGTCGAAGGCCAAGCGAAGGCGATCGTGGGCGTCGTCTCGATTGTAGATCGCCTCCAGGTCGCCGCGGGCGTGGCCTAGCGCGAGTTCGGCCGTGTCCACGTCGATGTCGAGCCGAGACAGCCCCGTTCGGAAGGTTCGGCGCAGGTCGTGCGGAAAGACGACGAACCCGGTCGCCTTCCGCAAGCGGTCGAGGAGCTGCGTGAAACCTCCCATTTTCCCGCCGGTTCGCGGCGAGGCGAAGACGAGATCCGACCGGGCGTCGCGCGGACAAGCGTCGAGCAACTCGGCGAGGGCTGGCGCGATCGGCACCACATGGCCGCGTCCCTGCTTCACGAAGGCCGCGGGCAGATCGATGACTCCGCGCGTCCGGTCGACCATCGACCATGTCAGCCCAGCCCCCTCCCCTCGCCGGCAACCCGTCAAAGCCCAGAAGCGCACGAGCCGCCCGAAGGCGGTTTCCGGATCGCTGACCTGCCAGATGGTCGCGAGTTCGGCGTCGGTGAATGCGCGGCCGTGCGTCTTCTTGGCGACGCGATCGGCTCGCGTGGGACGCTCGCGCCTGTAGCCGGCCAGCGGGTTCTCTTTCAGCACCTTCGCCTTCGTGACGACCCAGGAGAAGAATGCTCGCGCCAGTTGGCGGAACGATTGCGCAGCCCCTGGCCGCCCGCCGGCCTCCGCCTTCTCGATAATCGCGACCAGATCGGCACCGGTGATGTTCGCGACGTCGCGGTTGAGAAGGTGGGCCATCCTGCGGCGCAGGTTGGCAATCACGACCTTCGAGTTGACGTAGTTCCGTCGTTCTAGATCCTTCGCGTAGCGGTCTAGAAGGTCGTCCAGTCGGGCTTTCGATCGCTGCTTAGTGGCGCTACGAACGGCCAGAGGATCGGCACCCGCGGCGATCTTTCCCAACTCGATCCGGGCCAGCTTCCGAGCCTCGGCGACCTTCACAGCTCCGGCCGGCGCGATCTTCATTCGCTTCATGTTCGCCGACCGTCCGGCGCCCGCCGGGCGATAGGCCACGATGAACGTCTTGCTTGCGGGCCGGATGCGCAGTCCGAAGCCGGCGACTTCCGTATCCCAAAGCACTAGGTCGACCTTGTCCGGCGGGAGTGTAGAATGCCCGACAGACGCATCAGTCAGTTTCAGCTTCGGCAAGGTGCCTCCTGTGGGCAGCACATGGGCAGCACCGAAACCGGAAACCGCCAACGTCTTCGATAACCCAACATAACCTCTGAAACGACTGATTGACAGGGCTTTGGCGGTCCGCCTATGTCCCGCCATGACCTCTGATACCCCCTAGCGGAGAATTTTGGTAAGGGAGAGGTCGAGAGTTCAATCCTCTCTCGCAGCACCATATTCCGAACGGAAACAGTCCTTTACCTCGGCGGTCGCAGGCGCTTTACGGCGACTGCTTTTCGTGGGCAGCACCGAGCGTACCGCGCGCACCCCTTTGTCTGCCGGAGTGAACCGGAAGCCCTCGCACTCGTTGGCGGCGGAGCGATCGGCTTTGGCCCTGCGCTGGCCCGGGCCTCCACGCTGCGCGCCCTGCGCCTTGTCGCGGGAACCTACATCGCGGTCATCCAGGGCATTCCGGTCCTGATGATCCTGTTCCTGTCCTTCTACGGACTGGCGCTTCTAGGCTTCCGCCTGCCACCGCTCTTTGCGGCGGGCATCTTGATGACGATCTACGCCTCGGCCTATCTCGGCGAGATCTGGCGCGGCTCGATCCAGTCGGTCGCCAGGCAGCAATGGGAAGCCTCGGAATCGCTCGCCATGACGCGCGTGCAGCAGTACCGCTACGTGATCCTGCCGCAGGCCGTGCGGCTGTCGCTGCCCTCCACGGTCGGCTTCGCCGTCCAGGTGGTCAAGAACACGTCGATCGCCTCGCTGATCGGCTTCGTGGAGCTCGCCCGCGCCGGCCAGCTCGTCAACAACGCCACCTTCCAGCCCTTCCGCGTGTTCCTGGTGGTGGCCGCCCTCTACTTCGTCGTCTGCTATCCCCTGTCGCTGCTCTCGCGCCGACTGGAGAGGAGGTTCCATGCCTGAGGTCGTCATCCGCGACGTGCGAAAGAGCTTCGGTGCGGTGGAGGTGCTGAAGGGCATCTCCATGGAGGTGGGAGCGGGGGAGGTGACGGCGCTGATCGGCCGCTCGGGCTCGGGCAAGTCGACGCTGCTTCGCTGCGTCAACGGGCTGGAACGGATCAACGCCGGCTCGATCGAGATCGCCGGCCACACGGTGGGAACCGACAAGGCGGGCCTTCGGGCGCTGCGCCGCGACGTCGGCATCGTCTTCCAGAGCTACAACCTTTTCCCGCACCTGTCGGTGGGCGAGAACATCATGCTCGCCCCGCGCATCGTGAAGTCGGTCTCCAAGCCCGACAGCCGCGCGACCGCCGAGGAGGTGCTGGCGCTCGTCGGGCTTTCGGAAAAGTTCGACGCCTACCCGGACGAGCTCTCCGGCGGCCAGCAACAGCGCGTGGCGATCGCCCGTTCGCTCGCCATGCGCCCGAAGGTCATGCTCTTCGACGAGGTGACCTCGGCGCTCGATCCCGAGCTGACCGGCGAGGTTCTGGCGGTCATGGAGGAGCTCGCCCGCGGCGGCATGACCATGCTTCTGGTCACGCACGAGATGGGCTTCGCGCGCCGCGTCGCCAACACCACCGTCTTCATGCATCAGGGCCGCATCCACGAGGCGGGACCCTCGCGCGAGCTCTTCGAGAACCCGAAGACGGCCGAACTCGCCCAGTTCGTGAAGTCCGACATCAAATAGGCGCGAGGCCCCCGCGAGCACCGGCCGCCTCGCTCCCTGCCCTCAAACGGAACGCCGCGCGACCGACCAAGCGGGCGCACGGCGTTCCGTTTCCCGGCGGCTGCGGGTGGTCCCTCGCCTCATCGCGAGGCGATCGACTTGTCAGGCCCTTCGAAGAACTCCATGAGGGCGGCCTGGTCCTCCCCGCCGAGCCCGGCCTTGGTCAGCATGCGGTGAATCTCCGCGCACAGCGCGGTGAGCGGCATCGCCGTATGGGTGCGCCGGGCGAGATCCTGGGCGCCGTTCAGATCCTTGACCATGTTGTCGATGCGCCCGGTCCGCCGATAGTCGCGGGCGGCGAAGCGCGGCATGTACTCCTGCAGGATGGCGCTGTCGGCGCGCCCGCCCTTCAGCGCCACGGGCACGCGCGCCGCGTCGACGCCCGCGTCCTCCGCGAGCTTGGTCGCCTCCGCCACCGCCAGGAAGTTCAGCCCGCACAGGACCTGGTTGATGAGCTTGGTCGTCTGCCCCGCGCCGTGCCCGCCCATGCGCGTCATGTTGGACGCGACGTGGGCGAGAAGGACCTTGGCGTCCTCGACGTCCTCTTCCGGCCCGCCCATCATCAAGGTCAGTTCGCCGAGCGCTGCCTTCGGCGCGCCGCCGGACAAGGGGCTGTCCACCCAGCGAAGGCCGCGCTCCGCCGCCTTCGCCGCCAGCGCCTTGGTCGCGTCCGGATCGATCGAGGACATGTCGATGACGAGCGCGCCCGGCTCGGCGCCGTTCGCCGCGCCATCCGTCCCGAAGACCGCGGCCTCCACGATGCGCGGCGAATTCAGGCTGACGACGATGTGGCACGCGCCCCGCGCCGCCTCGGCCGCGGAAGCCGCCCGTCTGGCGCCCTTCTCCACCAAGGCGTCGACCTTCGCCTTATCGAGGTCGAACACGGCGAGGTCGACGCCCTGCCCGGCCAGCCGCGCGCCGATCGCACCGCCCATCGCGCCGCATCCGATCAGGGCGGCCTTCAGCTTCCGATCCATCGTCTCTCCTCCAATTCCTTCACGAGCCCGGCCACGAGGTCGTCGACCGGCCGGCGGATATCGGCGCGCACGCACCGTTCGCTCTCGTCCGGCACCTCCAGCGTCGCGAGCTGGCTGTCGAGCAGACTCGCGGGCATGAAGTGGCCGGGCCGCGCGCTCATGCGCGCTTGTAGAACTTCTCTGTCGCCCTGCAGGAAGAGGAACGTCACGGGCGCCCCCGCCTGCGCCGCGATGGCACTGCGGTAGCTGCGCTTCAGCGCCGAGCAGGCGACGACGGTACGCCCGCCGCGCAGCGTCTCGCCGACCCTGGCGAGCCAGGGCCACCGGTCGTCGTCGCAGAGCGGGACGCCGCGGCTCATCTTCTCGATGTTGGCGCTCGGATGCAGCGCGTCCCCGTCGACGAAGGCGAGGCCGAGACGAAGCGCGAGCGCGGCGGCGACCGTGCTCTTGCCGCAGCCGGCGACGCCCATCACGACGAAGCGCGCGCTCATAGCGAGGCGGTGATCCCGCCGTCCACGAAGATCGTCGTGCCGTTCACGAAGGAGGAGGCGTCGGAGGCGAGGAAGATCGCCGCGCCGACGAGTTCCTCCACCTTGCCCCAGCGCCCGGCGGGCGTGCGCTTGGACAGCCAGGCCGTGAAGTCGGGGTCGTCGACGAGGGCCTGATTCAGGGGCGTCTCGAAATAGCCGGGCGCCAGGCCGTTGCACTGGAGGCCGTACTTCGCCCAGTCCGTCGCCATGCCCTTCGTCAGATTGGCGACGGCGCCCTTCGTCGCCGTGTAGGGCGCGATGGAGGGCCGCGCGAGGGCCGTCTGCACCGAACAGATGTTGACGATCTTGCCGCGGCCGCGCGCGATCATGTGCCGTGCCACCGCCTGGCCGACATGGAACACCGAGGCGATGTTGGTCTGAAGAAGACGCTCGAACCCGTCGGCCGGAAAGTCCTCCAGCGGCGCGCGCTGCTGCATGCCGGCATTGTTGACGAGGATGTCGATCGCACCGACATCGCGCTCGAACCAGTCCACCGCGGCACGCACGCCCTCGTGGTCGGTGACGTCGAAGGCGAGCGTCGAAGCCTCAGCGCCCTGCGCGCGGAGCGCCTCCTGCGCACGGGCGAGCTTGGCTTCGTCCCGCCCGTTGAGGACGATCCTCGCCCCCGCGGCCGCGAGCCCGCGGGCCAGCGCCATGCCGATGCCCTGCGACGAACCGGTGATCAGCGCACGGCGCCCATTCAAGTCGAAAAGGTCCAGGCTCATCGTTCCTCCTTGCCAGGCATGCCGCGTTATTGTTATCGATATCAGAAAGAAGTCAATGTGGGGCGCATCCGATGTCGAAACCGCAGGTCCTGCAAGTCGGGCCCTACCCTGCCTGGGACCAAGGCCCGCTGGATGCGGCCTTCACCATTCACCGCTACTTCGAGGCGGGCGACAAGGGTGCCTTCCTCGCGGAGGTCGGTCCGCGCATCGAGGCGATCGCCACGCGCGGGGAGCTCGGAGCTTCGCGGGCGATGATCGAGGCCTGCCCGAATCTGAAGATCGTCTGCGTCTACGGCGTCGGCTACGACGCGGTGGATCTTTCGGCGTGCCGCGAGCGCGGCATCCGCGTGACCAACACGCCGGACGTCCTCACCAAGGACGTCGCCGATCTCGGCGTCGCGATGATGCTGGCGCTGTCGCGCGGCATCGTCGGCGCCGAGACCTGGGTGCGGGACGGTTCGTGGAAGGCCAAGGGCCTCTATCCGCTGCAGCGCCGCGTCTGGGGCAAGCGGGCGGGCATTCTGGGCCTCGGGCGCATCGGCCACGAGGTCGGGCGGCGCCTGGCCGGGTTCGACCTCGACATCGCCTATAGCGACGTGGCTGCGAAGGATTTCGCGGCGGACTGGACCTACGTCGCCGACCCGGTGGAACTCGCCCGCCGCTCCGATGTCCTGTTCGTGACGCTGGCGGCGTCGGCCGAGACGCGCCACATCGTCTCCAAGGACGTGATCGAGGCGGTCGGCCCCGAAGGCATGATCGTCAACATCTCCCGGGCCTCCAACGTCGACGAGGACGCCCTGATCGCGGCGCTCGGCTCGGGCGCGCTCGGGGCGGCGGCGCTCGACGTCTTCGAGGGGGAGCCGGCGCTCGACCCGCGCTTCCTCGACCTGCCGAACGTCCTCCTCCAGCCCCACCATGCCTCGGGCACCGTGGAGACGCGCAAGGCGATGGGCCAGCTCGTGCGCGACAACCTCGAAGCCCATTTCGCGGGCCGCGCGCTCCCGACGCCGGTTCTGTAAGGAAAAAAGCCCGATGAGAAGCATCGTCATCCATGCCGCGAAGGATCTGCGGGTCGAGGAGCGGCCGGTCGAGGAGCCGGGCCCCGGCGAGGTGCTGGTTCGCCTGGCCGTCGGCGGCATCTGCGGCTCGGACCTCCACTACTACAATCACGGCGGCTTCGGCGCGGTCCGGCTCCGCGAGCCGATGATTCTCGGCCACGAGGTCTCCGGCCATGTCGAGCGGCTCGGCGAAGGGGTGAGCGGGCTGACGCCCGGCCAGCTTGTCGCGCTCTCGCCGTCGCGGCCCTGCGGGCACTGCCGGTTCTGCCGCGAGGCCCGGTTCAACCAGTGCCTGAACATGCGCTTCTACGGCTCGGCGATGCCGTTCCCGCACATCCAGGGCGCGTTCCGCGAGAGAATCGTGGCGGATGCGGCCCAATGCGCGCCCGCCGACGGGCTGACGCCCGGCGAGGCGGCGATGGCCGAACCGCTGGCCGTCGCGCTGCACGCCACGCGGCAGGCCGGCCCGCTGCTCGGCCGCTCCGTGCTCGTCACCGGGTGCGGGCCGATCGGCATACTCTGCATCCTCGCCGCACGGCGCGCGGGCGCCGATCTGGTGGTGGCAACCGACATCAGCGCCTTCACGCTGGAGATGGCGCGCCGGGCCGGCGCCGATGCCGCGATCGACACCGGCCGCGAGAGCCTCTCGGCCTACGAGGCCGAGAAGGGCACGTTCGACGTGCTGTTCGAATGCTCGGGCGTCGCGGCGGCCCTCGGCGGCGCGATCCCCGCCCTTCGGCCCGGCGGGACGATCGTGCAGCTCGGCCTCGGCGGCGACATGACGCTGCCGCTCCAGGCGATGACGGCCAAAGAGCTGAACTGGAAGGGCTCGTTCCGCTTCCACGAGGAGTTCTTCACCGCCGTCAGCCTGATGCAGAAGGGCCTGATCGACGTGAAGCCCTTCATCACCCAGACCTTCGGGCTCGACGAGGTTGAGGAGGCGTTCCGCACCGCCGGCGACCGTTCGCGCGCAGTCAAGGCGCAGATCGACTTCGCGGCGGCCTGACGCCGCCGTCAGACCGTGTCGCCGCGCACGAACTCGGCGTTCACGATCCGGCGCGCCTCGACCTCGCGGCCAGAAAGGCGCGCCAAGAGCGCCTCGCCGCCGAGGCGGCCGATCCGGGCGCTCGGCACGGCATGGGTCGTGAGCCGCTGGCGCAGGATCGCCCGCGCCTCGGCCCCGCCCCAGCCCGCGACCGCGACGTCGCCCGGAATGCGCCGGCCGCTGCGCTCCAGATACGCTATGCCGCCGATCGCCATCTCGTCGTCGGCATAGAAGATCGCGTCGAGGTCCGGGCGTCGCGCCAGAAGCATCTCTGTGCCGTAGAGGCCGGGATAGAAGCCGGAGCGGTCCGGGAGGAGCTGGAGCACCGGCGCAACTGCCGCATCGCCGAGCGCCGCGCGAAAGCCCTCCAGGCGCTGGGCCTGAGGACCCGCGGCCGGACCGACGGTGCCGACGAAGCCGATGCGGCGGCGGCGCGCCTCGAGGAAGCAGCGCGCCGTGCGCGCGCCGTCGCCGGCATGGTCGAGCGAGACCGCGAAATCCACCGGTTCGGCGGGTCCCGACCAGAACTCCAGCACCGGGCACGACATCTGCGCCAGAAGCGCGAGCGCGGCCTCGGACCGGACCGAGCCGGCCACCACCACGGCGGCCGGGCGCCAGGCGGCGAGCGAGCGAAGCCAACGCTCCTCCACGTCCGCCGCCCCCTCGTGCGTGCCGACCACGGTCTGGTAGCCGAAGCGGTCGAGCGTCGCGGCCAGCGCCTCGACCGCGCGCGCCAGGAGAGGAGCTCCGAGGGTCGGCACGCAGAGGCCCACGAGTTCGGATGTCTGCGATCCGAAGGCCGCCGCCAGCCGGTTGGGGACGTAGCCCTGCCGCTCGGCCTCCTGCAGCACGCGCTGGCGCGTGGCGTCGGAGAAGCCGGCCGCACCCCGAAGGACGCGGCTGACGGTCATCTTGGAGACGCCGGTGGCCTCTGCGATCCCGGCAAGGCCGCGCCCGGCCATTCTGCTCATCCGACGCCCCCGCGACTTTTGACCGTTATCGGTAACTTTGCGCCTTGACGCAATCGTCCGGCCACGCTCTATTTCACGTTACCGGTAACTCATCCAGGCCGGACTTGGGAGGAGGATGATGCGATGCAGGACGGGCTACTGTTCGACGACGTCGAGAAGCATTTCGGCGGAACCTATGCGCTGAAGGGCGTCTCCTTGAAGATCAACCGCGGCGAGATCGTCGCGTTGCTCGGCGAGAACGGGGCCGGCAAGTCCACGCTCATCAAGGTTCTGGGCGGCATCCACGCGGCGGACGCCGGCGGCGTGTTCGTGGACGGCAAGCCGTACCGGCACGTCGCGGGCAACAGCGGCACGCGTCAGGCGGTCGCCTTCATCCACCAGGACCTCGGCCTGATCGAATGGATGAGCGTCGCCGAGAACATCGCGATGGCGATCGGCTACCCGAGGCGGGGCCGGCGCATCGACTGGGCGGCGACCGAGCGGCAAGCCGAGGAGGCGCTGAAGACGGTCGGCGCCGATTTCGCCCCCACCGCGCGCGTCGCCAGTCTCTCGCGCACGGAGAAATCGCTCGTCGCCATCGCCCGCGCGCTGGCGGTGGAGTGCGACTTCCTCGTCCTCGACGAGCCGACCGCCAGCCTTCCCGCCGACGAGGTGGAGAAGCTCTTCGCCGCGCTCCGCCCGCTGAAGGCCAAGGGCGTCGGCATGATCTACGTCTCCCACCGGCTGGACGAGATCTTCCGCATCTCGGACCGCGTCGCCGTTCTGCGCGACGGCAAGATGGTGGGCCTGCGCGAGACCGCGCTGACGGACCCGGCCGAGCTCGTCACCCTCATCGTCGGCCGCAAGGCGCGGGCCTTCGAGCGGCCCGCGGTCGGCTCGGGCACGCAGGTCCTGTCCTTACGCGACTTCGCCACGGATGTCGCCGGGCCGATCGACCTCAGCGTGGAGTGTGGGGAAGTCGTCGGGCTCGTCGGCCTGCGCGGCGCGGGCCACGAGGATATCGGACGGGCGCTCTACGGCCTCGCCCGCCATTCCGGCGACGTGCGGCTCGACGGCGCGGCGGTGGACCTGTCCTCGCCCCGCGCGGCCATGGCGGCGGGCATCGGGCTCGTGGCGCGAGACCGCGTCGTGGAATCGATCGCGCCGGGCCTCTCCATCCGCGAGAACGCCTTCCTCAATCCGGTCGCGACCGGTCGGCCGATGCTGAAGCTGCGCACGCCGCGGGCCGAGGAGCGCGAGGCGCTGGAACTCGGCCGGCGCGTCGGCCTCTCGCCCAACGACCCGACGCTTGCCATCGAAGCTCTCTCCGGCGGCAATCAGCAGAAGGTCGTGTTCGCGCGCTGGCTCGGCTCCGACCGCCGCTTCCTGATCGCGGAGGACCCGACGGCGGGCGTCGACGTCGGCGCCAAGGCCGAGATCTACAACCTTCTCTTCGAGGCGCTCGGCTCGGGCATGGGCGTCCTCGTCGTCTCCACCGATTTCGAGGAGGTCGCCAACATCTGCCATCGCGCGGTCGTGTTCAGCCGCGGGCGCGTGGTGGACGAGTTGAGCGGCACGCAACTGTCGACCGAGGCGCTGATCGCGGCGGCCTCGGCCAGCGAACGCGCGGCCTGAGGCGCCTTTCAGGGAGGATTCTCGCATGAACTCGATCCGGTCCGACGCGCTGGAGCCGACGCGCGACGAACTGAACCGCCTCGGCACCGGGGCGCGCATCGCCCGGCTGGTGCCGGTCTACGGGCTGGTGATCCTGACGGTCCTGCTCATCGTCCTGTTCTCGATCGTCCTGCCGAACACCTTTCCGACTCTCCTGAACCTTCGCGCCATCGTCTCCGACAAGTCGATGATCGCGCTTCTGGCGCTGGCGGCGATGATCCCGATGGTGGCCGGGCGCATCGACCTGACCGTCGGCTACGGCATCGTGCTCTGGCACGTGCTCGCCATCTCGCTGCAGACCTCGTTCGGCCTGCCCTGGCCGCTGGCGGTGGCGATCGTCGTCCTCCTCGGCGCGATGACCGGACTTCTGAACGGCCTCCTCGTGGAGGTCGCGCGCATCGACGCCTTCATCGCCACGCTCGGCACCGGCACGGTCCTCTACGCTTTGGCGCTCTGGCACACGGGCGGCCGGCAGGTGGTCGGCGTCGTGCCGGACGGCTTCTACGCGCTGTCGGGCACCTTCGTCCTCGGCCTGCCGATCGCCGGCTTCTACGTGCTCGCGATCAGCGTCGCGATGTGGATCGTCCTCGAGTTCACTCCGGTCGGCCGATATCTCTACGCCATCGGCGCCAACCAGCGCGCTGCCGAGCTGAACGGCATCCCGACCCGCAAATACGTCGTCGGCGCCTTCGTCGCCTCGGGCGTCCTGACCGCCGTCGCAGGCGTCCTGCTCGCCTCGAAGCTTCGCATCGGCCAGGCCAGCGTCGGCCTCGAATATCTCCTGCCCGCTCTCGTCGGCGCCTTCCTCGGCTCCACCACGATCAAGCCCGGGCGCGTCAACGTCTGGGGCACGGTGGTGGGCGTGGTGATCCTGGCGGTCGGCATCTCGGGCATCCAGCAGTTCGGCGGCAGCTTCTGGGTGGAGCCGATGTTCAACGGCGCCACGCTCCTGATCGCCATCGGCATCGCCGGCTACGCCCAGCGCAAGAAGGGCGCGGTGAGGAAATGACCATCCAAGGGAGGAACACGCACATGACGAGATCGACAATCGCGCTCACGCTGATGACCTTCGCGGCGACCACCGCGCTGGCGACGGGTGCCCTGGCGCAGGACGCGCTCGAGACCGCACGGGCCAGCGTCGAGCGCTATTCCCAGCCGGTCACCGAATGGGACGGGCCGACCGAAGGCCCGGCGATCGCCGCCGACCGGGAGATCGTGGTGCTGGCCGCCGACCTTCGCAACGGCGGCGTTCTGGGCGTGACGACCGGCATCGAGGAGGCGGCCGAGGCGGCCGGGTGGACCGTGACCGTCATCGACGGCGCCGGCTCGATCCAGGGCCGCGCCGCGGCCTTCGGGCAGGCGCTCGCGCTCCAGCCGGACGGGATCATCATCAACGGCTTCAACGCCGTGGAGCAGCAGGCCGCTCTGCAGCAGGCGTGCGACGCCGACATCCCGATGGTCGCCTGGCACTCGGGCGCGGGCAGCGGGCCGGACGAGCAGGCCTGCCTCTTCGTCAACGTGACGACCGACCCGATGGAGGTCTCCAAGGCCGCGGCGCAATGGGCGTTCGTGGATGCCGAGGGCGAACCCGGCGTCGTCATCTTCACCGATTCCACCTACGCGATCGCCGTCGCCAAGGCCGACGAGATGAAGCGGACGATCGAGGAGCTCGGCGGCACGGTCCTGGAATATGTCGACACGCCGATCGCCGACACGTCCAACCGCATGCCGACGCTGACCACCGCCCTCCTGCAGCGCCACGGCGCGCAGTGGACCCACAGCCTGGCGATCAACGACATCTATTTCGACTTCATGGGCCCGAGCCTCGCCTCGGCGGGTATCTCGCCCGAATCCAACCCGAAGGCGGTCGCGGCCGGCGACGGCTCCGAGAGCGCCTACCAGCGCATCCGGGCGAACCAGTATCAGGCGGTGACCGTGGCCGAGCCGCTGAACCTGCAGGGCTGGCAGCTCGTCGACGAGCTGAACCGCGCGATGCAGGACGCCGACTGGTCGGGCTACACCACGCCGCTCCACGTCGTGACGCAGGAGAACGTCGAAAGCGACGGCGGCCAGAACAACACCTTCGACCCGGACAACGGCTACCGCGACGCGTATCGCCAGATCTGGGGCGTGACGGGGGGCTGAGGCGCCCCCTGCGTCCGTTCGGGCGACGGGCGTGATGCGGTTCGGCGGGCGGCTCACCCGCCGAACCCTTTCCTTCACAGGGTGCGCGTCGTGTCGCCGAGGACGACGCGGCAGGGAAGCGTGACCGTGCGCTCGGGCCGAACCCCGTGCAGCCGCGCGAGAAGGTTGCGGGCGCCCGCCAGCCCCATCTGCCGGCGCGGCGTCTCCATCGTCGTGATCCGACGGTCGAGGACGCAGGTGAGATCCAGCCGGTTGAAGCCGACGATCCCGAGCGATCCGGGAACGTCGTCGCCGGCCGTCAGGGCGGCGACGAGGCCCCCGAACGCCATGTGATCGTTCAGGAAGAAGACGACGTCGGGCGGGTCGCGCCGATCGAGAAGCCCGTAGCCGAGCGAACCCGCCACGAAGGCGTTCTCGTTCTCCACCACGATCCGTGTCAGCGCCCGGCCGCCCGCTTCCCGGAAGGCCTCGGAGATGCCTTCGGCACGCCGGTCGGCCCGAGTGTCGAGGCCCGGCGCGGAGCCGACGAAAGCCGGCGCCCTGTAGCCCAGCTCGGCAACGCGCGCCCCCAACCCCGCACCCGCGCTTCGGTGGTCGATCCCGACGCAGATGTCGATCGGGTCGTCGCACACGTCCCAGACCTCCAGCGTCGGCAGGCCGTCGGACCGAAGCTGCTCGCGCAGGGTCGGCGAATGGTCCGTGCCGGTCAGGACGAAAGCGGCCGGACGCCAGCCCCGGACCCGCCCGTACCATGCGAGCTCGCGGTCCGTGTCGTAGTCGCTGGTGTCGAGAATCGTCGCGTATCCCGCCTGTTCGAGCGTTCGCCGCATGCCGAAAAGGATGTCGGCGAAGACGTCGTTGAAGAGGGTCGGGAGGCTGACTGCGACCATCGCCGAACGCGCCGTCGACAGGGCGCGGGCGTTGCTGTCGGGAACGTAGTCCAGCTCCGCCGCCGCCCGCAGAATGCGCTCGCTGGTCGAGGGGGACACGCCCTCGATCCCGCGCAGCGCGCGGGAGACCGACATCGGCGAGACGCCGGCCGCCGCTGCGACGTCCTCGATGCGCGGCTTTCTCATGTCCGGCCCTCGCCCCCTCACCCTCACGGGCACACGCGCCGGGCGAGACGCCCCGACGTTATCGCTAACGCAATCTGCGGATTTTGGCTCTTCCGAAGACGCCGTCCTACCTTTTTCATGGAAGGGCTACCGGGAGGAGCACGTGCCATGCCGAACATCGTATTCGACCAGGTTTCGAAATCCTATGGCGATCACGAGGTGTTGCCCCCGTTCAACCTGGACTTGAAGGATGGCGAGTTCACCGTGCTCGTCGGCCCCTCCGGCTGCGGTAAGTCGACCACCCTGCGCATGCTGGCGGGGCTGGAGACCATCAGCGGCGGCGAGATCTTCTTCGACGGCCGGCCCATCAGCCGGCTGGAGCCGAAGGATCGGGACATCGCGATGGTGTTCCAGGACTACGCGCTCTACCCGCACATGAACATCGCCCGGAACATGTCCTTCGCGCTACGCCTCCAGAACGTGCCGCGCGACGAGATCGACCGCCGCGTCGGGCGGGTGGCCGAGACTCTCGGCATCTCGCATCTGCTGGACCGCAAGCCCGGCGCCCTGTCCGGCGGCCAGCGCCAGCGCGTCGCCATGGGCCGGGCGATGGTGCGCGACGCCTCGACCTTCCTCTTCGACGAGCCGCTGTCGAACCTGGACGCCAAGCTGCGCGGGCGCATGCGCACCGAGCTGGCGCAGATGCGCGACACGATCGACAAGAACATGGTCTACGTCACGCACGACCAGATCGAAGCGATGACGCTCGGCGACCGCATCGTGGTCATGTCCGACGGACGCATCCAGCAGCAGGGCACGCCGGAGGAGCTCTTCCGCGAGCCGCGCAACACCTTCGTCGCCGCGTTCATCGGCAGCCCGACGATCAATCTCCTGGACGGCGAGATCGCCGAAGAGGACGGGCGGACATGGCTGCGCGGTGACGGTTTCCGCCTGCCGATCGCCACGACGGCCGACCTCGGCGCCCTGCGCTCGCGGGCGGTGACGGCCGGCATCCGGCCGTCGTCCTTCACCGCCGATCCGGCGCAGGGCGAGCCGATCGAGCTCAGGATCGAGGTCGCCGAGTATCTCGGCGCCCAGACCGTGCTCCTGGCCCGCTGCGGCGGGCAGGAGGTGACGGTGGAGATCACCAGCGCGACGCGGATGAAGGTGGGGGCGACGCGCACCTTCGGCGTCCTCGCCGACGAGATCCTTCTCTTCGATCGCACGAGCGGCGAACGGGTCTGAACCATCACTCATCACTGATCTTTCTGGGAGGAACCACGCATGAGGACTTTGACGAAGACGGTGCTCCTGGCGCTGGCGGCGAGCTCGGCTCTGACGGCTGCGGCCGCGGCCAACCCCTACGCGCCCTACGAGGGCACGACCCTGGTGGTGAGCTTCCCGGCCCATCCGCACTACGACGCGGTCATGCAGGTGCTGCCGGAGTTCACCGAGCTCACCGGCATCGAGGTGGAGGTCGACCAGCTCGAATATCTGCGCATGCGCGAGCGCCAGACGCTGGAGCTGACGAAGCCGGCCGGCGACTACGACCTCATCTCCTACGTCGTCTTCTCCAAGGCGGACTACGTCTATGCGGGCCAGTTGGAGAACCTCGCCCGCTACTTCATGAACCCGGCGCTCGCCGATCCCGCCTACGACGCGGCCGATCTCGTGCCGGCCTATGTCCAGAACATCAGCCTTGTGGGGGGCGAGAAGGGATATCTTCCCGGCCCGACCGCGTCCTTCTACGGCGTGCCGTTCGGGGCCGAGACATCGATCCTGGGCTACCGGACGGACATCTTCGAGAAGCACGGCCTCTCGGTTCCGCAGACCTACGACGAACTGCTGGATCTCGCCTGCCGCATTCCCGAACTCGAACCCGGCATGGGCGGGCTCGCCTCGCGGGCGGCGTCCGGCCACCATGCGGCCCACGCCTTCCTTCTCCATCTCTCGCCGCTCGGCGGGGCGATCTTCGACGAGAACTGGCAGCCGGTCCTGAACGACGAGGCCGGCGTCGCGGCCGGCGAGGCGCTGAAGACGATCGTCTCCTGCGGACCGCAGGGCGCGCAGAACTTCGGACTGGCGGAAGCGGGAGCCTCGTTCCTCCAGGGCCAGTCGGCCATGTATCTCGATTCCACCGTCTTCGCCGGCCAGGTCGAGGACCCCTCGCGAAGCCAGGTCGTCGGCAAGGTCGGCTGGGCGCTGCATCCCGAGGGCGAGCGGCGCGCGAGCCAGACCGGCGGCTTCGGTATCGCCATCCCGACGAACGCGCAGAACAAGGAGGCGGCCTTCCTGCTGATGCAGTGGCTGACCTCGAAGGAGACCGACAAGAAGATCGCGCTCGCCGGCGGCAACCCCTCGCGCATCTCCACCCACGAGGACCCGGAGGTGCTCGAACGCTTCCCGCATCTGGAGGTCTTCGGCGAGGCGCTCCAGTACGCCGATCCGGACTGGCGTCCGATCATCCCGGTCTGGGGTTCGATCAACGCCGACCTCGGTACGACGCTCTCGCAGGTCCTGACCGAAGGGCTCGACGCGAAGGAAGGTCTCGACGCGGTGGCCGAGCGAACGCGCTCCGCCATGGAGACGGCGGGCTACTACGCCTGGGTCGAGGCAGCGCCCGGCTCGAACTGACGCCAGGAAGCGGAGTGGCGCGGGCAGGGCCGCCCCGCGCCGCATCCCCGTCGCCCGGTCGATGCGGCGGCGGTGCCGACATGCGCCCTTTGACCGATAGCGGCCCCCGTCCCCAGAAGGCTTGTCCCATGAACGCGGCCAACCGCCTGACGCCCTACCTGTTCCTCGCACCCGCGATCCTCATCCTCGGCGCGGCCCTCCTCTACCCGATCGGCTACATGGTCTGGGCGAGCTTCCTGAACTGGAACCCGAGCCAGCGCATCGGCGAGGCGTCGTTCGTGGGGCTCGCCAACTACGCCCAGCTCCTCGGCGACCCGGCCTTCCGGGAAAGCTTCTGGGTCACGCTGCGCTTCGCGGCGATCGTCGTCTCGGTGGAGCTGGTGCTCGGCGTCGGCCTGGCGCTCCTGCTCGACCGGCCCTTGCGTGGCATGTCGGTGCTGCGCACGGTGTTCATCCTGCCGATGATGATCGCACCCATCGTGGTGGGCCTCGTCTGGCGCTACATGTACCATCCGAGCGTCGGCATCCTGAACCGGACCCTCGGCGAACTCGGCATCTCACCGGTTCCGTGGCTGTCGGACGGCAACTGGGCCTTCGTCTCGATCGTCATCGCCGACGTCTGGCAGTGGACGCCCTTCATCTTCATCCTGGCGCTCGCCGGGCTCCAGTCCCTCCCCTCCTCGGCGATGGAGGCCGCGCGCGTCGACGGCGCGACCGGCTGGCAGCTCATCTGGCACATCAAGCTGCCGCTGATGATGCCGGTGCTCATCGTCACCGCGCTTCTGCGCCTGATCGACGCCTTCAAGGTGCTCGAGGTGATCCTCGTCCTCACCAATGGCGGGCCGGGCCTGTCGACGGAAATCCTGGCCCTGCGCATTTCCCGAACCGCATCCGAGTTCCGCGACCTGGGCCTCGCCGCGGCCATGTCGAACGTCCTCCTGATCCTGCTGCTCGCGCTGACGCTCGGAATGTTCCTCTACACCAAGATCACCGAGGCCCGCGCCGCGCGTCTGCGGGCCGCGCGCGAAGGGAGACAGGTCTGATGGCCGACACCACCGTATCCGCCGCGGAAGCGGTCGCCTCCCGCACCGGCTCTGCGCCAGCCCGGACCAGGCCGCCGCACCGCAAGGAGGCGGCGACCGCCGGCCTCGGCTACTACGCCCTCATCGCGCTCCTGATCGTGCTCTCCTCCGGGCCGATCGTCCTGATGGTGACGACGTCTCTCAGGATGAACGTCGACATCATGTCCGGCACGGCCGGGCTGATCTTCACGCCGACCCTTCGCAACTACGAGGCCGCCCTGTGCGACATGCTCTGGTACGCGCCCGAGCATGTCGGCTACTGCGACCCGACCTTCGGCCGCGCGCTCGTCAACTCGCTGATCGTGGCCAGCGTCTCCACGGTGCTGACGCTCGGCATCGGCTGCATGGCGGCCTACGCGCTCGTGCGCTTCCGCTTCATGGGCCGAGACGTCGTCTCGCTCTCCACGCTGATGATGCGCATGGTGCCGCCGGCGGTGCTCCTCGTGCCGGTCTTCGGCATCTGGACCTTCCAGTACGGCATCTCCGGCACGCTCTTCGGCATCATCCTCGTCTACACCGCGATGAACCTGCCCTTCGTGATCTGGATCCTCCAGAGCTTCATCGTGCAGGTGCCGATCCAGCTCGAGGAAGCGGCGCGAGTCGACGGGGCCGGCCCGTTCCGGACCTTCTTCCTGGTGGTGCTGCCGCTCATCAAGCCGGGCCTCGCCGCCGCGGCGATCTTCACCTTCCGCATCGCCTGGAACGAGTTCCTCCTCGGCAACGCCCTGTCGGACCGCAACACGCGCACCGTGCCCGTGACGATCGTGAACTCGCTGACGGAGTACAACATCGACTGGGGGGTGATCATGGCGACCGGAACGCTCCTCGCGGTGCCGCCCATCATCTTCACCCTCTTCGCCTCGCGGCAGATCATCACCGGCATGACGGCGGGGGCGGTGAAGGGCTGATGCGATGCTCGACTGGCTGCTTGATCCGATCGATCCGAGCCGGCTCCACGACGTCGGCTGGCACCTGAGCTGGCACGCGCGGCTGATGACGCTCGGCTGGGGCGTCCTCGTCCCCGTCGGCATCCTCGCGGCCCGCTACATGAAGGTCACGCCCTGGCAGGACTGGCCGCGCGAACTCGACAACCGGACCTGGTGGACGCTGCATCGCGGATGCCACTACAGCACCCTGCTTCTGACGCTCGGGGGGCTGGCGCTGATCCTCTCCATGCCCGAGCCCCCATCGACGATCACGCAGGCCGTGCTCGGGCATCGATGGCTCGGATGGAGCACCGCGGCCCTGCTCCTCGTCCAGATCGCGCTCGGTCTGGCGCGCGGCACCAAGGGCGGGCCGAGCGACCCCCGCGGCGTGATGCGCGGCGACCATTTCGACATGACGGCGCGCCGCCGCCTGTTCGAGGTCCTGCACAAGACCTTCGGCTACACGGCGCTGCTCGCGGGCTGCGCGGCGATCGCATCCGGACTGTGGCAGGCGAATGCGCCGCGGTGGATGTGGGTGATCATCACCCTCTGGTGGGCGGCCCTGCTCGTGGCGGTCGCGCTGATCCGCCGGCTGACGCCGCAGGTCTCGACCTATGCCGCGATCTGGGGCCACGAGTTCCCGGATCGCTCGCCCGACGAACCCGGGGGGAGATGATCGTATGCCGCCGCCCGGACAAGGGCGGATCGGCGGACGGCGGCCTCTGTCCGTCCGAAGACCTGATATGCGGGGCCGAAGGCCAGGACCGCCCGGGCATGATGGGCGATACGGCTTCAGCCGAGCCCAGGCCTCAGACCTGCGGCCAATCGTGGTGGTAGACCCCGTCCCGATCGAGCCGGCGGAAGGTATGCGCGCCGAACAGGTCGCGCTGGGCCTGGATGAGATTGGCCGTGCCGCGCAGGCGCCTGTCGTCGTCCAGATAGGCGATCGCGGCCGAAAGGGCCGGGACCGGGATCCCGGCGGTCACGGCCTTGGCGACCACCGCTCGCAGACTGCCCTCGCCCGCCCGCACGCGCCTCACGAATTCCGGCGAATGCAGGAGGTTGGCGCGTGTCTCGCTCGCTTCGAAGGCGCCGGCGATGTCGTCGAGGAAGCGCGAGCGGATGATGCAGCCCGCCCGCCAGACGCGGGCGATGGAGGCGAGAGGCAGGCGCCAGCCGAACTCGCGCGAGGCCGCGGCCATGGTCGCGAACCCTTGCGCGTAGGCGACGATCTTCGCGGTGGTCAGCGCCGCCTCCAACTCCGCGACAGCCGCTTCGTCGGCCGAGAAACGGCGGGCGGCGTCGTCCCCCATAGCGCCGAAGAGCTGGGCCGAACGGGCGCGTTCGCTGCGCCGCGAGGAGATGCCGCGCGCCGAGACCGCGGCCTCCAGCGTCGTCGCGCCGACGCCGAGCTTCTGGGCTTCGATCACCGCCCAGCGGCCGGTGCCCTTCTGGCCCGCCTCGTCGAGGATGACGTCGACCATCGCCTGCCCGGTCTCGGGATCGGCTACGCGCAGGACGACGGAGGTGATCTCCACCAGATAGGACTGGAGCGCGCCCTCGTTCCACCGTCCGAAGATCGAACCGATCCTACCGGCGTCCAGCCCGGCGCCGTCCCGCAGGATTCCGTAGATCTCGGCGATCATCTGCATGTCGGCATATTCGATGCCGTTGTGGATCGTCTTGACGAAGTGGCCGGCGCCGTCCCGCCCCATCCAGTCGACGCAAGGAGCGCTTTCGTATCGTGCGGCGATGGGTTCGAGGAGCGGCCTCAACCGCCCCCACATGTCCTCGTCCCCGCCCACCATGATGGAAGGGCCGTGCCTCGCACCGGCCTCGCCGCCGGAGACCCCCATGCCGACGAAGCGCAGCCCGGAGCCTTCGAGTTCCCTCGATCGGCGCACCGTTTCGTTGAAGTCGGCATTGCCGGCGTCGATCAGGATGTCGCCGTCCTCCAGATGCGGCCTGAGCCGGGCGATCTGTTCGTCCACCGGGGCGCCGGCGTTGACCATGATCACGACGACGCGCGGGCTCGTCAGCGAGGCGACGAAGTCCTCGATCGTCTCTGCCGGGCGAAGGCGCTCGGCGAGATTCGGATTGGCCTCGCGGACGCCGTGCGCCTTCTCCACGGTGCGGTTGAACAGCGCGACGGTGAAACCGCCGTTGTCAGCGAAGTTGAGAGCCAGATTCGCCCCCATCGTTCCCATGCCGAGAACGCCGAGATCGGCCATGCCCTTGCCACGTCCCATGCTCACGTCAGTTCCTCCGTTGCCGTCCGCCGACGGTCATCAACCTCTTCCCACGAACGGCATCTGCGTCGCCATCACGTTCACCTGGAGCATGTTGGCCTCCAGCGGCAGCGACGCCATGTGCGCGATCGTGCGCGCGACGTTCTCCATGGCCATCACGGGTTCGGGCATCATGCGCCCGTCCGGCTGGAGGACGCCCCGGCCCATGCGTTCGGTCATGTCGGAAGCGACGTTGCCGATGTCGATCTGTCCGACGGCGATACCGAAGGCGCGTCCGTCCAGCGCACCGCTGCGGGTCAGCCCCGTCACGCCGTGCTTCGTCGCGGAATAGGGCGCGGAGTTCGGGCGGGGGACGTGCGCGGAGACCGATCCGTTGTTGACGATCCGTCCGCCGGACGGATTCTGACGCTTCATCACGCGGAAGGCCGCGCGCATGCACAGGAAAACGCCGGTGAGGTTCGCCGCCACGACGCGGCTCCATTCTTCCGCCGGCAGTTCGTCGAGCGGAACGGCAGCGCTGTTCGTGCCTGCGTTGTTGAAGACGAAATCGACGCGACCGAATCGCTGGACCGCCGCCTGGAACAGGGCGTCGACCTCGGCCTCGACGCCGACGTCGGTCGGCTCGGCAAGCGCCGGGCCGGCAAGTGTCGCTGCCGTCGCCTCCAGCGCCTCGCGCCGGCGCCCGGCCAGAACGAGGCTCCACCCGTTTGCGGACAGGGCCGACGCGGCCGCGCGTCCGATCCCTCCGCTCGCCCCGGTGACCAGGGCGACGCCGCGCCCGGCTTGCGTTCCGTCCTGCATCTTTGTCATCCTTCGGATCATCAGGTCCCGGGTATCCGCGGCGCCGTCGTGCCGCGGGCGACGACCTCGATGCCGAGGTCGAACGCAGCAGGGCCGGTCCTCTCGGCTCCTTCGAACAACTCGAGCAGCAATTCGCCCGTCCGCGTGCCGATGCCCTGCGCGTCGACGCGCACGGTGGAGATGGCGGGCTCGCATTCCCGGCCGAGATGGAAATCGCCGAAGCCGATGACCGAGAGCCGCCCCGGTACGTCGATCCCGCGTCGTCGGCACTCCATCAAGGCGCCGAAGGCGGAGCTGTCCGACACGGCGAACACCGCTTCGACGTCTGGCACCTGCGCAAGCAGGTGCCCCATCGCCTCGGCGCCATGACCGTAGGATACGGGCGCAGCGCCGTAGCGCAGCACCGTACCAGGCTGGCCGGCCTCTGCGAGCGCTGCCTCGAAGCCCTGCAGGCGGGCCTCGCCGCGCGCATCGAGGACGTCGCCCTCGGCCTGCGAGCCGAGCGCGGCAAGGCGCCGATGCCCGAGCGCCAGGAGATGCCGCGCGGCTGCCCGCCCCGCCTCGAAGTTCGAGAAGCCGACCGCCAGATCGAGAGGCTGGTCGGGATGGTCCCAGATCTCCACCACCGGAATGCCCGCGTTCAGAAGCATGCGGCGCGTCGTGGCGGTGTGCAGCGTGCCGGCGATGACGATCGCCTGCGGACGGCGGCCGAGCAGCGAGCGCACCAGCCGCTCCTCCTCGCGCGCGCGGTAGAGCGTATAGCCGATGAGCAACTGGTAGCCTTCGCCCAGTGCTTCGGCGAGTCCCTGCGCGGTGTCCGCGAAGTTGGAGTTGGTGAGCGTCGGCAGGATCAGTCCGACGAAATTGGTGCGCCGAGAGGACAGCGAGCCGGCGACGAGGTCGGGAACGTAGCCGAGCTGCTCGACGGCGCGCATCACACGCTCGCGCGTCTCCTTCGCGACCACCGCCGGGCCGGCGAGGACGCGGCTCACCGTCATGGTGGAGACGCCCGCAAGACGCGAGACGTCGCGCATGGTGGGCTTGGGCGGCGCCCCCGGATCTGCGCTCTTTCGCGCCTTTCCGCCCCGACCCGCCTTCGGCGGCCTCTCGCTCATGCCGGCCGCCGGTGGACGATTTGGGTCAGTGTGCCGTCGAAGAGCTGGCGCAGGCGCTCCATCGACGGGGCCCCGCAAGCATGCACGGGCGAGGTCTCGGCTTCGTTCACCGCCTCGATCGAGGGACAGTCGATTTGCTGCACCAGGATCGGGAGCGGCACGTCGGCCTCGGCGCGCTCGGGACGAAGCACGCGCACCGCGAGGGCGTTCGGCAAGGCCTGCCGGACGGGCATGAGTCCGTCCGTGGCCAGACCGTAGAAGGCCTCCTCGCAGCCGGGCCGGATCGCTCCCGGGAGCAGCGCGCTTCGCGTGTCCATCGGCTTCTAGATCTCCCAACCCGCAGCATGCGCGTTGACGTAGATTGCGTAAAGCGAGGTCTGCGCAGTGATGTAGAGACGGTTGCGGCGTGGGCCGCCGAAGCACAGGTTCGACACCATCTCGCAGACGGGGATGGAACCGATATGGGTGCCGTCCGGTGAGAAGACGCAGACCGCGTCGGCGTTCGAGGCCCAGATATTGCCGGCCGTATCGGCCCGAAACCCGTCGAAGAAGCCGTTGGGGGATCGCGCGAAGAGGCGGCCCTCGCCGAGTGAGTCCCCGGGCGTCACGGGATAGGCGCGGATCGCGGGCTCGCAGTCCGGATCGTGGGTTCGCCCCGTCTCGGAAACGTAGAGGATGCTCTCGTCCGGAGAGAAGCACAGTCCGTTCGGGCGCAGCATGTCGGTGACCACCGCGCGGACGTCGCCCGTCAGCGGATCGAGGCGGTAGACGTTGGACGCGCCGATCTCGGATACGGCGCGGTGCCCTTCGTAATGCGAGTCGATTCCGTAGGTCGGGTCGGAGAACCAGATCGTGCCGTCGCTCCTGACGACGACGTCGTTCGGCGAATTCAGGCGCTTGCCGTCGACATGCGAGACGAGGCTGCGCCAGACGCCGTCGTGATCTAGACGCGAAACGCGCCGCCCGCCGTGCTCGCAGGCGACGACGCGGCCCTCCCCGTCCAGCGCATGACCGTTATGGTAGCCGCAGGGCCGCTCGAAGATCGAGACCGATCCGTCGCATTCGTCGTAGCGCAGGACGCTGTCGTTCGGGATGTCCGACCAGAGGACGGACTTGGCGGCGGGAACGTAGACCGGCCCCTCGACCCAGCGCCCACCCGTCCAGAGACGTTCGAGCTTCGCATGGCCGATCACGAGGGACCGGAAGCGATCGTCGTGGAAACGGTAGGTCTCGTCGCTCGTCACGGTCAATCCGTCGGAAGCGCGTAGTCGTCCGCCTGGAAGACGGTGTGGAAGATGTCGCCTTCATAGAGCTCGAGCAGGCCCTTCGTCACCTCGCGCGACTCTTGGCGCACATCCGAGGCGAGCGCCACATCGATCGCCTCGCGGGTGGGATAGCGCACCTGAAGAACCATCTCGAAATGAGGGTTCTCGACATCCGCCTCTCTCTGGCGCAGGACCCGCACCTCCTCCGCGCCCGGGAACCTCGTCCAGAGAGGGACGAGCCGCTCGCGCACGTAGCGCGTGAAGGCCTCCTCCGACCCGGCTCTGACGCGACCACGAAAAAACGCGCATCGAATATACATCGACTGAACCGCCCCCGAAACGCCACGGACGACGGGATCTACCCCGACATCCTCATGTTATCGATATCAATCACGCGCTTGTCAACCTCCCCGTTCGGCGCTGCTCATGCCGAATGTCATCCCTCTTCCGCCAGCCGGCCATCGGCCGGGCTGCGGTCTCTTCGATCATCTGTTGCGGCACAGATCTTCGGGAGCCGCGAGGCTCGAGAAGGCGCGACCGCGGCCGTTCTCCGAAGGACGATGGTCGGCCACGGATCTATGACCGGTGCCTGCTGAGCGACATCATCTTCGTCAACTGCAACGGTTTGCACTGGCGCGATGCACGCAAGGACTATGGGCTCGTAAAGACGCTCCACAACCGCTGGAAGCGTTGGGCGAAGCAGGTGTCTTTGCGCGGCTAATGGCAGGGCTGGCCGCAGGCGGCGCCCATCCCAGGACCTTCATTATCGACGCGAGCCACCTGAGGGCGCACCGCACCGCATCAAGCCTGGCGGTCAAAAGGGCTTGGACGACTGATCGGTCGGACAAAGGCGGCATGAATACCAAGTTTCATGCTGTGGCGGATGGGAACGCTCACCCGCTGAGCTTCTTCCTGACCGCCGGCCCGTCAGCGACGACACCGGGGCAGCGGCGCTTCTGAACGATCTGCCCAAGGCGCAGTCGCTGCTCGGTGACCGCGGCTACGATGCCGACCTGTTTCCGGACGCTCTTGCAGCGAAGGGCATCAAACTTTGCATTTACAGGCCGAAAGTCTCGCAACGCACCTCTTAAACACGACAAACGCCGCTATCGCATCGAAGTCATGTTCTGCCGGCTCAAGGACTGGCGGCGCATCGCGACCCGCTACGACCGCTGTCGAACCGTTTTCTTCTCCGCTATCGCGATGGCAGCCGTTCGTTCTATTCTGGCCGTGAGCTATGAGTCCTGATCGCAAAGCCCCCCGGTTCGGCGGATGGTCCTCTTACAGAACAGTAAGATTAAGCGAGCGGACCGTCGACGTCCCTTACGGACAGCCCCAGCCCTAGTAGCAGTTCGTCGAAGGCCTCGTCCGCGCGAGTGGCGGTACCGGCCGCATTCGCAAGTCCCGCTTGAGAGAAGGCCGCCCAGACGCTTTCGGTCTCGTAGAGGGCCAGAATGCGATCCGCGAACTCCCGGCCCGTATCGGCCACGCAGACCTCCGTATTGCCCAAGCCCATCCCTTCGGCGGCGATTGAGGTCAGAACGCACGGAACGCCTGCCGCGAGGCTCGAGATGACCTTCCCCTTGGCTCCGGCTCCGAACCGCAGAGGCGCCACGGTCATCCGCAGCCCACCCAGCCAAGATTGTAGATCGGGCACGTGGCCGAGATAACGGATACCGTCCCGGCCCGTTCGAGCCCGCAGATCGAAGGGGAGATCGCTTCCCACGATCTCGAACTCCACGTTCGGCAGGCGCTCACGAACGAGCGGCCAGATATCGTCGAGGAAGTAACGGACCGCGTCCACGTTCGGCTGGTGCAGGAACCCGCCTACGAATCCGACATTGCAGCGATCGGCGAAGGCGGGAACGGCTTGTCCGCCAAACGATTCAGCGGCCAGAGGAACAACGCACACGCGCGTGCTCGGAAGGATGTCTTTGAGGATTGCCTTCTCGGCCGTTGAGACGACAATCGTCGCGTCGCTCAGTTCGGCCACTCTGCATTCGCGTCTTCTGGTCTCCTGCGCGATCATTTCAGTCTGTTTGGACGGAGATATCGCGTGCTGCCGTTCGACCCGAACGAAATGCAAGTCGATTGTATTAAACACAATTCGAGCTTGTGGGCACCATTCGATGACACGCTCGATGTATCGTCCTCCTCCGTAGACACGTGTCACGAAACACAGAGCCAGCCTGTCCGAAAGCGCTCGAATAGGGTCTGACAGTTCGTCGACGTACTCCTGATAGGTCACGCTCACGCCCTTGCGACGAAGCTGCTCGCAATACGCCTCGTCGCCCTCCATCCTTTCCACCACCGAGAGATGAACGTCGAATCCGCGGCGTAGAAGACGCTCGATCATGTCTACGAGGTAAATCGATCCGGCATCACGGTCGGAGCGCGGAACCTGATAGTCGAGGATCAGTGCAGCCCGTTGGCCGTTCGCCGGCGTCGCCCGCGCCCGCGAGACGTCGCCCGCCGGCTCGCCGGCGCTTTCCCCCGCACCCAAGGA